>NZ_JBGKFB010000001.1:1312500-2031860 GCF_041333735.1 Veillonella sp.
ACAGTTCGGTCCCTATCCATCGCGGGCGCAAGAAACTTGAAGGGGGCTGCTCCTAGTACGAGAGGACCGGAGTGGACGAACCGCTGGTGTACCAATTATCCTGCCAAGGGTACAGTTGGGTAGCTACGTTCGGGACGGATAAACGCTGAAAGCATCTAAGCGTGAAACCAGCCTTGAGATGAGGTTTCTCATAGCATAAGCTAGTAAGATCCCATGTAGACGACATGGTTGATAGGCCAGGTGTGGAAGAGCCGTGAGGTTTGGAGCTGACTGGTACTAATAGATCGAGGGCTTTACTTAAATAAACATTAAGCAGAATGTGCAACAAATATATATATAACTTCTATGTGGTTTTCAGAGTACAAACTCTGACAGATTCAGTGGCGATGGCTATGAGGATCCACCTGTTCCCATCTCGAACACAGTAGTTAAGCTCATAAACGCCGAAAGTACTTGGCTGGAGACGGCCTGGGAGGATAGGAAGCCGCTGATTGCTTAAAGGCACACCTGAGGGTGTGTCTTTTTTTGTATATGGCTTCCTATCCTCCCAGGGTACCTGGTAAGCAGGGCAGTAGAAGATGGAGAAGCGAAGCGCCGACAGATTCACTGCATCGCTTAGTTCGGAGCGTAAGATGGACATGTAGCGCAGCTACATAAGGCCATCCACAGCGACGAACACCCAGTATCCTGGAGCTAAGAACCGTACATAAGAACTCGCTGATTAACGAAATAGAGGGTCGACCCTAAAGGGTTGGCCCTCTATTTTTGTGCTCTAACGAGCACATTCTAATTCCTTCTAGAGCCGTTTCCAGCCAAGGTTGTACAAGTAATATCTATGTGTATTAATAATACAGGCGGCGTGGGAAGGGTAGGGTGTGAGGCCACAGAGGAGTAAAACGACACATGGGGCCCACACATCACCTTCTTTCGAACGTAAGATTTACCAAGCTACTTAGTAGCGCAGGGAAATCCACAGTGAGAAAGCAAGTAGGGCCACCGTACAGTAATTAGACCTAAGCGACGCATACGTCCATTACATCAGGTTCGACGAAGCCCTTAAGGTATATATTTTAATTTAGATTAAAGTCTTATATACTGCCATGGGCGAGTGTGATAGGAAGTCGCGGCTAGTGGTAGATATAAACCATATCTAATCGATACCGCGGTGCGAAGCACCTATGGTATCGCATCGTAAATCAGTTGAGTAAATCCAGATATATGTAAATAGAACTCCTATACAATTACCGTAATAAGAACATATGAAAAGCCCTATACTCTTGATCTTCAAGTGATATATACCCGCTTCACTGTACGAGATCTCATCAATGAATCCTTTATTATATTAAAACGTCATACGGGTGAAACTATTGATGTCAATGCAGAATGCATTAAGCTGTTAGAGCTAGTAGGTCTTAACGAAGACTTCTTATATCGCTATCCACATCAACTATCTGGTGGTCAGCTTCAACGGGTATGTATAGCTCGTGCCATTGCAGTAAAGCCTCAAATTATTTTGTTTGATGAGGCTATTAGCTCTCTCGATGCGCACACACAGGTGCAAATTATGGATTTGTTGAAAGAGATTAAAGCTATGTATGATTTTACATATGTCTTTATTACTCATGATTTACCATCCGTTACATATTTGTGCGATCGCGTGCTATTCCTGTATAAAGGTGTAGTAGAAGAGATTTTATCAGTTGCTAACATTAGCGAAGCAAAAAGTGAATACGCTCAGAAATTGCTTCATTCTATTCTTGATATTAAGCATGACTAAGCTTTGTCTCGATATACTTTAATTCAACTATAAACTTGCAAATCCCTCATAAGATAATTCATAGATTAATATGAATATCTTGTGAGGGATTTTCTTGATAATACAAGGTATGTGTGATATTCTCATTATATGCTTAAGTGGATTGGAGTGATTAGTTTATATGTATAAATATGGCAAGAGCTGTATTAAAAAATTATTATGTTTTCTCGCAATATGTATTGCAATTTTAGCTATCTCATTTGGCGTTATGTGGGGGCTGTCTACTGATTATAAAATCTATGGTGTACCAGTTCTTAATTACCATCAAGTAAACGATGAAAAGCATTCAGCTTTGACTCTTCATGTTGATCAGTTTAGAGAGCAGATGGAGTATTTACATAATCAGGGATACAACACGATTACATTAGATCAATTATATGATTATTTAGAAAATGGTACTGAATTACCGAATAAGCCAATTGTTATTACCTTTGATGATGGCTATGTTGATAACTATAATAATGCATTGCCTATTTTAAAGGAATACAATATGAAGGCTACCTTGTTTATGATTAGTGATGCTGCTAATACGCCTGGTTTTGTTTCTACAGAACAAATGCATAAAATGGAAGCAGGTGGCTTTGATATTCAAGGTCATACTAATCATCATAAGATCTTAACAAAAATTGACCCTACTGAGTTGCCAGATGCTCTGCTTGGAGGGAAGACTTCATTAGAGGGGATTTTAGGTGAGCCCATTGAATATTTAGCATATCCTGGTGGGTTTAACGATATGCTCGTTCAATATGTAACTAAACAGTCTGGTTATAAAATGGCTTTCACAGTACAACCAGGTACAGTACAGCCAGGAGATAATCTATATGCCTTAAATCGATTGGCTATATTCCAAGGTGATACACCATATCTATCGTTCTGGATGCGCCTACATTGTGCACCATTTATTCACTACACATGGGCATTACGTGATTTTTTACGCGATAATGGATGGCCGAGATTAGCATCTATTATTCCGTTATTCTAGGAGGAACTATGTCTTACGAAGTTGTAGCAAGACCTTTACGCGTTGCTGTTTTAACAGTTTCTGATACTCGTACCTTTGAAACCGATAAAGGCGGTAATAAAGTACAAGAGTTTTTAGAACAAGCAGACCATATTGTGGCAGATCGTAAAATTGTTATTGATGATTACGATGAAATTAGAAATGCTATGATCCCATGGTGTAATGATGAAAATATTGATGTTATCATTTCTACAGGTGGCACTGGCATTGCTAAGCGAGATGTGACAATTGAAGCTGCGAATAGCCTCTATGAGAAACATATTCCTGGATTTGGTGAAATCTTTAGATATTTGTCCTATACAGAGGATATTGGTACTAAGGCGATGGCGTCTCGTGCTGAAGCAGGGGTCAACAATAACACCTTGATGTTCTCTGTGCCAGGCTCTGTAGGTGCCGTTACATTAGCTATGAGTAAACTTATCATTCCTGAAATGGCCCATCTCGTTCGAGAAATTACAAAATAATATATTTAGACTGCTCATTCGTGGGCAGTCTTTTTTTGATAATAGAATTCATAATGCTATTTAAGGGACATAAAAATATTCAGATAATACCTTATTAATGGGTATAAAATCTATATATGCTAATTCTCAATATATAAAACAATACCATTGCAGTATTGTTTTATTTCGATTATACTAGATTTAGTAATACGTTTGTCCGAGTGCACGAGAAAGGAGACCTTATGAAGTTAAATCAGGCCACGGATTATGCATTTCGCATGGTCTTGCATATGGCGCTATTACCTTCGGGAACGAAGATAACTGGCTCTGTATTGGCTGAGCAGGAATTGATTCCAGAACGATTTTTGCTTAAGATTATGCGTAGTCTCATTGCAGCTGGGATTATGAAATCCTTTCGCGGTGTAGATGGTGGGTTTGCCCTCAATCGAGATCCTCAAGAGATTTCATTGCTCGATGTAATTAGAGCGGTAGAAGGGGATGCGTATTTACAACGGTGTTTATATGATGTAGGTTCTTGCTCTAAGTCTTGTATGGGGCATTGTGCTATCAATGAGGCTATGGGGACGATTCAGGACCAATTAATTAATCAGTTGGAGCAGGTTAACTTTAAAACGCTTGCTCAACGTGAACAGTTGATTGAGGCTGAAGCGTTGCCATATTCACAAGCACAATGATACAAGGTTTTTAGTAAAAGCTCATCAAGTGATGTAGGTATTTAATTCTAAGGAGGAAAACACATGTTTGAAGCTGTAGATTTAGCTCGATTACAATTTGCGCTAACATCTATCTATCACTGGTTGTTTGTGCCGTTCACACTAGGCATGACAGTGACTGTAGCTATCTTAGAGTGGACATATGTGTCTACAGGTAAAGAAGTTTACAAAAAAATGGCAAAATTCTGGGGCAAATTGTTCCTAATTAACTTTGCTATGGGTGTGGTAACTGGTATTGTTCAGGAATTCCATTTCGGTATGAACTGGGCAGAATATTCTCGTTTTATGGGTGACATTTTCGGCGCTCCATTGGCCCTTGAAGCATTAATGGCATTTTTCTTGGAATCTACATTCATGGGTGTATGGATCTTCGGCTGGGATCGTTTAAATAAAACTGTTCATGCCCTTGTAGCTACGTTGGTAGCATTAGGTACAAACCTATCTGCATTCTGGATTCTCGTAGCGAACTCCTTCATGCAACATCCTGTAGGTTATGTAATTCGCAATGGCCGTGCAGAAATGGACAATTTCTTAACAATTGTTCAAAACGGCTATGTACCAGGCCAATTCTTCCATATCGTGTTGAATGGTTTATTAACAGCAGGCGTAATTATCATGTCTATCAGTGCATGGCACTTATTGCGCAACAATGCGACAGACTTCTACCGTCGTTCCGCTAAATGGGGCATGGTTATTGCTCTTGTATTCGGTACTTTAGGTGCTTTGGCAGGTCATCATCAAGGTCAATACATTACAAAAGTACAACCTATGAAAATGGCTGCTATGGAAGCATTGTGGGAAACACAAGATCCAGCTCCATTCTCTTTGGTGGCTAACATTGATACTAAAGCACAAAAAAATACTGGTGCCCTTGAAATCCCTGGTGGTTTGTCCTTCTTGACTCAAAACTCCTTTACTTCTGGTAAAGTAGAAGGTATCAAAGATCTTCAAGCTAAATCCGAGGCTCAATACGGTCCTGGTAACTATATTCCAGATGTTCCAGCAATCTTCTGGACATTCCGTATCATGGTTGCAGCTGGTTCCATTATGTTACTTGTTGCATTCGTAGGTCTTATCCTTAATGCAAAAGATAAATTGGTTGGTAATCGCACATTCTTGAAAATTATGTTCTGGACATTGCCATTGCCATTCATTGCTCATTCCACAGGTTGGTTTGTAGCAGAAGCAGGTCGTCAACCATGGCTTGTATATGGCTTGCAATTAACTGCAGACGGTGCATCTAAAGCCGTTACAGCTCCAGAAATTATGACTACTATCATCGGCTTTACAGTTGTGTACATCGTAGCAGCTATTGCAGCTCTCTACCTTGCTGTAGAACACATCAAAAAAGGTCCAGATGGTAACCCATCTCACGATGTAGTTGAAAAAGAGGAGGCGAGATTATGGAATTAATTTTTAATAACCTTGAAGTGGTATGGTTTATTTTAATTACTGTACTATTCGCTGGCTTCTTCTTATTAGAAGGTTTTGACTATGGTACTGGTATTTTATTACCATTCATCGGTAAAACTGACGTTGAACGTCGTCAAATGATCAATGCCTTGGGCCCTGTTTGGGATGGTAACGAGGTATGGATGATTACTGCAGGTGGTGCATTATTTGCATCCTTCCCTCATGTATATGCTACATTGTTTAGTGGTTTCTATTTAGCGTTATTCTTAATGCTTGCGGCTCTTATTATCCGCGGCGTATCTTTTGAATTCCGCTCCAAGAGCCCTAACTTAGTATGGCGTAAAACTTTTGACTACTGTATTTTCTTTGGTTCCTTGATTCCTGCATTATTGTGGGGCGTTACAGTTGGTAACTTGATTCAAGGTACTCCAATCGATGCAAGCATGACATATGTAGGCACATTCTTTGATTTATTAAGCCCATACACAGTACTTTGCGGTATTGCGTTTATCTTGGTATTTACATACCATGGTGGCTTGTTCACTTCTATCAAAACAGCTGGAGCTGTTTCCGAACGCGCTCGCGCAGCTTCTTTGGTAGTTGGTATTCCTACTGCAATCGGTGCTTTAGTATTGGTTGCTGCTACATATGTATGTACAGATTTGTTCAACTCTGTATTAGCAATCGTGTGCTTCGCATTAGCAATCGTGTTCTTCCTCATTTCTTGGGGTGCTGCACGTACTCGTAATACAAAATGGGGCTTTGTATTTAGCTCCTTAACTGTTATTTCTGTAACAGCTGCTTACTTTGCAGGTTTGTTCCCTCGCATCATGGTTTCTTCTTTGAATCCTGACTGGAGCTTAACTATTGCAAATGCAGGTAACTCTACTTACACATTGACGTTGATGACTTGTGTAGCCTTCGTATTTGTGCCAATCGTATTGGCTTACCAAATCTGGGTATACTGGACATTCCGTCATCGTGTATCTGAAAAAGACTTACACTATTAATAGAATAGCTTTATAACTCTCGTGAGTTATAAAATTTAAGTCTCAATGTGAGGCGTGTCGTAGCGGCACGCCTCTTTTTTGTGGTAAGATGAATATAATATTGATAAATTTAGATTCATTTGATCGTATATATTGGATTCTAAATTCATATGATTTTTTATATTAACTATATTTACCATAGGGGATACTATGATACAGCGTACCGCCTTTAAAGCGTTGCTAGAACATAAAGGTCAGCTTTTATTACTAGGCTTAACTTGTTTAGTTGAAAGTCTATCTATTGTTGGGCAAGCTTGGTTCTTTGGAACCTTAATTAATAAGTTTATTTTTTCTGAAAATACCTTGCATGATGAAAGGTATACCATTATCTATTTAGGGATTGCTATTATTGTGAGATTACTAGCACATTATGTGCAAGAATCTGTAGCCAACCGATTGGGAAGTGCAGTAAAAGCAACCTTTAGAAAACGAGCTTTAGCACATATGTTTAAGCTAGGTGTTCAACATAAGGAGCGCCACGGTGATGTAATCCATATGCTTACAGATGGATTAGAGCAAGTAGATGCTTACGTAGCTCGATATATTCCGCAAATTTTATATGCTATTATGATTCCTCTTATTATGGGCATTGCTATTGTAGATACATTGCCTATAATTGGCATCATTCTAATTGTTACAGTACCATTGATTCCATTCTTTATGATCTTAATCGGCAAGCAAGCAGATCGCCTCAATAAAGAACAGTGGGAACGTATGAGTTTCTTGTCTGGGCATTTCCTCGATGTATTGCAAGGTATCACCACATTAAAACTCTTTGGCCGTGCGAAGGATCAAATCAAGGTCATTGGTCGTTTATCTGAAGAGTTTAAAGACTCTACCTTGCGTGTGTTGCGTGTGGCGTTCTTATCTGCATTGGTTCTTGAACTTGTAAGTACTATTAGTACGGCTTTGATTGCTGTATACCTGGGCTTAACATTATTGGATGGGGAGATTCCATTCTTTTCCGCCTTCTTTATTTTGTTATTAGCACCAGAGTTCTATACGCCGTTTAGACAACTGGGGGCTGCATTCCATACGGGAATGGCAGGAAAGACATCCCTTTTAAAATACGAAGAGTTTATGAATCGCCAGCCATCATTACCTGTAGGTGGGCAATCTAAACTTCAAGGACCTATACAAGCTATTGAAATCAAGGATTTAACCTTTACCTATGAAGATAGTGAAAATGGGGTACAACATATTTCCTTAGATGCTAAACGTAATTCTCCGATTATGCTTGTTGGTGAAAGTGGAGCCGGGAAATCTACAATCGCTCATATTATTGGAGGCTTTTTAACTGCTCCTAAAGGTACCGTTACCATCGATGGTCTTGATGTTTGCGACATCGATATTGAGTGGTGGCGTCAACAAATCACCTATGTATCCCAACATCCACATATCATGAAAGGAACCTTACGCGATGTATTATCCTTTGGAATGAATGTAAGTGATGAAGAGATTATAGCGGCTTGTAAAGAAGTACAGCTACTGGATGTGATAAATAGACAACCAGGTGGCCTTGATACGATTATTGGTGAAGGTGGCTTAGGTCTTAGTGGCGGCGAACGTCAACGGGTGGCGTTAGCACGTGCGTTCTTACGAAATGGGCAAGTGTTAATTCTCGATGAGGTAACGGCACATCTTGATGTAAAAACAGAATCTATCATAAGTAGTGCTATCCAACGTTTGATGGAGAATAAAATCGTCATTATTATTGGTCATCGACTACAAACGATGCACTGGGCCTCTACGTTATACGTTTTAAAACAGGGGCGCATTATTCAACAAGGTTCTTATGAAGAGCTTATTGCGGTAGAGGGATATTTTAAAGACCTTGTCACCTCTGGTTTAGGGGAATTTTCTTCAACTATTGAAGAGCAGTTGCAAACAGGGAAATCATTTAATATTCAAGATAGAGATGAGCTAGATTATTCAATTCCTGTTGATAAAAAAGGTGCTTATGTAAGCGGAAACGATACATATACATCCGAAGTGTCAACGTCTAATATGGGCTTACAAGGATGGCGTTTATTATTCTCTGTATTAAGTCCTGCAAAGTGGTCTTTAGTATTAGCTTTGATTTTTACATTCTTAACAGTGTTCATGAATGTAGGTCTTTTAACTGTGTCTGCATGGTTATTGGCCTCAGCTGCCTTGCAACCAGGCCTTACCTATTTGAGCCTTGCCATTGTAGGGGTTCGATTCTTTGGCGTTAGCCGTGCCGTATGTCGCTATTTTGAGCGCTACACATCCCATCGGATGGCATTCCAAGGATTATATGGTTTGCGTGTATGGTTCTATGCTCATTTGGAACCATTAGCACCAGCTATTCTTAAACGCTTTGGTGCTGGGGATATCTTAGGCCGTATTATGGGGGATATAGAGGTATTACAATTCTTCTACTTGCGCACATTAATTCCTCCTGTAGCAGCCATTGCTTTAACTGTATTAGTAGCCTATGGTGTTTCTACGATTGATAGCATTTTGGTTACGCCTATAGTTTTGTCGGCCCTAATATTAGGTTTGGTATTGCCTTTAGTTGTATATGCTCATAATAAACAATCACTGACTGCGATTGGACCGCAACAAGGGGAGTATAAATCACTATTAAGTGATACTATGGATAGCTTAGAGGATGTCATTAGCTATGGTAATGAAGATTTAGTCTATCATCGTATTCAACATATGATGCATACTGTGGACGCTAATAAGGGTGTTATTGAGCGCGGCATGAACTTAGGGAATACGCTGTTCCTAGGTGGTGTGCAAATTACAGTTGTCATTGTAGCCATATTGGCTGCCAATGCTTTGACCGGTGCTTGGGCTAGTGTTATGGTAGCGGTTGCTGCCATTGGTACACAAGCTTGGTTTGAAGCGTTACAACCTATGATTGCTGCCGTTCATCATGGTGCTGAAAGCAAGGTTGCTACGAGTCGTCTCATGGCACTCGCCAATGAGCCAATGCCTGTGGTAGACCCAAAGGCACCAAAACCATTCAATGCTAATCGAGATATTACCTTTACTGATGTATCTTTTGGTTATAATAAGGATCGTTGTATTTATGAACATCTTAGATTAGACATTAAGCAAGGGCAATCAGTTGCCATAGTTGGTGCTAGTGGCTCTGGTAAGACTACATTATTTAATATGCTTGAGCGTTTATATGATTATGGTGGTTCCATACATGTAGGTGACGTAGAATTAAAGGATATTTCCATTGATACATGGTGTAATGCGTTAGGAACTATCAC
This sequence comes from Veillonella sp., assembly GCF_041333735.1. Classification (NCBI taxonomy): domain Bacteria; kingdom Bacillati; phylum Bacillota; class Negativicutes; order Veillonellales; family Veillonellaceae; genus Veillonella; species Veillonella sp. The sequence continues at coordinate 1,322,228 of NZ_JBGKFB010000001.1, forward strand.
ACAAGATACGTATATCTTCCATGCGTCCTTTGAGGATAATATTCGACTAGCAAGGCCGGATGCTTCAGCAGCTGATTTAGAGCGTGCTATCGAGCGTGCTTCCTTGTGCTCTGTAGTGGATAGATTGCCAGCTGGTCTTAATACGATTGTTGGTAGTGGTGGTCATGGCTTAAGTGGTGGTGAACGACAAAGGGTTGCATTAGCTCGATTATTCTTGCGAAATCCACAAATCGTTTTATTGGATGAACCATTAGAAGGTTTAGATCAAGTAACGAGAAAGGCTTTACATCGTGATTTGATGGAATATGTAAAGGATAAAACATGCTTATACATTACACATCAGTTAGAAGGATTAGAGCAAATGGACCGTATCTTATTTATGGATAAAGGTCAAATTATAGAAGATGGATCATATGAAGACTTGATTGCGCTTCGTGGTCATTTCTATGAATATTGCTACCTATCTATGGCAAGTATTCAATAAAAATAAATATCACTTAAATTATCTATTATAACTATTAACTTATAATAGGTTGAATATTAAACTACAGTAATAAAGCCTCTTTTGCTATGTAAAAGGGGCTTTATGTATGCCTATATTTAATAGTATATGTAGTAGTCTTTTATCGATAAATCATGCAATATATGGTATAATTTGTATGTCAAAAGCTATTTTTTGTTACCCTTGGAGGGGTTATGACTAAGATCTTCACCAAATTACGAGCGTTGGTGGATGAAGCATTATCTGATCGTGATACAGCGGTGGATAAGGTGCCTACCATAGAAAAAGCACCTGTAGAACAAGATTTATTCGACCACCGTTTACTTTATATAGAAGAAGATACAGTCAATCGTATGTTGCGGGCTGCTCTTCGCAATCATTGGTTATTTTATGCTGTAACATTTGAATTTGAACCAAATAACCAAATATTCCTATCCATTATTACGAAATGGGGGAATGTGATCAATGTGGAATTCACCTTAGAGGATTTATGGTTTGATGATTACTCATCATCCTTTGCGATTCGTCTCGACACAAATAATATAGATACAGGTGGGTTTATTTTAAACTCTATCTTACACCTATTAGGTAACTGGTGCCTCAGTCTCTTTGGTGTATTCTTCAACCCTATTGCACTAGGTGAGAAGGGATCCACTATGCGTTTTGAGAAAAAGGGGATTATCCAGTTCGATTTATTACCGAATACACAAGTTAAGAAGTTCATACCCTTGCCGGAACGACATATCGGTAGTAATGGTCCTGTTTTATTGGGGAACCCTCGTACAAGCCAATCCGTTTTACAGTTAGATTACTATGCGTTCCATGATCCAGTAGATACATTTACTGTACCAGATGTACCTACACGTACTAGTTGGCTTCGTTCCATCGATATTGCGGCAGTTCTCTTATTGCCGATCGGCGTGTGGATTACCTTTATTATCTTGCATCACTACTTGCCTACAGAAACCTTAGAGTTTTCATTCTCTACATATTTCTTGATTTCCTTAGGGATTTTTATCATTTCCTTCTTGGTTATGAATATTCCTAGATATCTGTATATGTACTTTGATTCTCGGAAACAGTGGCAAAGTGCATTCGTTCATAATAATATCAAGATTCAAATGCGTAAATTACACCGCCGCATCTTCATGCAGCAAGCTACCCTTACATCTGATTGTGATGAGTGTACTGCTAATGAAAGCCAAGAGCGTATTAAGCATTTGTTATTGCAAATTCGCGATAAACGGTTCCTTGCCAATCGACTTAAGATTGCTGATGATGATAGAATGCGCAAGCAAAAGGTTAAGTTTATTATCGCCTATATCGGTTGTACATTGATTGAGTTAATGTTGCTCATGAACTAATAGGCATTGATTATTAAATAACAGCATATGTTATGGTATAAATAAAAAACGTATCTCTTAATAGAGATACGTTTTTTATTATGTTATTGTCTTTAGACTGGTTCGCGATGTAGTCGCGAATCATTAAACCACCCGCTATGCGGGTGCGGCAACGAAAGTTATACAAAAAAATCACCTTGCTTAAGTATAATGTAGGTGTTCAAGCCGCATTATATGCAAAAGAAAGGTGATTTTATATGGCAACAAAGACACAGAGCCTTGCGCACACAAAATGGTTATGCAAATACCACATAGTATTTACACCTAAGTATAGACGTAAAGTTATATATAATCAATACAGAAATAGTTTACGTGAAATATTGAGACGTTTATGTGAATATAAGGGCGTCAAGATTATCGAGGGGGAGCTTATGGCTGATCATGTGCATATGCTAGTATTAATCCCACCTAAAATATCAGTATCATCTTTTATGGGATACTTAAAAGGGAAAAGTGCACTAATGATGTTCGATAAACACGCAAACTTAAAGTATAAATTTGGAAATCGACACTTTTGGTCCGAGGGTTATTATGTTAGTACAGTAGGTTTAAATGAGGCTACAGTAAAGAAATATATACGTGAGCAAGAGTTACATGACCAAATGAAAGATAAGCTTAGTGTAAAAGAATATGAGGACCCTTTTAAGGGTAGCAAGTAATACACATCCCCTTTAAGGGGAACGTTACGAGTCAATGGCTATGCGGCTTGAACGTAGTGAAAGCCAGCGCCTTTAGACGCTGGCCTAGTACTACGGGCTTATAGCCCGTGAGCAAACCACCCGTTTTACGGGTGGTTCTGATTTGTTTTATGTTTTAACGTTTTTTACGACGTTTTCGAACGGTTTTTCTGATTTCTCGTTCTGTTTCAGATCCAGGCTGTTGCATTGACTCGTAAGTTGGTCGATTTACAGGCATAAATGGAGGATTTCCGTATTGGTTTGGTTCCGGTTGTCCCGGCAATACCCAGAAGAGGAAGCCGATGAGCCATACGAAAAGTTCCAGCAAGTAATTGAATGGAGATACAGCAGAGTAAGTATTGATGAAAATAATAATTACTGACCAGAGAATCCCAGCCCACGCATTAAAGCCGATATCGTGAATACGACGGCCAAATAAGATGCAGGACAATGGGAAGAGTGCTGCTAATAAAATCCATATGATGACCCGTGTGAACCAATATGCAGGTAAGGATACAACAAAGTCTAAGAATAGATCATCGATGTAATGAACGATGTGGAATAAAATCATTAGTACGATAAAACATATGATAAATTGAAGTCGATTTAATCGTCCCGTTAGATTAAAAATCGATAGGCCCATACGTCGACCTTGGAATGCGATGAGCAAACCTACAGTACATATGAGCAGTGTTCGTAATACAACATAGAGTAAATCCATAAGTTCCCCTTTATTTATAGCTTATAGTTGAGTTAATTCTGGCAAGACTAGCTCAAATGCTACACCTTGTTTCATAGATTTTACAGTATCTACTGTGGCTTGAATCGCTTTAGTAGTAAAGTTCATTGCCAGCTCTGCCGCATCATACGGTGAGTATCCCCTCATTACTGCACCGGATAATACAGCAGTAAAGATATCCCCAGTTCCTGTAGCTTTCACAGGAATAAGAGGAATATCATATGTTTTTAAATAATCCGTTGGGCCATCATAAACGGCGATGACCGCGTGTGTTTCGGATGGCACGCTAGTCATGATAACCATATCAGGACCCATTTGATGTAATCTCTTGCATCGATCTCGTAATTCATCATCACTAATAGGATCTGTAGAGAACGGAATGTCTAATAAGAAACAAGCCTCTGTGTAATTAGGCTTTACAATGTGGGCTTTGGAAACAAGTTGACGCATTGCTACTACCATATCAGGTGTATAGATAGAGTAAAGACGACCATCATCCGCCATAGCAGGATCGACGATAATCATTTGTCCCTTATTACCGAAGCGATCGATGGCTTCTTCCACGAGATGAATTTGTTCTGGGGATGCCAAGAAACCACTTACAATAGCATGAAAGTCGATTTCATTTTTATCCCAGCAGTCCATAAAATCTCTCATGTGTGCCGATAAATCGACGAACTCGTAGTGTGGATACTCCAAATGGTTGCTCAATACAGCTGTTGCCAATGGAACCGCTTGGCAACGCATAGCGCTGATGATTGGAATCATAACGGTTAGGGCACAACGGCCGATGGAGCTCATGTCTTGAATTGTTAAGACTCTAGGTACTGCTGTCATAGACACCTCCAAAATATTTATATATTTTATTGTACGTTATGTAGGCCTTTCTGTAAATGTAATGATGTTATTCATGAAATTAACTTCATAATGTAGTATAATAAAACAGATAGACTTTTTATGGAGGATAGTGACAATGACAAGGTATGTATTTCGACGCCTAGGTGGCGCAATCATAATCTTATGGGTCATCATTACCGTAACATTTGCATTAATGCATGCAATACCGGGGGGACCTTTTACAAGTGAAAAGAAATTACCACCTCAGGTGAAAGCAAGTATTGAAGCAAAGTACCATCTTGATGATCCTGTATGGAAACAGTATGGTGATTATTTAGGTGGTGTTATTACCGGCGATTTGGGACCATCATATAAGTATGAAGGTCGTAGTGTGAACGATATTATCAGTGATGCATTCCCAATTTCTGCGCAGCTCGGTTTATTATCATTAATGGTGGCTGTAGTAGGTGGTATTGCAGCAGGTGCTATTAGTGCTATGCGCCCTAACGGTATCGTTGATTATGCGGTTACCGTATTATCTACCATTGGTATTTCCGTGCCTACATTTATTATTGGTGCAGTTCTTGTATATGTAGTGGGCTTTGAACTGGGATGGTTTCCAGTGGCCTTATGGCGTGGTCCATCTTATATGGTTCTACCAGTGTTGACGTTAGCAGCACAACCTATGGCATTCATTGCACGCTTAACGCGCAGTGGTTTGCTTGATGTGTATCAACAAGAATATATCCGTACAGCTCGTGCCAAAGGTTTGGGTTCTTGGACTATTTTGACACGTCATGCATTAGGCAATGCTATTTTGCCAGTTATTACGTACTTGGGTCCATTAGCTGCCAGCCTTTTGACAGGTAGCTTTATCGTAGAAACAATCTTTGCCATTCCAGGCCTTGGACAGTATTTCGTAACATCCATCTATAATCGTGACTATACGGTTATCCTTGGCATTACGATTTTCTATAGTGCGCTTGTAGTATTTCTTAATATTTTGGTGGATATGATTTATCCGTTAATTGATCCACGTGTTACGACAGAGGAGGGGACAGATGAATAAGGAAGATTTTTTACCTATTGAACGAACTCCTCAAGAAGAAATTACAAGCTTTATAAAACGTCCTAGTAAATGGGCGAGATTTAAGGTAAATCGCTTGGCTGTAGTAGGGGCTACTATCATTTTAGTGATGATTGTATTAGCTATCTTAGGACCCCTAATTTCTCCGTATACCTATGCGGATCAATCTCTAATCGATGCGAACCAAAGTCCGAGCTTTAGTCATTGGTTTGGTACCGATACATTGGGTCGCGATATTTATACGCGCGTTATGTACGGCGCTCGTATTTCCTTAACTATCGGCTTTGTAGCGGCTTTCATCAATCTTGTTATCGGCGTTACCTATGGTGGTATTGCAGGTTACCTTGGTGGCAAGGTTGACCGTATCATGATGGGCATCGTAGATGTTTTGTACGGCATTCCACTTTTACTGTATGTAATTTTGTTGATGGTTGTACTTGGCCCTGGCTTAACGTCTATTTTCGTAGCATTGGGCATCGCCTACTGGCTCAATATGGCCCGTATCGTACGTAGCCAAATTTTGAAAGTTAAAAACGAAGAATACATCATTGCTGCTGAAGCGATGGGTATTCCAAAATATCGCATTTTATTGCGTCATATTTTGCCAAACTGCGTGGGACCAATCATCATTACATTGACATTGGCTATCCCAGAGGCTATTTTTACAGAAGCATTCCTTAGCTTCATCGGTTTAGGTGTTAATGCACCGATGGCGAGCTGGGGCGTACTCGCTTCTGAAGGAATCAGTAGCATGCGCTCCTATCCATTCCAATTGATTTTCCCTGCTGTTGCCATTAGTGTTACCATGCTTGGTTTCGCATTCCTTGGCGATGGCTTACGTAATGTGTTAGACCCTAAGGAAGGAGATAGATAATGAATAACGCAATTGTTGATGTGCGCAATGTGTCCATTACCATCGATACCTTCCAAGGCCCTTTACGGGTTATTCGCAATCAAGATATCTCCTTACAACCAGGTGAGATTTTAGGTATTGTTGGTGAATCAGGCTGTGGTAAATCTGTACTAGTTAATTCCTTAATGGGATTGCTACCATATGGCAAAACAAAAATCAAAGCCGATACATTTATGATTGATGGCAATGATTGCCTTGAATTTACTGAAGATGACTGGAATGAACTCCGCGGTACTACTGTTGCCATGGTATTCCAAGATCCTATGACATCTTTGAATCCAATCATGACGATTGGGGAGCAAATGTATGAGGTTATCAATCGTACCAATGCATATGGTGAGGATTATGACGAACGAGCTATCGCCATCGACTTATTAAAGAAGATGGGCCTTTCAACACCAGAACGACGATTATCTCAATATCCTCATGAATTGAGTGGTGGTATGCGCCAACGCGTTTGTATCGCCATGGCTGTCGCAGGTCGTCCAAAGGTTTTGATTTGTGATGAACCGACAACGGCTCTAGATATTACAACAGAGGCTCAAATCTTGCGCCTTATGCAAACATTAGCTGTAGAAGCTGGTATTGGCATTATCTTTATTTCTCATAACCTCCGCGTTATTGCTCAAATTTGCGACCGCGTTATGGTTATGTACGCTGGTAAATGTGTTGAATCTGCTACGGTAGAAGGTATCTTTAATGAACCTCGTCATCCGTACACATTGGGCTTGTTACTCGCTTTACCACAAGGTAAATGGCATGGTGAGTTAAAAGCCGTTGAAGGTCAACCACCAGATCTGTTTGATCTACCACGAGGTTGTGCGTTTAATCCACGGTGTAAGTGGGCTATGCGTATCTGTGGTAATCGTATTCCTATGGTTACAAATGTTGGTGAAGGTCACCAATTTACATGTTGGTTAGCTAAGTTGGAGGGACTTTAATGAGTTACGTATGGGAAACTGACAACCTCGTTAAAGAGTTCACTCTGTCAGGTGGCTTATTTAAGCCAAAACACACGGTACACGCTGTACAAGGCGTGAGCCTATATCAATCACCAGGGGAAACCCTCGGTATCGTAGGTGAATCTGGATGTGGTAAATCTACATTTGGCTACACCTTGATGGGGTTACATCAAGCTACATCAGGTTCTATTTATATGAATGGACGCCAAATTGATCCCTATGTGGATCGCAAAGCCGTTCATCCTGTGATGCAAATGGTATTCCAAAATCCTTATGCATCACTTAATCCACGTCTTACGGTTAATGCGATTTTAGAGGAACCTTTGGAGTTGGATCCAAAGTATACACCTCGTGATCGCGTTATTCGCGTAAAAGAAGTGCTTGATCAAGTTGGTTTGAACATGTCTTTTGGTGAGCGTTATGCTCATGAATTATCTGGTGGTCAACGTCAACGTATCGGTATTGCACGGGCTCTTATTATGCAGCCACAGTGTATCATCTGTGATGAACCGATTTCAGCACTAGATGTATCGATTCAAGTACAAATTATGACATTGCTTGAACGATTACAAGAACAACATGGTATTTCGTACCTCTTTATTTCTCATGATTTAAACATGGTGCGCTACATCAGTCATCGCATGGTGGTTATGTACTTAGGTGCTGTTATGGAAGAAGGTCCAGCATTGGATTTATACGAATTCCCACAACATCCTTACACTCGTGCTTTGACGGCCTTAAATGGTCCTGTTATACCACATGCTCCAATTGGAGCACCGCTTAAAGGGGACCCACCAAATCCACTAGATCCACCGAAAGGTTGTTTGTTTAGTGGTCGTTGCCCAGAAGCAGAGGGTCGTTGCTTTACAGAACGTCCACCTCTACGTGATTGGGCAGATCGCCGCATCGCATGCTGGCACATATAATGGGAGAATAGTATGGAAAAGTTACTTGTTGGCAAGTCCTTGGAGCATCAACTCGATACAGTTATTAAAGAATTAGCACCAAAAGGAAAAATATCCTATGTAGTACTTCAATTTGACGATGAAGAGGAACCGACTATTATCGCTTCTAAAGGGGCGGATACGGTACATTCTAGTGCAAGTTTGATTAAGGTACTCATCATGGAGTATGTATTCCATTTAGCTCGTACTGAACAGTTAGATCTTAATGACACAGTTCCACTATCTAGAACACCTCGTGTTGAAGGTGGTGGTGCTTTACAAGAACTAGTAGCAAAGCATAGCTTTACGTATCTTGAGTTATGCCGTCTTATGATGGTTCTTAGCGATAATATGGCGACAAATTTGCTCATTACAGTTCTTGGAATGGAAAATATCAATGCTCGTGCAGAACAGCTTGGTGTAGATGAGATAGAACTCAATCGCATGATGATGGACTTTGAAGCTCTCGCCGAAGGCCGTGATAATCGTATGACTGCTATGGCGTTAGCTCGTCTCTATAAACACATTTTTGAATGTCGCGATAGAGATTTTTATGGCCGAGAAATGTGGAACATTTTAGGTCGCCAACAATTCCGTGATATTTTGCCATTTTATTGGGGGGAAGATGTACGCTTTCACCATAAAACAGGTTCCCTTGATCGCGTAGAGCATGACGGGGGCATATTAGAAACGTTTAGAGGTCATTTCTGCTTTATCCTTTTGATGAGCGATATCGATAATGACCGAGGTAAAGAGTTAGGCGCTCAAGTAGGGCGTATCATGAAAGAATTTGTAGAGGAAGCATTGCCATGATGGATAAACGAAATTTGTTAAAACTCATGGTCCTTGCTCTTGGGGTGAGTGTGCTCTTGTTTGTATTTGGTTATCCTCGCGGGGAGCAACCAATTGATGAGCATACAATCCGATATGTTCTTGAGCAGGAACCATCCACATTGGATCCAGCAAAGTCTACCACCTCTCCGGAGGGCACAGTTCAACTGCAATTATTTGACGGTTTAGTTCGTTTAAATGATGAAAGTGAACCAGAGGCAGCACTTGCTAAAAGCTGGGATATTTCTGATGATGGTCGCGAGTATACCTTCCATTTACGACCAGATTTAAAATGGTCCAATGGAGAGCCTTTGACGGCTCATGACTTTGAATACGCTTGGAAACGCGTATTAGACCCTGAAGTCCATGCGGACAATGCATATATGTTATATGTATTAAAAAATGGCGAAGCCTTTAATAATGGTGATGCCAAAGCTGAAGATGTTGGTGTTAAGGCCATCGATGATGATACATTGGTGGTTACCTTAGAAAATCCAACAGCCTATTTCTTAAAATTATTAGCATCTCATAGTTACTATCCAGTGAGTCAAAAGGCTGTAGAAGCTCATGAAAACTGGGCTGCTAATGCAGATACATTTGTGTCTAATGGTCCATACCGCTTATTATCTTGGAAGCATAACGGGGAAATGGATTTTGTTAAGAACCCGAATTATTGGGATGCGGACTCTGTAAAAACAGAGAAGATGAATTGGCCTATTAGTGAATCCCAAAGCACACGCCTCACATTGGTTGAAGGTGGCGAAGCAGATATGACTGTTGAGCCTCCTGTAGCAGATCAAAAACGCTTAGAAGAGGCTGGTCTATTACATATTGGACCTATGCTTGGTAACTACTATTACGTATTCAATGTGAAAGCAGAGCCTTTTACAGACCCTGAAGTACGTAAAGCATTCTCTATGGTTATCAACCGTGCTAATATCGTTAACAATATTGTTCGCGGTGGTAAAGAGGCTGCCTATGCATTTGTTCCATATGGCATGCTTGAAAGCAACGGTCGTGAAGACTTCCGTGAAGCTGGTAGCTATCTCGTTTACGAAGATGTAGAGCAAGCGAAAGAAATCTTGAAACAAGCTGGCTATGATAAGAATCATCCATTGCCTCCAATTACGATTTTGTATAATACAAGCGAATTACATAAAGCGATTGCTGAAGCTGTACAGGATGCATGGGTAAATGCATTTGGTGCAGATGTGCGTTTACAAAATCAAGAGACAAAAGTATTCTTAGCTGATCGTGAAGCTGGTAAATACCAAGTAGCTCGTGCATCTTGGGTTGCGGATTACAGTGATCCACAAAACTTCTTAGAAGTATTCTCTGCGGAAGACAACGATAGTCAGTACCATAGTGAAGACTATAACGAGTTAATCGCTCGTATCCGTACGACACCAAATGGGGCTGAACGCGATGCATTGATGCATCAAGCAGAAAAGATGATTTTTGATGAATCTCTAGTAATGCCGTTATACTTTACAACACAACCATATGTAACAAACGGAAGTATTCAAAATTATTTCTGGACTACATTGGGCCTTGTTGACTTTAAAAAAGCATACAAATAAGATACACTTAAGACGTACACAATGTGTACGTCTTTTGTTGTATTTAACGAGGATATATGAACTGGATTGAACCAAAGCGCTTAGCACCGGGCATGACCATAGGGATTATGGCTCCTGCTAGTGCAAGCGATGAAGATTTATATAGAATAGAAGAGATTTGTAACGCAAGGGGCTACCATGTGCTTTTTGGTGAAAGTGCACATCGTAAAGGACTTTATGGTGGTACACCTGAGGAGCAAGCCCAAGAGTTTCAATATATGATGACCACCGCACCTTGTGATGCGGTACTTGCCTTGCGCGGTGGTTACGGAACGATGCGTTATCTAGATTTATTAGATTATAAAGCAATTCGTAAACATCGTAAGGCTTTTATAGGGTATAGCGACTGTACGGCTCTTCATATGGCTATCAATCGATATAGTAGATTTATTACGTATCACGGGCCGATGGGCGTCGACTTTAAAGAAGAACATAAGGCAGATATAGATGCATTATTTGTAGCTTTAGAAGGTAAATTACAAGTCATAGAACCATTACCTGAACCGCCACGTGGTGCCATTGGTACTGAGCTAGGGGAAGGAATTTTACGGGGCGGCAATATGACGATGTTATCAATGCTGTGCGGAACGCCTTATTTTTTAGAGGATGAATCTTGGGAGGATACCTTACTATTCATTGAAGATGTAGGGGAAGCACCGTACAAGCTTGATCGCATGTTACAACAGTGGCGTTTAAGTGGGCTGTTGAGTCGTATAAAAGGTTTGGTGATTGGTACTTTTACAGACTGCGAAGGTGATGAAGATGAACGTGATTACGATTTAGGCTATGAAGCACTGCGCTACATGGAGGACAATAGGAATCCTGAATTACCAGAGCCTTTTGTATGCTATGTGCCTACAGGGCATGGAACGCCGCATCAAACATTGCCATTAGGTGCAACGATTAACTTTAGATATATTTCAAACACTATAATTGTTCATACCTATTCGAAATAGACGGATTCTTCTTAGATAGAATAAATAATAAATAGAATACATAGTAAACACTATAGATAGAATATTTCATAGACAGTATAGACTAGATATTATAAAGGGGAGTTATGACATTACAAGAACGAGAATCGCAAGCTTGTGCCATTATAGATGATATGGCACATGAGTTGCGTAAGCTTTCATTATATTTACACGATAATCCAGAATTGGGGTTAGAAGAGCATAAAGCAGTTAATGTAATTAATCAATTTTTAGAGAATCATAATTTTTTATCTCAAGTGGGTTTAACTGATCTACCAGAGTTACAAACTGCATTACGGGGCGACTATAATTGTGAGGCACATCATAAAATGGCCTTTTTAGGCGAGTATGATGCTTTACCTGAACTTGGTCATGGTTGTGGACATAATCTCATTGCTATGATGAGTTTAGGCGCTGCGGTTGCTTTTAGTCAAAGTGCACCAGAAACATGGGGAACGACATTCTTTGGATGTCCTGCAGAGGAAACCATTGGTGGTAAGGTATATATGGCGGAGGCAGGTTTATTTAAAGGCTATGAGGCAGCACTCATTATTCATCCAGGCGGTGAAAATGAAGTGGGTGGCACATCCTTAGCGACCCATCCCTTAGAGGTAACCTTCCACGGTCGATCCTGTCATATCGCATCACTTACTGACTCTGGTATTAATGCGCTAGATTGTGCTGTAGATTTATATCAAAGAATCAAAGAGTTAAAGAAAACATTCCCTAAAGGGGCTATTGTGGGCGCCATCTTTACCAAAGCTGGTACGGCGCCGAACGTAGTAACTCCTAAGGCGACAATTCGTATGACTGTTCGTGGTAGCACCGTAGATGATTTAGAAGGGATTGTTTTGCCAGCTATTAAAGCGGCGGCTCAAGAAATTGCAGTTTCTTACGGTGCTAAAGTTGAAATGCATCACTATGAGCCACTTTTTAAGGATATGCGTCAAGATAAACGGTTATTAGATCTCTTTACAGAGGTAATGACTGAGTTTGGTGAAAGCCCACGCATATTGCCTGATGATGAGGCAGATGGTAGCACAGATGTAGGAAATGTATCCTATGAAGTGCCAACTGCACAGCCAACATTACAAATTGGATTAGGCTTAGAAGCGCATACGCCTGAGTTTACTTGTGCAGCTGGTTCTGACTATGGATTAGACCAAGCAATCAAGGGTGCTAAGATTATGGCTGTTGTAGCCTTGCGTTATGCTATGTGTAAGTGATGTTCAATTTTTGACATATAGAGGTCAAAAAGGTACAATAGATATAATATTTAAGTAAGTATGAAATAAGCCGTCTTCAACAAGACGGCTTTTATTCCGGTGGAGATAGATATGAGTGTTTTAACCGTTTCCAATGTAACCCATGGTTTTGGAGCGCGACAAATCTTAGATGATGCATCATTCCGCCTGTTAAAAGGCGAACATGTAGGCCTCATTGGCGCCAATGGTGAAGGTAAGTCTACATTCCTAAATATCATTACAGGTAAAATTCCTCCTGATGAAGGTAAGATTGAATGGTCTAATCAAGTAATGGTTGGCTATTTAGATCAACATGCAGTCCTCGAAAAAGGTATGACCATTCGAGATGTATTACAACGGGCCTTTGATGATTTATTCGTCATGGAACAAAAGATTAACGATGCCTATAATCGCATGGGCGATGTATCCGAAGATGAAATGAATAAACTGCTCGAACAAGTTGGGGAATGGCAAGAAATTCTAGAGCAACGTGGTTTCTATGAAATTGATGCGGTTATCGAACGTACCGCTGCAGGGCTTGGCCTTATGGATATTGGGCTTGATCGAGATGTTACAGAACTTAGTGGTGGTCAACGTACAAAGGTTTTGCTTACAAAACTATTACTGGAAAAACCAACTATTTTGTTATTGGACGAACCGACAAACTATCTTGATGTAGAGCATATTCAATGGTTGCAAAACTATTTACAAAACTACGAAAATGCTTTTATCTTGATTTCCCATGATATGGAGTTCTTGAATTCTGTAGTTAATGTTATTTATCATATCGAGCAAGCGGTCTTAACGCGTTATACTGGCGATTATCATCAGTTCCAAGCTGCTTACGAAGTGAAAAAGGCACAAGCGGCTAAGGCTTATGAGCGTCAACAACAAGAGATTGAGCGAATGGAGGACTTCATCCAACGTAATAAAGCTCGTGTTGCAACGCGTGGCATGGCGAATTCTCGAGCTAAGCGCTTAGAGAAAATGGAAATTTTGGAAAAACCAAAAGAGTATATTAAACCTTCCTTTAGTTTTAAAGAAGGCCGTACGCCAAGTCGTTTTATTGTAGAAGCCTTTGGTTTGGAATTAGGATATGATGAACCATTGACTAGACCAGTAGACTTTCAAATTGAAAGAAATAAAAAAATTGCCATTCGCGGCGTTAACGGTCTAGGTAAAACGACATTATTGAAAACAATTTTAGGGTTATTAAAACCGGTGAGTGGTGAGTTGGTAAAAGGTGATTTCTTACAAGTTGGCTATTTTGCTCAAGAAGATACACCATCCAATTCTGAAACTGCCTTAGATTATATTTGGAATGAATATCCAGCAATGACTAATGCAGAGGTGCGTGCTGCACTTGCTCGTTGTGGCCTTACTAACGAGCATATTACATCTCAAATGCGCGTGTTATCTGGTGGTGAAAATGCAAAGGTTCGTTTGTGTAAATTAATGCAGAATAAGTACAATGTTCTCGTATTAGACGAACCGACTAATCACTTAGATATCTATGCAAAGGAAGAGTTGAGTCGTGCTTTACGTGAGTTTAAAGGAACTATCGTTTTGGTAAGCCATGAACCTGAATTTTATAAAGATTGGGTTACGGATATTTGGAATATTGAAGATTGGACGACAAAGATCGTTTAGGAGGACCGATGAATCAACGTGCAAAGGACGGGATAAAGCAATTCTTAGAAGCTTTATCTGTTGATACAGAGGCACCAGAGCTAGAGAAAACACCAAGTCGTGTAACAGAATTATATAGTGAATTATTTAGTGGCGTAGGCCTAGATACAAAATCTGCATGGGGTGAAACCTTTAGTACTGATTACAAGGGGCTTGTAGCAGTTACAGGGATTCCATTTTATTCCATGTGTGAGCACCACTTGTTGCCATTCTTTGGAACCGTTGATATTGTGTATCAACCGAAGGATGGCTGTGTGGCAGGTCTTAGCAAGTTTCAAGAGATTGTTAATATCCTTAGCCGGAGGCCGCAACTACAAGAGCGGTTGGCGTCGGAATTAGCAGATGCCATTATGAATGATTTATCTGCTCATGGTGTATTTGTGCGCATTACATCAACACAGTTATGTATGCTTATCAAAGGAACTATGCAGCAAGACTCAAAGGTGATTACATTAGAAAGCCGTGGCGTGCTAGCAGAGACAGGTACGTTACGTGATGAAGCGTTAGCAATGTTAGGTGGAGGACAGGCAAATGTTTAAACGTAGAAATTATACATGGAATGATGGCAAAAGTTTATCTTTGTGCGATCGTACCCTTATCATGGGGATACTCAATGGTACGCCTGACTCTTTCTCTGATGGTGGTAAATTCAACACCCCAGAGGCAGCAGCAGCGCATGTAACACAAATGATTGAAGATGGTGCTGATATAATTGATTTAGGTGTAGAATCTACGCGTCCAGGCTGCACACCATTGACAGCAGAAGAAGAAATTGAACGCTTATCTCAATTGATAGATCCTGTACTTAATGCATCTACAGTTCCTGTATCTATCGATACATACCATGCTAAAACTGCAGACTATGCTTTTTCTAAAGGGGCCCATATTTTGAACGATATATGGGGCTTACACTATGACCCTGATATGGCAGCGGTAGCAGCTAAATTCAAGGTTCCTGTTATCATTATGCACAATAGCAATGATACAAACTACGGCGATATTATTGAGGATATGAAAGCATTCTTTTTCTGTGCTATCGATAAAGCATTGAAGGAAGGTGTTACACCTCAACAAATTTGGCTTGATCCAGGCATTGGATTATTTGGTAAAACAGAAGAACAAAATATTGAAGTTATGCAACGTTTAGGTGAGTTAACGGCTTATGAATATCCTATTTTACTTGCTCCTAGCCGTAAGCGTTTCATCGGTTCTATGTTGGGTGGCTTACCACCAGAAGAACGTGATGAAGGTACGGTAGCTGCTTGTATTACAGGCGTATTCCAAGGTGTTGATATGGTGCGTGTTCATAATGTGAAAATGCACAAACGTGCCTTGGCCGTAGCCGATGGCCTATTACGAGGTGAATAATGGATAAAATCGTTTTAAAGAACATGGCATTTTACGGATTTCATGGGAATTTGGCATCTGAACAAGAACAGGGACAACGATTCTTTGTAGATGTTGAAATTACTACAGATCTTACAAAGGCCGGTCAAAGTGACCAGTTAGAGGATTCTATCAATTATGTAGAGGTATATGACACTGTAGAATCTGTTATGACTGGAGAAAAACATAATTTGTTAGAACGGTTGGGAGCACTTATTGCCGATTCTTTATACCAACATTATCAAGGCATTGTTGGCTTATCTGTAACGGTGCGCAAACCATCTGTACCGATTGCAGGTATTCTAGATTATGTTGAGGTTGTCACTACACGAGGTCAAATTTGATGTATACCTATTACATCAGTGTAGGTTCAAATATTGGTGATAAACGGGGGCACATTAATTTGGCTCTTCAATCATTACAGGATCATGATGCGGTTTCAAAGGTCATTAGTTCGCCCTTAATCGAAACCGAACCCTGGGGATATACGGATCAGGATATCTTTGTTAATGGTATGTGGCTTTGTGAAAGTTCTTTAGCCCCTCATCAAATGTTAAGTTTATTACAGTCCTTAGAACAGGGGGCTGGACGTGAACGACACATTCATTGGGGCCCACGTACATTGGATTTAGATATTATTTTAGCTTTTGATGAGAAGGGGACTATGATTTCCATTTGTGATGAAAGCCTTACTGTACCACATCCTTACTTTTGGGATCGTACCTTTGTCTTAGAACCTTTACATGAGTTGTTACCAACTTTTACATATAAAGGAATGACCATTGGCGAGAGACTAACTCAGTTAAGCTGATCGTATACATTTACAAAATAGTAAACATTAAGGTTGCAGTTGTACCTATGAATAGGGATTATATGAATAGGTACATCCTGTAAGCACAATATATTATTACGTTTTATGCTTGGGGATTCATAGGGAGTATACATGAATATAAAACGTATTGGGTTGTGTGTACTAGCGTTGATTGTAATGGGCCTGTCCTATTGGCTTGCCGTAGGTGGTAATTATGACAGCAAAACAGTGCGCATAGATCCAGAAGAGCATACACTAGTAAATTCTAGTGATGCCATTATTTCAAAACGAATATTAGCGATGAAGTCTATGGATTCAAAAGTTTATTTTTTAGGTTATGAAGGCTACGGTATTTATAATCTATCTGATAATACACTTCGGTTGATGCCCATTAGCTTCCGTGGTCAACATATAGAGCCACCGAAGACAGAGAATTACCAACGTGGTTTACGAGAGATTACTACGGTAAAAACTTTCTCTGATTTTAGTAGTCAAGAACAATCCATACTTAAGGATTTATTGGAATCTACAGATAGAGGGGCTCATTACTATGGAGACTTTTACCATTCCGGTTATGAGTCATCCCTCATCGATATGAAGGACCAGTATTTTATAACGAATACGGTGCGTGCCTTGAAGCGTGTCAATCATACATTATATGTATATGATGCGTCAGGGTTTATTATCATTGATTTAGATAATCGCCGCATACAGGGGTTCTTTAATAATCGCCTCGGTGGGGAAGGACCTAAAGGTGTACCTGATAGCTTGCGTGGCCATTATGGTTCGGATTTCACGATGATATATGCATTGTCCAAGTTAGATCCAAAGGATTTAGAGATTTTATGGTCAATGCGAAAGCAATATTTAGAAAAGTCACCACAAGTGATGGAGAACAAGGATTTATTCCCTCTTAATCTTGATGAGATGACTTTATAGGAGGTATATTATGCTTTGGTCAATTATTGTAGGCGGATTCATTGGTTTTGTAGCTGGTCGCATTACTAAAAAATCGCAAAGTATGGGGATTATTCTTCGTGTTATTGCTGGTTTAGTTGGTGCTTCCGTAGGCCAAGCGTTGCTTGGTACATGGGGTCCAAGTCTTGCGGGCATGGCATTGATTCCGTCTATCGTTGGTGCAGTTATCGTGATTGCTGTAGTCAGCTTCTTTACTGGACGAGACTAATTGTATAAGGTAAGGACTAGTATAGGATTTCCTATACTAGTTTTTTTTGCTATAAATCTATTTTCCTATATACCTATGAGAAAATAGGTATATAATAGTTTATGTATTTTAGATTTAAGGTATATTAATATAGCTTAAAGTTATCGGTTCATATATTTGGAACCGTTGATTTAAGTGGAAGCGTATTAGAGGATAGATATCTTTTAGTACTACAGGTAGGAGGCCCTTATGAAGTTACGTAAAGTAGGTATTATTGGCACTGGACATGTAGGTTCTCATGTAGCATTTTCTCTTGCTCTACAAGGTGAAGTAGATGAATTGTATATGATGGATATTGATGAGAAAAAAGCTAAGGCCCAAGCCATGGATATAAATGATGCGGTTAGCTATATTCCTCACAAAGTGACAGCTACTGCTGGCCCAATTGAAGAATGTGGTGATTGCGATGTTCTCGTATTTAGTGCAGGTCCTTTACCAAATTTATACCAAGATCGCTTAGAAAGTCTTGGTGATACCGTTGAGGTTCTAAAGGATGTTATCCCTCGAATTAAAAAGTCCGGCTTTGATGGGTTTATTATTTCTATCTCTAATCCTGCCGACGTTGTAGCTACTTATTTATGTAAACATTTAAATTGGAATCCAAAACGCATTATTTCCAGTGGTACAGCCTTAGATTCTGCACGGTTACAAAAAGAATTGGCTCGCATTTTTAATATCAGTAATCGTACAATTACAGCCTATTGCTTAGGTGAACATGGCGGTAGTGCTATGGTGCCATGGTCTCATGTATATGTACAAGGAAAACCTCTCGTAGAATTGCAACAAGAATTGCCTCATAGATTCCCGACACTTGACCATACACAAGTACTAGATGATGTTAAAATTGGCGGTTATCATGTATTGGCCGGTAAAGGTTCTACTGAGTTTGGTATTGCCAGTGCCACTACAGAATTAATTCGCGCTGTATTCCATGATGAAAAGAAAGTATTGCCATGTTCTTGCTATCTAGACGGACAATATGGTGAAGAAGGTATCTTTGCATCTACACCAGCGGTTATTGGTAAAGATGGCATTGAAGATGTATTTGAATTAAAGCTTACCGAAGAGGAATTAGCTTTATTTAAAAAGTCTTGCGCAGTTATTCGTGAATACGCTCATAAAGCAGAGTCTTTGTAAGATAATCGTATCTGTTATATAAGTCTATTATTGATAAAAAATAAATATCTATATAGAGAGAATATATAGACCTAACAGAAACTATAGATAATTTTATTTAGTCCCTAATAAGGTTCTATGATATAATTAAAAAATGACAGTATACAGATGATGAATATTTTTGGGGGACATTATGAGTCAAGACACTATGGAAGTACAACGTCCAAAAAGGCCGCGCAAACGGGTTCGCCCTAATCGCAAAGCGCAGGATCAACGTATTATCCTCATGTGGATCAAGCGAATTGGTATAGGGATTATGGTGCTGCTATTGTTAGGGCAAGCCTATCGCTTGGTGGCTGTATATCAAGAAAAACAACATATTGAGCAACAATTGCAAGAATTAAAACAGCGAAATGAAGAATTAGAACAGGAAAAGGCTAAGTTGCAAGATCCAAAGACCATTGAGGGGGTGGCTCGAGAGGAACTAGGCCTTGTAAAACCTGGTGAAGTACCTTATGTAAAATAGGGGCAACTTTAATGATTTATATTCGCATTAGTTTGTAGTTTGAGGTTTCCGCATTAATTAGGAGGTTGCATGGCAATCGAAGTTGGTAACATTATTGATGGTACCGTATCCGGTATTACAAAGTTCGGCGTATTTGTTGATTTAGGAGAGAAACAAACCGGTCTAGTTCATATTTCTGAAGTAGCTCATGGGTATGTCGAAGATATTAATACCGTATTAAAGGTTGAAGATCCAGTAAAGGTTAAGGTTTTATCTATTGAAGGTAACAAAATTGGCCTTTCTATTCGTCAGACACAACCTAAAGAGACAGCAAGTGAAGAACGACGTCCTCGTCGTGTTCAATCTAAACAAAGTACAGAGGCTTTTGAAGCCAAAATGAAATCATTCTTGCGCGATAGCAATGAACGATTGCATGATTTAAAACGCAATACAGAAGGTAAACGCGGAGGCCGAGGCGGTCGTCGAGATTAATAGTGAGAGATGGCATTGAGCCATCTCTTTACTTATGTATAGGCTTTAACAGTATAATAGTGTTAAAGGAATACTAATTATGTAAGGAGCGATTATGAAGTTAGCTATTATCGATATTGGATCTAATTCAGTGCGCTTATTATTGGCTACCTATGAAAATAATATATGGCACTATGAGCCAAAACAGTTATGGACTACTCGGTTGGGACAACGAAATGCAGATGGCACATTGCGATCTGAATCGATGGAGTCATCGTATCAGGCTTTTAAGGATATTAAAGAGCTGGCAGACAAATATGGTGCGGACTATTGCTTTGGTTTTGCTACTAGCGCTGTTCGTGAGGCTCAAAATGGGCTTGAATTTATGGAGCGAATCACCGAATACTGCCCTATGGAATGGCGAATTTTATCAGGTGATGAAGAGGCCATTTATGGATTTAATGGTGCCTTGGGAGATCAGTTGAATGACGGTCGTCATTATACGACTATCGATATTGGTGGTGGCAGTACAGAACTCGCTTTAGGAAATAAAGACGGCGTATATTGGAGTCGTTCCTATCCAGTGGGAGCGGTACGTTTACAATCTATGTCTGACGAAGGACCTCAACGGGTATGGGAAGAAACTCGATACCTTTGGGACCCAATGATGATTCAAGGCGAATTTGGTGAATTTATTGGCATCGGCGGTACGTTAACGACGCTAGCGGCTATAGATTTAGGTCTTGAAACTTATGATGGTACAAAGGTGCAAGGTCATAAATTAAGTCGCGAAACAGTAGAGGGCATCATTCTAAACTTACGTTACATGAGTCGCGACGAGAGATTACAGGTAAAAGGTTTACCTGCAGGCCGTGCTGATATCATTGTAGCTGGTGCAGAAATTTTGACGTCCTTTATGGATGCCTATGAGGTTCCTCATGTATTTGTGAGCGATCAAGATGGTATGGAGGCGATGGCCCGTGAATGTGAAAGCACTCGTTCGAACCGTTAATCACACCTTAAAATCGCATAATTTATTTCCAGAAAATAGTCGAATCTTAGTGGCGTGCTCCGGTGGGCCTGATTCAATGGCTCTATTGCACTTATTGAAAGACATTGCCATACATCGGCATACAACGTATGAAATAGGTGTGGCTATCGTAGATCACTGCATTCGTCCTGAAAGCAAGGAAGAGGTTTTGTGGCTCCAACATCAAGTGGAAGCTTTAGGACTACCATTTTATTCTGCTACATTTGATGTGCCTCGCTTGAGCAAGGAACAAAAAATGTCTGAAGAAACTATGGGGCGTCAAGTACGGTATCAATGGCTTACAGAGGTTGCACAGTCTGAAAACTATGATTATGTTGCGGTGGCTCATCACAAGGATGATCAAGCGGAGTCGATTCTAGCACATATCATCAGAGGTTCTGGATTAAATGGGTTGACAGGGATGACCGTAGTAAGTTCTGAATATGCTACTCCTGTAATTAGACCACTGTTAGATGTTACAAAAGAAACCTTATTGGCTTATTTAGAGGTGAAGGGGATTTCCTATTGTGTTGATTGTACGAATGAAGATGTGCGATACCAACGAAATAGGATTCGGCATCGCATTATACCTGAGTTAGAAGCTATTAACCCTAATGTAGTAGATGCTATTGCTAGATTGGGAAATTCCGTACATGAAGATGTATTAGTTATGTCTGATTTAACGGAGCAAGCTTTTGAAAAACTTGTGACTATAGGTGCTGATGGGGTGAGCTTATCTCGCCGTGCCTTACGGCAAGAATCATTGGCGATACAACGGCGCTTATGGCAGCGCATAGTGGGTGCTGTGGACTCAGATATAACGCTGACATCAGCTCATCAAGATCAATTACTCGATATTGTTAACACCGGGGAAGAGAAAACTTTCACTATTAAAAGTATAAAAGTAACCGCTCAATGTGATACAATAAAAGTATATTGCGAACATTAATATGAATCGTGGAGGTCATATAGATGCATCAAGATGCAAAAGAGATTTTATATACAGCGGAACAATTACAAGCTCGTGTAGCAGAGTTGGGTAAAGCAATTAGCGAAGACTATAAAAATGAATCAGTCGTGCTTGTAGGGGTGTTAAAGGGCGCTGTCGTTTTCTTTACAGACTTAGCACGCGCTATTGATGATAGTGTAGATGTAAGTTTTGACTTTATTTCTTGCTCTAGCTATGGTAGCGGCACAACAAGTACAGGGGTAGTACGAATTTTAAAAGATTTAGATCGCTCTGTAGAGGGTAAGCATGTACTCGTTGTTGAAGATATCGTAGACACTGGTACAACATTACATTACTTACTAGAAAATTTACATGCTCGTGGGGCTAAAAGCGTGCGCCTTGCAGCGTTGTTGAATAAACCAGATCGCCGTAAGATGGACGTAAATGTTGACTATGTAGGCTTTATTATTCCTGATTACTTTGTTATCGGTTATGGTTTAGACTACGCTGAAAAATATCGTCATTTACCATATATCGGTATTTTGAAGGAAGAAATGTATCAAAATTAAAAATATGATATAATATATGAGTGCATCTCTCAATGAGATGTACTCAATTCGTTTATACAACTAAAAATTATTATTGAAAGGGGTAATCTTTTGGGTCGATTTACAAAAAATATCGTCCTTTATTTACTTATCATTGCCGCTTTCGTTATCGCCATTGACGCTTTCTCTGGTCAAAGTGCGAATAAATCTGAATTAAGCTACACAGGATTTATTCAACAAGTACAACAGAAAAAGGTTGAGTCCGTAACGATTACCAATGATCATGGTATTAAAGGTAAACTAAAAAATGGAACAGAATTCAATTCTTATGCGCCAACTGATGAAACATTAATTAAAACATTACAAGATAATGGCGTTGAAATTACAGCAGCGCCACCTGAGCAACCAGCTTGGTGGATGAGCCTTTTAGGTTCTGCTATTCCTATTATCATCTTGGTAGTGTTGTTCTTCTTCATTATGCAACAAACACAAGGTGGCGGTGGCCGAGTGATGAACTTTGGTAAAAGCCGTGCTAAATTGATGGGTGAAGGTAATGTTAAGGTTAGCTTCAAAGATGTAGCAGGTGCGGAAGAAGCAAAACAAGAATTAGAAGAAGTAGTAGAATTTTTGAAGGACCCAGGCAAATTTACAGCTATCGGTGCTAAAATTCCGAAAGGTGTATTGTTAGCGGGACCTCCAGGTACTGGTAAAACATTGCTTGCTAAAGCTGTTGCTGGTGAAGCAGGCGTACCATTCTTTACGATTTCTGGTTCTGACTTCGTAGAAATGTTCGTAGGTGTTGGTGCATCTCGTGTACGTGATCTTTTCACACAAGCGAAAAAGAATGCGCCATGTATTATCTTCATCGACGAAATTGATGCGGTTGGTCGCCAACGTGGCGCAGGTCTTGGTGGTGGTCACGATGAACGTGAACAAACATTGAACCAATTGCTCGTTGAAATGGATGGCTTCGGTGCTAACGAAGGTATTATTACTATCGCAGCTACAAACCGCCCAGATATTCTTGACCCAGCGCTCTTGCGTCCAGGTCGTTTTGACCGTCAAGTTATCGTAGGTCGTCCAGACTTACGCGGTCGTGAAGCAATCTTAAAAGTTCACGCTCGTAACAAGCCGTTGGCTGACGATGTAGACTTGAAAACAATTGCGAAGAAAACACCAGGCTTTACTGGTGCCGACTTAAGTAACTTGTTAAATGAAGCGGCTTTATTAGCGGCTCGTCTTAACAAAAAAGTAATCACTATGGCTGAAGTTGAAGAAGCTAGTGAAAAGGTTAGCATGGGTCCTGAACGCCGCAGTCACATTGTGAGTGATAAGGATCGCAAGTTAACAGCGTACCATGAATCTGGTCATGCTATTGTGGCACATTTGTTGCCTCATGCAGATCCTGTTCATAAGGTAACAATCATTCCTCGTGGTGCAGCAGGTGGTTACACTATGATGCTTCCTACAGAGGAACAAAACTACAAAACAAAATCTCAATTATTAGCGGATATTCGCGTAGCCCTTGGCGGTCGTGTGGCAGAGGCTTTGATTTTGGATGAAATCAGTACAGGTGCTTCTGGTGACCTTCAAAGTGTAACGAATACAGCGCGTGCCATGGTAACGCGTTGGGGTATGAGCGATGAGCTTGGTCCTATCGTATTTGGTGAACAACAAGAACAAGTATTCTTGGGTAAAAACCTTGGCCATGAACGCAACTACAGTGAAGAAATTGCTGCAAAAATCGATACTGAAATTCATCGTATCGTTGAAGATGCTTATAAAGATGTAACAAAACTTCTTAGCGATAACGAAAAATTCTTACATGATATGGCAAATGCTCTATTAGAGGAAGAAACAATCGATGCAAAAGCGGTAGATAATCTTTACAAATATGGTACAACAAAAGCTCCTGAAATAGAGGAACCTAAAGCTACGTTAGAAGCAGCAGGTATTGTAGTACCAGAGGTTGTTGACGCTAATGAGCACACTTCTACAGTGGAAGCTCCTAGTGAAACACCTTCTAACGAAATTAAATAATGGAAACTGTCCAAATAAAAAGAGCTGATCTCCTTGGAGACCAGCTCTTTTTTATTGTCCATCGTTGATGTGACGGGTTGCTAAATATTCTTGTATGCGACGTTCCTTAAGTGATTTTAAGTATTTCTGTGCTAATACATTTGGTATGGCCACACCGACAGCGATGCCAACGATGGTTAAAATACCTGTTACACCATTTTGTACCATATAAACAAGGCCGGATTCATTGAGTGCATTGATGTGAAGAATATCGAAAAGAAAACGATAATATAGAATCCCTGGCATTAATGCGATAGCAGACGGCACGATGATGATCGTACTAGATGTTTTAAGCCAAGTTGAAACTTTTACATAAATAATACTCATCACAGCGGCCCCTACAAAGGTGGCCCCAGCAATAGAGAAGCCCAATTCAACAGCTAGTAAATTGCGAATGAATACACATAATACACCGCCAATACCGATCGAGAGCAAGAGGCGTACAGGAGCGTTAAATAAAACAGCGAATGACGCAGCGGCCATAAAAGAACCTATAATCTGTTCAATGGATAGTACATGAGGTTTAATGTCTACAAAACTAAAGGCCGGCATTGGACTAAAGTATAAGGCCATGGCCATACCTAAGGTCATACTACCTACGATAAGAATTGTTCTAATGGCTCGTGTAATACCCGATAGGATATGGTTGTTTATTGTATCAATGACAGCATTGATAAGAGGTACCCCTGGAATCATAAATAAGGTACAGCATACGAGAACATAAACTAATGAATCCTGTTCAATATGTGAATAGAAACCGTAGGCAGAAACCATAGCGGCAAATCCACCTAATGCAATACCTACATACTCATTACAGCCTAAACGCACGGATAGAGTACGTGTGAAATAGCCGATTAGAGAACATATAATTGTTACTATAAAAGCTATCATATCACCACTATATAGAAAGGCGAGCCCTGCAGAGCCTAGTGCACATGCAATACCCTTTATCCAATCAGGATATACAGGAATGGTAGAATCTAATTTTGAAATGAGCTGTTCATAGGTTGTGAGTGAGTAATGTCGTTCGAAGGCGCGCCATGTAAGTTTAGATACGGCATTGATCATGGCCATATTGGGAACATGAACTGGTGTTTTTCTGAACACCGTTATGGACCGTTCTTTGTGTAATAGATTTACCATGATAGTGGTATATGAAATATGAATATTTAAATAATTATGAGGTATCCCCATAAATGTGGCAGCTTTTAACATCTCTTCAATGATCCGATTTGTATCAGCACCACATTCCATAAGTAACTTGCCTATGTTTAATAGAACATCAAGTTTTCTGTGAATATGGATAAATGGGTTCTCTAGAACTTCATTTTTTTCTTTTAATGTAAATTGTTGCATATATCTCCCCAGATAATGATAGACCATACTATTGTTATCTTTTACATAAGGTATAACTTAACACTACATGTATTATACCATTAATTATTTTAAATAATCCTTGCATTTTATAGGGTACACTTGTACAATCGAATTGTAAACCTAGGTTGACAAAGAAAGGGGCTCTAAACTATGCGTGATGAAGTATTAGAATTCTTGAGACAAAACCAAGGTAGTTTCGTATCGGGACAAGATATGTCAGAAGCGTGTCATGTTTCGCGCACAGCTATTTGGAAACATATCAAAGCATTACGTCAAAAAGGCTACAAAATAGAATCTTATACCAAGAGGGGGTATCGATTATTGGAGGAACCTGATTTGTTGAGTCCATTAGCAATGAAGCAAATCTTAAAAACAGATGTATTTGGCAAACGGTATGTCTATATGGACACTACCGAATCTACAAACCTAGAAGCTCGTCGTTTAGCACAACAAGGTGCAGAAGAAGGTACTGTTGTTGTTACAGAGGAACAAGCTGCTGGCCGCGGTCGTTTGTCTCGTGGATGGTATTCCCCATTCGGAAAAGGTCTATGGTTTAGTCTCATTTTACGCCCTGACTTTGCACCAGTAGAAGCACCGAAGTGTACATTGATGGCAGCCGTGGCATTAACAAAGGCATTTCATAAAATGGGCCTTACAGATGCGGGTATTAAATGGCCAAATGATATTCTTGTAAATGGTCGTAAATTAGTTGGTATTTTAACTGAAATGTCCGGATCTATGGAGGAAATCTCCTATATTGTTATGGGCATAGGTGTCAATGTTAAGACTAAACAAGAAGAACTACCAGAAGAATTGAAGTTAATTGCTACGTCATTAACAATGGAAGGCATTGATATTGAACGGACAGAAGCTTTTAAAATTATTTTGGAATCCTTAGAACATCAATATTATGAAGTACTTGATAGTGGCTTTGAGGAAACTCTAAATGAATGGCGCCAATTATCGGTAACCCTTGGCGAAGAAATTGAAGTGAGAGCACCAGGAAATACCTATGAAGGGGTAGCTACAGATATTGATGAAGATGGTAACTTATTAGTAAGAATCCCTGATGGGACAGTTAAACGTATTGTGGCAGGGGACGTGTCAATTCGTCCGCGCAAATAGGAGGCATTCATGTTATTAGTAATTGATGTGGGGAACACCAATATTGTTCTCGGTGTATACGACAAGACAGAGCTTGTAGGTCACTGGCGTATTTCCACGGACCGCGTTCGGACCACCGATGAATATGGCATGTTGATGATGAATTTATTCTTCCACGATTGCAAGGTTGATGTGAAGGATATTAAGGATATCATCATTTCCTCAGTTGTGCCACCGTTGATGCCTACATTAGAACGCGTATGTTTACGTTATTTTAATGTAAATCCTCTCATTGTTGGACCTGGTACTAAGACTGGCATCGCTATTAAGTACGATAATCCTCGTGAAGTAGGGGCTGACCGAATCGTAAATGCTGTGGCAGCTCATGAACAATATAAAGGTGATTTAATCATTATCGACTTTGGTACAGCTACTACCTATTGTGCTGTTAAAGGCAATGGCGATTATATGGGCGGTGTAATTACTCCAGGCGTTACAATTTCTGCGGAGGCTCTGTTCCAACGGGCTGCTAAATTGCCACGTATTGATGTAAGAGACCCTGGTCAAGTGATTTGTCGCAACACCGTATCTTCTATGCAGTCTGGTATGTTCTATGGCTATGTAGGCCAAGTGGAAGGTCTTGTATCTCGTATGAAAGCCGAAATGGGCGATCATGTAACTGTTGTGGCTACAGGTGGTTTGGCACAGCTTATCAGCAGCGCTACAGACTGCATTGACCATGTAGAGCCTATGCTTACATTAGAAGGCTTACGTCTTATTTACGAAAGAAATAAATAATGCTACTATAATATAGTTACGTATATGTAACGAAGTAGTGTACATTCGGGTACAGCTTATGCTGTACCCTTTTTGTTAGAGGATATAGAATTATATGAACAATAAACAATGGCAAATAGGATCCGTCAAAATTGATGGACAAGCCATATTAGCGCCAATGGCCGGGGTTAGCGATATTGCCTATCGTTTACTTGCTAAAGAGCATGGCGCTGCCTTGGTATGTACCGAAATGGTCAGTGCTATGGGCATTAAATATAAAAATGAACGCACTCATGAATTGTTGCGCCTTGAAGATGTGGAACGTCCCGTTTCTATGCAAATCTTTGGGTCTAATCCAGAGGCGATTGCCATCGGAGCAAAGGTTGTAGCTGATGCGGGTGCAGATATTGTAGATATCAATATGGGCTGTCCTGTTAAAAAAGTTGTTTCCTCAGGGGATGGCTCTGCACTTATGAAGAATCCTGATTTAGCGGCACGCGTAGCAGAGGCGGCAGTTAAGGCTGTCGATGTACCTGTAACGGTGAAAATGCGCATCGGTTGGGATAGTGAATCCATCAATGTGGTAGACTTTGCAAAACGCATCGAATCTACGGGGGTCGCAGCTATTGCTGTACATGGTCGTACGAAGGAACAAATGTACAGTGGTCATGCGGACTGGTCCTATATTAAGGCTGTAAAAGAGGCTGTATCTGTACCAGTTATTGGCAATGGAGATATCGTGGAACCAGAGGATGCGAAGCGCATGCTCGATGAAACGGGATGTGATGCGGTAATGGTGGGGCGTGGTGCACAGGGTAATCCTTGGATCTTTGGTCGCATTCACCATTATTTAGCGACTGGTGAAGTGTTACCGGCGCCAACTGATATTGAACGTCTCGATATGTTGTTAAAGCATTTTGATCTATTGTGTCAATATAAGGGTGAGAGTATGGCCGTTAAGGAAATACGAACTCATGTAGGCTGGTATATGAAGGGGCTCCCTGAATCTGCATATTGGCGCAATCGTGTGAATACAATTCATACCGTAACAAGCTTTCACAATGAGCTAGAATCATATCGTAAAATACTGTCTGAAATGTAGTCAGATTGACAAATGTACAGTATTTTTATATAATGGTTGAGATAATTTAGAAATAAAAGATAAGGTGTCATCTTACTATGGCACTTTTTTCTTATTTTATTTATATGTAGAAAGAGTGGGGTACCCATGGCAGACGTAAAAGAAACATTACTTACCGCCGAAGGTTTAAAGAAATTAGAAGAAGAATTAACGTATTATAAATCTGTACGTCGTATTGAAGTGTCTGAACGTATTAAGACTGCTATTGAATATGGCGATATCAGTGAAAACTCTGAATATGATGATGCAAAAAATGAACAAGCTTTCATCGAAGGTCATATTGTAGAGCTTGAAAATAAAATTAACACTGCGAAAATCATCGACGAATCCGTAAAAGGTGATGTTGTATCCGTAGGTAGCAAAGTAACTGTATTAGATACAATGTACAATGATGAATTAGAATATGTTATCGTTGGTTCCTCTGAAGCGGATCCATTCAACAATCGTATCTCTAACGAATCTCCTGTAGGTAAAGCTATTTTGGGCAAACGTAAAGGTGATGAAGTAGAAGTTTCCACACCAGATGGTCCTGTTACATTCAAAGTGTTAGCAATCCAATAATTTACATTTACTGACGAAGAGGCGATAACATGAGTGAAGAAATTAAAAATGTACAAGAAGAGCTGAATGAGCAAATGCAAATTCGCCGCGACAAATTGGCTGAATACGAAGCGGATGGTATCTATCCATTTGGTCAACGTTTTGTTGTAAAAGATAATGCAAAAGACATTAAAGATGACTTCTTCTTGAAATATGACGGTCAACCTGTAGTTATTGCAGGCCGTTTGATGACAATCCGTTCCCATGGTAAAACAGCATTTGCGAATATGCGTGATAAATCCGGTGATATTCAAGTATATTTCCGTAAAGATGTATTGGGTGAAGATGCTTATAAATACGTAAAAATGCTTGATATCGGTGATATTATCGGTGTTGAAGGCCATGTATTTAAAACTCATACAGGGGAAGTTACAATTAAAGTTAACAAATTAACTTTGTTATCCAAATCTTTACGTCCATTACCAGAAAAATGGCATGGTTTAAAGGATACAGAACTTCGTTACCGTCAACGTTATGTTGATTTAATTGTAAATCCTGAAGTGCGTGATACATTTGTAAAACGCTCCCAAATCGTTGCTAAAATTCGCGAATACATGATGCGTGATGGCTTTATGGAAGTAGAAACACCAATGATGCATGCTATCCCTGGTGGTGCTGCGGCTCGTCCATTCATTACACATCACAATGCGCTTGATATCGATATTTACATGCGTATCGCGCCTGAATTGTACCTCAAACGCTTGATCGTTGGTGGTATGGACCGCGTATTCGAAATGAACCGTTGTTTCCGTAACGAAGGTATCGATAATCGTCATAATCCAGAATTCACTACTATTGAATCCTACCAAGCTTATGGCGATGTAGAGGATGCAATTCGCTTAACAGAAAACCTTGTGTCCTACTGTGCTCAAGAAGTTCTCGGCACACAAGAAATTACATACCAAGGTACTGAAATCAATTTGACTCCACCTTGGAATCGCATCACAATGGCTGAAGGTGTAAAAAAATATACTGGCGAAGACTTTGATGCGGTGACTACTGTAGAAGAGGCTCGTGCTATTGCAGATCGCTTAAATGTAGAATACACAGAAAATGATGGTATTGGTAAAATTTTAAATCTTTGCTTCGAAGATTATGTAGAAGAAAACTTGATTCAACCAACTATCGTATATGGTCACCCAAAAGAAATTTCTCCACTTGCTAAAGCAAGTCGTGAAAATCCATTGGCTACAGAACGTTTTGAAGCGTTCATTTACGGCCGTGAATTGGCAAATGGCTTCTCCGAGTTAAATGACCCAATCGACCAAAAACAACGTTTCTTGGATCAATTGAAAGAACGTGAAGCTGGCGATGATGAAGCTCACCGTATGGATGAAGACTTCGTTACAGCTCTTGAATACGGTTTACCTCCAACAGCTGGTTTAGGTGTTGGTATTGACCGTCTAGTTATGTTCTTAACAGACTCTGCATCCATCCGCGATGTATTATTGTTCCCATTGATGAAACCAGAAGCTCCTAAGCATATTGAAGCTGAAGAAGAAGCAGCTGAATAATCTAAAACTAAAAGGCTCCCTATTCTTTGAGTAGGGAGTCTTTTTATTCGTTATATGTTTTTATACTATGTTTTATTCCATATGTCTTGATTATATATCGAGTGTGATTCATAGTTACGAAAGGAGGAGGCTGTGAAACATTTAAAGGTTGCTTTATCTGATTCCGTACAATCCAAAATTGGCTCTTTAGAGGGTCGTATATGTGTTCCTGTTTGTGATACAGATTTTATAGATGTTGGTGCCGTTGTCATTGGTGATTGTGACTTAGAGCTTATCAATAATAATCAAATTCATACCTTTGGTATACCTGTTATTCTCCTAAGATTTGATGAATCTAAGGATATATCTTTTTATAAGGACCGCATTACATCTATTATAGAGTTTGCCTCTACAAATATGGACGACTGCAAATCAGAGATAGAAAAGCTTGTAGCAAGCTATGAAGATTCTATTTTACCACCATTTTTTAAGGCTTTATCTGATTATGTAGGCGATCAAAATTCGCAATTTGATTGCCCTGGACATCAAGGTGGTCAGTTCTTCTATAAACATCCTACAGGTCGCGCCTTCTACAATTTCTTTGGAGAGAATATATTTAGAGCGGACCTTTGTAATGCAGATGTAAAATTAGGAGATCTTTTAATTCATGAAGGGTATGCTTATGATGCGCAAGCGCATGCTGCGAAAGTCTATAATGCTGACAAGACCTATTTTGTGTTGAATGGTACATCTTCTGCGAATAAGGTAGTACTTAATGCTCTTTTAACACCGGGCGATATTATCTTATATGATCGTAATAATCATAAATCCATCTGCCATGGTGGTCTTGTTATGTCTGGTGCTACGCCTATATATCTTGAGACAGCGCGCAATCCATTTGGCTCTATTGGCGGCATTTTAGATCATTGTTTTGATGAAGGTTATATTCGATCTTTGATTGCAGAAAAATCTCCTGAAAAAGCTCGAACTAAACGTCCTATTCGATTGGCGGTAATTCAATTAGGCACCTATGATGGTACGATTTATAATGCACGCCAAGTGGTGGATAAAATTGGCCATCTTTGTGATTATATTTTCTTTGACTCTGCGTGGGTGGGATATGAACAATTTATTCCTATGATGAAAGATTGTAGTCCCCTATTATTAGAGTTAGGTCCAAATGATCCTGGGATTTTAGTAACTCAATCGGTACATAAGCAACAAGCTGGCTTTTCACAAACCTCTCAAATTCATAAGAAGGATAGTCATATAAAGGGGCAAGACCGTTATGTAGATCATAAACGTTTTAACAACTCCTTTATGATGCACGCGTCAACCTCGCCATTTTACCCCTTATTTGCCTCTCTCGATGTAAATGCTAAAATCCATGAAGGTGAGTTAGGACAAAAACTGTGGCGTGAGTGTGTTGAAGTTGCTATTGATGCTCGTAAAGCCGTATTGAAGCAATGCAAATATCTCCGTCCATTAGTACCACCGATAGTGCATGGCAAAAAATGGGAAGACGGAAATACACAGGTCATGGCAGAAGATGTAAATTATTTTGCCTTTGAACCAGAAGCAAAGTGGCATTCCTTTAAAGGCTATGGTAAGGGTCAGTATTTTATCGACCCTTGTAAGTTCCAACTGATTACACCAGGAATTAATGTAGAGACCGGAGAATATGAAGCCTTTGGTATTCCTGCTAATATTCTGGCTAATTATTTACGGGAAAATCGAATCATTCCTGAAAAATGCGATTTAAATACGATCTTATTCCTTATGACGCCAGCAGAATCTAAGCATAAGATGGATGCACTCGTGGAGGAACTCGTTCGCTTTGAAGACCTCATAGACCGGGATGCACCGATGGAAGAAGTGTTGCCGTCTATTTACTATAGTCATATAGATACATACAAAGGCTATAGTATTCGTCAACTATGTCAAGAAATGCATGATTTTTATAAGTCTAGAAATGTAAGCCTCTTACAACAACGCTTATTTTCCCATGAATACTTCCCCGACTATGTCATGAATCCACAGGAGGCAAACTTTGAGTTCCAACGTAACAAGGGGGAATTAGTACCGCTACGCGAGGCAGAAGGTCGCATTGCTCTTGAAGGAGCTCTACCGTACCCACCTGGTGTATTATGCGTGCAACCTGGAGAGCGTTGGTCTAAGACTGCTTGTGACTACTTCTTAGCCTTAGAGGAAGGCATCAATCAGTTGCCTGGCTTTGCGCCAGAAATACAAGGTGTATACATTACTGAACAATCGAATGGGCATAAACAAGCATATGGCTATGTATTGAAAAAAGAATATGAAATGTAAATTTATACGATTTGATACAAGGACTGTAGGAATTACTAAAATTTCTTATACATTGATTAAACTGACAACGGGCCGCCGTCGTGAAATACATCCTATTATGTACATCATGACTGTGGCATTCATCATTCACTTTGCTATTTAAATAGCATATACTATGAATCATATAGCATAGTCTATTAAAAGAAAATCTAGCGTGTTATATGAGCTTAGCACTTTAGGGCTCTAATTACGCAAGGAGGTTATATGAATTCGACAGTTATTTTAAAAGGGAATATCTTATATACACCGCGTCCTTCAGAATTTATATCGATTCAACATGGCTACATCATTGCCGTAGATGGTATAGTCGTATATTGTGGTGAAAGTATTCCACCAGCTTATGCAGATTATGAGGTTACTGATTATGGTGATAATCTCATTATTCCTGGCTTTGTAGATACACATGCACACGCTCCACAGTATTGTAATCGTGGCCTTGGGATGGATAAAGAACTTTTACCTTGGTTAGAAACCTATACATTTCCTGAAGAGGCAAAGTTTAGTGATCTAGATTATGCACGGTTAGTATATGGTGCCTTTGTACAAGACTTATGGCGCAATGGGACTACTAGAAGCATATTGTTCGGCACTATCCATAAAGAGAGCACGTTAGTGTTGATGGAACTTTTACAAAAAGCTGGATTATCTGCCTATGTAG
The DNA here is from genome assembly GCF_041333735.1 of Veillonella sp. NCBI lineage: Bacteria > Bacillati > Bacillota > Negativicutes > Veillonellales > Veillonellaceae > Veillonella > Veillonella sp. Next base: position 1,356,286 of record NZ_JBGKFB010000001.1, read on the forward strand.
GCAAAGTTAATATGGACCGCAATAGTCCAGATTTCTTGATTGAGGAAACAAGTCAATCTTTAGCGGATACGAAAGATTGGTTAGAAGCATCGGCTTCATTTGGTCCATTGGTAAAACCTATAATTACTCCTCGGTTTGTACCATCCTGTACAAGTGAGTTAATGTCTGGGCTAGGTAAATTGGCCGAAGAGTACAATGTACCAATACAATCCCATTTATCGGAAAATCACGGAGAAATCGATTGGGTTGCATCCTTACATCCGGAGTCACCAAATTATACAGATGTGTATTATGAACATAAATTAATGGGGCGGACGCCAACGGTAATGGCTCATTGCATTCATTTAAGTGATGTAGAAATGGAGCGTATGGCTGAAACACAAACTATGGTATCTCATTGTCCATATTCTAATGTAAACCTATCAAGTGGTATTGCACCAATTCGTAAGCTCATGAAACGGAATATACCAATTGGTTTAGGCTCTGATATTTCTGGTGGTCATATGGTATCAATGGCAAAGGTTCTTACAGAAGCCATTGGATTATCCAAAATGAAATGGGTGGAAGTAGATTCAAATTATGCGCCCCTCACATTAAGTGAAGCCTTCTATATGGCTACGAAGGGTGGTGGTAAGTTCTTTGGTAAGGTGGGGAGCTTTGAAAAAGGTTGTGACCTAGATGCCCTTATTATTGATGATACAACACTATTTGACCCGAATGAACGCACCTTAGAGGAGCGATTAGAGCGTTGGTTATATGTTGGTGATGATCGACATATCGTTGAGCGCTATGTAGCGGGCCATGTATTACCTAATCCGCAAGGTTTTCAAGGTTAATAGTTAACCTGTATTAAAGTTGGAAAAAAAGAATTTACATAGTATCCATAGCAGGTAGTTTGTATAGCATGCAATCTACCTGTTTTATTTTGACCTCGTGTTGCGCATCAATGCCTGTGGTGTATAATAAAAAGATATATAAATTAAGAAAGTGGGGTACTTGATGGATATATTAGGGGCAAGGCGCTCTATAGAACAGAAGTTACTTATGCAATCCGTAGGGCTAATGGCCCTTGTAGCAGTAAGTGGCACTATAATGGGGATTGTTACCGGTTCTAGTGCGGTCTTATTAGATGGTGTGTTTTCCTTTGTCGATGTTGTTATTAAGATCATGATGCTCATGACGGCCAAGTTAATAGCCCGTGAAACGAGTAAGCGCTTTCAATTTGGGTATTGGCAGTTTGAACCTTTGGTACTGGCTGTAGAAGGCTTCTTTATATTACTAATTGTAATTTACGCTCTATCTAGTGGCATTACAGATCTTATATCGGGCGGCCGTCATGTAGATTTTGGACCAGCCATTTATTATGCCATCTTCTTTACCGTAGCTGATACAATCTATTACTTGTATGTACGACGGATTAACAAGAGTTTACAGTCCAACTTAATTAAATTTGATAATGTGAGTTGGTATGTTGACGCGTTACTGGAAGCAGCTATCTTGATTAGTTTCGTAGTGGCTATTATGTTAGAAGGAACTGAATATGCCGATTGGGCCGCTTATATTGACCCAATTGTTCTTATTGTATTGGCTGTACAGATGATACCGTCAGCGTTCCGTATTATTATCCCATCCGTAAAACAAGTATTGGGATGGGCACCGACTTCATTGCATAATGAAGTGCAAGAAATTATGGATCGCTTTATGGAAAAGTACAATTTCAAAGATTACGTTTCTAGTGTACAAGTATATGGGAACACTCGAATTATTGAAATTGATATTTTAGTTCGTAAGAACTTCCCTTATCAAACGATTGCTGAAATCGATGCGATTCGTAATGAAATTGACCAGGAAATCGGAGGGAATCCAACGGAAAAATGGGTAACCATTTCTTTCACAGGCACCCGAAAATGGATGGCAAAAGATTATTTACTAGAAGAAGATGATGATGAATAGCATAAAAATTACTTAGAAATCTAGTAGATAGCCTATAATTTAATGATAAATACACCAATATATGGTATACTTAAACGTATTGAATATATTGTTCGTAGCATAGTTGGAAGATGAGGTTTATAGTATGTTAGACTTGAAATTTGTCCGTGAAAATATTGATTTAGTGCAACAAAACTTAGATAATCGTCACACGAAAGGCGATTTGGAAACCTTTGTATCCGCTTATGATGAACGTCGTCAGTTGATTGGTAAAGTAGAGGAGTTAAAAGCTCTTCGTAATTCTGTAACTGAAGAAATTAGCCAATTAAAACGCAATAAAGAAAATGCGGATGATAAAATCGCAGAAATGAAAAAAGTAGGCGATGATATTGCAGAGCTTGATAATCGTATTCGCGATGTAGAAGCTAAATTACGTGATGCGGCTTTGATGTTGCCAAATATGTGCGATGCATCTGTTCCTGTTGGCGCTGATGAAGATGAAAATGTGGAACAACGTAAATGGGGCGAACCACGTCAATTTGACTTTGATGTACAAGCTCATTGGGATTTAGGTGAAAATCTTGATATCCTTGATTTCAATCGCGCTGGTAAAATGAGCGGTGCTCGTTTCACTGTATATAAAGGTTTAGGTGCTCGTTTAGAACGTGCTCTTATTAACTTCATGGTTGATCTTCATGTAGATAAACAAGGCTACACTGAAATGATGACTCCATATATGGTAACTCGTGAAACCTTGACAGGTACTGGTCAATTACCTAAATTTGCTGAAGATATGTACCATGTAGAGGATACAGAATACTTCTTGATCCCTACAGCAGAGGTTACATTGACTAATTATCATAGCGGTGAAATCTTGAGCGAAGAAGAGTTGCCTAAATACTATACTGCATTTACAGCGTGCTTCCGTGCTGAAGCTGGTTCTGCAGGTCGTGATACACGTGGTCTTATTCGCCAACATCAATTCAACAAAGTTGAAATGGTTAAATTAGCTAAGCCTGAAGATTCTTATGCAGAATTAGAAAAGTTAACTGATAATGCAGAAGAAGTATTGCGTTTATTGGAATTACCATTCCGTGTAATTACACTTTGCACAGGTGATATTGGCTTTGGTTCTGCTAAAACATATGACGTAGAGGTATGGATGCCAGCTCAAGGCAAGTACAGAGAAATCTCTTCTTGCTCCAATATGACTGATTTCCAAGCTCGTCGTGCAAATATTAAATTCCGTCGTGGACCTAAAGGTAAACCAGAATTCCTTCATACATTAAATGGCTCTGGTCTTGCTGTGGGCCGTACAGTAGCAGCTATCTTGGAAAATTACCAACAAGCTGATGGTTCTGTTGTAATTCCTAAGGTACTTGTTCCTTACATGGGTGGCGTAGAAGTAATCAAGGCAGCAAAATAAGAGGGGGCATTTGATGAAGTTCTTTATTGATACCGCAGAATTTGATGAGATAAAAGAAGCGTATGCTTTTGGTTTTATCGATGGTGTTACTACTAACCCATCCCTTATCGTGAAAGCTAAACGCGATTTAAAACAAGTTATTTCTGAAATTGCAAATCTTGTAGAAGGTCCTGTAAGTGCAGAGGTTATTGCTTCCGATGCAGAAGGCATGATCGCTGAAGCTCATGAGCTTGTAAAATTAGGCTCTAATGTAGTTATTAAAGTGCCTATGACTCCAGAAGGCCTTAAAGCTGTTGCCGTGTTGAGCAAAGAAGGTATTAAAACAAATGTAACATTAATCTTCTCTGCTAACCAAGCTTTATTGGCAGCCCGTGCAGGTGCTACCTATGTGAGCCCATTTGTTGGCCGTATTGATGATATCAGCATGGATGGCCTTACATTAATTCAAGATATTGCAGACATATTTGCTATTCATGGTATTGAAACTGAAATTATTGCAGCTAGTGTGAGAACACCATTGCATATCATACAATGTGCTAAAGCCGGTGCTCATATTGCAACAGTGCCATTCAAAGTACTTATGCAAGCTATGAAACATCCGTTGACGGATGCAGGGCTTGAAAAATTTATGGCAGATTGGAAACAAGCTAATCAATAAGTTAAGTATTCGGCTCAATGTAAGAGTCATATTACAATACACACAGGACTTATAAGGAGGCCTATTATGGATCGTACATTATCTTTGGAATTTGCTCGTGTCGTTGAAGCGGCTGCTTTACGCAGTGGTCGGTTACTTGGCCGCGGTCAAAAGGATGCAGCGGATGGTCTTGCTGTAGATGCAATGCGTCAAGCATTTGACTCTGTTCGTATTTCTGGTACAGTAGTTATCGGCGAAGGCGAAATTGATGAAGCGCCTATGCTTTACATTGGTGAACATGTAGGTGCTGGTGGTCCAGAAGTAGATATCGCAGTTGACCCAATTGAAGGCACAAACTTGATTGCAAAAGGCCAAAATGGTGCGATTGCAGTTATGGCTATTGCTGAAAAAGGTGGCTTGTTACATGCACCAGATATGTACATGGAAAAACTTTGCGTTGGTCCTCGTGGTGCAGGTGCTATCGATATTACTAAATCTTTAACTGAAAATATCAAAAATGTAGCGGCAAAAATGAATCGCAATGTCGATGAAATTACACTTGTTATGCTTGATCGTGAACGTCATCATGGTTTGATGAAAGAAGCCCGTGATCTTGGTGCACGTATTATGTTAATTTCTGATGGTGATGTTAACCCAGCTATGGAATGTTGTATTGAAGGTTCTGGGGTACACATGGTTGTTGGTACTGGTGGTGCACCAGAAGGCGTATTGGCTGCAGCTGCTTTGAAATGCGTAGGTGGCGATATGCAAGCCCGCTTGAAACCAGAAACAGAAGAAGAAATTCGTCGTTGTCATGAAATGGGTATTACCGATGTAAATCAAGTACTTACATTGGATGATTTAGTTCGTACAGATGATGTTATCTTTGCGGCTACTGCTATTACTCGAGGTAATTTATTGAATGCTATTCAATACTTCCCAGGTGGTGCGCGTACACATACTATCGTAATGCGTTCTAAAACAGGTACTGTTCGTTTCTTAGATACAGTGCATATGGATGAGAAGTTAAAATCCTTAAAAACCAAATAATAATTAAGCCCCTCAAAATTGATATGTCCTCCCCATTTTTACTGGTTGTCCAGTAAAGGGGGTACATATCAAAAATGAGGGGCTTTTTTTCTCAGTATTTTCTCACAGTCTCTTGATGAGATATATCGAAAAATAGTATAATAACATTTAGTATATGACGTTATAAATACAACGTCTTGTAGTTCATACAAGATGATCGATATAAAGTGTAGGAGGAATTCTGTTGGAAAAGCTAATCATTCAAGGTGGCAACCGGTTGGAAGGCCGTGTACGTGTTAGTAGTGCTAAAAATGCGGTACTCCCTATTATTGCCGGTACTTTGCTAGCATCAACACCTAGTAAATTACTTGAAATTCCAAATTTGGAAGATGTAGGTACAATTTGCCAAGTTATCGAGTCTTTGGGGGTTAAAATTACTCGTAATAAAGCAGATGATGAAATTATCTTCGATGCGTCTACATTGACTGCTACGGAAGCTCCTTATGAGCTTGTACGCAAAATGCGTGCATCTTTCCTCGTAATGGGGCCACTTTTAGCGCGCAAAGGGGAGGCTAAAATCTCCATGCCAGGTGGTTGTGCGATTGGTGCCCGTCCTATCGATCTTCACCTAAAAGCATTCGAAGCACTAGGTGCTAAAATTGAAATTACTGAAGATTATGTATATGCTCATGCTCCAGAAGGCCTTAAAGGCACTCAAATTTACTTGGATTTCCCAAGTGTAGGGGCTACAGAAAATGTAATTATGGCAGCTTCCATGGCGGAAGGTAAAACTGTTATCGAAAATGCTGCGGAAGAACCTGAGATCGTTGATTTAGCAACATTCTTGAATGCAATGGGCGCTAATATTCGCGGTGCTGGTACAAATGTAATCCGCATTGAAGGTGTGCCTCAATTACATGGTGCAATTCATACGGTTATTCCTGACCGTATCGAAGCTGGTACATATTTGATTGCTGCTGCTATGGCTGGTGGTGACGTATTTGTAGAAAATGCATTGCCAGAACATTTGAAACCAGTAGTAGCTAAGTTAAAAGAAGCTGGCGTTACTGTAGAGGAAGAAATTGATGGTATTCGCGTTATCAGTACTGGCAAAGGCATTAAAGCTGTTGATATTAAAACATTGCCATACCCAGGTTTCCCAACAGATATGCAAGCTCAATTTATGGCGCTTACTACAATCGCTGAAGGTACAAGTACTGTAACAGAAACTGTATTTGAAAATCGCTTCATGCACGTTGCGGAACTTCGCAAAATGGGTGCCCATATCGATATCGACAACCGTCAAGCGATTGTAGAAGGTATGCCACGCTTACATGGTGCTGTAGTTAATGCTACAGACTTGCGTGCAGGTGCGGCTCTTGTTTGTGCTGCGTTGATTGCAGAAGGTAGAACTGAAGTAGGTCGTCTACATCATATCGATCGTGGTTATGATGATTTCGTAGGTAAATTGCAAAGGTTAGGTGCTGATATTGTTCGGGTTGACGAATAAAAGTACAGAGCCAAAACAGAATAAAAAGAAACGAAGCCGGCGCTCAAAAGGGCCGGCTTTATACAACGAGCAACAAAACTTAGGTGCTGCAAAGGTTGAAAATGCTAAAACCAGTTCTAATCGTAAACCATTACGAAGGACGAAACGCAAGTCTACGAAGCTTTCAGAAGGCGTAGCTAAGCAAGCTAGCCATTTGGCTTCCAATATGCGCGAAGCAATGGTTAAAGTCACCAAAATGCGCCGTGTTGAGCGTCGTAATCGTGAAACTGTTGCCATAGCGAAAACTACACCTGCTATGACATTAAAGCGATTAGTTCGTCCTGAACAAGTAGGCGATTTAATGGGACGATTGAATCGTTCATTGAATTTTGACTTAGGTATAGATTTGGGAACTGCCAATATTCTTATCTTTGCTAAAGGGAAAGGGCTTGTCTTAGATGAGCCTGCCTATATTGCGCGGGATGATAAAACTGGAGATATTCTTGCCTTAGGTGAAGCTGCACGTTCTATGGTTGGGCGTACACCTAAAGGTATATCTGTTATTCGTCCTGTTCAAGCGGGTGTTATCGCAGATTACGATATGACCGAATTTATGTTAAAATACTTTATTCGTTCCGTTGTGCCTGCTTCCAGATTGATGAAAACGCGTATTATCGTATGTGTGCCATCTGGAATTACGCCTGTTGAAAAACGTGCTATTTTAGAGGCTTTACTTAGAACAGGCGCTAAAAAGACTGTTCTTATAGAGGAACCATTAGCAGCCGCTATGGGTACAGGCCTCAATGATGCTGACCAAGTTGGAGCTATGGTTGTCGATGTAGGTGGCGGTACTACTGATATTGCCGTTCTTTGTGATACTGGCGTTGTAGTGAGTGAATCCCTTCGCATTGGGGGAGATTCCTTCAATGAATCTATTATTCGCTATATACGTCGTAAGAAGAGACTTGTTATTGGACCTTTAACAGCAGAAAAGATAAAGATTTCTGTTGGTACCGTAGATCGACGAGCTAAAGAACGAACTATAGAGGTTAGAGGGCGTGATGCTAGCTCTGGACTGCCTAAGATGGTTGCTGTTAATTCCTTAGAAATTCAACGTGCCTTAGAGGCGCAAGTGATGAATATTCTAGAAGGCATTAAATCGATTTTAGAAAAAACGCCTCCAGAACTTGTAGCAGCCATTAATGATCATGGTATTATTCTGACAGGTGGCGGTGCTCTCATCGATGGTTTAGATCGTGTTATTACACGTTCTGTTGGTATTGCATCTTATTTGGTAGACTCTCCGCGATATGCTGTTATCAAAGGGGTTGCAAAAGCTCTTGATGAAATGTCACAATTGCGTGATACATTGGATGAATTACAATAAAATATTTCATTGAAATAATGTAAAATTTGGAGAAGTTACTATTTATAGATAGGCCATTGAAAAATGGAATGACCGTAGATAGTAACTTCTTTTTTAGTGCATCCTTTTTGTAATTTTCATCTATATGATGTATACTATAGTAAAAGTATATTGCATAAAATTGATGTATGAATATAAATTTATCAATATGGGTTGTCGCTATAGAGGAATTGTAAATGAAACGATATTTATATATGACTTTTGCTGTGTTAGGCTTTCTAGGCAGTACAATACCTTATGCGGAAGCTGGAAATTTAACCGGCGTACGTGTATCTAATCACGAAGGTACAAGTCGAATCGTATTAGATGTGTCTGAAATGCCTGTATCTTGGACTAAATCTTATAATGAGTCCACACATGCTCTTACCCTTAACCTAGGTGGTACCACAAATGGATTGACTGGACCTGTAGCTCAAAATAACACGAAAACAGGTGTTTTAAAAGGTATTGGTTTGCAACCTGTTAATGGCGCTTTACAAGTAACATTGACGGCTAATAAGGATGTACAACACCATGAGTTTACATTGGAAAAGCCATCGCGTATTGTAGTGGATTTATTTTCTAGCTATGCTCAACAAACAACAAAAGATGTAAATAAATCCGTTACGTATAGCAAGATTAATAACACTGTAGCAGAAGGTAAGATTCAAGCCTTTGCGTTATCTGTTGATAATGATTCACCTATGGTAGTAGCCCATGTTCCAGAAGGAAAAACCTTATCATCTGTGATTCAATCACATACTGCCATCATTGGAGCAAAGGTAAAGGGCGGAAGTTTTGATCGTCCTTATTCAGTAGCTAGTGATGGAACGATTGATTTAGAGCGTATTTCTAATCGTGGCACCTTGCGATATACACCAAATCGGGGATATTTTATTGAGGAAAAGAGACCATTATTACAAGCTAAAACACAAAAAGATAGCTTCCTAATTACATCTGTTAATACAGGACGTAAAGAAAATGCCTTGACCCTATATACATCAGCTTATGGGCCTTCTACAAAAACTAATGATTTCGGCTATGAAGTGACGGTAGCCAATGGCAAGGTTGTTAGTGGTCAAAAAGGAAATTCTAAAATTGGAGAAAACCAATATGTATTATCTGGGCATGGAGAATCAAGAGATGCACTGCGTAAATTAAAAGTGGGCACACCGATTACGATTCAAAATAGACCGGAGTTAGCACAAGTTAGCACCACTGGTGGTGCAGCGCTACAAGCGGGTACTATGGTATTGAAGAATGGCAATTATGTAGGTGCTGATGGGACCCATAATAAAGCTCGTAGTTTCATAGGAACTACAAAAGATCATAATTTAGTGGTCCTCACTGTTGATAAAGCAGGCCTTCAATCTGTAGGGGTCACACAACAAGAAGGGGCCAAACTGTTATCTAATCTAGGTGTCGTAGATGGTGCTGAATTATCAAATCAAGGTAGCGTTGATTTAGTGGTTAATGATACGTACGTACATAAAGCTACTCCAAATCCTACGACCTATGAGGATATTGTAATTATAAAATGAATTCGTTGCATACAATTTTGTTTGAAATATTAGTAATAATTTAGTATACTATAAATACATAACTAATTTTGTAAAAGGAGGGATCGTTATGAAAAGAGTAGTGTTGGCCTTAGCTGCTTTAGGCATTTTAAGTGTTAGCTCTGTAATGGCGGCCCCTGTATCATACCAAAGTGTATTAACAGGTAAAGTTGCTTCTACAGTTTCTGTTGGCTCTGCTGTAACAGAAGGTCAAACATTGGTAACTGTAGAGACATTGGCTGGCCCTATGGCTGCTGCTAAATCTACTGTAACTGGTACTGTAACGGCGGTTAATGTTACAGTGGGTTCAGACGTTTCTCGTGATCAAATCGTTGTCACAGTAGAAAGTAAATAAAGGAGAGAAGGAATGAAGTTTTCTCATTCTTGGCGTCGGTATAGAAAAGCGATACTGGCGCTTTTCTTCTGTACTTCACTTACAGCTGCACAGGCTGTTGATTTCATGCCTGTCAATGATGTAACTACAGGTATGGAAGGTATTGCAAAAACTGTAATTGTAGGAGATACCATTTCAACCTTTGATGTAAAGGTACTGGGTGTCATGAAGGATAAGGGGCCATCTGGTCATCTTATTTTGGCAAAGTTCTCTGGTCCTGTTATGGAAAAAACTGGAGGCATTGCTCATGGCATGAGTGGTAGTCCTGTATATATAAATGGCAAGCTCGTTGGTGCTGTTGCCTATGGATGGGGCTTTGCAGACGGTACAATCGGGATGATTACCCCTATTGAAGATATGGTGAAATTATGGAATATTCCATATGAGAAGAATCTATCTAGACCATGGGATGATAAACAATTGATTCCTCTTGGCACACCACTTATGGCATATGGCTTTGATGCAGCGTCCATGGATTACTTTAAATCCAAGCTGCCACAATATAAATATGAAACATATGATACAGCTAGTGCTAGTGGTGATGAAACTGCAAAACCTTTGGAGGCTGGTGGCTCTGTAGCCGCATTATTAGTTGATGGTGACCTAAAACTTGGTGCTATTGGTACTGTTACCTATGTAGATGGTGAAAAGATTGTTGCCTTTGGTCATCCATTCTTGAAACATGGCTCTTCAAACTACTTTATGCATAATGCAAGTATCTTTACGGTAGTTAAAAGTTATGATGCTGCTTTCAAATTAGGCTCTATGGGCAAAGAAGTAGGCTCAGTAACTGAAGATAGAGGTGCTGGTATTGCTGGCGTATCTGGAGTGATCTCTCCAGGCATTCCTATGCGCTTCCATTTGAAAGACCTTGATATGGGGCGTGATAAGACTAGCTCTGTTAAGGTCATTGAAGATAGTGAAATGACACCGACCTTAGCGGCTACATCTCTATATAATATGTTGAATAAAACATTAGATCGTAGTGGCGCTGGTACAGCTACAATTTCTTATACTATTACTCCAAGAGGTAAAGAACATAAACCATTGACACGAACTAATATGTTCTATAGTTCTGACTCTATCTCAGAGAAGGCTGTTGATGAGTTCTACAATGTTATCGATGTTCTTATGAATAACCGATTCATTAATTATGAAATCTCTGATATCTCTGTAGAAACTGAAGTAACACAAGATAAGAAAACTGCGAAGCTTATTGATGCGTCTGCATCTTCTACCATTGTTTCTCCTGGGGATACAATCGTTGTAGATGTAACGTTGGAGCCATTCCGCGGGGAGAAGGTTGTTAAACAAATCTTCTTTAAAGTTCCTGAAAATCAAGCTGTTGGTCAGTATACCTTAGAGGTGCGTGGGGGCGGTGAAATCCCATTACCTTATGTATTAGAAAAACAAAAATACAATTTAACTGATGAAATCTTACGTCGATTAAAAGTTCATAAAGATTTTGATGAGCTTTATGATGAAATTCAAAAGACTGATACGAATAATCAAATCGTTGTAGAGTTTTTAGAAGATGGCATTAGCCTTGTTGATGAAGATGGTTCCAAATCTGTTAAAAAAGCGAAACTTAAAGATGTAGAATCAAAACCTACGCCAGGGGATGTAAAGAAAAAAACTGGTCAAGAAGATTTGAGTTCCAATAAGGATGATGACAATCAAATCGAAAAGACTGCTGTTGATACAGAGTACATCGTTCAAGGTGATGGTCAATTTACAATTCATGTTATGAAGCCAGCTGATCGTGATAAAGCACTAGCTAAACGCGTAAAAGAAGCTAAAAATCAAATCAAGATGGAACATAAATTAGAGTTGGAAGACCAATCAAAAAAGGATAAATCCAGTAAAAAAGATGTGAAAAAGTCTGATAAAAAAGACACAAAAACACCTGAGAAAAAGGATGAATCTAAAGTAAATGATACTAATTCAGCTGAGTAAGCTGAAAATGTAAGGGGAAAGGGCTAGACTGTTGAATTGGCTTGAATCGATAGGTCGTGTTGTAATACATGGCCTATCACAGATGGGTAGTGCTACATTATTAGTGTGGCAAACAATAAAACAACTGAAAATGATTAATCTGTGGCATGTATTCCAGCAGATGGCTCACCTAGGTGTAGATTCATTGCCGATTATTAGCTTAACGCTACTATTTGCAGGGGCGGTTATGACCTTACAGATTACAGATGTATTAATTACATATGGTGCACAAAGCACCGTAGGTGGTCTTATGGCTGTTGCTATGGGACGTGAATTAGGTCCCATCTTGGTAGGGGTAGTACTAGCTGGCCGTGTTGGCGCTGCCATCACGGCTGAAATCGGTACAATGAAGGTAACCGAACAAATCGATGCGCTTCGTGTTATGGCTGTCGATCCTATAGGTTATCTTGTGGTACCTCGTGTAGTAGCATGTATGATTATGGTGCCAATTTTGGCATTTTATGGTGTTGTGATTGGGATTGCGGGCGGCTACTTTGTAGCTACCGCTATCAAAGGGTTAGCACCAAGTACCTATTTAGATTCTATTCAAATGTTTTCTACCATTTCAGACTTCACACTTGGGCTAATTAAGTCCAGTGTATTTGGTGCTGTTATTGCATTGGTAGGGGCCTATAAGGGAATGGAAACTAAAATGGGCGCAGAAGCTGTAGGCTTCTCCACAACTAGTTCTGTTGTAACTAGTATTATTTTAGTATTTGTATTAAATTACTTTTTATCTACCTTGTTATATTAGTAGATACGCTAGAGGGATTTATGATAGAACTACGCGATGTTGTAGTTGCCTATGAGTCACGTGTGATTTTAGACTCTATTAATCTCACCATTGATGATGGGGAGACGTTAGTCATATTAGGTGGTAGTGGCAGTGGTAAAAGTACCTTGCTTCGATTATTAATTGGCTTACAGCGCCCTACATCAGGACAGATTATTGTAGATGGCACAGATATTACAACATTATCTGAAGATGAATTTAATACAGTACGAAGAAAAATGGGGATGGTATTCCAATACTCTGCTCTGTTTGATTCTATGTCGGTAGGCGAAAATGTGGCCTTTGGTTTGCGTCAACATACGGACTTGGGGGATGATGAGATACGACGTATTGTAGCAGAGCGACTAGATTGGGTCGGTTTGAAAGGGTATGAATCCTATATGCCTAACGAATTGTCTGGCGGTATGAAAAAGCGCGTTAGCTTAGCTCGCGCCATAGCGCTAGATCCAAGCTTAATCCTCTATGATGAACCTTCATCCGGCTTGGATCCTATTACATCTGGTACGATTAGTATGCTAATTAAGGGAATGCAACAACGGCTTGGTTGTACTTCTATCGTAGTAACGCATGATATGCAATCCGCGTTTTATGTGGCAGATCGCATAGCTTTACTTGATAAGGGGAAATTTGTGGAAATTTCTGATACAATAGACTTTAAGAATTCTACAAATAAAAAGGTACAACAGTTTATTCATGGTGAAGCAGAACCAATTAATGTATCTGCGATGGGAGATGTATAATGAAGTGGACGACGGAGGCCAAGGTAGGGGCTTTCACAATAATAGGTATAGCTCTATTTATTGCGGGAATACTTTTTGTAGGCCGCATTGATATATGGGCTAAGCCACAAATGACGATTACTGGCGATTTTGCTCAAGTTAATGGCCTAAAAAATGGCAATCAAGTTAAATATTCAGGTGTGGCCATCGGTAATGTCTCTGATATCGAGATTACACCGCATGGTGTTGTAGTAAAAATGAAGCTTGATGAAAAAACACAAATCCCAAGTGATTCTACATTTACATTGGGATCAGATGGTTTTTTAGGCGATAAATTTATTCAAATTTCACCAGGTCAATCTAAGGTATTTTTACAAGATGGTGACTCTGTTAAGGGCGAAGGTGCAGACGCTATGGATAAAGCGATGCAAAGCGCTCAAAAATTAATGGATGGCACCGAAAAAATGTTGCAATCTATCAATAATATTATTGGTGATCCAGTAACGCAAAATGCACTTAAACATTCATTGCAATCTACTGCGACGATGGCTGATAATGCTGTAGCGATTACACAAAATATGGCTGATGTAACGGCACAGCTAAATCAAGCTGCTCAACAATTTAATGCAGATGGTAATGCAGGCAATGATATGCGTGCTATTTTGACTAACTTAAAACAAACTACGGATCGTGTAGATAATATGGCTCGTTCTATGGAGTCTACTGTAACTGATCCTAAAGCACAGGAAAATATTAAGGAAACATTACATAATACGGCACAAATTTCGGCTCGCATCAACAAATTGATGGGTGGTAAAGCATATCAAACTGATGCAAGTGGAAATGTAGTAGATGGAAATAATGTTGAAAAAAAGTCATCTACTAAAGTTGAGCCTTCTGTAGATTTGTTATATAACACAACAGATGATGAATTCCGCATCAATGGTCGCGTTCGTGCTTATAATGATAAAGGTATGGCTGAGCTTGGCCTTTCCAATATCGGTGATGGCACTAAATTCGATTTAAATGCAGGTCGATTCGTTAGCTCTAAATGGCTAGTACGTGGCGGTATTTTTGAAAGTGAATTAGGACTTGGCGTTGACTATAATTTACGTGGTCCTGTTTCATTATCCGCAGCGGTATATGACCTTAACAATCGTAAATATCGTATTCGTAGTGACATACGTTTACATAAAGATACTTATGGGGTTATTCAAATGACCAGACCGTTCGGTTCCACGAATGGTGGTACCTACTTTGGTATCAAACAAGTATTTTAAAGACTAATACATTCACTTTAGGTGAGTATGGAGGTACATATTATGAATAAAAAGGTTTTATCCTTAGGTGTAATGCTCTCCTTAGCTACTACAGGTGCAATGGCTGCTGATGTAGTTACAACTTCCGTTAATAATGGAGACCAATTAAGCAAATATCAAAAAGAAGCGATTCAATTAACACAAAAGCAATTAGCTGAAAAATCTGTTCAAGATAGCAAAACATATGAGAGCAAATTGGACCTCGATGAGTCTCGTACCATAGAGTTGGCATTGGCGAATAACCGTACTGCAAAACAAACTAAATGGGACTATCAAGCTGCAAAAGATACTGTAAGTGCTACCGCAGCTGGTAAAAATCCTAGTATTTCTTATACGTGGCAAGGGGCTAGAAGTAATGGTGTGAACGCTATGACTGGACGAAATGTAACAAGCAAGACTGGTAGTCATAGTTTTACGATTAGTGCACCTGTATTTAGTCCTGAATTAGATGCGTCCATTGATGCATCTCGTTATGCACGAGAAGGGGCTGGTGCAAGTTATGAAGAATCACTTCAACAAGCAAAATACGATGCGATCAGTGGTTACTATACTTTGATCATGAACCGCAATCTTGTTGATGTGGCTCAGCAATCTGTGAAAGATTACCAAGGTCATGTAACAAATGTACAAGCTCAATATAATGTTGGTTTGGTTGCTAGTTCTGATGTGTTGGCTGCTAAAACAAATCTCGCTGATTCTGAAACGAATCTTGTAAAAGCACAAAACTCTGCAAATTTATCAGAGGCTAGCTTGAATCAAGTTATTGCATATCCTGTACAAACAGCTATTAATACAGCAGAACATGACTTACAATATAAACCTTATAATGTGACATTAGAACAAGCTAAAGCCTATGCGTTGCTTCATCGCTCAGCCCTTGTAAAATCTGCTATGGCTGTAAAAGAGGCTGAAGAAGCTTTGAAAAAGGCTAAGTCCGGCTACTTGCCTACAGTTGGTGTAGAAGCCGGTCGTGGTTATGCTGATCCAGATGGTTACTTTGGTACAAGTAACAAATCTTGGCATATTGGAGCAAAGGCTTCTTGGAGTCTATGGGATGGCGGTGCAACACAAAATAAAGTAAAAGTGGCTACTGATACTTTAGAAAAAGCTAAAGAAGCCAACTTAGCCGCTGTAGATAATGTGTTATTAGCCGTACAAAAAGCATACTTGAACTTGCGTTCTGCAGAGCAAACAATCCAAAGCACTCAAACTGCAGTTGCTCAAGGTCAAGAAAGCTTCCGTATTGCTACACTTCGCTATCGCGCAGGGGTTGGTACAAACCTTGATGTACTCGATGCGGAAACTAAATTAACAGATGCTCGTAATAACTATGTACAAGCTCTTTATAATTACAATATTAGCATTGCAGCTCTTGAACAATTGACAGGTGTTCCATTGAATACTCCAGTTGGACAAGGTGCAGAAATTATTGCAAACAGTGGTGCAACTGAACAATTAGCACAACTTGGTGGTAATCAATAATTGGATACTAAAAAAGACGACTTCGGTCGTCTTTTTTTGTTATAGATTTATAAAGCGTAGATTCATTGTATATTTTCATTTTTATGTTATGGTAATGTGTAAATAATTTTATCTGTAGTTATTGTAGAAAATGATTAGTAAAAAAATATATTAGTTTTATAAAATTTACCTTTAAAATACTATAGTTATTACTGTGTGTGTGGTAAGATTAGTATATATATTTATTTTATTCATAATGTGTATGGGAGATCATTATGACCCGTAAAAAGTGGTGTCTCATAGGGGCTGCAATTTTAGGATTATCTGCAGTTGGTGCTAGTATAAACCCTATAGCTAAGACCTATGTAGAACCTATGGTTAAAGAACAAGTAAATAATACCATAAACGGATCTGTGGACTATGATTCTCTTCGTATCAATTGGAATGGTG
This sequence comes from Veillonella sp., assembly GCF_041333735.1. Lineage (NCBI taxonomy): Bacteria > Bacillati > Bacillota > Negativicutes > Veillonellales > Veillonellaceae > Veillonella > Veillonella sp. The sequence continues at coordinate 1,372,894 of NZ_JBGKFB010000001.1, forward strand.
ATGTAGTTTTATCAGATGTGGTGATTAAAGATCAGGATGGTCACTTAGTAGGGACGGCACAAGATGTAGCTGTTGGGGTTAAACTATCTGCATTACCAAGTATAATTGGGGGTAACACATCAGGGGCGACAGCTATATCCAATGTTACCGTGGATGCACCTGATCTTCACATATGGCAATTGAACGATGGGTCTTGGAGTATAGAAAAGTTAGTTAAACCATCTGATCCGAATAAATCGGGTAGTTTTGATGGTGATATTGCCATTAATAATGGTCATGTAGCGCTGCGCACTAAAGATGGCGTTAAACGCAATGTTGAAAACCTTGATGGCACCGTTGCTCTTAATATGAGTGGTATGTCCAAAGGGGCATTTACTGCTGACGTAGATGGTTCATCTGTCCTTGTAAATGGCAAAATAGATATGGACGATGTATCTAATTTTGATGTCTTTGTACAAGCCGATGAAATTGATACTGCTGGTATTATGAGCTTTATTCCGTTACGCAAAGATCTTGTTGTTACGAAGGGGAAATTACAAGATTTACATCTCAATGTTAAAAGTGAAGATGGACAATATATTATGAGTGGCAATGTAGGCTTTAAAGGTTTAACAGGCACTTATAAGCGGGGCAATACGATGTATACCATTACTGATGGTGAAGGTCGTATTATGCTCAATCATGACCAAATTGTTATTAGCCATAGCTCTTGGCGTATCAATGATCAAGTAGCGAAGCTTAATGGTCTTATTACATTGGGGAAAGACGAAGAATATCTCAATCTTAATGTTGTAGCGGATAAGGTAAAACTAGAAGCCATTACAGATGTGGGGGTTACTGGTATTGTCGGTGGTCGTGCGCATATTGGAGGCACTACTGTAGCGCCGCGGGTGGATGCAACCATAGGCAGTGATGGTATTTCTTATAAAGGGTACCATGTGGACCGCGTACAGGGAAATGTAGTATACGATAATGGATTAGTTCGTATCGATGATGCTCAATTGTCTATTGGCACTGGTAATGCTAAAGTTAAAGGTCAATACGTCGTAGACACAGATGATTTCGACGCTGTTGCTAACGTTCATGCCTTATCGTTAGATGCTTTTACACAGGATTTGACGATGCCTATTACAGGGACAGTTGATGGAGAAATCCATGTTTTGGGTAAGAATAATCAAGTTACAGATCTTGTAGGCGCTGTTCAGGGCCATCAGATTGGGGTCCGTGGTGTAGTGTTGGATTCTGTAAAAGCGGATTTAACCCATAGTGACAATCTTACCAATATAACTATGGTTGGGAATATGGGAACTGGATCCTTTAGTGGATATGGTTCGATTCAAAATGGTCAAGTGGATGCTACAATTTCTGGTAATGCGTTACCGCTAACATCACTTAGTTCAATCATAGGTGAAGATGTTGCTGGTACAGTCAGCACGTCTATTAATGTAAAAGGCTCCTTAGATAATCCGAATGTGACTGGTACTGTATGGGGACAAGAGGTTCTCTATAAGGGTGCTCATTTTAATGATATTCATAGTGATATTACTTTGGACAATCACGTTCTAACCATTACAAATGGTCATATCGGTGACGGTAGTGGTGGCTATGATATTACTGGTTGGTATAATATCAATACTGACGCCTTAGATTTAAATGCTAAAGCTCGTGCTGTACGTATTGAAAATCTAATTCGTCCTATAACCGATATTCCTATTACAGGATGGTTTGAAACTGATAACCATATAACTGGGACCGTGGCCAATCCTATTGTAGAAGGCCGAGCTCATTTATGGGATGGGTCTGCCTATGGCAAGCTTATAACTAATGCTTTTGCAAAGTATAACTATAAAAATGAAAGATTAGAATTATATCGCTTTGATATTGAAGGCTACGGAGCGACTATTACAGGTGGCGGTACTGTATCAAAAGAGGCTATTAATATTGATTTTGAAGGTAAGAAAATCGATATGGGTAGATTGCTCATCAATACCGACTATAAGGTGGATGGTTTACTAGCAGGCCGTGGTACTATAACAGGTTCTATGGATAACCCTCAGTTTAATGGTTACATTTTATCTGATGCTTTATCTATAAATGGGCAATTATTGACTGATATTCATGGCCACGTGTATGCAGATAAATCCGTCGTAAATGTACAAGATTTTTCGTTTGCTGAATCAAATGGTGGTCGTTATGTTGCCAAAGGTGGCATGAAGCTCGATGATAGTAAACAGTTATTTGGCGTTTTAGATGTTACCAATGGTAGTGTAAAGAATTTGTTGGCATTACTAGATCAAGCTGATGAGCATCTTGATGGTCAATTGAATGGTTCCGTTGAAATTGGTGGCACAAAGGATAATCCAAGCGTTACTGTTAACGGTAAAATTAATGATGTTAGTATTGATGATAAGGTTGTCGGTGATGCAACGATTGATGCTAGCTTAGCTAATCGGAAGTTTAAAATTACTACCTTAAAACTACCTGTTGATGAAGGTCTCATCGCCATGGGTGGTACATTGGATCTAGATGGGCAAGCTGATTTACAAGTAGCCTTAAAGGATGTCGACATAGTGCCATTCTTACCACTCATAGGTAAGGATATTCAAGCAACAGGCTGGGTAACAGGTGTTGTGAATGTTACTGGAGAAACGAAAAATCCTAAGGTGGAATTATCTGGTGCAGTAGAGTCCGGTTCGTTCAATGGAATTGGTATTGATGAAGGCTTTGCGTTGGCTACAATGCAAGATCATGTCATTCAAATCCAACGTATTCAAGGCGCTAAAGGAGGCTATAAACTCAGTATTTATGGCAAAATTCCATTGGCAGCTATTTATACATCTGGTTATTTAGACGCTAGTGATGCTAAATCTATGGATGTAACAATTGACTTTAACGAAGCTGATATGGCTGTTATTCCTCTTGTTACTACTAGCGTTAAAGATGCAACGGGGCCGTTAAAGGGTGCAATTAGGCTTACAGGGACTATAGATCAACCTGAGGCATACGGCACAGTATCTGTACGTAATGGTACTATGAAATTGGCCAATGTAGATAATGAAATTACTAGTATTGACGGAGACTTAATTTTCTCTGGACAACAAGGGGATTTCCAATCTCGTATCAATATGGGGAAAGGTAGTGCTGGTTTAGTGGCTAAGGTAAATTGGTCTGGTCATGAGCTTACCAACTATAAGGCTGCCCTTCAACTTGATGGACTCGATGTTCGTAGTGAATATGTGAGAGGCCCATTAAATGGCGAACTTTACATTGCGGAACGTGATGGATTACCTACCTTGATAGGTAATTTGGATCTAGAAAACATCCAATTTAAGATTCCTCTTTCCTTGCAGTCTAGTGAAAGCAACACCAACATGGGCGTAGATGTTAATATTCATGCTGGCAAGGGTGTGCGCCTATATGATCGTACTCTATACAATATGTTCATAGGTGGTGATGTTCATTTCGGTGGTACATTGCAAAATCCTACTGCTAGTGGCCAGTTCGATGTTAAATCTGGTACGTTCAAATACTTAAGTCATGTATTTAATATTACGAAGGGGAATGCACACTTTGTAGGAGGCTCCTATTTACCAAATTTACAATTAGAAGCTGAAACGAATGTAAGCAACTACAATATTATGCTTGGTGTAAAAGGGACTGTAGATCATATGGATCTTACTTTGTCGTCCAATCCTAACTTATCTAGAAAGCAAATTATTTCCATGTTGACCTTTGGTCGTGGTGCAGATTCTAATAGTAGTACATTGACAAATGATGATGTGAATGCTGTTGCTACAGCAGGTCTTCAAATGTTTGCTTTTGGCTATGTGCAAGATGCATTGCAAAATACATTAGGTTTAGATAGGATTAATATTACGACAGGCTCCATTGATCCTGATGAACCGACTAATAGGGAAACAGCAGGTAATTACAATATTGAAATTGGCAAGTATATTGTGCCAAAGGTAATGCTTACTTATTCTCAAGGTATTAATAATAAACAAAATAAATATGGTGTTGAGTATTCTGTAAAACGAAACCTCAAGTTTACTGCATGGCGTACATCGCAAGGAAACAATTATTTAGGTGGTCGTTGGACAAGAAGCTTCTAAGTTTATGGCTAGAGTGTGCAAATCCCATGGGTATGCACATTCTAGTCATATTAATTTCATAAAATTTGTTTAATATAGTACTCATTCCCAGTATTTTATGCTATAATAATAAAGATTTATTAGTCATTATAAAACAAGATGTAAACTTTTTATGGGGATGAGTTCTAGGAGGAATTTATGTTTAAACCAAAAGCCTATAAAAGTATGCTTGCAGCATCTGTATTGACTGCTGTCATGGGGACAGGCAGTGTATTTGCTGCAGAGGTACAAGCTGGCTATACTCCAGATTTAAATAACACAACAACAACTAGTGCAGCAACTACTAATGATGCTACTACTACACAAGCTGTTTACAATGCTGATGCAGCTACACCTGCAACAACACAAGATGAAACTGATGCAGCTATCTTAGCGGCTCGTGGTGATACAACTGTATCTAGCGATGGCACTGTAGTTAAAGGTTCTGACGGAACTGTTACAGTCAATAATGCTGCTTTAAAAACAGATGACAAACAAGTAAAAATGGTGTCTAAAACTACTGGTGGTACTGACCTTGATAAGGCTGCTGAAAATGGCCAAACTCAAGCTGTTACAACTGTAGAAGCTCAATATGTTACATCTGCTAATGCTGAGTCTATTAATCCATATGTAGGTAAATTAATTACTGGTTTATCTATTTCTGGTGTAACAGCTGAACAACAAGCACAATTATTGCCTATCTTGACAGAAAAAATCGGCGATGCTGTATCTGTTGATGGTGTATTTAAAGACGTAACTAACCTTGGTAATACTGGTTACTTCTCTGAAGTAAACCCTGTATTTACAACAGTACCTGAAGGCGTTAAATTGGACTTTGCTGTTACAGTAAATCCAATTACTACTGGTGTAGCTTTCGAAGGTAATACAGTTTATACTTCTGAAGTATTGACTAAATTCATGGACCTTCAAGCAGGTCAAGTTCTTAACTCTGTATACGTAGGCCAAAAGGTTCAAGGTATCAACGCAGCATACGCTCGCGATGGCTATATGTTGGCACATGTTGATGGTATTCGCGTAGATGACCAAGGCGTGCTTCATGTTCATATCGTAGAAGGTATTGTTGAAGATATCGTTCCTGCTGGTAACAAGAAAACTCGCGATAAAGTTATTACTCGCGAATTCGTTCAAAAGAAAGGTAAACCTTTCAATAAATTCTTGGTACGCCGTTCTGTAGAACGCGTATATAACCTAGGCTTCTTTGATGATGTGAATGTTCGCATGTTGCCTGGCGATCAAGATCCTAACAATGTAATCATTGAAATCGATGTTTTGGAACATAAAACAGGTACTATTACATTAGGCGCCGGTTATTCTAAATCTGATGGTTTGATGGGTATCATTGAATTTGGTGAAGACAACTTCCGCGGTACTGGTGATAAATTCAAAGTTCACTGGGAAATCGGTGGTAAGAAAAAATATAAAAACTACCAAATCTCTTACTTGAAACCTTGGATTGATAGCAAAGGTACATCTCTTGGCTTCTCCTTCTTCAACCGTGAAGATGAATACACTGATTACAACGAAGATGGTAATGAAGTAGCAGAATATAACAAGAAATCTCGTGGTTTCAATATTTCCTTCGGTCGTCAAACAGGCGAATATACTCGTGACTATTTGACTCTTGAATCCCGTAAAGATTCCTATAAATGGGATAGTGATGATAGCTCTGGTTACCGTTATGATACAGATGCTATTTCAAATACGACTGGTAGTGGGAATGATTGGAATAATACAAACCCTAGCACTGGTGGTAGCTGGAACTTTGCATCTAATAACTATGTAAAAAATAACTTCGGTCGTATCAATTCCATTACATGGCAAAAGGTATACGATTCCCGTGATAATATTTATGAACCAACACGTGGTCGTCGTATTTCTTATACAGCGCAATGGGCTGGTCATGGTTTAGGCGGTGACTTCGACTTCTACAAATTCACAGCTGAAGCACGTATGTATAAAAAACTAGGTGCTAAGAATGTATTGGCATTCCGCGCACGTGGTGGTTTTATCCAAGGTGATGCTCCTTATAGCCAATTGTTCACATTGGGTGGTGCAGACTCCTTACGTGGTTACGAAGATGATCAATTCCGTGGTAAGTACATGTACAATGCTACATTGGAATTCCGCTTCCCGATCGTTAAAAAGGTTAGTGGTGTATTGTTCACTGATATCGGTGATGCATGGGATGCACCAAATGTAACATGGTACAACAGCAAGAAAACCTTTAACTATGGCGTTGGTGCTGGTGTTCGTATTACTACACCAATTGGCCCAGTTAAACTTGATTATGGCGTGGGTAAACACAAAAATAAATTCCACTTCAGCTTCGGCACACAATTCTAATATAGTAAATGTATATGGTGGAGGCCTCTTTTCTAAAGAGGCTTTCACCAATATCTCTATATGGCATCCTTTGATGCAGTAATTTAAAGAAATGAGGGCACTCTATTATGATGCGAATGATGAACAACAAGGCGAATGTGAAAATCTTTTCCATCGTCATTGCTGCTATTTTTATTATTGGTATTGGCGCATTAGCGTATACACAAATGGCTACGCCAAGCGGTAATAGCGGTAATAGTACAATTGGTGTTATCGATACATCTCGTATGATGTCTCAAGATAATCCAATTTATATCTCTGCAGCTCAAGAATATATGAGCTATCAAAGCCAATTACAACAAGAAACACAAGCTAAAATTGATGCAGCTCAAGATGATGCGACTAAACAAAAACTTGCTGAAGAAGCTCGTCAAAACTTAGCAAAGAAAGATCAAGAGATTGCCAAATCTGTTCAAGATAAAGCTATGGAGGCTGCAAAAGCAGTTGGCGATGCTAAAGGTTTAAGCGTTGTTATGACTAAAGATACTGTATTATACGGTGGCGTAGACATTACAGATCAAGTATTGAAAAAACTAGCTTCTGATGCCAAAAAATAAACTGTAGTTCTATGTAAGGGAGAACGACAATGAACGGGAAAAAACGATATATTGGATTTGCCATATTTCTCGTTGTTGCATTATGTGCTATGGTTTGGGCCTATGGATTTGTGACAAATCGTCAGCAGAGTCCTGATGGGGTATCAATAGGTGTTGTACGTATTGATGATGTATTAGAATTTAATCCTTCCTATGAGGATTATAAACAAGCTAAAAATGAATTGGATCTTTTGCAACGTCAATATGAATTAGAACAACAAGCTCTAAATGCCAAGTCAGAGACACAAGAGGAACAGTTGAAATCTCTTGCGTTAGATACAACCTTGTCAGATGCTCTTACGGTGGAATTGCAAACTCGTATTGCAACAAAAGAAAATGAATTGAATCAGCAATTGAATGCAAAACGAAACGAACTTACTCAAAAATATTTGGCGGAATTAAAGGTTAGTTCCAATGAATATGATCTTGAAATCGTCAATCTCCAATTAGATTTATATGCTTATGATGCTCGTGTATATATTGATGATGCACAAAAGCAAGCAGCTATGGCAGAAAAGGCTAAGAAAGAGGAGCGACTAAAGGAATTATTAGCTAAGAGAAAACCATCGAATCTTGATGTAGACTCTATTAAGGCTAAAGTACAGGCAGAACTTGCGCCTATGCAACAAAAAGGTCAAGAAGAACTTAACCAATATGCTGCATCCTTGCAAAAGGAATTGGCGGCTAAACGTGATACTATGGTTCAACAACAAGCTCAATCGATCATTGCTAATAATAACTTACCTGTAGCACAGGATTGGAATGATTCTTGGGCTAAAAAGCTTTCAGATAAGGAAGCTGAAGTGAGTGCACTTCATGAAGCCATTTTAGAAGATGTTCGTATGCGCGTAGCAATTATTGCAGAGGAACAACATTTGGATTTAGTCATCATCGACGATGGTGGTAATATTAAGGGGCTTGATATTACTGATGCAGTGAAGGCGTCCTATCGAGTTCAATAAGGAGTTATATTATGAATAAACGTATTAAATCTTTAGTATTAGGTGCATCTTTAGTAGCTTCCATGGCTATTTTAGGTGGTTGTGGTTCTAATAATGTTGGTTACGTTGATAGCGTGAAAGTAGCAAATAGTACTGAAAAAGGTATTGAAATTACTAAAGAAATTAACGCTAAAAAAGCTGAGCTAGATGCTAAAATTGCTTCTGCTGATGAAGCATCTAAACAAAATGTATTTAACCAAGCTAATCAAGAATTAAATGCCTTTGCAAATGCAAAAGCTCAAGAATATCGTCAATATCAAGAACAAAAAGTTGGTGAACTCGTAAAAGAGAAAAAACTTGATGTAGTTATTGAAAAAGGTGCTGTTGTAGGCGGAGGTTCTGATGTAACTGACGACTTGATCGCGAAGATGGGTAAAGCTTCTGATGACCAAATTAAAGAAGCTGAAAATGCAGCTAAAGCGCAAGAACAACAAGATGCTCAACAAAATGCTCAACAATCAGGTCAAGCTACAGCAGTTAATACTGAAGAAAGTGCACAATAATTAAGAATTATCACAGGGGGAGGAGTTTACCTTGGAAAAAACTTTACAGGAACTCGCAACATTAGTAGGCGGTCGTGTTGTAGGTGATGGCTCTATTGTTATTACTGAAACACGTAGCTTTGAACAAGCAGTAAAACAATCCATAACTTTTGCAGTAGGTGAATATGTTGAACATATTGCGTTATGCCAAGCGGGTGCTGTGATCGTTGAATCTGAAGTGAAAGATGCACCGATGGCACAAATCGTAGTCGATAATGCAAAAGCAGCATTTGCACAAGTGTTAGAACTCTTCCATCCACCTGTTGTTGTTCCTAGAGAGGTGCATAGCACAGCTATTATTGGTAACAATGTAACAATAGGCAAAAATGTAGCTATTGGTGCCTATTGTGTAATTAATGATAATGCAGTCATTGGTGATGATGTAACAATACGTCCATATGTTTATATTGGACATAATGTGCGTATTGGCGAAGGTTCTGATATTTACGCTGGCGCTATTGTTCATGAAAATTGTATTTTAGGCAAACGCGTTGTATTACGTGCTAAGGCCGTAATTGGTGGCGAAGGCTTCGGCTTTGCTACAGAAAATGGTGTACATACACATATTCCACAAGTTGGTAATGTTATTCTCGAAGATGATGTTGAAGTTGGTTCTTGTACAACTATCGACAATGCTACAATGGGATCGACTTTAGTACGTCGTGGTACGAAGATTGACAATCTTGTTCATCTTGGTCACAATGTTGAAATTGGTGAAGATTGCTTCTTGATTGCTCAAGTTGGTATTGCAGGAAGTACTAAATGTGGTAATCATGTTATCTTTGCTGGACAAACTGGTTGTACTGGTCATATTACGATTGGTGATAATGTACAGTTTGCTGGTAAAACTGGTATTACGGGTAATGTACCATCCAACTCTATTATGGCGGGCTATCCAATGAGACCTCATAAAGAATGGTTAAAATTGGCTGCTTATGAAAATCGTTTGCCAGATATGGTGAAAACTGTAAAACAATTACAAAAAGAAATTGACGCTTTGAAAGCACAGCTTAAGGAGAGCTAATAATCCATGTATAGGTTTATGAAAATCTTTAGTGCCTTTATTTGCTTATTACCTAAAGGTTTGCAATATGCTATTGGTACATTGTTTGGCGAAATTGCGTGGTTAGCGGTGCCGCCTAAACGCAAGCGCCTAGCAATAGGCCAAATTCTATTCTGTAATATTACAGATGATCCCAAAGAAGCTCGACGTATTGCGAAAGCTAGTACTACACGCTTTGGTCGCATGATTATTGATGTACTACGCTATCCAGAAATTAAGGATGGCGCATACAAAGATATGGTGGAGTTTATTAATCGAGAATACCTAGATGATGCCTTGGAAAATGGTCGAGGTGCCATCTTAGCCGCTGTTCACAGTGGTAACTGGGAGCTCCTTGGCGGTGTTCTTGCTTCGGAAGGGTATCCATTGATTTCTGTGGCGATGAAACAGAATGGTGATGCGGACAAGTTTATCAACGAATATCGTCGTATTATGCACCAACATGTAACCTATAAAACTGGTGTACGAGAAATGATTAATGAGCTTAAAAAAGGTGCTTTTTTAGGCCTTATTATGGATCAGGATCCTGGAGATGATGGCGTGCTTGTACCCTTCTTTGGTTATGAAACATTAACGGCTGCAGGTCCAGCAGTACTGGCTCGTATGCAAGATATACCTATCATTTTTGTGACTATACATTATAGTCCGTTTTCTGAGAAACATGAGATTGAAGTACATCCTCCAATTTATGTGGAACGTACAGACGATAAAAAGCGTGATATAGCTGTAACTACAACTCTTTTAAATGAGTTTATTGAAGATTATATTCGTCGATATCCTGAAGATTGGTTCTGGCTTCACAATCGTTGGAAGTGGACACGTCGTTTCTATGGCGAACAAATTGAAACACCTCCAGATGTATTTCACTAGTTAATAAATATAAAGAGATTTTACATGCCTACTTATGTAGTATTGATTTAAATACCGCATAAATTAAGCATAGTAGAGTCTCTTTTATTTTTATGGTGTATAATACAGTATTTATAATTAAATTTATATAAATTTAATTATGTGAAAAATGCTTTCAAAATCACTGAATATATGGTAAATTTCTTGTATCACCTATGCAAATAGGGTATAATACATATTGGTGTATAGTAAACGTGAATTCAGATTATGAAAGGACTTTCTTATGAGTAAGCCACAACAAACAATAAAACAGGCTGTTTCATATCAAGGGATTGGCCTTCATAGCGGTGAACCAGTAAATATGGTTTTTAAACCTGCACCTGAAAATACAGGAATTGTGTTTGTCCGCACGGACATTGAAGGTCATCCTTCTGTGCGAGCACACATTGATAATGTGACGAACACTATGCGCGCTACTACATTGGAAAATGGTGAAGCGAAGGTTTTCACTGTAGAACATGTGATGGCTGCGTTCAGTGCTATGAATATTGATAACTGTTATATCGAGATGGATTCTCCTGAACCTCCTGTAGGTGATGGCAGTAGTGCAGTTTTTATAGGTCTCATAGAAGAGGCAGGCATTCAAGAACAAACAGCGCCACGTCAAGTATATAAAGTGACACGTTCTCACGCTATATATGATGGTGATCGTTTTGTAGTTATTTTGCCATATGACGGCTATCGCATTACATTTACATCGATTAACAGCCATCCGTTACTTGGTACGCAACATTGTGATTTTGAAGTTTCGCCAGAATACTTTAAAGAACACATCGGTGCTGCTAGAACTATCGGATTTATGAAGGAATTAGAACAATTACAGGCTATGGGCCTTGCAAAAGGTGGTAACCTAGATAATGCATTAGTCTATGATGATGAGAAGTGTTTGTCTGTACCTCGCTTTGACGACGAATTAGTTCGTCACAAAGCATTAGATGTAATGGGCGACTTATTCTTATTGGGACCAATTGAAGGTCATGTAATTGCTTTAAAATCGAGTCATGAATTAAATTCAAGATTGGCTCGCAGTATAATGGAAGAAATAAGGGAGACACAGCCATGATTCTTAATCACGAAGACATTTTAGAAATTTTACCTCATCGTTATCCTATGCTTTTGGTAGATCGCATCGTTGAGTTAGAACCAATGAAACGTGCTGTGGGCATTAAAAATGCTACATTCAACGAATTGTTCTTCCAAGGACACTTCCCAGGTAATCCAGTAATGCCAGGTGTACTATTGACTGAGGCTATTGCTCAAGTTGGTGGTATTGCATTACTATATCCTGAAGAAAATCGCGGTCTTACACCTATGTTTACAGGTATTGATAAAGTACGTTTCCGTCACCCTGTAAAACCTGGTGACCAAGTGCGCATGGAAGTGGATATTGTTAAAATCAAAGGTAAAATGGGTAAGGTTGAAGGCCGTGCCTATGTTGGCGACAAATTGTGTGCTAGCGGTGAATACATGTTTGCCCTTGTATAATGATTGAGGAGTGATTGTAGTGATAGTTGTAGGCATGGAAAATGCAGAATCCAACATCCATAGTACAGCCATAGTCCATCCAAATGCTAAATTGGGCAAAGATGTAATCGTAGGTCCTGGCGCTGTAATCGGCGAACACGTCGAGATTGGCGATGGCACACAAATCGGTGCACATGTTGTAATTGGTGGTTGGACAACCATTGGTAAGCGTTGCGAGATTTATCCTAACGCATCTATTGGGTTGGAACCGCAAGATTTAAAATTTAAAGGCGAAAAAAGCTATTGTAATATTGGCGATGAAACGGTTATCCGTGAATTCGTAACTATTAGCCGCGCTACTGGAGAAGGTGAAGAAACACGTGTGGGCAATAATTGCTTGCTTCAAGCATGTACACATGTGGCTCATAACTGTATCGTTGGCAATAATGTAATTATGAGTAACTGTGCAGGCCTTGCTGGTCACGCTATCGTTGAAGATCGCGTTGTTATTGGTGGCCTTGCAGGTATCCATCAGTTTGTTAAAATTGGTCGTAATGCAATGGTTGGCGGTATGGCGAAGGTGGTTCAAGATATTCCACCATATGTCATTGCTGATGGTCAACCAGCACGTGTTATTGGCCTTAACTCTGTTGGTTTGTCTCGTGCGGGCATTTCAGAAGACGTACGCCGAGATTTAAAACAAGCATTCCGTATTATTTATCGTTCAGGCTTTAGTTTATCTAAGGCTATTGAAGAAATGGAAATGCAACTTGATTCTTCTGTAGAAATTGAAAATTTATTACGCTTCTTACGCAATGCCGATCGTGGTATTATGCGTACACGTCGCGACTAATTCCAAAGACCTCGTACTAAGTACGAGGTCTTTTTATGTACTTTATAAATATCATGCTTTTAATGGGATGTGAAATTTATAACATTAGGTCATAAATATAAAATATTTTGATAAAATATTTGAAGTTTTTTTACGTTCATAAGACGTAAAATGAGGAATGAAAAAATTCTACTAAAATGTTGAAGAAATAGGCGTAAAACATGGTGTTTTAATGGTAAAAAGTGCCTATTTATAGTACAATATATTGTATATGATTATGTCTTTTTTGAGGCATTAAGTATTGTAAATTTGTAATCACTTATTGATATATAGGCCGTAGGTCATCTAGGAGGTATAGTCTTGGCAAAGGTAGGATTGATTGCAGGCATTGGCGTTTTGCCTGTAGAATTCATGCGCGCTGCTCATGTATTAGGTCATGAGGTAGTGGTTATCGGTGTAGTTCCAGATGTAGACCCGGCTTTAAAGGCTGAGGCCGATGCCTTCTATGATATTGGTGTTGCCAAATTAGGTAAGATTTTTAAAACCTTGAAAAAAGAAGGCGTTGAAGAATTAACTATGTTAGGTAAAGTGACTAAGGAAATTCTCTTCAAAGGTCTTACATTCCCTGATTTAAAAACATTAGGTATTCTTAATCGCCTTAAAAATCGTAAAGATGACACTATCATGCTCGCCATCGTAGATGAAATCGAACGAGAAGGGTTTAAAGTGTTAGATCAAACCGTATACCTTAAACCATTTATGCCAAAGGTGGGGGTGCTTTCAAAAACACAGCCTACTGATGAACAATGGGCAGATATTTGCTTTGGCTTTGAACTAGCTAAGCAAATGGGTGGACTTGATATTGGTCAAACAGTAGTTGTAAAACATAAAGCGGCTATGGCTATTGAAGCTATTGAGGGCACTGATAAATGCATTTTGCGTGGCGGTGAATTAGGCCGTGGCGATGCAGTTGTCGTTAAAACGGAAAAGCCAAATCAAGATGTTCGTTTTGATGTTCCTGCTGTAGGGATAAAAACATTAATGTCCATGATTGATAGTGGATGTAAAGTCCTTGCTGTAGAGGCTGAAAAGACTATTTTTGTTCAACAACAAGATGTACTAGATTTGGCAAACCGTCATGGTATTGTTATCTGTGCTGTTGACCAAGAGTTTGTAGATTCCAGAAAGGATGCATAATGAAAGTCATGTTTTCTGCCGGTGAAGCATCCGGTGATACTCATGCAGCCAGTGTTGCTAATGCACTGAAAGAAATAGATCCTTCGGTTGACATGTTTGGCATGGGCGGTACCTTGATGGAACGCGCTGGTGTTCGCATCGTATATGATATTAAAAATTTAGGCGTTATTGGGCTTGTAGAGATTGTAAAATCACTACCGAAATTCTTTAAACTTCGCACCTACTTAAAACGTGTCATGATGAAGGAAAAACCAGATATTCTCGTCTGTGTAGATTACCCTGGTTTTAATATGAAACTAGCAGCTGTAGCTCATGAATTGGGAATTCCCGTTCTTTATTATATTGCTCCTACGATTTGGGCATGGCATAGTAGCCGTGGTAATACAATTCGCAAGTATGTCACTAAGGTAGCATCTATCTTTCCTTTTGAAGCTGAAGCGTATCGTAAATATAAATGCAATGTAGAATTTGTAGGCCATCCACTATTGGATATCGTACATCCTACGATGAGCAAAGAAGAGGCTGAGGAATATTTTGGAGCTCGTAAAGATGCTAAAAAAGTATTGCTCATGCCAGGTAGCCGTAAGCAAGAGGTGCTATCCTTGCTAGATACGATGTTAAAAAGTGGTGAGCAATTGATGGCGAACCATGAGGATATTCAATTCTTCTTGCCTCGCGCACATACCATCGATCGTAGTGAATTAGAAACTTTCATCGATGCTCACAAAGTTCCGGTGACGATTACAGAAGATCATACCTATGATTTGATGCAGATTTGTGATGTGTGTCTCGCTGCATCAGGTACAGCTACATTAGAAACAGCTATGATGGAGTTACCAACTGTTTTATTGTATCGAGTATCTCCAATTACATATGGCATTGGTAAGATGGTCGTCAATGTGACGCATGTAGGTTTGCCAAACATTGTAGCAGGCAAAGAAGTAATTCCTGAGTTATTACAAGATGCAGTGACACCTGAGGCTATTGTATCCCTTGTGGAACCTCTTCTAACTGATGTTGAGCGCAATGAAGCGATGCGTAGCGAATTGCGTGAAGTACATCATAAATTAGGTGAACCAGGTGCTGTAAAGCGTGTAGCAGAACTGGTATATAACCTCGGTAAGGAGAAATGTAATGAATAGTTATTCTAGGCTCTTATATTTTGTAAAGCCTTATTATAAGCGCATGATTTTTGCAGTGTTCTGCATGATCGTCGCGGCTGCGGCATACTTGGTAGTGCCTTGGCTTATTAAAAATGTAGTAGACCAAGTATTAGATGAAAAGAATATGTTCATGTTGAACCTCATTGTAGGGGCTATCATTCTTATATTCTTAATTCGTGGTTTCGCTACATATGGTCAAACCTATAATATGTCTTACATTGGTCAGCGTGTCATCATTGATGTACGGGAGGCCATCTTTAATCATCTACAAAAATTAAGCTTATCTTATTTTGATCGCCGTAAGACTGGCGTTATCATGAGTAATCTTACAAATGACGTTGCTGCTCTTCAGTCTGCAGTAGTTGATAACTTAATTTCCTTTATTACGGAATCTGTAACACTTATCGGTTCTCTTGTGTCTATGCTACTTATTGATTGGAAATTGACACTTGTTACCTTTATTACAGTTCCTGTAGTGCTAGTAATTATCAATGTATTCGGTAAAAAGCTTCGTGTAGCAGGTCATGATGTACAAGGCCGTATAGCTGATATTACGGCACTTTTACAAGAGGTCATCAGCGCTATTCGTGTAGTAAAATCTTTCGCCCGTGAAGATTTTGAACGGAAGCGTTTTGAAGATGAAAATGATCGCAACTTTAAAGCTGTTATTAAAGCTACTAAGTTGACTAGCTTATTAAGTCCAATGGTTGAGTTTTCTGCAGCTATTGCTGTAGCAGTCATCCTTTGGTATGGTGGCTATTCTGTAGTAACAGGAACTATTACAGCAGGTTCTTTGATTGCGTTCCTAATTTATGCAATCAACTTGTCTAACCCTGTTAAACGTTTAAGCCAAGTATACGGCAATATTCAAAAAGCATTGGCTGCAGCTGATCGTGTATTTGAAATCTTAGATACTAAAACTGATGTTGTGGAAAAACAAGATGCTATTACATTGCCATCCATTAAAGGTAATGTAGAGTTTAAAGATGTTTCATTCTCTTATGATGGTGAAAAAACAGCGCTCGAAAACTTTACTTTGTCTGTTAAGGCTGGTGAAAGTGTAGCTCTTGTTGGTCCATCTGGCGCAGGTAAAACGACTCTTGCGAATTTGTTACCTCGCTTCTACGATGTAACAGGCGGTGCTATCACGATAGATGGTTATGATGTAAAAGACGTTACATTTAAATCGTTACGTGAACAAATTGGCCTTGTACCACAAGAAACTGTGTTGTTTAATGCTACAATTAAAGAGAACATCTTGTATGGTCGATTAGATGCTACTGATGAAGAAGTATATGAAGCTGCTAAGGCTGCTAATGTACTTGAATTCGTAGAGAAGATGCCTGATGGTCTTGACACAGTGGTGGGCGAGCGAGGCAGTTCCTTATCTGGTGGTCAACGTCAACGTGTGGCTATTGCACGTGCTATTTTGAAAGACCCACGTATTCTAATTCTTGATGAAGCAACATCTGCATTAGATACAGAAAGTGAAAAGCTTGTACAAGAGGCGCTAGATCGCCTTATGAAAGGGCGTACTGCATTTGTAATTGCCCATCGATTGAGCACAGTTCAAAATGCTCATCAAATTGTTGTACTTAATCAAGGCCACTTGGTAGAGCAGGGGACTCACCAAGAGCTATTAGCTGTTGATGGCGGATTGTACAATCATCTCTATTCCGTTCAATTCTCCAACAAAGGATAACCATGTACTGGATATATAATGTATTGCTCATAATCTATTGGATCGGCTTGATACCGGTTATTCTATACCGTCTCGCCTTTGAAGAAGGTTTTTATGAGCGTATCAAACAGAGTGCAGGCTATATGCCAGCCTCACTACTAAAGAAAATTGAAGGACGTCGTGCTATTTGGATTCATGCGGCTTCTGTAGGGGAAATTGTAGCTACTAGTCCATTAGTAAAAGAGGTAAAAAAGGAATTTCCAGAAGCGGTTGTTGTAGTATCTGTTGTAACTGCTACAGGTCACGCAATGGCCCATCGCATTATTCCTGAGGCAGAAGGAATTATTTTCTTCCCTCTTGATTTGCCGTATTTGACACGTAAGATTTTGCATATTATTAAGCCAATTGCTATCTTGCTTGTAGAAACAGAAATTTGGCCTAACTTCTTGCGTATCGCTCAATCAGAAAATATTCCTGTTATGATGGTTAATGGTCGTATTTCTGATCGTAGTATGAAACGCTATAAATATATTAGTGCATTCACAAAAGAAATGTTGCGTTCCATTGAGCGTTTCTGTATGCAATCAAAATTTGATGCAGCACATATTGAAGTGCTAGGTGCCCAAACATCTGATATTACCGTAACAGGTAATATGAAATATGACCAAACGTATGCCACTGTATCAGCTGAAGAAAAACAATCTCTTCTTGAAGAGTTTGGCTTTGGTAATAATCATCCAATCATCATTGCTGGTAGTACACATAAGGGTGAGGAAGAAACAATCTTTGCGACATTTAAACAAGTCTTACAAGAATATCCTCAAGCTCGTTTATTAATTGCACCTCGTGAGATATATCGTGGTCATGATGTACAAACGCTAGCGAAACGTTATGAATTGAATGCTATTTGTCGTAGTGATATGACAGAGCCAGTTCATGAAGGAATACCTGTAGTTGTTTTAGATACTATCGGTGAACTTGGTCGTTTATATAGTTTAGGGGATATCATTTTTGTAGGCGGTTCTCTTGTTAAGACTGGGGGCCATAATATTCTCGAGCCTGCCGCACATGGGAAACCAATTCTTGTGGGACCATATATGTTTAACTTCAAAGAGATTTTTGGTTTATTAAACTCTCGTCATGCTTGTGAGCAAGTGAAGAATGGCAAAGAGTTAACTGCTATGGTATTGCGCTTATGTAAAGATAAGGGTTTGGCGATGGAAATGGGGCAAAACTGCCTTGATATTATTAGAGAAAATCGCGGCGCAACACAACGCAATACACAAGAGTTACGTCAACTCTTTGAAAAACACCATATTGTTCCATAAGATCGATATGATTTATTACATTCATCTATGATGTTGCATAATAGGAGGAGTCACCTATGAGTGGGGAATCATTATTCAAATCCATTGTTAGTGGTGAAAATCAATCCATACTAGGTGATATAGCTCGTTCTAGCTTAGGCTTTCTAAGTAAAGGTTACGAAAAGGCTGTATCAATACGAAACGATCGCTTTGATGCGGGGAAAGGGGTTACTAAAGTTACTGTACCTGTTATCAGTGTTGGTAATATTACTGCAGGTGGTACTGGTAAAACGCCAATGGTGAGATTTATATGTGATGTACTCGCCCAAAAAGGTCTTCATCCTACAGTGCTTAGCCGTGGCTATCGAGCTGAAGATAACAAGAAAAATATAATTATTTCCAAAGATGGAGCAATGTTAGTAGAGCCATCTATCAGTGGTGATGAAGCTTGGCTATTGGCTAAGGTATTACAAAAGTCCAATGTAATTATCGGTCGCGAACGGGCTCTATCGGCAAAAATTGCTATAGATGAGCTCGGAGCAGATTGTTTAGTTATGGATGATGGTTTTCAACATCGTGCATTAGCTCGAGATATTGATATCGTTCTTATTGATGCATCTAATCCATTTGGTTATGACCATGTATTGCCTCGCGGTTTATTGCGCGAGCCTCTTAGTGGGTTAGAGCGAGCTAATATTATTGTTCTCACAAAGGTTGATCAAGTGGCTCCTGGTGTTGTTTCCGGAATTCGTAAGCGTTTAGCGCATATGTTACCTAATACACCTGTATATGAAACAATCCACAAGCCTCACTGTATGTATACCTTAGAAGAGTGGGCTAATGGAGAACCTGGTTCTTCTGTTGACGCGTATCAAGAGCATCGTATTATGGCTGTTAGTGGTATTGGGAATCCTCAATCCTTTACACAAACGATGACCGACATTGGGTATAATGTTGTTCATACAATGCCTTTTGGTGATCATCATAATTTTGAAAATGATGATGTTGTAGATATTTGGAAAGAGGCATTTGCTCATCAAGCGGATGCTATTTGTATAACTGAAAAAGATGCGGTGAAGCTAAGTCAATTGCATGCAATTGAAGACTTAAAAATACCGATTCTAGTGCTATCTATTGGAATTGAATTTGTCTCTGGAAAGCAAGAATTCATAGAAAATTTAGAGATTTAGTGTATAATAATAAGATACACGAATGACAGAAATGGGGTTTTATTGTGAAGTTTGGATGCGTTATTCCTGCTCGTTATGGTTCTACAAGATTACCAGGGAAACCATTAGCGGATATTGCAGGTAAACCAATGATTGAACGGGTTTATGCAAGGGTGTCACAAGCGACAAAAACAGAATGTACTATTGTTGCTACCGATGATGATTGTGTTTATTCTGCTGTTCAAAACTTTGGGGGAGCTGTTATGATGACAGATCCTAATCACCCTACCGGAACTGACCGATTAGCCGAGGTTGCTAGTCATTATACAGACTTAGATGTCATTATTAATGTTCAAGGTGATGAACCTATGATTGAGCCAAAACTCATTGATGACTTGGCCCAACTTTTTGAAGAAGATCCAAACTTACAGATGGCAACTGTTGCGACTCCTTTATTAGAGGATGAATACGATGAGCCATCTGCAGTAAAGGTTATTTTAAATAATCGCAATGATGCGATGTATTTTTCTCGGTCCTTAATCCCGTATCCACGTCATGATTTTGTACGTGCTCCACTAAAACATATTGGTATCTATGCATATCGTAGAGATTTCTTGCTAAATTATGCAAAGATGGAACCAACACCAGCAGAGCAAACAGAATCGTTAGAGCAATTGCGCGCTCTTGAAAATGGCTATACTATTCGTGTTATTCTTACAGATAAACGATTTATCGGTGTTGATACACCGGAAGACTTAGCTCGTGTAAATGCAATCTACGAGCAAGAGGAGAAATAAATGAAAACAGTTCAAATTAAAGATATTACAGTTGGTGGCGGCAAAGGTCTTTTTGTCCTTGCTGGGCCATGTGTTATTGAAGATTATGAGCGCACATTGGCTATTGGCAAACGAGCAAAAGAAATTTGTGAGCGCTTAGGTATTCCATATATCTTCAAAGCTTCTTTTGATAAGGCCAATCGTTCTAGCTACGGCTCTTTCCGCGGACCAGGCCTTGAAGAAGGTCTAAAAATCCTTGCTTCTATTAAAAAGGAACTCAATGTACCGGTGGTAAGTGATATTCACTCCATTGAGCAAATTGAACCAGCTGCTGAAGTATTGGATGTTTTACAAATTCCAGCTTTCTTATGTCGTCAAACTGACCTTGTATACGGTGCCGCTAAAACTGGTAAATGCGTAAATGTAAAAAAAGGTCAATTTATGGCGCCTAAGGATATGGAAAATGTCCTAAATAAAATGAAAGAAACAGGCAATGAAAATCTTATGCTTACAGAGCGTGGATTTAGCTTTGGCTATAATAATCTCGTTGTAGATATGAGATCCTTCCCAATTATGCGTTCCTTCGACTATCCTGTAGTATTTGATGCTACACATAGTGTTCAATTACCAGGTGGTGCAGGTACAAAATCCAGTGGTAATCGCGAGTTCGTACCAAACTTGGCACGTGCTGCTGTTGCTAGTGGTGTAGATGGTCTGTTCTTTGAAGTACATGATAATCCAGAGGAAGCATTATCCGATGGTCCAAACATGTTATACTTAGATAATTTTGAAGCGTTGCTAAAAGATTTAGTAGCTATTGATAAAATCGTAAAAGGTTAGGGGCGGTTATTTGTGACTATTTTAGAACAAGCGGCACAGGTGCTTCATGAGGAAGCACGTGCTATTGAAGAATTAAGTTCTCGTTTGGATCACAATTTTGTAAATGCTGTAAATATGATTTTGGCTTGTAAGGGCCGTGTAGTATGTACAGGGATGGGTAAATCTGGTCATATTGGTCGTAAAATTGCGGCTACTTTGGCTAGTACTGGTACACCAGCACTCTTCATGCATCCTGGAGAAGGTGTGCATGGTGATCTAGGTATGATTACAGAAGATGATGTAGTATTAGCATTCTCCAATAGTGGTGAAACAAGCGAAATCATCAGTATTTTGCCATCCTTACGTCGCATTGGTGCTAAATTAATCTGTGTTGTAGGGAAACCAGAGTCTACCTTAGCTAAGAATTCTGATATTGTATTGCTAGCTGAAGTAGAACGTGAAGCTTGCCCATTAGGGTTGGCGCCGACTACAAGTACTACAGTTGCATTGGCACTTGGCGATGCATTAGCTGTTTGCTTATTAGAACGCCATCACTTTACACCGGAAAACTTTGCCGTATTCCATCCAGGTGGTTCTCTTGGTCGCAAATTATTGTTGACCGTAGAAAACATTATGCATGGTGGTGAAGATAATCCAACGGTATTCAAAGGTGCAACCGTTCGAGATGCACTCTTTGTAATGACAGAAAAAGGATTGGGTGCTACCAATGTTATTGATGAAGACGGTCATTTGTTAGGCCTTGTTACTGATGGTGATGTTCGTCGCGGCCTAGATTCTGGCAGTAATTTCCTAGAATGGCCTGTAGAGGATATGATGACATCTATGCCTCGTACGATTACAAAGGATAAATTAGCGGCGGAAGCTCTTCATTTAATGGAGAAAAATCAACCGCGCCCTATTACTGTATTACCAGTTGTAGATACAGATAATAAATGTCTAGGCATTGTTCATATTACGGATTTATTGCGTAGAGGCATTGTATAATGAATATTCAATGGATTGTTCTTGATGTTGATGGCGTACTATCTGATGGAACTCTAATCTATACATCGAGTGGAGAAGAGCTTAAGTCTTTTTCTGTGAAAGATGGCCTCGGATTAACGGCAGCTCGAAAAGCAGGACTTAAGCTTGCAATCATTACAGCACGGATATCTCCTATGGTTGAGCGCCGTGCTAAAGAGCTTCATTTTGATGCACTGCTTATGGGGCATGCCAATAAAACAGAAGCATTAAGAAATCTCTGTAAAGAGCATCAAATCAATTTAGAGGAAATTGCCTATATGGGGGATGACTTAAATGATTTAGGGGCTCTTCAAATTGTAGGACTACCGATGGCACCCAATAATGCGGTACCGGAGGTCAAACAATTAGCTAAATTTATATCTACCGTCAATGGTGGCCACGGTGCCGTTAGAGAGGCTGTAGAATATATCTTGAAAAAACAAGGACTATGGGAAACTGTTGTAGCAGATTATGCACGAGAGGCCCATGCTCATGGACAATAAGGAGGTGGGCAGAATGAATAACGAATGGCAATACCATTTAGTTAAAGGTATTAGCTGGCTTGTTTGCCGACTGCCATACAAGCTCATTTTGCTCATAGGCGCTAGCCTAGGGCCAGTATATGGCCTCATAGCGAAGAAGCAAAAACTTAGAGGTATAAAAAATATAAAGATTGGCATGAACATGAATGATCAAGAGGCAGAACAATTAATTGAAAAATTGTTCAAGAATCTTGGCCGCAGTGTTATGGAAGTCTTATATATGCCAAATCTGACAAAGTCCTTTATCAATAAACATATTGAAATGCGAGGTGTAGAACATTTAGAGAAAGCCATCGCTGAAGATAAAGGTGTCATTGTTCTTACTGGACATGTTGGCAACTGGGAATGGATGGGGGCTGCCATGGCTGCACATGGATATCCATCTACTACAATTGTTAAGAAACAACCTAATGCACAATTTACACGTCTCATGAATGAATATCGCGAGATGGTAGGGCTTGATGTATTTGCTAGTGGTGGCAACGAAATCGTTTCTGCTGCTAAGGCTTTAAAAAAGAAAAAATTACTTGGTTTTTTAGCTGACCAAGATGGTTATATTAATGGTCTACCTGTTCCGTTTTTGGGGCAGGACTCTTCAGCGGTTATAGGACCAGCTACATTTGCAAAAAAATTTGGCTCTCCAGTAGTTCCAATTTTTGCATCTCGTAAGCCTGAAGGTGGTCATATTGTACATATTTTACCGGCCTTACATTATGTTGATACAGGTGATGAAGATGTAGATATGTACCGCTTGACTGAAGAATGTGTACGCGTTACAGAAGAATTTATTAAGGAACATCCAGATGAGTGGCTATGGTTCCAACATCGCTGGATGACTAAGATGGATCAAATTATTGATTATGATAAGAAGGTAGCTGCACGGGAGAGGGCACATGAAAAACAATAAAAAATTAATTGCCATTGTGGCCGCTATAGTGTTGGCTCTGATTGGTCTTATCGTATATATTATGAAAGACTCTGGTGATGTTAGTACCACTCAAAATCAGAATGGACAACTTGTTAACTTCCAAGGAGCTGACTTACAAGAGGAAAAAGATGGCAAGCTAGTGTGGGCTTTATCAGCTGAAAAGATTGAATATGACCCACGTACAAAAGCTATTGTCCTGACTAATTTAAAAGGTCTTTTCTATCAAGATGATGTAACGACAACAATTACAGCACCTCATGCCGTATTGACTGGCGATCGTAATTCCCTCGATATTGATCAAGGTGTTACAGCTACAAATACCGATGGTGCTGAGTTTAAAACCGATGCACTTCATTTTGATAATAAAACAAAAACGTTGACATCTAAATCTGCTTTTACCTATAACAGTAAAGATATAACATTAACTGGTGATAAACTTGAAGGCAACATGTCCTTGAAGAAAATTAAAGCTATTGGTAATGCGAAGTTAACGAAGAAGTAATGCGAGGAAATATAATGAATAAGAAAAAACAGATTGGTATGGCTATCTTAGCTATGCTTATGACAGCATCTGTTACAGCTTGGGCCGCAAATGATCCTTTGACTATTAGCGCGGATACATTATCTTATGATGGCAATACGGGGCGTGCGGATGCAAAAGGTAATGTGGTAATTACACAAGCTGATAAAACAATGACTGGTGCCAATGGTTGGTACAATACAAAAACTCAAGAAGCAAATCTTGATGGTGGCGTATCCATGATTGGTACTGATATGGCTATGTCTGCACAATCAGTGCATAGCTACAATAACAATAAGTTCACTGCTAATGGTGGTGTTCATTTACAACGTAGTGATCGTCAAATTTTTGGCGATAAAGTTGAATATAACACAGATACAGAATATGGCCTTGTATCTGGCAATGCTCGTTTGATTGCAGAAGGTACTACATTGACAGGTAATCAAGTAGAAGGTTGGCTAAAAGAAATTCGTGCAGTGGCACAAGGGGATGTAACATTCTCTAACCCAGAACGAAACGTATCTGGCTCTGCAGAACGTGCTACCTATACACAAACTCCAAATCAAAATGATGGCGTTGTACTTTTATCTGGTTCTGCTCATGCTGTTCAAAATGGTAATGTGCTCAATGCACCAGAGCTTAAAATCCGTCTTGCCGATGATTCTGCTGAAACATTAGGTGGTCGTAGTACACTTATCATTGTTCCAAATCAATAAGGATTAAATATGTATATAGAAACCAAAAACTTAGTCAAAACCTTTAACGGGCGCAATGTAGTAGACGGGGTCAGTCTACGCGTTGATAAGGGGCAAGTCGTTGGGCTCCTAGGTCCTAATGGGGCAGGGAAAACTACATCATTCTATATGATTGTAGGCATTGAACGACCTAGTTCTGGTATCATTACCGTTGATGGCAAGGATATTACGAATATTCCAATGTATAAACGCGCTGCTGAAGGTATTGGGTATCTTCCACAAGAGGCATCAATCTTTCGTTCTATGACCGTTGAGGATAATATTCGCTCAATGTTACAAACAACATCAAAGAAGTCTGATGAAATTGAAGCGATTGTGGAATCCCTCATTGAAGAATTTCATATTGGTCACGTTCGGGATCGTATGGGCATGCAACTATCTGGCGGTGAACGTCGTCGTGTAGAAATTGCTCGTTGTCTTGCATTAGAACCAAATTTTATTCTTCTCGATGAACCTTTTGCTGGTGTCGATCCTATAGCAGTTGCTGACATTCAACAAATTATTTTGCATGTTAAAAATCGAGGTATTGGCATCTTGATTACAGACCACAATGTACGTGAAACATTGGGGATTGTAGACAAGGCTTATATTTTGAGTAGTGGTAAAATCCTCCTAGAAGGTACCCCAGAAGAAATCGCGAACAATCCAATTGCTCGTGAGCATTACTTAGGGGATAACTTTAGATTATAGGAGGGGACTATGAGATTATTAGATAAATATATACTAAAAGCCTTTGTAGGCCCGTTCCTATTTGGGGTATTTGCTTTTACCAGTATCTTTATTGGTACCGGTACATTGTTTAGAATTGCTCAATATATTACTGAATATGGGGCTCCATTATTGCTTGTTATGAAAGCCTTTGTATTGGCTTTACCAAGCATTGTTATCTTAACATTTCCTATGTCAGTGTTATTGGCTTCTCTTATGACATTTAGTCGTTTGAGTAGTACTAGTGAAATTGTTGTTATGCGTGCTGGTGGTCTTAGCTTTTTACGCTTAGCGATGCCGGTATACATCATCGCTCTCATCATCTCAATTGGGGCTGTCGCATTTAATGAATTTGTTGTACCACGTACAAATAATATGTATCAAACAATTGTACGGGAACAGATTATGAAAAATGCATCACCTCAAACACAAAATCATATCGTTTTAAAAACGATGAATGGTAATGATTTAGGTACATTGATGTATGCTAAAAGCTACAATGCAGAAACTAAAAAGTTAAGCATGATTACGGTGCAACAATTTGGTGAAGGTGGCAAGTTACAACAGGTTGAAAATGCAGATACTGCCGTTTGGAATGGTCAATATTGGGTGATGCAAAACGGCATCATTTATGATATTTCCGCCGGTGATGGTGTAGAACGTACAATGAAATTCAAGGAGCAATCCTTGCCAATTAAATCTGCACCAAAAGACATTCAACAAGATCAACGTAAACCAGAAGAATTAACAATCAAAGAATTACGTCATCAAATTAAAGCGTATAAGGCGGCGTATACGAATGCAAATAAACTAGAAATGGAAATGTACCAACGCTTTACAATTCCATTAGCTAGCTTTGTATTTGCTCTTGTAGGTGCTCCATTAGGCCTTCAAAAACAACGCTCTAGCTCATCTATTGGCTTTGGTATCAGTATTTTAATCATCTTTATCTACTATGGTGTGATGACATTTGCTGGTGCATTAGGTAAAGGTGGGGCATTGCCGACTGTATTTGCCGCATTAATTCCAGATACATTAGGTATCATTGCCGGTTTATATTTAAATTGGCGTGTATCCAAGTAACTTAGCGTATAAAGAAATAAATTTGACTTACGAAATATCGTATTTTGAATAAAATAATTGTGTAATCTTAGGAAAGGAGGGACTCGATGTTAGTAGGTGTTAAAATATTAGTTATTATCGCCCTTATGGGTGGACTTATTGCCTACATGGGGGATAAGTTAGGCACCAAAGTTGGTAAGCGTCGCATGTCCCTCTTTGGATTAAGGCCTAAGCATACATCGATTATTGTTACTATCGTAACAGGTTTATTAGTTGCTGCTGCTACAGTAGGGGTATTAACCATTACTTCTCAAAGTGTAAGAACAGCACTCTTTGGAATGGATCAGTTGCGAGCGGATATGAAGCAACTCAATGATGAGGTGGCTGCTAAGACGCAAGAGCTTATTCGTGGTCAAGCATTGCTTGAGCAAAATAAGCAAGAATTAGCAGAACGCATGGCTGAAATAGAGCAAATTCGCAGTGAGGTTGAAGCTACAAAAGCGGAATTAGCTAGTGCACAAGCTGCTAAAGATGCAACTGAAGCTGAGTTAGCAACACTTCAAGCCTCATATGACGAAGTATCTAAAAAGTTAGCTGACTTAGAAGCTACAAGAGCTAAGATGGAAGCTCATATTAAGGAGCTACAAACAACACAAGAACAATTGCAAAATGGCATTATTCATTTACGTGAAGGAACTATTCTTTTCCAAGTTGATCAATTATTGGCACAAGCTGTTGTTCGACCTGGTTTAAGTGAAGAAGATAGCCAAGCAGCCATCAAAAATATTATTGATGATACCAATAAATTGGTTCTACGCCGCCTTGGTATCGAAGATCAAGGGCAAGCTGTTGTATATGTAGAGCGTCAAAATATTGAGGTGGCTACACAAAAGCTTAATAGTGCAAAGACTCCTATGGTAGTTCAAGTTGTAGCGGCTGGCAATATCATTGCTGGCGAACCAGCAGTGGCTATTATCCAAGTATATCCACAACAATTTATTTATAAAAATGGAGAAGTAATCCATTCTGCCGTAATGGATGGTGGGCCTAATGCTCAATCAGCTATGCTTCAATTCTTGAAGCAAGTAAATGAAAAGGCGAGAGCGAAAGGCATAATTCCAGACTCCTTATCTGGTGATATTGGAACGATACCAGGGGATGATTTATTTACTGCTATTAGACGTGTTGCTACTATACATGGCAAGGTTCATGTAGAAGCATATGTTGACGGTGATACATATTCATCTGGTCCTGTACATCTTAAGTTGCGTATTACTCAAATGCCTGTCTTTAATGATAAGGCAAAAATGCCAGCTTATTAATAGAAATAGTATTTTGGTTTTATATACTTTAAATAAAGGTCTTATGTAATTTTTTACATAAGACCTTTATTTTGTGTTAAAATATAACTGCTGTATTTAAAGCGAGGATAGTAATATGACTGATACTACATACATTTTAGCTGTAGATCCAGGAAATGAGAAAACTGGTGTAGCAATTGTAACACCGTCTGGTACTATGGTGTGTCGTAAAATTATTATGACAAAACAGTTCAATGATGAAATTGAACGTACATTAACTGAATATTATGGTATTGTTCATATCGTATGTGGAAATGGTACAAATCATAAATATTTGTATCCATCTCTTCAACAAATTGGACGAAATCACAGGATTACTACTAGCTTAATTGATGAATCCCATAGCACAGAGGAGGCTCGTAAATTATATTGGAAATATAATCCTCCTACAGGGTGGCGTAAGTTAATCCCTACATCTATGCAATTCCCACCGGAGCCAGTAGACGATTTAACAGCCTTTGTTATTGGCTTACGGTATACAAAACAGTTACGCCAAGCTGCTAATGATATACAAGGGGACATCATAGACGCTAGTGAGTTAGAAGAAAAGAGATTACATGCTATGGAGCAGTTGTACGGTAAAGGAGATGTGCATGAAAACTGAAACTTCAACGCATAACTGGTCAAACTTTATTATGCGTTGTGTAATGATGACTTTAGGGGCCCTAATTTATACTGTAGGCTTAGATTTGTTTTTAGTGCCAAATAATATTATTGATGGTGGTGTAGTTGGTATATCCTTGATGGCTGCAGAGCTTTCAGGAATCTCTTTTAGTATTTTCGTGGTACTCTTTAACTTGCCGTTCTTATATCTTGGTTATAGAGCTAATGGTAAAAACTTTACATTCTCTACACTATTTTCTATCGTATGGATGGCTATTTTTTCAGGCTTTGCTCATGATTTCGCGCCTATCACATCAGATCCTTTCTTAGGGGCTATTTTTGGTGGCATCATCTTAGGTATTGGGGTAGGTCTCATAATACGTAATGGTGGTTCTTTAGATGGTTCTGAAATTGTAGCTATCATCTTTGATAAACGCTCAAGTTTCTCAGTTGGTGAAATTGTAATGGCCATGAACCTTGTTATTCTAGGCGCTGCAGGTTTTGTATACAGCTGGAATAGTGCAATGTATTCCTTAATTGCTTATTTCATTGCCTATAAGATGATTGATATTACGATTACAGGCCTTGATGAATCTAAAGGGGTCATGATTATTACCGATGCAGAGAATTCTAAGAATATTGCAGATGCATTAAATGCTAACCTCAATCGTGGTGTTACCATCATGTATGGTGAAGGGGGCTATTTAAAGCAACCTAAGCATGTATTGTATTCTGTAGTAACAAGACTTGAAATTATGAGGTTAAAAAATACTGTTTATGAAGTAGATCCATCGGCATTTATTACGATTCAAGACGTACATGATGTATTTGGCGGTAGATTTACTAAAAATGGTCATTAAGGGGTTAATATGAGTAATAAAATAGTAAAAGAAATATTAGATTGGATTTATGCCATTGTATTGGCCTTAATTATTGCCATGGTTATTCATATCTTCTTGATTCAACCAACACGTGTATCTGGTGAATCAATGGAGGATACACTACACAATGGCCAATATTTAATTGTAACAAAGTGGCATCATATTATGAATGAAATGCCGAATTATGGACAAATTGTAATCATTGATAGTCGTGTTAATCGCGCTCGTACTTGGGTGGATGATGTAGAAGAACCATTGATGAACTATGCATCTGTATTCAATAAAGCAGCACAAACAAATGATGTTTGGGTTAAGCGCGTTATTGGTCGTCCAGGCGATGTATTAGAGTTTAAAGATGGTCATGTATGGCGTAATGGTGAGCAATTACAAGAACCATATACTAAAGATACAATAATGAATTATACACGCTCTACACCTGTTACTATTCCAGAAGGGCATGTATTTGTGATGGGGGATAATCGAAATCACTCTAGCGATAGTCGTTTTATCGGTCCTGTTCCAGTTGATCACGTGCTAGGTTTTGTATCCTATGCAATTTAATGCTTATAAAAGCCTTCCTATAGTTTACTATAGGGAGGCTTTTTCTATTTAATATTAGGTATTGAAAACGATATATTAGTGTAATATATTAGTGCTTTTATATTATATTAATAATGGTGATTAAAGATTATGAATTTTGTGTCTAATTTAGTAATAAATTTAAGAAACAAAGTGAAATTGTGTAAAATTTAATTTTGAGAAATGTAGATAAAATCTATGTTTATAAGCTCATTTTTATTCATGAAAGAAATTTCATCAAATTTAGTTGTATAAAATTCTTTACAAAAAAATTGGACGGTGATATATTCTAATCACAGCAAGGCACCACTAATAAAGAGGTGAGACTGTGATAGAAAATATAGTCGAGGAAACGTGGACACTCCTAATATATCTTTCATAGTTATACCGCTTATACAGTGAATGTCTTCTGATAATATAAATTCTTATTTATAAGAAAGAAGGAATTCATTATGAAAAAACAATTTGCAACAATTTTTGCAGCAACAGCAGTATTAGGTGTAACAACAGCATTCGCTGCAAACCCATTCTCCGATGTAACTCCAGATAGCTGGGCATACCAAGCTGTATCCCAATTAGCACAATCTGGTATCGTTAATGGTTACCCAGATGGCACTTTCAAAGGCCAAAACAATATCACTCGTTATGAAATGGCTCAAATGGTAGCTAAAGCAATGGCTAACCAAGATCGCGCTAATGCAGAACAACAAGCAATGATTAATCGCTTGGCTGATGAGTTCTCCAATGAGTTGAACAGCTTGGGCGTTCGCGTATCTCGTTTGGAAGACCGCGTAGGTAATGTAAAAGTAACTGGTGATGCTCGTATCCGTTACCAAGGTTCTGAAGATAAAGGCGTTTATAAAAATAACAGTAAGTCCTTAACAGATGGCCGTGCACGTGTTCAATTCAACGGTAAAGTAAATGATAAAACTGAAGCTGTTGTTCGTGTAAAAGGTAATTACGAATTCGGTGATTCTACAAAAGGTGCTGATGCAACAATCGATCGTGCTTATGTAGATCATAAATTTGGTAACCACGTATCTGCTAAAGGTGGTCGTTTCCAACAAACAATTGGTGGCGGTTTAATGTACGATGATACATTTGATGGTGCTCAATTGAACGTAGGTAATGACAAAGTTCAAGTACAAGGTGCTTATGGTTACATGACATCTGATACAGGAGCAACAAATGGAAATTCTAAATCCGATAATCCTTCTGTAGCTTATGTAGGTGTTAAAGGTAAAGTTGGTCAAGAATCCACAGTTGGTGGCTTCTACTCTAAATTATCTAGCGGTAACTTGAACCATAACGGTTCCACAGTAAGCTCTGATGGTCAAGACGTATACGGCTTCAATGCAGACTTCCGTAAAGATAAAGTTTGGGTTGGTGGTGAATGGTTAAAAGCTTCCAACGTAAATGATTCCCAAGCTTGGACAGCTGGTGTTGGTTATGGTAACTACGAGATCGCTAAAAAAGGTACATGGGATGTGAAAGGTCAATACTTCAACCAAAAAGCTAACGCTCCAATCGTAAGCTCCACTTGGGACCAAGCATATGACTTAACAAATACATCTAATGGGTACAAAGGTTACATGGCTAGCGTAAACTACGCAGTACAAGATAACGTAGGCTTATCCGCAGGTTATGGTTTTAATTCTAAAGACCAAAAAGGTAATGATCTTTCCGATTTCTACCGTGCAGAATTAAATTACAAATTCTAATTCCCTTACAAACAAAAAAAGACTTCTTCGGAAGTCTTTTTTTGTTATATACAGATAGATAATATTTACTTTTGTATATAATAGTATATATATAGTAAAATAAATCTATATTAAGTGAACCTTAAAAATTAATTTGATTAGTATATATATATAGATCTATCACACAATATATTGTATGAGGTGTTTATGAACCATTTATGCATAAAATAGGCGTCAACTAATTAATGATGGTTTAATTAATTAGCAAAACTTAATAATATATATGATAATAAGTCTCATTTAATGTAAAAAAAGATAAATTTGATATTTTTACTAAAAAAAAATAGGCCTTATAAAACCAGATAAAATCTGAATTTGAGGTCATTTTAAATTATAAAATTTTTATAATGAGAATGAAATTGAGAAAAAAGGGTTTACACGAAAATTTGGTTATGCTAATATCACCCTACAAGAAGTAACAAACACATGAAACGAAGAACTTCGATGTAGAATGTGGCGAGGAAACGTGGACACTCCCAGAAATTCTTATCTGAAGAACAGAGTAGAATGTGAATGTTATGACTTGTAACATTTTGTATTTCTATTTTTTTCAGAAAGAAGGAATTCAACTATGAAAAAACAATTCGCAGCAATCTTTGCAGCAACAGCAGTTTTGGGTGTAACTACTGCATTCGCAGCTAACCCATTCTCCGATGTAACTCCAGATTCTTGGGCATACCAAGCAGTTTCCCAATTGGCTAACGCTGGTATCGTAAATGGTTACCCAGATGGCACTTTCAAAGGCCAAAACAACATCACTCGTTACGAAATGGCTCAAATGGTAGCTAAAGCTATGGCTAACCAAGACCGCGCTAACGCTGAACAACAAGCTATGATCAACCGTTTGGCTGATGAATTCTCCAACGAATTGAACAACTTGGGCGTTCGTGTAGCTCGCTTGGAAGACCGCGTAGGTAACGTAAAAGTTACTGGTGATGCTCGTCTTCGTTACCGTGATGCTGAACACGCTAAATCCAAATTCGACGCTCGTGCACGTTTGCAATTCAACGCAAAAGTTAACGATCGTACAGATGCAGTAGTTCGTGTAGCTTCTGACAACTTTGAATTAGGTAATACAAAAGATGTTGGTGTAAAAGTTGATCGCGCTTATGTTAACCATAAATTCGGCGAACGCGTATCTGTTAAAGCTGGTCGTTTCGGTCAAGCATTTGGTGGTGGCTTAATGTTTGATGGTACTTTCGACGGTGCTCAATTCAACGCTGGTAATGATAAAGTTAACTTCCAAGCCGCTTATGGTTATATGGTTTCTGGCGAAAATGGTAGCCTTATCTCCGGAAACACTCATGGTAATGATTTAACAAAAGAACAAAATGTATCTCATACATATGTTGGTTTGAATGGTAAAGTTGGTAAACATACTAACTTAGGTGGTTTCTATGATCGTGTTAACCAAGACAAAACTGCAGCTAACCAATATAAAAACATTTATGGCTTCAATGCTGACGCTAACTTCGATAAAGTTTGGGTTGGTGGCGAATGGTTGAAAGCTTCTGGCGTTGAAAACTCTCAAGCTTGGACTGCAGGTCTTGGCTATGGTAACTATAACCAAGCTAAACAAGGTACTTGGGATGTTAAAGCTCAATACTTCAACCAAAAAGCTAATGCTCCTATCGTTGATACTACATGGAATCATGGTTACGATAAAACATATACTAAAGATGCTAAAGGTTGGATGGCAACTGTTGACTATGCATTGCAAAATAATGTTGGCTTGTCTGCTTACTACGGTTTTGATTGGAAAACTCAAAACGGTAACGACAAAGGCGACCTCTACCGTGCAGACCTTAACTACAAATTCTAATTTGATAGTTAACCATATAAAAGGGACTCCTTCGGGAGTCTCTTTTTTTGTGCTTAACACATATAACCCCATAGTAAATTGATATAGAATACCTTTTATTATGCTATTTTAGAACCATAGATGGTATAATAAAGAGTATTATATTTTCTTGTGAAGGAGGTAAGAATGAATCCTTCTTTTTCTCAAATAAAAATGGTAGCCATAGATTGTGATGAGACTTTGGTACGTAGCGATAATACGGTTTCTGAGTATACTGTAAATGTATTGCAGCGTTTACAGCAGAAGGGGATTGGTATAACTATTGCTACAGGGCGCATGTATCAGACTGCAAAACCAATTGGTACCGCATTACAGCTAGGTAATGTGCCGATGATTTTATTTTCCGGTGGATTAATTCAAGAGTTAGAAACGGGATATAAGCTATTTGAACAAACAATTCCTATCGATGTAGTACATCGTATTTTTGAACTTGGTCAACACTATGATTGGCATATACAATCGTATGTAGATGATCATTTACTATGTCATCATAGAAATTGGCAATCTGATCGTTATGAGCAGCAAACTGGAGCTGTAGCTGAATTTTTAGGCGATAGAATCTATACGCTCACCTCGGAACCTAACAAGCTTATTGCTATCGATACTGAAGAGGGCATTGATCGAATTATTGATATCTTAACGCCTTTAGTTGGTAATGAAGTTACATTGGTACGCAGTCAACGAGATTTTCTTGAAATCACTGCCCCTAATGTATCTAAAGGACGTGCATTAGCTCAATTAGCCATGGATAATAACATTGGTTTAGAAAATATAATTTCTTTTGGTAATGCAGAAAATGATATTTCTATGCTTAGTGAAACGGGGTATTCAGTAGCAGTTTCAAATGCTGCGGAACATGTAAAAGCTGTGGCTCATGAGGTATGTGGTCATCATAATGAAGATGGTGTAGCTCACTGGATAGAAAAGAATCTTTTATAATGGAGTAAAACTATGGAAGCATTTCGTTTATTAATTGTTACAGGTATGTCTGGTGCCGGTAAAACGCAGGTACTTCAAGCATTAGAGGACATGGGTTATCTATGTATTGATAATATTCCTCCTGTACTTATTCCTAAGTTAAGTGAGATTTGTCGACAAGGTGGGGAGCGTACAAATCGTGTGGCTTTGGTTGTAGATATCCGGGGCGGTGAATTCTTTGAAGCTCTTTCTTCCTCTCTTGAAACATTGAGAGAAATGAAGGTGGATTATGAAATCGTCTTTATGGATGCTACCGATGAGACTTTAATTAGACGATATAAAGAAAGTCGTCGTAGCCATCCGTTAGCTCCAGATGGAATGATTACTACAGGATTAAAAGAAGAGCGTCAAATTTTAAATTCTGTACGTCATAAAGCAGACTTTATTATTGATACAACAAATATGAAGACAGCTAGCTTAAAAGAGTATTTAAAAACTCGCTTTACTCAGGTAGACGAAGGTCATGGTATGTCTATTACAGTTGTAAGCTTTGGCTTTAAATATGGTCTGCCTTTAGATGCTGATATGGTTTGGGATGTACGATTCTTACCAAATCCATTCTACATTCCAGATTTTCGTCATAAAACAGGACGTGTGAAAGCCGTTAATGAATATATTCACTCCTTTGAGGTTACAGAAGAATTTAAAAAACGTTATTTTGACACTATAGATTTCCTTGTGCCTAATTATGAACAAGAAGGTAAATCTCAATTTATCGTTGCTGTTGGCTGTACTGGCGGTATGCATAGATCTGTGGCCATGGCAGAAGCATTATATTCTCATCTCTTAGAGAAAGGTTATCGCGTTTCTGTAGAGCATAGAGATATGATGAAAAATAATGTAGAAGAAGATTATAATCCTCATGAAATTAAAACACTTGGTAACTAGATAGGGGTTCTTATGTTGCGAAAAAGATGGTTTCGGTGGCTTATACCGGGCCTAAATATAAAACGTTGGCTTGCCCTATTTAGTTGTGGTGTAGGTCTTTTAATCATTGGCATATCATTGATATTTAACTATCAATGGCTTGCCGTTCTTGAAGATGTTGTACTGGCCTTTTCCTATAATATGACGGGCTTTTACAATTATAATGTGCTCATTGCTGTGGGCGCAGTTATATTATCGATTGGCGCTATTTTAATGCTAATTGGTACTAGTAAGGTTATTAAAACGATTATTCGTGCTGTATTGCCTAATCCTGATAGTAAGGTATCAGATATTATCTTCCAAAATATACGCCTTGATAAAGGTCCTAAAATCGTTGTTATCGGCGGTGGTACAGGATTATCTAATCTATTACGTGGATTGAAAACACACACATCTAATTTATCAGCTATTGTTACGGTAGCTGATGATGGTGGTTCATCAGGTCGTTTACGGGAAGATTTTAAAATGATTGCCCCTGGTGATTTGCGAAACTGCTTAGTAGCATTAGCAGAACAAGAAGGGGTTATGGAAAATCTTTTCCGCTACCGTTTTGAAGGGGAAAATGAATTATCTGGTCATAGCTTTGGTAATCTCTTTATTACTGCACTTGCTCAAGTATATGATGGAGATGTGGAGGAAGCACTTGAAGCGGCTAGTAAATTACTACGTGTCCGAGGTCGTGTAATTCCTTCATCTACAGAGTTCATTAAATTGGTTGCAGAGATGACCGATGGTACCATTGTAGAAGGTGAAAGTAATATTCCAAACGCTGGTAAAACCATTCGCCATATGTATAGCGAACCGGCGCAACCAAAGCCGGAAGGTGCTGCTTTACGTGCTATCGATGAAGCAGATGTTATCATTTTTGGACCTGGTAGCTTATATACAAGTATCATTCCAAACTTGTTAACTGATAAAATTGCATCTCATATATGTGCTAGTAAGGCAAATAAGATTTATATTGCTAATGTTATGACTCAACCTGGAGAAACATCGGGCTATTCACTTAGTGATCATGTGGAGGCTCTTATCGCTCATGGTGGGGAAGGCATCGTAGATACTGTACTGGCAAACGATGGGCCACTACCAATTCAAATGGTAGAACAATATAGTGCAGTAGGTTCTGAGCCTGTAGCATTAGATACTAAGAAACTACAAGCTAAAGGGATTCGCACGATTCGGGCTACTTTAATTAGTCCGAAAAAGCCTGCTGTTCATGATCCTGAACGGTTAGGTAAAGTAATTATGGATATTGTTCACGCCATGCAATCGGATACTGAACCACATATCTTAGAGTATTATCTCCAACGAGATGATCATTAATGAGAAGGGATACCTATGTCATTTGCTGAAGATGTAAAAAATGAATTATGCCAATATGAATCCTCTAGTGATGCAGATGTGGCCATGAAAATTGAAGCGTCTTGCTTATTGCGCATGGGTGGATCTATCATTCTGGGGATGAAGGGCGCTGTTGGTATTAGATTAGCTACTGCAAATAATGCAGTAGCTCGTCGCTTGTTAGGCATTTTAAAGAAACAATATGAATTGCCTACTAATGTATTAGTACGACAAGGGCTAAACTTGCGTAAGAAAAATATGTACACCCTATCTGTGGAACCATCCATAGAAGGGCGACAAGCTTTAGAAGATCTTGCTTTATGGCCTGTAACTGAACAAATCCCTCGTAGTTGGCTTAAATCTATGGAGGCACGACGTGCCTTTTTACGAGGTGCCTTTTTAGGTGGTGGCTCTGTTAATAAGCCACAAAGTGATTATCATCTTGAGTTTATGACCGGTAATGAGAATTTTGCAAAGGAAATTATCCACGTATTGCGGCTCTTTCACATTCATGCAGGATTGACGGAGCGTAAAGAAGAATATGTGGTATACCTTAAAGAAGGCGACGCAGTAACGAATTGCTTGCAGATTATGGGTGCTCAATCAGCCTTGATGGAGTTTGAAAATGTGCGCATTATGAAGACTGTGCGAAATCAAATTAATCGACAAGTAAACTGTGAGACCGCCAATTTACAAAAGGTTGTAGATGCTGCAGTACGTCAGGTAAAAGCAATTCGAATCATCGATAGGGAAATTGGTATTGATGCATTGCCTGACAAGTTGAGGATTGTAGCCAGATTGAGATGGGACAATCCAGAAGCGAGCTTAAAAGAGCTAGAAGAATTGATGGATGGCGAA
Source organism: Veillonella sp. (assembly GCF_041333735.1). Classification (NCBI taxonomy): domain Bacteria; kingdom Bacillati; phylum Bacillota; class Negativicutes; order Veillonellales; family Veillonellaceae; genus Veillonella; species Veillonella sp. The sequence continues at coordinate 1,410,633 of NZ_JBGKFB010000001.1, forward strand.
TTATCCAAGTCGGGTATTGGTCATCGTTTAAAGAAAATCGAAGCATTAGCACTTACGTATGACCCTATGGGGCTTGAAGAAATATAGAGGTATTAATATATGTTTTCTTATAAATCAAAATATTGTGTAGCTGCGACCATGGCCGCCATGGCTGCGCTTACAGGCCATGTAGAGGCTCGTGATATAGATTTACAATCAATTGGATATTTTCAGTTTTCTCCGTTGCCACCAAGCTTGGTATCTCAAACGGATACATTGCTATTATCGGATAGTCCTGAATATGTAGGACCAGTAGGTGGTACACTTAGTGCTGGTACCATTAATGGGAATGGACGTATCTATTTTTATCACGTAAATGAAATGGATCAGCCCCATAAGATTGCTATCGTACTAGAAAATCAAACGGCGTATCTTAATACTGTTCATGTAATGAGACAGTTAAAGTCTGTGGCAACGCCAGATTATTTTGCTGCTGGTCGCGATTTATCCCGCAAGGATTTGGAGCACCCTTTAGATGAAAGTCCTAATGCGAGACCTTTATATTCGCTAAGCATTCCGCCCCAAGGTCGACAATTAATCTTTACTGATTTAGAAAATACACCGGTATATCAAGATGCATTATTTACAGGCATTGTAGATATTAAAACAGAGGCGCCAATCTTTGCTCGCGTTATGATGCTACCTATGGGCATGGACGCCGTTGATGCATCACATTGGGCTAAGAACTTACCTATTGATGAAATTCAATTGCGCGGTACATATACTGGTTCTAAGCGTAATATGGAGGTTACCACACCTTTTGATACTGCCTTAGGCGGTGCTTTTGTTGAAGTTGGTAACGACCGTGAGGATGCCTTTATCAATGGTGTAGATGAAATGCAAAATAAAGCATTTGTTCGTGACCGTGGTAACTATGGTGTTTCATACACTTTAAAAATTCCTACAAAGGGTAATGAACCGTTTAGATTGTATTTTAACCCTCTTGGTGGGCCATATTCTGGCTCTTTTACGGTAAAAGCACTTCACCAACAAGGTGCCCGTAGAGGTCAAACTGATACGCGGACTTATCATATCGGTGGTGCCGATGGGATTACTGCACTAGGGGACGGTACTATATTAGATAGCCGTCTTATGGGTAATTACAATGCAGGCGATTTGTTAACATTAAACTTCATGCCGGCAGGTGCATCTAACTTGCCAATACGATTCTTATTGATTCCTGAATCTCTTGCAAATCCGCAAAAACATCAGACTATTGCGGTCAATGTACCAAAAGATGTAACAGACAGTTTGGGTCATCCAACTCAAAGTGGTACACAAATTCCTGTAGGGCCTATAAATGGTAAAGATACCAATAAGGGAACTGTAGATACATCTAAATCTACTATGACTCCTGCAAAACAGGCAGAAACAATTGCTCACGAAGAAACAAAAAAATTGAGCGATAAAGCTGCAGCTGATGCAAAAAAAGAGGCACAGCTTAAAAAAGCGAAAGATGCAGAAGAAGCATTAGCTCGTAAGAAGGCTGAAGAAGCTCGTTTAGCAGCAGAAAAGGCTGAATTGGCACGTAAAGCGGCCGAAGCAAAACATGCTGAAGTTGAACGTAAGATGGTAGAAAAAGCCGAAGCTGATCGTAAGGCTGCGGAGTTAAAGGCTGCTCAAGAGGCGCAAGCTGCTAAAGACAAAGCGGCCTTAGAAGCCAAAAAAGCTGAGGAAATGCGACAAGCAGAAGAGGCTAAACGCTTAGAGGCAGAAAGAAAAGCTGAGCTTGATCGAAAGGTAGCTGAAGCCCGTAAGGCGGAAGAAGAACGTAAAGCTGAAATGGCGCGTATTGAAGCTGCTAGAAAGGCCGAAGCCGATCGTTTAGAAGCACAACGTAAAGCGGAGGAAGCTCGTGTAGCGGCCGAAGCAAAACGTCTTGAAGAAGAACGGAGAATTGAAGCGGCTCGTATTGAAGCAGCCCGCAAGGCAGAAGAAGCTAGACAAGCCGCTGAAGCTAAGGCTCGTTTTGAAGCCCAACAGGCAGCAGAAAAGGCAGCATTAGAAGCGAAAAAAGCTGAAGAAGAACGCTTAGCTGCTGAAGCAAAAGCACGTTTAGAAGCACAACGAAAAGCAGAACAAGAAGCATTGGAAGCTCGTCGTGCCGAAGAAGCACGTAAAGCGGCCGAAGCGAAAGCTGCATTAGAAGCCCAACGTGCAGCTGAACAGGCTGCGTTAGAAGCAAAACGTCAAGAAGATGCTCGTAAAGCGGCAGAAGCAAAAGCAGCCTTAGAAGCACAACGTATTGAAGCGGCAAGAAAAGCTGAAGAAGCACGTCGTGCAGAAGAAGCGAGAAAGGCTGAGGAGGCAAGAATCGAAGCGGCCCGTAAAGCAGAGGAAGCTCGTGTTGCAGCAGAGGCTAAACGTGCAGAAGAAGCGCGTAAGGCTGAAGAGGCAAGAATTGAAGCGGCCCGTAAAGCAGAAGAAGCGCGTAAGGCAGAAGAAGCACGCCGCGCAGAAGAAGCACGTCGCTTAGAAGTAGCTAAACTTGAGGCACAACGCAAGGCTGAACAAGAACGACTTGAAGCGGCTCGTAAAGCTGAAGAAGCTCGCGTTTCTGCTGAAGCAAAACGTCAGGAAGAATTGCGTAAGGCCGAGGAAGCTCGAATCGCAGCTGAAGCAAAACGGGCAGAAGAACTTCGTAAGGCTGAGGAAGCTCGAATCGCAGCCGAAGCGAAACGTGCAGAAGAAGCTCGTAGAGCAGAGGAAGCTCGTCGCATAGAAGAAGCTAGACGAGCAGAAGAAGCGCGTAAAGCCGAAGAAGCTCGTATAGCTGCTGAGGCACGTAAGGCTGAACAAGCTAGATTGGCTGCAGAACGAGCAGAAGCTGAACGTCAAGCAGCAGAGGCAAAACGTATTGCTGAAGAACGCTACCAAGCTCATTTAGAAGCGGAACGCAAAGCAGAAGAAGCTCGTCAACAAGCACTTGCACAAGCTGAAGTGGAACGTAAAGCAAAAGAACGAGCTGAAGCAATTCAACGTGTCAAAGAACAGCAAGAAAATGCTCGTCGTCGTGCAGAGCTTGCACGTCAACAAATTGAGGCAGAACGTAAGGCTGCTCAAGCGGCTAAGACAGGACCTTCCTTCAGTGAACTTGATGACGTCCACGAAGATACTCCTTCCGTAACGATTCCGAATGCTGTATCTATTGATGAATTGACTAAACCAAGACCGACTGCATCTCAAAATACACGTCGTCGTGATCAACGTCAACCTCAGCATAATCAACAATATGCACAACAGAATCCAATGACTTATGATCAACAAGGTCAAGCTCCATATGGTTCACAGCAAGATCAACAAAATGATGATCAAAATCCACCAAGATTATATCCTATGAATCGATAATCCATGATCATAATAATAAAAACTAGTAATGTCTAATTATAGGTTTTGGGGATTCGGATAATGATGTAAGTATAGAGAGGACAAGCCACTTTACTGGGCTTGTCCTCTTTTTAAAATACTTATGAACTTTCGCTTTTACATTGACTTTCAAGGGCAGATTCAGTACAATAAATAAAGAAAATGCACCTATGGTACGAGAGACCATTGCATAGTACAAAACCTTTTAATTTAGTCCAGAGAGGCTGAGAAAGGAATATAGTTGAAGCGCCCCCGTAAGGGCTTCTTTGTGCAAACTATTTGACCTTTTGCCCTGGGCAAAAGGTCTTTTTTGTTACGTGAGTTAGGAGGAAATCATGGGACAAGTTAGCCTAAAAGGCAAACATTTATTGGGTTTGCAAAATGTGTCACCTGAAGAAATCAAATTGATTTTGAATGTGGCAAAGAAAATGAAGAAAATCGTTCTTTCTGATGATAAGAAGGTTCCACTTTTAAAGGGGAAATCCATTATTAACCTTTTTATGGAGCCTAGTACTCGTACCCGTAGTTCCTTTGAATTGGCCGGTAAATATTTAGGGGCTGACGTTATTAATCTTTCTCCAAGCGGTTCTTCCATGGGGAAAGGTGAAAGCTTCCGCGATACCTTGCTAACTATGTCCTATATGGGCACAGATGCTATCGTAATGCGTCATAGTGCAGAAGGGGCTCCTCTATACGCCACAAAAGCAGTAGATCCTATCATCATCAATGCTGGTGATGGTGCTCATGAACATCCTACACAAGCTTTGCTAGATATGTATTCCATCTTAGAGAAAAAAGAATCTATTGAAGGCTTAAAAATTGTTATCTTAGGCGATATTATGCATAGCCGTGTAGCAAGATCTAATATTTATGGCCTTACAAAAATGGGTGCTAAAGTACATTTGGCAGGTCCTCGTACTATGGTATATCCAGAACTCGAAAAATTAGGTGTTACCGTTCACCATGATATTCGTGAAGCAGTGGCTGATGCAGATGTAGTTAACGTACTTCGCATTCAATTAGAACGTATTCATTCTGCATTGTATCCTACAAATAGAGAATATGCTCGTATCTTTGGTATTAACAATGATGTATTAAAATTGGCTAAAGATGATGTAATGGTAATGCATCCAGGTCCTATGAACCGCGGTCTTGAAATTGCACCAGATGTAGCATATTCTGATCAATCCGTAATTCAAGAACAGGTACGTAATGGCGTAGCTGTACGTATGGCTGTATTGTACTTAACTATTATCGGAGGTGACGGTAGTGAGCTTGCTTATTAAAAATGGTACGGTAGTTAATCCGGCAAAAAAACAAAACGAAGTAGCAGACGTTCTCGTAAAAGATGGTAAAATTGCAGCCATCGGTCAAAACTTAAGTGCTGAAGGCGCTGAAGTATATGATGCAACAGGTCTTATCGTAGCACCTGGTCTTATCGATATTCACACACATTTGCGTGAACCAGGCCAAGAAGCTAAAGAAGATTTCCACTCTGGTACACAAGCGGCTGCTGCTGGTGGTTTCACACGTGTTGTTACTATGGCTAATACAAACCCAGTTGTAGATAATGCTGCACTTGTAAGAGGTTTACAAAAACAGGCTGAACTCACTGGCGTTGTGAAAGTAGAATTTATTGGTGCTGTATCCAAAGGCCTAGAAGGTAAGGAACTTGCTGAAATGGGCGATATGGCTGAAGCTGGTGTAGTAGCATTCTCCGATGATGGCCATTATGTAGAAAATGCTGCATTTATGCGTCGTGCCTTAGAATACTCCTCCATGTTTAATAAAATGGTTATCGATCATGCAGAAGACATTACATTAACTAAAAATGGTCATATGCATGAAGGTATCGTTTCCTATGAACTAGGTGTTATTGGTCGTCCTGCAGTAGCTGAAGATTTGGCAGTTGCTCGTGATATCTTGTTATCTGAAATGACAGGCGGTCACATTCATATTGCACACGTAAGTAGTAAAAATACAGTGGACATGGTTCGTCGCGCAAAAGCAAAAGGTCTTAATGTAACATGTGAAGTTACAAGCCAACATTTATCTTTCACAGATGAATATTTACGCGAATATAATCCAGCGTTCAAAATGGCGCCTCCAATTCGCTCCGAAGACCATCGCCAAGCATTATTAGAAGGCTTGAAAGATGGCACAATCGATGCAATTATTACAGACCATGCACCGCATGCATATGAAGAAAAAGACCATGAGTTCTGCTGTGCTCCTAATGGTTTCAGTGGTCTCGAAACATCTTTAGCAGCGGTTATTACCAATGCATATGGTCCAGATAAACTCAGCATTGACCAAGTTGTGTACTATATGAGTACACGTCCAGCTGAATTAATGCGTCTTGATGCAGGCGTTCTTGAAGTTGGTAAACCAGCAGATATTACTGTATTCTCTACAACTGAAGAATGGACAGTAGATCGAAATAAATTCTATACAAAAGGCAAAGTCAGCCCATTTGATGGTATGACTGTTACAGGTAAGGCCAAACTCACAGTAGTTGATGGCAAAGTAGTTATGAAGGAGGGCGTAGTCTTATAATGAAAGGCAAGTTAGTTCTTGAAGATGGTTCCGTGTTTGAAGGTTCCTTATTAGGTGGCGCTCCAACAGTAGGCGAAGTTGTATTTAACACAGGTATGACAGGGTATCAAGAAATCTTGACTGATCCATCCTATGCGGATCAAATTATTACATTAACATATCCTTTGATCGGTAATTATGGTACATTGAATGCTATTACTCAAGGCCCTAAACCATATTGTAAAGGCTTTATCGTAGGAGAACTGTGTGATTTCCCATCTAACTGGCAAAATGAAGGCTTATTTAGCGAGTATCTTCGTTTACACGGCATCCCTTGCCTTTATGATGTAGATACACGTGCTATTACACGTGTACTTCGTAACCATGGCGTAATGAAAGGCGTACTTGTACGTTCTGATTACCCTATGGAAGATATTCAAAAATTATTTAAACAAGACTTGCCAACAGATCAAGTTATGCGTGTAACTACAAAATGGCAAGGTATGCGTGGCGATAAAAATGCAGAGTTCCATGTAGCTGTAATGGACTATGGTGTAAAGGAAAATATCCTTCGCTCTTTAGAAGCAGCTGGTTGTCGCCTAACAGTATTCCCTGCAGATGCTAAGGCTGAAGATGTATTGGCAGCAAATCCAGATGGTGTATTCTTATCTAACGGCCCTGGAGATCCTCAAGATCTTGGCTATGCTGTAGAAGAAGTAAAGAAATTATTCGGTAAAAAGCCTATCTTCGGCATTTGCATGGGCCATCAAGTATTGGCTCAAGCCTATGGTGGTACAACATTTAAATTAAAATTTGGTCACCGGGGCTCTAACCATCCAGTACAAGATTTACGTACAGGCCGCGTATATATTACATCTCAAAATCATGGCTATGCAGTAGATGATACTTCCTTGCCAGACTTTGTAGAAATTACACATCGCAGTGTAAATGATGGTACTGTAGAAGGTATGCGTCATAAAGAATTACCTATCTTCTCTGTACAATATCATCCAGAAGCATCCCCAGGACCTACTGATAATCTATATTTATTTGACGAATTTGAAGACTTAATGAGAAAGGGAAAATAATATGACCACAGAAGCAAAAAAAGTACTTGTAATTGGTTCTGGTCCAATTATTATCGGCCAAGCTGCAGAGTTTGACTATGCTGGTACACAAGCATGCCGTTCCCTTCGTGAAGAAGGTTATAAAGTAGTATTGGTTAACTCCAATCCTGCTACAATTATGACCGATACAGATATTGCAGACCGCGTATATGTAGAACCGATTAGTCTTGAATTCGTAACAGAAGTAATTAAAAAAGAACGTCCTTGGGGCTTATTGGCTACATTGGGTGGCCAAGTAGGTCTTAATATGGCCGTACAATTGTCTGAAGCTGGCGTATTAGAAGAATACGGTGTAAAACTTCTAGGTACAACTCTGGAAGCTATTAAACAAGCTGAAGACCGTGAGCTCTTCAAAGAAGCGATGAAGGAAATCAATCAACCAGTTCCTGAATCTGATATCTTTAACGATCTTGAAGAAGCCGTAGCCTTTGCTAATCGCATTGGTTATCCTATCATCATCCGTCCTGCTTACACATTGGGCGGTACTGGGGGCGGTATTGCGCATAACGAAGATGAAATGTATGAAATCACACGTCGTGGTTTGAAACTTTCACCAATTCACCAAATCCTAGCAGAACGTTCTGTAGCAGGCTGGAAAGAAATCGAATACGAAGTAATGCGCGATAGTGCAGATAACTGTATCATCGTATGTAATATGGAAAATATCGACCCTGTAGGCGTACATACTGGTGACTCCATCGTTGTAGCACCTAGCCAAACATTGAACGATATTCAATACCAAATGCTTCGTACTGCATCTGTAGAAATCATTCGTTACTTGAAAATCGAAGGTGGTTGTAACGTACAATACGCTTTGAATCCAAATAGCAATGAATATATCGTTATCGAAGTAAACCCTCGTGTATCCCGTTCCTCTGCATTAGCATCTAAAGCAACTGGTTATCCAATTGCGAAGGTAGCTGCAAAAATTGCAGTAGGCATGACATTGGATCAAATTACAAATGCTGTAACAGGCGAAACAAAAGCATGCTTCGAGCCTACTCTGGACTATGTAGTAACTAAGTTCCCACGTTGGCCATTTGAAAAATTCAATTTGGCAGACCGCACATTGGGCACTCAAATGAAGGCTACTGGCGAAGTTATGGCTATCGACCGCTCCTTGGAAGGCTCCTTGCTTAAAGCAATTCGTTCCTTGGAAATTGGTTTAGACCATATTGAGCTTAAGAAAATCTCTCATGAGTCCATGGAACAATTGATTGAACGTTTGCATTTAGTAGATGATGAACGTATCTATGTTGTAGCAGAAGCACTTCGTAAGGGCATTAGTGTAGAGAAAATTCATTACATTACAAAAATTGATACATTCTTTATTGAAAAAATTAAAAATATTGTTAATGTAGAAAAAGCATTGGCTGAACATGGCTTAACAGAAGAAGTATTGCGCAAAGCAAAACGTTATTCCTTCACTGATTCTGTTATCGCTCGTTATGCTAATACAACGGTAGATGAAGTTCGTGCAAAACGTAAAGAATGGAACATACTTCCAACATATAAATATGTAGATACATGTGCTGCCGAATTCGAATCTAAAACACCGTACTACTACAGTGCTTATGCACAAGAAGACGAAGTTAAACCACTCGGTGAAAAATCCGTTGTCGTACTTGGTTCCGGTCCGATTCGTATCGGTCAAGGCGTAGAGTTTGACTACTGCTCCGTACATTCCTCTTGGGCACTTCGTAAAGCGGGTTACCAATCCATTATGATCAACAATAACCCAGAAACAGTGTCTACTGACTTTGATATTTCTGATTCCTTGTACTTCGAACCATTAACAGTGGACGATGTAATGGAAATTATCGATAAAGAAAAACCAGCTGGCGTTATTGCTCAGTTTGGTGGTCAAACAGCAATTAACTTGGCAGGTCCATTAGCTAAGCGCGGTGTAAAAATCCTTGGTACATCCGTAGATAGCATCGATATGGCAGAAGATCGTGAACGCTTTGATGAATTGTTGGCAAAACTTGGTATTCCACGTCCAGTAGGTGCGCTTGTAACCTCTGATGAAGAAGCACAAGCAGCAGCTAAAAACTTGAAATATCCATTGATTGTACGTCCTTCTTATGTATTGGGCGGCCGTGCTATGGAAATCGTATACAACGATAAAGAGCTTGATGTATACATGAAGGAAGCCGTAGTTGCATCCAAGGAACATCCTGTTCTTATCGACCGTTATATGGTTGGTATGGAGGTAGAGGTTGACGCTATTTCCGATGGTACTGACGTATGTATCCCTGGTATTATGGAACAAATCGAACGCGCCGGTGTTCACTCTGGTGACTCCATGGCCGTTTATCCTGCTCAACATTTGAGCCAAGAATTGATTGATCAAATTGTGGACTATACACGTCGTATTGCAGTAGGCCTTAATGTTAAAGGTGTACTTAATATTCAATATATCGTGGCTGACGGTGAACTTAACGTAATCGAAGTTAACCCTCGTTCTAGCCGTACTGTACCATTCATTTCTAAGGTTACAGGCATCAATATGGTAGAATGTGCAACGCGCATTGCTCTTGGTGAAAGCTTAAAAGATTTGGGCTTGCCACTTGGTCTTGTGCCTAATAAACCATATGTAGCTGTAAAAGCACCTGTATTCTCCTTCTCCAAAATGGGCCTTGTAGAAATCGCTCTTGGACCTGAAATGAAATCTACTGGTGAAGTTATGGGTATTGGTCGTACTTATTCTGAAGCATTGTTTAAAGCTATCAATGGTGCCAATATGCGTATCCCAGAAGATGGTACAATTCTTATGACCGTAGCAGACCGCGATAAAGAGGAAGCTAGCCAATTGGCAAAAGGCTTCATCGAATTGGGCTATCACATCGAAGCAACTGGTGGTACTGGTAAATACTTCAAAGAACATGGCGTTGACTGCAAGGTAGTTAACAAAATTTCTGAAGGTGATGACAACTGTGCTGACCACATTCGCCAAGATAAAGTCGATCTTGTACTTAACACATTGACTGCAGGTAAACGCCCAGAACGTGAAGGCTTCCAATTGCGTCGTCTCGCTGTAGAAATGGGTACACCATGCTTAACAAGCCTTGATACAGCTCGTGAAGTATTGCGCGTTGTAGCTAATCGTAAAGATGATGCTAACTACAATGTAGAAGCATTACAAGATTTTGAATTGGAGTAAAACCATGAGTGGCTATGTAGAACAGGGCGAAGTCGTTCGCAATGAGCAAATAGGCTCTGATGTGTGGATTATGGATATTCACGCACCAAAACAAGCAGCAGAAGTAAAGGTAGGACAGTTTTGTAATGTTCGCGTAGCGGACTCTACGGCGCCGTTATTGCGTCGCCCTATTAGCTATGCTGGATTCGATGCACAAAAGGGTATTATTACCCTTTTGTATCGCGTCGTAGGTAAGGGGACTGAAATTATGACACGTCTCGTACCTGGCGATACACTAGATTGTTTAGGACCTTTAGGTGAACCATTTGTAACATCTAAGAATATGCTTCTCGTTGGCGGTGGCGTTGGCATTGCACCAATGCTATGTATCGCATCCCATTTGAAAGAAGGGGAAGAGGCACAAGTTATTCTTGGTTTTAGAAATGAAAGCGAAACCTTCTGGGCAGATCTATTCAAAGATACGCCTGTTAAAGTGCACATCACAACTGATGATGGTAGCGTAGGTACGAAAGGGTTCCCTACAGCAATCATGCCTGAGCTGATTAATGCTAATACTTTCACATCTGTTATGACTTGCGGTCCTACACCGATGATGAAAGGTGTGGCACAAGTAGCGAAAGAGCTCAACGTACCTTGCCAAGTATCTCTTGAAGAACGTATGGGCTGTGGCACTGGTGGTTGTTTAGGTTGTGCTTGTGATGGTGCAGGTGGCAAACGTTACAAAGTTTGTAAAGATGGTCCTGTATTCCCAGCTGAGGAGGTGTTCTTTTAATGAGTGAACGCGATTTAAATAACACCGTTACGCCTAATCCAAAGCTTGCCGTTGATTACTGCGGTATTAAGATGAAAAATCCTATTATTGCTGCATCTGGCACCTTTGGTAATGGTCCTGAGTATGCTGGTTATTTAGACCTTAGTAATGAGGTAGGTGCTATTTCCGTAAAAGGTTTAACACCTAAAGGTCGTCATGGCAATCCAGGAACTCGTATCGCAGAAACACCGTCTGGTGTCTTAAACTGTATTGGCCTTGAAAATCCTGGGGCAGAACATTTTGTAACAGATATTTTGCCAGACCTCAAGAAATACGATGTACCATTGTTAGCGAATATGTCTGCTGGCACGGTAGAGGAATTTGCATGGATGGCAGAAACTCTATCTGTAGATGGTATTGCGGGCCTCGAGGTTAATGTATCTTGTCCAAATGTTGCTTGTGAAGGCATGGCGTTTGGTGTAGATCCTAAGGTAGTAGAACAAGTAACTAAAGCTGTTCGTAAGGTAACAGATAAGCCTGTTATTGTAAAACTTTCACCGAATGTAACTGACATTGTGGAAATCGCAAAGGCTGTAGAAGCTGGTGGCGGTGATGGGGTAAGTCTCATCAATACAATTCTTGGTATGGCCATAGATATCCATCGTCGTAAACCTGTTTTGGGTAATATTTATGGTGGTTTATCTGGGCCAGCTGTGAAACCGGTAGCACTTCGCATGGTGCACCAAGTGTATAAAGGGGTTAATATTCCTATTATGGGCCTTGGTGGCATTATGACAGGTACTGATGCTATTGAATTTATGATGGCTGGTGCTCAAGCAGTTCAAGTTGGGGTTGCTACGATGGTAGATCCAACAGCTATTTCTCGTATTGCTCGAGAAATGGGCGATTATGTGGAACAATATAATCTTAACAGCATTACTGATATAGTAGGTGCTGTACATCAAGAGAAATAATAGTTTATATTTGATAGACCTTTAATACTATATGTTTATATTTATAGACTAGATGGTTTACAACATATAAAGATAAAAAGACCTAGTACATTATGTACTAGGTCTTCTTTTATGTATTGTATTAATGTTCATAACTGTACAAAATCTTATACGATAAGTTATAAATACAATATCATAAGTTATAAATCCCATATCATATGAATTTCTATCACATGGTTTAAACATATGCTTTGTAGAAATCAATAAATTGCTGTGCTACAGGGGATAAAGCATGGCCTTTAAGCGTAATAAATGCTTTTTTAAAATCGCCTGAGAATTCTGGCAACTTGATACGGGCCATTTTACGATGGTTAATGAGCTCTTTTGCATCCATAGGAACTAAAGACACAGTTCTCCCAGAGGATGCCCATTCGATGGCAGAGCTCTTAGTTGTAGTGATGGCAACAGCATTCAGTTGATCCATGTCAGTTAAGCTAGACTGCATAATCATTCGCACAGATCCACCAGAGAGGGATAAAGGACACTTTTTGATATCATCCCATGTGATGGTATCATGTTCACGATCTATCCAGAATACATCACGGCGGAAAATAGCGTATAAATGTTCCTCTTGAGTAAGAAGGATATCAAATTTATCAGTGTCTACCATTTGAATGTTTGCAATTCCCAGCTCTGCATTACCATTAATAAGTTGATTGACCACATTAGTCATTAGTCCTTCGTAGATTTCGAAGTGAACTGATGGGTATTTCATGGAAAAGGCTGGTAAGTATTGTTGTACGATTGGTGTGGAGCGCGATGCAGACGTAGCGATTCGCAATGTACCTTCAATACGTGAGTTCAACTGTTGTACTGCATTATATGTAGATTCTTCAATGGAGCATAGTTGTTGGGCTTTTTCATAGAAAATTTTACCAGCATCAGTCAGTTGTAAGTTTGATCCTCGTTGGCCGCGCTTGATATTGATGAGTTGAGCTCCAAATTCAGCTTCTAAATACTTTAATTGTTTACTTAAAGCTGGTTGTGTAATATGAAGAATCTCTGCGGCCTGCGTCATATTGCCCGTTTGAACGAGGGTAATAAAATTGTGGTAGTAAGATGTATCCATAGAATCTCCCTATTATACACAAAATAAGATAAATAAAAATTATAACGAACTAAGTAACAGTAATTTCACTTTTGATAAAATAGCGTATATACTATATTCATCAAGGAAAGAGAAAGAATAATGTGTTTAAAATAAACTTTCTATCCTTATCACAATTTTTAATATAATAACAGTGATTGAGAAAGTAGGTACTATCATGGGCGTAGTAAAAAGAACATTAAGTAAAGCAATTCGTAACTGGGAAGCACGTAGATTAATGACTGCACATAATGCAGGTGTTAGTCGTAAAAAACAAATTGAACGCGTATGGCCTCATCCATTAACTACAGAAAAACGTCATGAACTTGCTCAAGGCGTAAGTGGCTTAGTTCATAGCGAAAACTAATTACTATGTGTGTATCAGTTAGATTATTGTTCTAGCGGTAGCACCACTTCAATAGAATCTAATATAGTACAAGTAGCAGCTCCATGACTCATGTCTTGGAGCTCTTTTTGTATACGCTCTACATCAGCTGGTGGTACTAAGATGGTTATATCTACATGCTCGCCAAAGTTTGCTTCATAATGTAATTTTTGATCTTGCACGTATCTTTCAATGGCTCCATATAAGGAATAGTCGATGGTAGCCTGCAACTGAGTTCGTGTTGTGTGTAGTTCTTTAGGGGCAAGACGTAAGGTTTCCGCAACAGAGTGTGAATATGCACGAATCAAACCACCTGCACCTAATTTGATACCTCCAAAATAGCGCGTTACTACGACTGCTACATTGGTAATACCAGTTTTTTTGAGTACTTCTAACATAGGTTTGCCTGCCGTACCAGATGGTTCACCATTGTCAGAAGAGCGCTGTTGCTCTTGCTTTGGTCCTAATGCAAAGGCTGTACAATTATGACGGGCATCCCAAAATTCTTTGTTGATGCGGTTAATAAAAGCCTGCGCATCCTCTTCTGTAGAACAAGGGTATACAGTTGTGATAAAACGCGATTTCTCCACAACATATTCATGGCGAAATTCCTTCGCTACCGAAGTGAATTCTACAATAGGGCTTATTGATTCACACATAGATTCACCTCCTTTGGAATCAAAGTTTATGTTTATTCATCATCACTTTATTATAATCTATTTTTTTATACTATGTATAGGTGTATAGGTGGCAGGAGATTAATTCCCTTAGAAAAAGGAAATAACCCTCTAGATTTGGTAGGATATTGACGTAATGAGAATTTATGTTATTATGGAAGAGAGTCGCATGAATGAATACTCATGTAAAGGTGTTCATATAATAAACTATACGTGTTTATAAATACTCTATTACCGATGTATGATATGTCTACTATGAGTTTCTGACTTATATAGATATATAGGACATATATTTTTGAAATTCTAGTAGAAAGAAGTGATATGATGAGTAAGAAGAAACAAGAGTTTGATATTACAGGTATGCACTGTGCTGCTTGTGTAAAGCGTGTTGAAAATGTTGTTTCTAAGATCGATGGTGTAGAATCTGTAAAGGTTAATCTACTCACTCGTAAAGGCAGCGTTGACTACAAAGACGGTTCTAATGTAGAATCACAACAAGTTATTGATGCCATTACAAATATTGGTTTCGGTGCTAAAGAGGCAGATGAAACGAAGCAAGAAATAGAAAAGGTTAATTTAAAACCTCATATTACGCGTCTTATCATTGCTGCTTGTATGGCCGTACCGATGATGATTAACATGACATTACATCGTTTTGGCATTCAAGCCTTGCCAGTATGGGTAGAGTTCATTCTTGCTACCATTGCTCAGTTCGGCCCTGGCCTTATGTTCTATAAGAGTGCGTGGAGTGCGGTAAAGAATGGCGCCCTTACCATGGATGTTCTCGTTGTAATGGGTACGACTGTTGCTTATCTATTCAGTATTTATAATTGGCAGTTCCATCCAGAACTTGGGCCTCATGGCATTTACTTTGAAACCTCAGCTTGGCTCATTACATTCATTCTTCTTGGCAAACTTTTAGAAGAAATTGCCAAGGGGCGTACCTCTGAAGCACTTCAAAAATTGATTGCCTTGCAACCAGCAACAGCTCATGTATTGCGTGACGGTGAGTTCGTAGATATTCCTACATCTAAGGTTGTAGCAGGTGATATTTTACAAGTTCGTGCAGGCGAAAAAATTCCAGTAGATGGTACTATTACTGAAGGCTATTCTACTGTAGATGAAGCTATGCTTACCGGTGAAAGTTTGCCTGTAGAAAAACAAGTGGGATCTGATGTTATCGGTGCGACTATTAACTTGAGCGGTGCTTTCACAATGGAAGCAAAACGTATCGGCTCTGATACAATGCTCTCTCAAATCATCAAGGTCGTAGAGGAAGCGCAAACCTCTAAAGCAAGCATTCAACGTATTGCAGATATTGTTGCTCAATATTTTGTGCCTGCCGTTATTGGCCTTGCTGTTTTGACCGGCCTCGTATGGTACTTCATTATGGGCGACTCTATTAATGTAGCTCTCATTAATGCTACAGCAGTGCTTGTTATCGCTTGTCCTTGTGCACTTGGTCTCGCTACACCAACATCTATTATGGTAGGCTCTGGCTTAGGTGCGGAGCATGGTGTTCTCATCAAGAGTGCAGAATATCTTGAAAAAGCTGGTAAACTCGATGCCATCGTTATGGATAAAACTGGCACTCTTACACAAGGTGTTCTCGATGTAACGGCTTTCAAAAATTATAATGGTGATGAAAGTATAAATATGTCCCTAATGATGGCCCTTGAAAGTGGTACATCGCATCCAATTGCAAAGGCCATGGTTTATTATGGCGAAGATCATGGTTATAAAGGTAAAGCTGTAGAACTTGAAAGCTTTGGTGATGTACCTGGTAAAGGTTTGCAAGGCGCTTATCAAGGCGTGTCGGTACAACTTGGTCATAGTCGCTGGATGTCTGAATTAGGTTATGATTTAAGTGCCGTCCAAGATGATATTTTACACTATGAAGAACAAGGTGCATCTGTATCTGTTCTCGCTGTAGATGGCATTATCAGTGCCTTATGGGCTGTAGAAGATGAATTACGTCCAGAAACCATTGATGTTGTCAAAGAATTACATGCTCAAGGTATTGATGTATGGATGCTCACAGGTGATAATCGTCGTACTGCTCAATATATTGCAAAACAAGCGGGTATTACTCATGTAATTGCTGAAGTATTACCTCAAGATAAGGCTAGCAAGGTAATAGAGTTGCAAGATAAAGGCCTTGTAGTTGGTATGGTTGGTGACGGTATCAACGATGCGCCAGCTCTCGTAACTGCAGATATTGGTTTTGCTATCGGTAGTGGTACTGATATTGCTGTAGAAGCAGCAGATATTGTTCTTGTAAGAAATGACTTGCATACATTAGTACAAGCTGTACGCCTCAGTTGTAAGACAATGACAAATATTAAACAAAATCTATTCTGGGCATTGATCTTTAACTGCATTGGTATTCCATTGGCTGCTATCGGTGCATTAAATCCTATGATTGCAGGCACAGCAATGGCATTTAGCTCTGTAACCGTTGTGGGTAACTCTCTTCGTTTGAAACGAGCTAAGATTTAATTTAATTTGTATCTTATAACATATAATATTTGATAGAGTTGATTAAAGTTTATAAAGCACCTATACCATGGTATAGGTGCTTTATTTTAAATCTGACTATATATTTAAATCCTATGAAATTAGTGTTTTTAGACAGAGTGAGATTTGTTATACTAAATATAGTTATTCAGCTAAAAGAGAGGAGCTAGATTATGAAATTAAAGACGCGCGATATTGTATATATCGGATTTATTGCTGCCTTATGTGCAGTAGCAACAACAATTCGCATCGAAATACCGGGTGGTGCAATGGTTCACTTAGGATCTGCTGCATTATTTACATCATCCATTCTTTTTGGCGGTTTATATGGTGGTTTAGGTGCGGCTATTGGTTCCGCATTATTTGATCTCTTTGGTGGACATACGCAATACATTGTATTCTCTTTCTTTATTAAAGGTATTGCGGGTCTTATTGTAGGTGGTATGACAGCAGGTTACTTGCCACCATCCATTACAAAGCCCACAGCATCCTTTACACGTATTTTGATTGCTCTTATTATTGGTACAATTTGGACTGCATTTGGTTATTTCCTTGCATGGTGGTTTGTTCTTGAAAGTGCAGCCGTAGCAGCTAGCAAAATTCAATACTCCTTGATTACAAGTGCTGCAGGTATTGTGGTGGCTATTATATTGACACCTAAATTGCAATCTGTAGTTCGTAGATTATTTACAAAGAACTAACTATAGTAACTAATGATAAATTACTAAAAACTATATATTGCTAACTAATAACTAGTAATCTAAAATTGATCATTAGGCATAAATAAAAGAGTCACCCTTAACTTATGTATTCAAGTTAAGGGTGACTCTTTTATTTATTATATTAGATTATGTAGTTACTATTCTTACCTAGAAATTACAGAGATCATTTAAGTTTTCTGCCATGGTAGGATGTGTAAAGATTTGATTTTTGAAATATGTATACGGAATGTTGTTGTCCATAGCTACTTTAATTATGTTAATCAATTCTTCAGCACTTTGGGAATAGAGTGTAGCCCCGAGGATTAAATTGCTTTCCGCATCTACCACAATTTTGAAAGCCCCTTTAAGGTTGTCGTTTACATGAGCCCTTGGCATAGTGGCTACGAGCATTTCCTTTGTTTTAACAGTATAACCGTTGTTAATGGCTTCCTCTTCTGTAAAGCCTACACGAGCGAGTGGAGGTGTTAAGAAGGTGGTGTAAGGAATGTTTTTGCGATCTTTTAATGTATAGTGCCCATTACCTGTAAGTGCACCAAATACGATGCGGAAGTCATCGAGAGAAATGTAGGTAAATTGAGGACCGCCGTTTACATCGCCTACAGCGTATACACCTGGAACGGAGCTTTCACAAGTATCATTAACTACGATAGCACCGCGTTCATTAGTGGTGATATCAGTATTTTCTAAACCGATATTTGTAGTATTTGGTCTGCGACCTGTAGCATAGAGAACAGCGTCAAAGGTATAGTTTTCATTATTAGCAGTGATAATAGGCTTGTTGCCGTCATTAGATACAGAATTTAGTGTAACAGAGTTTAAAATAGTAATGCCTTGTTCTGCTAAGTATTCATTAGCTAATTCTTGAACGATAGGTTCTTCGCGTTTTAAAATGTTAGCCTCAATATTGAATACAGTAACTTTTGTACCTAGTTTAGCGTATAGGCTAGCAAATTCTAGGCCAATAGGACCGGCACCAATAATACCTAATGTACTAGGTTGAGGGGATAAATGTTGAATTTCTGTACTATTATAGAAACCTAATGCGGTATCGATACCATCAATGTTAGGTTTAATGGCTACAGCCCCTGTATTGATGATAATTGTGTCACCAGATAAAACAATTTTATCTTCCCCAGCTGTGACATCGATTTCTTTATTACTAATGAATTCGCCATGTCCAGTATATACATCGACATGTTCATTTGTATCTAACATACCGAAGTTTTTATTACGTAAACGAGATGTAACAACCTCTCGTTGGTTTAGTACTTGATCGTAAGATAAGCCTTTAGATGCGGCCACAATCATCGTCTTAGTAGGAATACATGCAATATTAATGCATGTGCCACCATACATGAGTGGATTTTCTTCAATCATGGCAACGGCTTTGCCCATAGAGCCAAATTTAGCAGCCAATGTTTTACCAGCTTTGCCGAAACCTAGGACGATAAGATCATAATGTTTGGTATTCATACAATACCTCCTATCTTTTATATTGAAAATATTAGATATCCTTATTATAGCATATTTGAGTATATATAAAAGTAAAATATGAAAATAATTATCTATAATTTAGATGTTAAGTATTTTTACTTGACACATCTTTTTTTATACTGTACCATATGTAAAGTAATATGACTTGACAGTGATGGAGGTGGCGAAATGGAAGAACGAGTGCTTATAAGTTTGCTCTTGGATTTCTATGGGCCATTATTGACGGACAAGCAACGCATGTCCTTACAACTTCACCACGAAGACGATATGTCCCTTGGAGAAATCGCTGAGGAACTAGGCGTATCACGGCAGGCTGTACACGATAATTTACAGCGTGCTCGACACATTTTAAATGATTACGAATCAAAGTTGCACTTGGTGGAACAATATGAACAGCGTGAAGGTTTGCTTTCACAATTGAAAGAAACCTTGCCTGAAGAGGTTCTAGCTGAAACTAAGGTGCAGAAAGTATTGGCGCAAATGGAGGGATATTATGGCATTTGATAGCTTGTCAGAAAAACTGCAAGAAGCCTTTCAATCCTTAAAGGGGAAGGGCAAAATTACAGAAGATGATGTCAATCTTGCGTTGCGTCAAGTACGCACAGCACTATTAGAAGCAGACGTTAACTTTATGGTAGCGAAGGACTTTGTTAAGTCCATTAAGGAAAAGGCCCTTGGTGAAGAGGTGTTCGGTTCTTTAAATCCTGCACAAACAGTTATTAAAATTGTAAATGACGAGTTGACGGCGCTATTGGGTGGTACACAAAGTCGTATCATGATTTCCAGTAAGCCTCCAACGATTATTATGCTCGTTGGTTTACAAGGTGCTGGTAAAACTACTACAGCTGGTAAGTTGGCAGTATATCTTCGCAAACAAGGTAAACATCCAATGCTCGTAGCGGCCGACGTATATCGTCCAGCTGCGATTACTCAATTACAAGTTGTAGGTAAGCAAATCGATATCCCAGTATTTGCTGATGAAACACCTGGTGCCAATCCAGTAGACATTGCACGTCGCGCCGTAGAGCAAAGCACGCATATGTTGAAAGATGTGGTTATCATCGATACAGCTGGTCGCTTGGCTATAGATGAAGTCCTTATGGATGAGTTATCCAACATTAAAGCCGCTGTTCGACCTCATGAAATTCTACTCGTTGTGGACTCCATGATCGGTCAAGATGCGGTGACAACAGCACAAACGTTTAATGAAAAATTAGGCGTTGATGGTGTTATCCTCACTAAACTCGATGGTGATGCGCGCGGTGGTGCTGCATTATCCATCAAAGCTGTAACAGGCTTGCCAATTAAGTTCACTGGGGTAAGCGAAAAAATGGATGGTTTCGATGTATTCTATCCAGACCGCATGGCTTCTCGTATCCTCGACTTGGGCGACTTTAAAACATTAATCGAAAATGTACAAGGCGCCATCGATGAAGAAGAAGCTCGTGAAATGGCTAAGAAAATGGCGAAAAACAATTTCACCTTGGATGACTTCTTGAAACAGATGAACCAAGTGAGAAAGTTAGGGCCATTACAAAATATTATTGGTATGTTGCCAGGCATGGGACAAATTAAGGATCAATTGAAAGACCTTGATTTGAACAGTAAAGAGGTGCGCCGTATTGAGGCCATCATTACATCCATGACGGCAGCAGAGCGAGAAAATCCAAGTATTCTTAATGGTTCTCGCCGCAAGCGTATTGCGTTAGGTTCTGGTACTCAGGTACAAGATGTAAATCGCTTGTTGAAACAATTTGAAGAAGCGCGGAAGATGATGAAGCGCATGCAAGGTTTACGTGGCGGTAAGGGCGGCTTCCCTGGAATGCCTAAATTACCGTTTATGTAATACATGGGCAGGGGCGCTGAACCTGTCCACCCATATCAGTATAAGGAGGTGAATTTCACATGTTAAAAATTCGTTTGACTCGTTTAGGTGCTAAAAAAGCTCCTTTCTACCGTATCGTTGTTGCTGACGCACGTGCTCCACGTGAAGGTCGTCCTGTTGACACAATTGGTCAATATGATGCTACTAAACAACCAGCTATCGTTAATGTAGACGAAGAAAAAGCTTTGGCTTGGTTAGCTAAAGGTGCTCAGCCTACTGACACTGTTCGCTCCTTGTTCAAAAAACAAGGCGTTATGCAAAAATTTGCTGACGCTAAAAAGTAATTAATAGAGAGGCATACTGTGATGATAGAATTAATTTCATTAATTGCGAAATCATTAGTGAAGCAGCCTGATGCCGTATCTGTTACCATGGTCCAAAAGGGGAATATGGAAGTTTACGAACTTCATGTAGCCCCAGAGGATATGGGCAAAGTCATCGGAAAGCAAGGACGAATAGCGAAAGCGATTCGCGCTGTGGTGAAAGCGGCGGCTATTAAAGAGAACAAAAAGATATCTGTTGATATTGTCTAAAAGGGAGTATTCCAATGGAAGAAATGACATTACGTGTCCCTGTAGCAGTAAAAGCAAAAGTAACAGAAGACTTGAAAGCGAAAATTGTATCTGATCTTGAAACTCGCCTTGATATGGTGAATAAAGATTTGGAAGCAATTGAGTTCCAAGCTCAACGTATTTTGGCTGATGCGGCTAAAGTTGATGCTACAAGCCTTACTGCAATTCGTCAACAAATCGACGAAGAGAAAAATAAACGCTTGGCTTTCAAAGAAGAAGTAACAGCTAAATTGAAAGACGCTCAAGAATTGTCCTTAGGAACTGAAATTCCTCAAGGTACATTAGAGCAAACAGTTACCGTTAAAATCGGGGATAATTTGGATGCCATGATGGGCGCTGAAATCCTATTAGAGGACGGTAAAATCGTTGCGTTTCGTCAATAATGAAGCCTAACGATTTCATCACAATAGGTGTTATCATCGCCCCGCACGGCGTGCGGGGTGATCTTCGTATTATGCCTCAAACCGATTTTCCAGAACGGTTTATGCATATGGATGCCTGTTACATCGATGGTAAAGAATACCACGTTGCATCCGCACGATTTCACAAACAATTTGTATTAGCATCCTTTAAGGAAATTCCTGATCGCAACACAGCTGAATTATTCGGTAAGAAAGAAATTCAAGTGCGTCGTGAAGATTTAGTGGAATTGCCAGAAGGTCGCTATTACATCTTTGATATTATTGGTCTCGAAGTACAAGATACAAAAGGCAATGTGCTTGGCACAGTGACTGATGTATTACAACCGGGTGCTAATGATGTCTATGTGGTTTCCAAAGATGGGGAACCAGATCAATTATTTGCAGCCATTGAAGATGTTGTTAAGGACATCGACGTGGAAAATAATTTAATGATCGTAGATCCGCCTGAATGGATATAATCCTTTAGGCGGTTTTGTTTTATCTACATATAGGTATATTATGGTAAAAGTTATATAATATAGCTATATATAGATAATGCTAATGAGTTTATGTGAGTTAATAAGTATAGGGGACGGTCTATGCGTATCGATATCGTATCTTTATTTCCTGAGTTTTTTGATGCCTTTTTTAGTCATTCCATCATAAAACGGGCTATCGAAGCAGAACGATTGTCTATGGCTGTAACTAACCCTCGAGACTTTAGTCATAATAAACATGGTCAAGTTGATGATACACCGTATGGTGGTGGGGCTGGTATGCTCATGATGGCACCTCCCATTTTTGAAGCGGTGGAATCTGTTATTGCTCAATATGACAATACGCTTAATAGTAGCTATACTACTGATGAGATGTGTGATGAAATGAGTCTTATTGGTAATCCTAGTGAAAGTATACGACGTCGTATTATTTTCATGGGTCCTACAGGCCAGCCTTTCACACAGGAGAAGGCTCGTGAACTAGCTACATACGATCAAATAGTCCTCATTTGTGGTCATTATGAAGGTGTAGACTACCGTGTAGAGGAACATTTAGTAGATGAAACGATTTCTATTGGTGATTATGTATTAACTGGTGGTGAGTTGCCAGCTATGGTTGTAGCCGATGCAGTAGCTCGCATGATTCCAGGTGTACTAGGTGCAGCGAGTGGGGCACAGGAGGATTCTTTTTATGAACCTTTGTTAGAATGTCCTCAATATACAAAGCCCCCTGAATTTAGAGGCTGGTCTGTACCAGATGTATTGAGAAGTGGTCATCATAAAAATATTGCTACTTGGCGTCAAAAAGAAGCACTTAAAAGAACTCGGTTGTTACGTCCAGATTTATTAGAACGTCCATTAACAAAAGAAGAGATTAAGCTTTTAAAAGAGATAGTTGAGGAAGAGTCTGTAAGACTTAAAGGTGAAGAATGAAAGCGTTAGTATTAGGCGCCACTGGTGCAGTGGGCCGTCATATTGTAGACACGTTAATTGATAATCATGAGATTCAAGACATTCATGTATTTGTACGTCGTCCAGTAACATATACATCTCCAAAGGTAACAGTTCATATTGTTAATTTTGATGAACCTCGTGAATGGGCACACTTAGTGACAGGGGATATTTTATTCTCTGCTATGGGTACAAACCGTAAACAAGCGGGCTCTAAAGAAGCACAATGGACCGTAGATTATACGTATCAGTATGAAATGGCACGCATTGCAGCTCAAAATGGTGTGAAAAAATATGGTTTAGTATCCTCTTTGGGAGCAAATCCAAAGTCTCCATTCTTCTATATGTCCATGAAAGGACAATTAGAAGATGTTATTTTAGAGTTGCCTTTTGAAGCGATTGTTATTGCTCGTCCAGCTACATTGATTCGAGAAGAACCTAAGTTGGTAGAACGCATTAGCTGTGCTGTATTTGGTGTTATCAACAAAGCTCATATATTAATGAGCCAAGAACCCGTAAAGACGGCTGATGTGGCCAATGTCCTTGTAAAAGCTACAATAGGTCAGCAGTATGGCATTTCCATTATTGAAAATGAAACGATTCATGAGCGGATAGGCTACTTTAAAGCTTAATTTCATTAAATCCCGTTTTGAAGAGGAAATAGGCCGAAATCCATATGATTTTGCCTATTCGAGCGAGGTTATGTATGGAGTTTAATTGTTATGATGTCCTTGAGGTTCAGGGCAGTCGTTATGTAATAACTGAAAAAATTAAATATAACGAGATTATTCCAAAAGCAGATCAGGAACAGGCCTATAAAGCTAAGCCGTCAATGCAAAAATCACCTGGTGATTATTGGCACGAATATGGCCTCGAGGCTGTAGAGGGAACAGATAAAATATGGGTCACCATTGAATACAATGATAATGAATGGTGCACTGTATCTAGAACATCTTATCGCAAACGAGCACCGAAGGGCTTTACATTACATCAAATCGGTTTAGAAAAGGTTGTAGCTGTAGATGGTGATAGTGGTGCTTCTGTAGGTGACCGGGCTGGCTACAAGGAATACCAATTGCCTTGTGAAGGCGGCGCTAGCGTATTCTTTGAAGAAAATTGGTTTAAAGGTGAGAAGATGTTCGCCGAAGGGGCACGTGTTCCTTTGAGGAATATTCGTCTCTGTAATGATGCGGAAGCTAATACTATTAGTAAAAAGAAACGGAATCAACGTCTAAAAAAACGCTTTGAAGGAGTTGCTACTTCTATAGGGATTGGTGCATTATTTTTACTATTTCTGTTTTGGTCGGACAATGATTTGTCTTGGCATAGTATACGTGCTATGTTTGGAGTGCCTTACACAGCAAAAGAACATATGCATGACACATCTGCATATTATACAAAAACAGATTCGGATAGCGACTATGTATACACGTCTACACTGGATACTGTTAGTACCGCATTAGATTTAATTGATTCTGTGAATGGTGATATTAAAAATGAGCGGGACAACTTAGAAGAGGGACATGAAGTTATTGTATTTTATTCTGGGGACTTGGTGTATATCATTACCAATACGGATGGACAAACTAAGGTTAAGGTATGTGAACAATCAAAATTGACACAAGAGGATTGGAAAATTATTGATCGTACATTAATCAGCTCTCATATACTCGATAACTATGCGACCATGGTTCGACTAGGGGATAATACGGGACGCGAACGGTTGTATCCTACCAGCAACTCTAATAACACATCCAATACAAAATTATATTATTAGGAGGCTTATTATGATTTATATACCAGATGTATTATTAACGATTTTTTATGCTTGTTTTGGAATTTTCTTAATGTTAACAGCTAATACTGTTATTGATTTCTTTGTACCCGGCAAATTCAGCGAAGAAATTAAACGTGGTAACTGTGCTGTAGCATGGCTCTCAGCGGGTTCATTTATCGGTATTGGTGAAATTTTGCGCGCTGTCATCATGTCTCCTGTAGTGACTACTGCTGATACATCTTTATTGCATGGTGTGGTGGCCAGTATCGTATATGCTATTTTAGGCATTATATTGTTTGTAACAGGCTATATGTTTATTAATTTATGGCATCGAAAATATAATTTATCTGAAGAGATTATGCGTGGTAATACTGCAGCAGGTATCCTCGTATTTGGTATCTTTGTAGGTCTTGCTCTCGTTGTTAGTGGTGCTGTGCACTAAGGGAGTGTCCTATGTATAAGCCAAGTAAGAAAACTCTATACATAACGAGTGCTTTTGCCGCTGTAGCGGGCCTCGTTGGTGTGTATTCATACTGGAATGACATTGCTTATGTTGTATGTGATAAAATTTATCCTGAAGCAAATGACGGGGAAGTTCGATTAAAGGATAATCAAGGTAATCGTTATTCTCTATTAAACCATGGAGATGGTAAAGAAACAGCTTTATATGATGATAACCGGTCTGTTACCTTTCACCGCGACACTAGTGGAAATTTAGTATGGGACGCTGGTTTAGCGGGGCTGTTACCTAGTATTGCAGCAGGCTACTATATTTTTCATGGATTTAATCCACCTACAGCGCGTATGGATGGACGAACTATGACCTATCGTGTGGCAGCCCCTTTAAAACCCTATGAGGAGCCTAATGTATATACAACAACAGGTTCAAATACGCATAGTTCTTTAGGACGACGTACGTATAAAGACTATGAGAAGCGTAGAAGTCAAAAAGCCTCTTCTATAGGTCAAAAGTCTGGTTTTGGTAGTGCAGGTGTACGTTCTAGTAGTTCCTAATGGAGGCCGATATTATGAAATCGTATATAGATGAACTTGATACGGATATATTGCCCTTTGTAGATTATGAAGGCTATGATGATCGGTATCCTGCGCTTTCTACACAATCTTTTCCGGCTGGTTTTTATGATGAAATTCGACATGCGTCGCGCATGTTATTTCAAATATTTTGTAAAGCCGCTAAGGTATTTCAACAGGCACCTGATGAGTTTGCTCTCAATATGGATATGCCCGAAAATTTGATTCCCTATTTACATCGTGGGAATCCATTGGGCTTACCTACATGGTTATCTCGATTTGACTTTGTCCTTGATGATAGAGGACAATTGCGCATGGTCGAGATTAATGCGGATACACCCTGCTTTCTAATTGAAAGTTATTATGCTAATGGTGTAGCGGTACGATATTTCGATAAAGTAGATCCTAATATAGATGCTTATAATGAACTTGAACGTTTTTTGAAACGCGTATATGAAGGAACATCTCGTAAAAAATATAGTGTGACTAATAAACAACATAATATGATGACGGATAATGAAACAGAACCCTTTGTTTTCGGGTGCTTTCATGATTATTTAGAGGACTATGGAACTACACAGTTTCTCTTACAGGCTATGAAATCAGCATGCCCAGAAGCAGATGTTCGATTCCTATCCTTTTATGATATGGTCATTGATGATGAGGGTATTCTATTATCTGACGGTGGTCATGTAGCCAATCTGTATCGTTTACATCCCATGGAACTATTGATTGATGAAACTACAGCAGATGGTGAACCACTAGGTGAAATGTTTTTAGATTTGTATAATGAATACCGCTTTAATCTATTTAATCCACCAGAGGCGATTATTTTACAGAATAAATCGTTTATGTCCTTAGTGTATGCTCTATACTTAACAAACCAATTTTTTACTGCCCCTGAGCGAGATATTATCGAGCGCTATTTGACGCCGTCCTATTTTGAAAGTGATTTCCCGAACCTTGATGATGGACTTTATATTCAAAAGGAAATTTGGGGCCGTGAAGGGCGAAATATTCAGGTTGTTCAAAAACGTGGAAATCAAGCTGAACTATACATGGAGAAATTTGTAGATAACTATGATGATATAGTTTGTCGGGACAGTAAAAAGGTTATGTATCAGGACTTTATTAAGCAGAAACACTTTACTCATACCGTAGATAGTGGTACGAAAGAAGGCTGTTTGACATTATCTTGCTTTATGCTTGGCGATCAAGCTTCTGCAGTCGGTTGTCGTTTTTCTCCAGAAGAGATTGCCGGCACTGAAGCATATTTTGTACCGCTTTTAGTAGATTAATTAGTATTTTAATTTTATGTTTTGTTTTAGTATCTCAATTTGGATAGTTTTATTTAACATTTACTGGATCAGATTGATATCGTTATTATTGTTGGAGATTTAAGGCGTTGGCTAATTTATATATTGGGCTTGTTCATTATCCAATTATGAACAAGCATAAAGAGGTCATTACGACGGCCATTACAAATTATGATATTCACGATATTGCACGAGCATCTATTACCTATGATGTATCTAAATATTTTGTGATTCACAATATACCTGCTCAGCGTGAGTTGGTGCGCACCATCATGGAACATTGGAAATCTGGATTTGGTTCTACATACAATCCAGATCGTAAGGATGCTTTCACCGGCGTGGAGTTGGTTAACTCTATTGCAGTAGCAGTGCGAATGATTGAAGACCTAGAAGGTATGAAACCTATTGTGGCGACAACAGATGCACGTACCTATGATAATACAATTTCCTATGCACGGATGCGTGAACATCTTGAAAATGAGGGGCGCCCTGTGTTAGTATTATTTGGTACCGGTTATGGTATGACAAAAGAAACGATGGAAAGCTTTGACTATATTTTAGAACCTATATATGGCCATGGTGAATACAATCATTTATCTGTGCGTAGTGCCGTTTCAATCATCTTGGATCGATTACGGGGCGAAGCATGGTGGAATAAATAGGAGGCGTCTATGTCAGGACATTCAAAATGGGCAAATATTAAACATAAAAAAGGTAAAACCGATGCATTGAAGGCTAAATTGGCTACGAAAATCGGTCGTGAAATTACTGTAGCAGCACGTATGGGTGGTGCCGATCCAACAGGTAATATGCGTTTGAAATTGGCTTTACAAAAAGCTCGTGAAAACAATATTCCTAAAGATAATATTCAACGTGCTATCGATAAGGGCGTTGGCGCTACGGATATGAACGCATACGAAGAAATCGTATATGAAGGTTATGGTCCTGCCGGTGTTGCCGTTACTGTAGAAGTTATGACGGATAATCGTAACCGTGCGGCTGCTGATGTGCGTCATGCTTTCTCCAAACAAGGTGGTAATCTTGGTGAAAGCGGTTGCGTAGGCTGGATGTTCAAATCTAAAGGCGTTTTCGTTATCGATAAAGAAGGTCATGACGAAGATGAATTGACTATGCTTGCTCTTGAAGCAGGTGCAGAAGATCTTAAGTCTGAAGATGATGTATTTGAAATTTATACTACTCCTGAAGACTATGATGCTGTAGAAGCAGCTCTTGCTGATGCGGGCATTGAAACAGAAGTAGCTAAAATTACAATGATTCCAGATACAACTATTGAGTTGACTGGTGATGATGCTGTAAAAATGCAAAAAATGCTCGACGTATTGGATGATCTTGATGATGTGCAAAACGTATATCACAATGGTATTTTGCCAGACGACGAAGAAGAATAATTATGATAAGGAGCACTTTAAAGGTGCTCCTTTTTTATGTATTTTTTAGAGAACCATTGGGAATATGAAAATTAATGAGTTTCTTATAAATTTTTCTATGGAAATTCATGAACTTCGATGTGGTATTGTGCTATAATAAAATAGATTATGTAATGGAGGTAGGCGACAGCTTATCTCATTTTTAAACTAAGGGGGTTAAGGTGCGAATTATAGGTATTGACCCAGGCACGGCTATATGCGGTTATGGCATTATTGACGTGAAGGGGAGCAAATTAACACCTGTAGCCTATGGGGCTATTACAACTCCTAAGGAATTAACAGATTCACAGCGGTTGGAAATTTTATTTAATGACCTAAGTGATATTCTAGAGGAATTCAAGCCTGATAAGTTCGGGGTAGAAGAATTATTCTTCAACCGCAATGTAACGACGGCCATCAAGGTCGGTCAAGCACGTGGTGTTATCTTATTAGCGGCTGAACAACAGCGTATTCCTATTTATGAATATACACCGCTGCAAATCAAGCAAGCCGTTACAGGTTACGGCAAGGCTGATAAGAATCAGGTCATTTATATGACAATGAATATTTTGGGGATTCGTGAGAAAATTAAGCCTGATGATACGGCAGATGCATTGGCTGTCGCTATTTGTACGGCTCATAGTTCTCACAATGATAGATTGAAGAGGTTGGTATAATGATAGGGTATGTACGGGGCATCGTAACACATCTCTTTAAAGAGTCTTGTTATGTAGATGTACATGGCGTAGGGTATCGTGTATATGTGCCGACCACTACGCGACAACAATTGATTGAAGGTCATGAGGCGATGCTATTCACGTATCTCAATGTACGTGAAGATGCGATGCAACTCTATGGCTTTTGGACGGAAGAGGAGTATGAGTTGTTTATTTTACTCATTTCTGTTTCTGGTATAGGGCCTAAGGTGGGGCTTGGCATCTTGTCTGGCATGACACCAGAGGCTTTCAAATTAGCTGTTATCAATGGCCAAGTGCAGCAATTAACGAAATTGCCGGGCATTGGTAAGAAGTCTGCAGAGCGACTTGTTCTTGAATTAAAGGATAAGTTAGCGAAGATGACGCATATATCTGCAGAATCACCAGCAGCCATACAGCCGATGGGCGTTGCTGCTAGTGGTGCTGCCGGTGAGGCCATTGAGGCTCTTGTGTCGCTAGGCTATTCAGAGCGAGATGTGGCTGATATTGTAGAGTCTTTAGATGATGGTAAGCGTGATGTATCTGAGTTGATTAAGGTCAGCTTGATTGAGCTTGGGAAAGGACGATAAGGATGAACGAAGAAGTACGCCTTGTCGGAAATGGCGAGCACGAAGAAGATATGTGGCAATATAGCTTGCGACCAAAATTCTTTAACGAATATGTTGGTCAAGAAGAGGCTAAAGGCAATCTAAATGTCTATATTCAGGCTGCAAAGCAGCGTGGTGAAGCATTAGATCATGTATTGCTGTATGGTCCACCAG
Organism: Veillonella sp.; assembly: GCF_041333735.1. Lineage (NCBI taxonomy): Bacteria > Bacillati > Bacillota > Negativicutes > Veillonellales > Veillonellaceae > Veillonella > Veillonella sp. Next base: position 1,440,844 of record NZ_JBGKFB010000001.1, read on the forward strand.
GTCTAGGAAAGACTACATTAGCAGGTATTATTGCGAATGAATTGGGTGTTAACTTTCGCATAACATCTGGTCCTGCTATTGAAAAGTCAGGCGACTTGGCTGCGATCTTAACGAATTTAGATGATCACGATGTATTATTTATCGATGAAATTCATCGCTTGTCTCGCAGTGTAGAGGAAGTATTGTACTCTGCTATGGAGGACTATGCAATCGATATTATCATCGGTAAGGGCCCAAGTGCTCGAACGGTGCGCATCGATTTGCCAAAGTTTACTTTGGTAGGTGCTACCACACGAGCTGGGGCTTTGGCGGCACCATTGCGGGACCGCTTTGGGATTATTAACCGGTTGGAATATTATAAACAACCGGAATTAGAGTTTATTGTGACTCGGGCGGCAGAAATACTCCATATCGGTATTGAGTCGACTGGGGCCAGTGAAATTGCGCGTCGTTCAAGGGGAACGCCGCGTATCGCAAATCGTCTACTTAAACGGGTACGTGATTTTGCACAAGTCATAGGTGATGGGGTTATCACTCAAAGTATTGCAGATGATGCGTTACAGCGTTTATATATTGACAAAGAAGGGCTCGATCGAATCGATCGACGTGTGTTGGAGTGTATTATTGAAAAGTATGATGGCGGTCCGGTAGGAATAGATACTATTGCAGCTGCTATCAGCGAAGAGAGAGATACCATCGAAGATGTGTATGAACCATATTTGATGCAATTAGGATTTTTAGGACGTACACCGCGTGGGAGGGTGGCTACTAAACTTGCCTATGAGCATTTAGGTATTTCACAGACAGGGAAATAACAATGAAAACGAAACGATTACAATTGATGATAATGGCAACTTTGTTTTTAGGTGTAAATATTGGCGGTGCATCTGTTGCACAAGGGGCTACATTGCAACATAAAAGTGCAGTAGTGACTAAAAAGCCAACGCCGAAATCAACAGTATCTACAACAAATGTATCGAAAGTAAATTCGACGAAGCGGTCAACTTTTCGACCACTTGTAACTAAACCGGCTCCAAAGCCTGTGGCAAAAGTGACTCCGAAGTCAAATGCAACTAAGGCTGCAGCAACAGCTCAAAAACCTGTTGCAAAATCTACAGTTACTAGTGCCAAGGCTACAACGGTAAAGCCAGCTGCCTCTAAGGCTATAAAAACTTCTGATGCCAATAGTATTAAAGCTAATACGGCTGCTATTACGCGTAATAAAGTAGGTTCTGTTATTACACCTGCTACGGAGCGTGTAGAAAATGTACCAAATGTACGCGTGTTATTGGGTAGTCGCAGTTCCGATGCTACAGTTACATCTACTGCTAATATGGTTGTGTTAAATAGTGCTAATGGTCAAGTTAGCACAATCAGTGCAAACCGTGGAACCTCTGTTGGTATTCGAAGTGGTAAAATTGCTGTTAATGGCAAAGCTATTGATACGGTAGTTACATTAAAACCAGCTAATAGTGATGCACCATTCTTGTTTGAAGGCAAAGGCTATCGTGGAGGACTTACATTACGTGCTAATAATGGAAAGATGATGGTCATTAATTCTGTACCTCTTGAAGATTATCTTTACGGCGTAGTTCCGCAAGAAGTCGTTCCATCTTGGCCAGCAGCTGCACTAGAAGCACAAGCTGTAGCTGCTCGAACTTATGCTCTTCATACTATGGAAGAGAATAAAGGTAAACTGTATGATGTAAGTACGTCCACAGATCACCAAGTCTATAATGGGGTTAGTGGTGAAACGCAAGCTACCACAAATGCAGTTAATAAAACAAAGGGTATGGTTATGTTATATAATCAACGCCCTATTAATGCTTTATTCCATTCTGATGGTGGCGGTTATACTGAAGATAGCGTCAATGTTTGGGGTAGCGATGTACCGTATTTGAAAGGTGTAAAGGATTTTAGTACTGGCACATCTACATCGAACTGGACAGTGACTACTTCTCGTCAGGCCCTTGAAAGTAAGCTTAACGCAGCTAGTAAAGGGGTTGGTAAATTGAAGAGCATTCAATTGACACCTCTTGGCAAGCCAGGTCAACAAACATCTGACCGCGGTGTATCTGGCCGAATTAAGAGTGCTACTTTCATAGGTACCTCTGGCAAAACGACCATTGATGGAGATTCTTTACGCAGTATTTTAGGCTTGAAATCAACACTATTTGATTTTTATGTAAATTATAACCCAGCTAAAGGTACGGGTAAGGCGTATCATAATTTTACTGGTAGCAATGATACTGTCTATATTAAAGGCCACGGTTGGGGACATGGTCTTGGTATGTCTCAATGGGGCGCTGCAGAAATGGCTAAGCGTGCGACACCAGGGGATACAAATTATTACCAAACTATTTTGCGTCACTACTATAGTGGCATTACATTAAAGAAAATGTACTAATAAGGATTGCGATGAAAGTTACAGATTTTGATTATGAATTACCAGAGGAACTAATTGCTCAACATCCTGTAGAGCCTCGTGATACAGCGAGACTGTTGACCTTAGACAAGGTTACAGGTGAGGTTGCGCATAAAGAGCATTTTTACGATTTGCTAGATGAACTTCACGAAGGGGATGTACTTGTATTTAATAATACAAAGGTTATTCCTGCGAGATTATATGGCCAACGTCAAGGCTCTGGTGGCAAGGTTGAGGTATTGCTCCTCACACCATGTGGTGAAAATCGCTGGGAATGCCTTGTTAAACCTGGTAAAAAATGTCCTATTGGTCAAGTTATCGAATTTGATGACCGATTAAGTGGGACCGTTATAGATAAAACTGAGTTTGGAGGTCGTATCATTGAATTCACTTGCGATGGTGTATTTGATGATGTGATACAAGAAATCGGTGAAATGCCATTACCTCCATATATTCATGAGAAGCTAGAAGATAAAGATCGTTATCAAACCGTTTATGCTAAGGAGAAAGGTTCAGCTGCAGCTCCAACAGCAGGGCTTCACTTTACACCTGAACTATTAGAAAAGATAAAAGCGAAAGGTGTAGAGTTAGAATTTGTTACTTTGCATGTTGGTCTTGGAACATTTAGACCTGTATCAGCAGAGACAATTGAGGACCATGAAATGCATAGTGAGTTCTTCGTGGTATCTCAAGATACAGCTGATCGTATTAATGCAGCTAAGCGAAACGGACGCCGTATTATTGCGGTAGGTACTACTTCTGTGCGTACCCTTGAGTCGGCTACCAATGATGATGGTGTCCTACAAGGCATTAGTGGATGGACACAAATCTTCATCTATCCTGGCTATAAATTTAAGATGATTGATGCGTTGGTAACGAATTTCCACTTGCCTCAATCTACATTATTAATGTTGATTAGTGCATTGGCTGGTCGTGAACATTGTTTAGCGGCCTACGAAGAAGCTGTACGCGAACGTTATCGTTTCTTTAGCTTTGGCGATGCTATGTTTATACGTTAGGAGGGACTATGCCGAGTATTACTTATGAATTACAAAAGACATGTCCTCACACGGGGGCTCGTGCTGGTTTATTGCATACGCCACATGGTACCTTCCAAACGCCTATGTTTATGCCTGTAGGTACACAAGCTACAGTTAAAACTATGACGCCTGAGGAATTAAAGGCGATGGGATCTCAAGTCATCTTGAGCAACACGTACCATTTATTCCTTCGTCCTGGTCCTGAACTCGTAGAAGAAGCAGGTGGCTTACATAAATTTATGAACTGGGATCAAGCTATTTTAACTGATAGCGGTGGCTTCCAAGTATTTAGCTTAGGCGATATGCGTAAGATTACTGAGGAGGGTGTAACCTTTAGATCTCATATTGATGGGTCTAAACAGTTTTTATCTCCAGAGGTGGCCACAAAGGTACAAGAGCAATTAGGTTCTGATATTGCGATGGCCTTTGATGAATGTATTCCGTATCCTGCGGACCATGATTATGCGAAACGCTCAACAGCGCGTACCACACGTTGGGCTCATCGTTGCCAAGAGGCTCGTAAAGCCGATGACTGTCAAGGAATGTTTGGTATTGTCCAAGGTGGTATGTACAAAGACTTGCGCAAACAAAGTGCGGAAGAGCTGGTAGCTATGGACTTTGAAGGCTATAGTATTGGTGGCTTATCCGTTGGGGAACCTCATGATTTGATGAATGAAATCTTAGAATATACTACGCCACTATTGCCAACTAACAAGGCTCGTTATTTAATGGGCGTTGGTACGGCGGATTGCCTTGTAGAAGGCGTAGCACGTGGTATTGATATGTTCGACTGCGTATATCCTACACGAGTTGCTCGAAATGGTATGGCTATGACTTGGAAAGGTCGCCTTAATATTCGAAATGCGCAATTTGCTCATGATTGGAGTCCTTTAGAAGAAGGCTGCCAATGTTATACATGTAAAAATTATTCTCGCGCTTATATTCGTCACTTGTATAAGGCGGAAGAAATTTTGGCGTTGCGTCTCGTAACATACCATAATCTTTACTTCTTGCTTGAGTTTATGCGTCAAATGAGACAAGCCATCTTAGAAGATCGGTTCCCACAATTTAGAATGCAATTTTGGGATAGCTTTAAAAAATAGTAATTAAGTCTAGTCAAATCTATATTAGGTGGCTATACTAGAAAAGAAAAACATATTTATTACACTAGGAGGATAAAATGGAAGATATTTTACAAGTGTTGCAAACTAGCTGGCCTATTTTGTTGATGGTCGTAATTTTTTATTTCTTATTGTGGCGTCCACAAAAGAAACAACAAAAAGAGCGCGCTAATTTGTTAGGCAGCTTGAAGAAAGGTCAAAAAATCGTTACTATCGGCGGTATTTATGGCGAAATCGTTGAACTTGACGATGAAAAAGTAAAGGTTCAAGTATCTGAAAAAGTTGAGTTAACATTTGCACGTTCTGCAATTGCTAACGTTCTTTCCAAGAAAAACAAGGAAGAAAAATAATGAATACAAAGGAAGCAGTGCGCCGGGCGTGCAAGGCCCAGCGCGCTGCTTTATCCGTTGCTGATTGTCATAGATGGACTACGCTTTTGACAGATCAAATTGTTAATAGTCCTGAGTATATATCAGCTAATACCATTATGGCCTATTTGGCGATGCCCAAGGAGGCCAATTTAGACGGTGTTATTCGTCATGCTTTAGAACATGGTAAATCCGTATATGTTCCAGTATGTACAGATAAGACGACGATGATTCCCGTTCGTCTTAAGTCTCTAGAATCTATCACTCGGGGTGTGTTAAATATACGCATTCCCTCTGAGCCATACGAGGTTATTAATCCACATGACTTGGATTTGATTTTAGTGCCTGGTGCTGGCTTTGACCGTCAAGGCGGTCGCATGGGGATGGGGAATGGGTATTATGATCGATTTCTCAAGGAACTTTCACCACGTACATTTATGGGCGTATGCTGGTCAGTACAGTTGTGGGATACACCAATCCCAATGGATGAACTGGACCAACGGATGAGCAAAATTGTAACGGAGCAAGGCGTTATACATTGCGTATAGTAGTAGAAGGGAGCAACTATTTTGAACGGTAAAGCTATTATCAAGTTTTTAGTAGTCATTGCTGCCATCATTGGATTATTTGCGTATTTTATTCAACCTTTAGCAGGCTCTTTGAAACAAGGTCTAGACTTGCAAGGTGGTACGCACATCGTATTGGAAGCAGAGGACTCTGCGACTGGTACAGCTGACAATGATGCAGTGGAACGAGCGAAGCAAATCTTAGAGCGTCGTATTAATGAAATGGGTTTGTCTGAACCATTAGTACAACGTGAAGGTGCTCGTCGTATTATCATCGAATTGCCAGGTGTAAAAGATCCTGACGAAGCGATTAAACGTATCGGTAAAACAGCGGTCTTGGAATTTAAAAACGACCAAGGTCAAACTGTTATGACTGGTGATGATTTAAAAGATGCAAAAGAAGAGTTAGGTCAAAATAAACAACCACTCGTTGCTATTGAATTAAGCGATGAAGGGGCTAAGAAGTTTGCTGATTTAACATCTAAAAATATTGGTCGTCGTATTGCCATTACATTGGATGGTAAAGAATTGACTAATCCTGTAGTACAACAAGCAATTACAGGTGGTAAAGCAACAATCTCTGGTAGTCAAAGCTTAGAAGAAGCTAAAGACTTGGCTATTTTATTACGTTCTGGTGCATTGCCTGTTAAAATTAATGTATTAGAAGTGCGTACAGTCGGTCCTTCTTTGGGTCAAGACTCCAAGGATAAATCTGTTGTAGCCTTCAGTGCTGGTATTGCCATGATCATGATTTTCTTGGTTATTTTATATCGTTTTTCTGGTATCGTAGCTAATATTGCATTACTTGTATATGTTATGCTCTTATTGCTCGTATTAGGTAAAGGCTTTAATGCAACTATGACATTGCCAGGTATCGCTGGTATTATCTTATCCATGGGTGTTGCTGTAGATGCGAACATTCTTATCTTTGAACGTTTCAAAGAAGAGGTGTTCTCCGGTAAGTCCATGCGTGTAGCCATGGAAGCTGGTTTCAGTCGTGCTTTAGCAACAATTACAGATGCGAACGTATCCGTTATCATTACTGCTGCTATCTTGACAATCTTAGGCTCTGGCCCTGTAAAAGGTTTCGCTATCAGCTTAGGCGTAGGTGTTGTTGTAAGTATGTTCACAGCGATTACTGTGAGCCATTTCTTATTACGCTTACTTATTGACTGTAACTTTACGAACCATCCATTCTGGTTTGGTGCGAATATCTCTCCAAGCACAAGTGCTGACGCATTTGCACCAAAATCTTTGAAAGGAGGTAAACGCAAATGACATTAGACGTAATTAAGCATCATCGTTGGTGGTTTGCAATTTCCTCCACACTTGTTATTATCAGTTTGATTTCCATCTTTACTAAAGGTTTTAACTTTGGTATTGATTATACTGGTGGTACGATTGTTGAAGTTGTATTTGATCAGCCTGTAGAGGTTAGTCAAGTTCGTGACGTCCTAAAAGAATATAATCTTGAAAACGCACAAATTCAGCTTTCTGGAGATACTACTGGTGATACAGCGGGCGAAGACGTAATGATTCGTACACGTAATCTTGAACCTAGTGAAAGTGCCGCTGTGATTGAATCTTTGACTAAATCTATTGGTAACAATACAGTTAAACGTATTGAAACTGTAGGTGCTGTAATTGGTTCCGAAGTTACAGAACATGCGTTGTTAAATCTTGTTATAGCGTTTGCGGCATTAGCATTGTATATTTCTTATCGCTTTGAATATAAAGTTGCTATTTCTGCGCTCGTTGCTATTTTCCATGATTTGATTATGGTTCTTGGGGTATTCTCTTATTTCCAATTAGAAATTGATGCGTCTTTCTTGGCGGCTATTCTTACGGTTGTAGGTTACTCCATGAATGAATCTGTAGTTATCTTTGACCGTGTTCGCGAAAATACACATACACATAAACGTTCTGATACATTTGCAGATCTTGCGAATGCATCTATTACACAAAGTATTCACCGTAGTTTCTATACATTGGCTACCGTTATGTTTGCCTGTGTATCCCTTTATCTATTCGGTGGGGACACTACAAAGAACTTTGCTCTTTGTATGATTATTGGTTTTGCTAGTGGTGCGTATTCCTCTATCTGTGTAGCTACATCCTTATGGGTTATGTGGAAGAGTCGCAACAAGAACGATATCCGCAATCAACAATAATATATAATGCTTTTACCTATTATTGGTAAAAGTATAAGAACCTCTCTGTATTATATTCAGAGAGGTTCTTTTTATGTATCATCTACTAATAAATTATTACCATGGATAACTCATACATATATGTATAGGATATGTATATAGTAAGGTCTATACTTATTGAATTCTTTGTATATGGGGCGTAAAATAGCAAAGTAACACAATGTTGAAAAGGGGATAGATAAATGGATTCAAATCGATTATGGAGCCCTGCTTTTATAAACTATGGTATAAGCAGTGGCATTTTATATATGACACAATATGTTCTCGTAGCAGCCTTGCCGATAGTTATAACCTCTGAATTAAGTGGAAGTGATTTAGATGCGGGATTAGCGATGACCTATTTTCAAATAGGCACAATTCTATGTAGGCTCTTTGCAGGTCGCTTGATTGATGGCTTTAACAAACGAGTTGTATTACTACTATCAACTGCTTTATTTTTCATCATTATGGGGCTCTTTAATTTTACAACCTCTTTAGAAGCCATCTTTGTATTGCGGGGGCTACATGGTGTTGTATTTGCTTTAGGCACAACTGTAATGGCGGCGTTGGCGGTATTGGTGTTACCTCCTAATCGAAAGGGGGAGGGCATCAATATGTTTGCTATCTTTTCGAATGTGGCAATGGTGTTGGGGCCTGCAATAGGCTTATATGCACTTGCTTCATATGGTAGTATAGCTCTCTATCTTTTCTTAACTATTATGACAGGGTTAGTCCTAGTATTGAGTAATAGTATTCCCTTATCAAAAGAATTAGCAATGCCTAAACCATCTACTCACAAAGGGTGGCATATATCTCAATTTATTGAAAAAAGAAGTTTGCCTTGGGCTTTAATGGGACTGTTTATTGGCTTTACCTATTCTGGTGTGTTAGTATTTATTCCCATTGAGTTAAATAGTATGGGGTCTGGTATTTGGGGCAGTGCATTTTTTGCTATCTTTGCTGTAATGATCATAATCAGTCGACCTCTAGTAGGAAAAGCATATGCTCGGTATGGCTCTAAATATATTATCTACCCAGGCCTAGTACTCTTTATACTAGGACTATTAGCGTTAGGAATAGCTACTACGCCATTAACCATAATATTAACGGCCCCTTTGTTAGGTTTAGGTTATGGTGCAGCACAACCAGCATTTCAAGCGTTAGCCATTCAATCAGCACCAATAGAACGGGCTGGGGTATCGACAGCAACATATTTTTTAGCATTAGATATAAGTGTGGGGGCGGGATCTGTCATTCTTGCTCTGTTAGCTAGTGCTGTAGGATATCAGTATCTTTATATGTTTACAGCGGTGACAATGATTGTAGCGTTGGCTTTATATCATATATGGATAAAGAGGTATACGCCTCTAGAACTGTAAAACAAATATAGTGATATAGTAAAAGCTACTAACCGTATTAGACTATTAGACACAATATAATAATCAATCCTTAGAATGTATTTTATGGTATGTTCTAAGGATTTTTCTTTTATCAAACAGTTATAAGCTTATAGGTTTATAAGATAGTACTTAAAAATAATATGAATAAAGATAAAAGAGAAAATAGTGTTATAAAATTTAAATCCTTAAATTTGTCGAAATTAGAAGTAATTTTTGTAATGTGTAGTGAAAATAAAATGAAGTTGTAAAAATGGCCACTTTATGTGTTGACGATATTTTTATTTATGCTATACTTATACAAGTCGTTAGGACACAGCACAAACGACAAGCAAAAAACTTCTAAAAAAGTTTTGAAAAAGTGCTTGACGGAATGAGCTGAACTTGATAGAATAATCAAGTCGCCAGTTGATGAAACACTTCGAAAGAGGTCGTGGAAACTGGTACAGATCTTTGAAAACTGAACAATGATAGGTAATCAATCATATGATTGAACATATGCCAGAGTGCGGGTTTTGACATAGTCAAAACCAACCATAATTCAAAGTTACTTAAATGTAACGACAACAAATAAAATGAGCTATTCAAATAGCTTCAAGATATCTTGGAGAGTTTGATCCTGGCTCAGGACGAACGCTGGCGGCGTGCTTAACACATGCAAGTCGAACGAAGAGCGATGGAAGCTTGCTTCTATCAATCTTAGTGGCGAACGGGTGAGTAACGCGTAATCAACCTGCCCTTCAGAGGGGGACAACAGTTGGAAACGACTGCTAATACCGCATACGATCTAACCTCGGTATCGAGGATAGATGAAAGGTGGCCTCTATTTATAAGCTATCACTGAAGGAGGGGATTGCGTCTGATTAGCTAGTTGGAGGGGTAACGGCCCACCAAGGCGATGATCAGTAGCCGGTCTGAGAGGATGAACGGCCACATTGGGACTGAGACACGGCCCAGACTCCTACGGGAGGCAGCAGTGGGGAATCTTCCGCAATGGACGAAAGTCTGACGGAGCAACGCCGCGTGAGTGATGACGGCCTTCGGGTTGTAAAGCTCTGTTAATCGGGACGAAAGGCCTTCTTGCGAATAGTTAGAAGGATTGACGGTACCGGAATAGAAAGCCACGGCTAACTACGTGCCAGCAGCCGCGGTAATACGTAGGTGGCAAGCGTTGTCCGGAATTATTGGGCGTAAAGCGCGCGCAGGCGGATTGGTCAGTCTGTCTTAAAAGTTCGGGGCTTAACCCCGTGATGGGATGGAAACTGCCAATCTAGAGTATCGGAGAGGAAAGTGGAATTCCTAGTGTAGCGGTGAAATGCGTAGATATTAGGAAGAACACCAGTGGCGAAGGCGACTTTCTGGACGAAAACTGACGCTGAGGCGCGAAAGCCAGGGGAGCGAACGGGATTAGATACCCCGGTAGTCCTGGCCGTAAACGATGGGTACTAGGTGTAGGAGGTATCGACCCCTTCTGTGCCGGAGTTAACGCAATAAGTACCCCGCCTGGGGAGTACGACCGCAAGGTTGAAACTCAAAGGAATTGACGGGGGCCCGCACAAGCGGTGGAGTATGTGGTTTAATTCGACGCAACGCGAAGAACCTTACCAGGTCTTGACATTGATGGACAGAACTAGAGATAGTTCCTCTTCTTCGGAAGCCAGAAAACAGGTGGTGCACGGTTGTCGTCAGCTCGTGTCGTGAGATGTTGGGTTAAGTCCCGCAACGAGCGCAACCCCTATCTTATGTTGCCAGCACTTCGGGTGGGAACTCATGAGAGACTGCCGCAGACAATGCGGAGGAAGGCGGGGATGACGTCAAATCATCATGCCCCTTATGACCTGGGCTACACACGTACTACAATGGGAGTTAATAGACGGAAGCAATACCGCGAGGTGGAGCAAACCCGAGAAACACTCTCTCAGTTCGGATCGTAGGCTGCAACTCGCCTACGTGAAGTCGGAATCGCTAGTAATCGCAGGTCAGCATACTGCGGTGAATACGTTCCCGGGCCTTGTACACACCGCCCGTCACACCACGAAAGTCGGAAGTGCCCAAAGCCGGTGGGGTAACCTTCGGGAGCCAGCCGTCTAAGGTAAAGTCGATGATTGGGGTGAAGTCGTAACAAGGTAGCCGTATCGGAAGGTGCGGCTGGATCACCTCCTTTCTAGGGAGACATACACTAGGCCAAGAGCTTAGATGTCACTTAGGTCGACACTTTGGCACCTAACATTGTTCGGTTTTGAGAGATCTGTAAATGATTTCTCAATTTAATATGACGTATAAATTACGCGTTAATCTAGGCGCACGTAGGATTACGAAATCGACGCATACTGGAAGTATGCTAGATGAGTAAGACAAGTGCAACGACGAATAACACGGAATTTATCGGCAGATTTGTTCTTTGAAAACTGCATAGAAGATAATTATATATATTTGTAAGGTCATCTCTTAGAATTTCTAAGTAGGTTGACCCGAGCACATAGGAAATAATTCTCTGACTTAATGGTGACGTACATGTAAAATGTACGGCTACAAAATAAACGACAATGTATCTAATGCATGTCAATAAAATCTTAAGTAAAGATTTTAAGGGCGTACGGTGGATGCCTTGGCGATATCAGCCGAAGAAGGACGCGGTAAGCTGCGATAAGCTACGGAGAGGTGCAAGCAACCTTTGACCCGTAGATTTCCGAATGGGGGAACCCGGCAGTGGTTATGCACTGTCACCTATAGCTTAGACTATGAGGAGGGCACCTGGGGAACTGAAACATCTAATTACCCAGAGGAAAAGTAATCAAACGAGATTTTCTTAGTAGCGGCGAGCGAACGGGAAAGAGGCCAAACCGGAGCGGGCAACCGCACCGGGGTTGAGGACAGTCATCAAGTGTAAATGAGGTAGAAGAATCGAGTTGGAAAGCTCAGCCGAAGAAGGTGAAAGCCCTGTAATCGAAACCTTGCATACACGGGACTGTATCCAGAGTACCACGAGACACGTGAAACCTTGTGGGAAGCAGGGGGGACCACCCTCCAAGCCAAAATACTGATATCGACCGATAGCGCATAGTACCGTGAGGGAAAGGTGAAAAGAACCCCTGGCGGGGAGTGAAAGAGAACCTGAAACCGTATGTCTACAAACAGTCGAAGTCTGTATATATATCAGGACGACGGCGTGCCTATTGAAGAATGAACCGACGAGTTACTGTTGCTAGCGAGGTTAAGTGGAAAACACGGAGCCGCAGCGAAAGCGAGTCTGAACAGGGCGTTTAGTTAGTAATAGTAGACCCGAAACCGTAGTGATCTATCCATGGCCAGGTTGAAGCACAGGTAAAATTGTGTGGAGGACCGAACTCGTGAGCGTTGAAAAGCTTTGGGATGAGTTGTGGATAGGGGTGAAATGCCAATCGAACACGGAGATAGCTGGTTCTCCCCGAAATAGCTTTAGGGCTAGCCTCGAGGTTGAGAGTATAGGCGGTAGAGCACTGATCGGGCTAGGGGCCATACCGGTTACCGAACCTAGTCAAACTACGAATGGCTATACTTATACTCGGGAGTCAGACAGTGAATGATAAGGTCCATTGTCAAGAGGGAAACAGCCCAGAACACCGACTAAGGTCCCAAATGTTACACTAAGTGGCGAAGGATGTGGAATTTCCAAAACAACCAGGATGTTGGCTTAGAAGCAGCCACCATTTAAAGAGTGCGTAATAGCTCACTGGTCGAGAGACTCTGCGCCGAAAATGTCCGGGGCTAAAGTGTAAAACCGAAGTCGTGTCATATGCAGTAATGTATATGGGTAGGGGAGCGTTCTCATTGGGTTGAAGCAGTACCGTAAGGAGTTGTGGACTGATGAGAAGTGAGAATGTCGGTATGAGTAGCGAAAAGAATGGTGAGAATCCATTCCACCGAAAGCCTAAGGGTTCCTGAGCAACGATCGTCGTCTCAGGGTAAGTCGGGACCTAAGCCGAGGCGGAAAAGCGTAGGCGATGGACAACAGGTTGAAATTCCTGTACCGGTGTGAATCGTTTGATCGATGGAGTGACACAGTAAGGTAGGTCAGCACGCGATTGGAAGTGCGTGTTTAAGCATGTAGGTTGAGTTATAGGCAAATCCGTAACTCTAAAAGCTGAGATGTGATGACGAGTTACTAGCGATAGTGACGAAGTGATTGATCCTACACTGTCGAGAAAAGCTTCTAGGTAGAGACACATTGCCCGTACCAAAACCGACACAGGTAGGCGGGGAGAGAATCCTAAGGTGCGCGGGAAAACCCTCGTTAAGGAACTCGGCAAAATGCCTCCGTAACTTCGGGAAAAGGAGGACTCATGTAGTGTGAAGTGCAGCAACGCATGGAGCATGAATGAGTGGCACAAGAGAGGCGCAAGCGACTGTTTACCACAAACACAGGTGCCTGCTAAAGCGAAAGCTGATGTATAGGTGCTGACACCTGCCCGGTGCTGGAAGGTTAAGAGGAGGGGTTAGACTTCGGTCGAAGCTCTGAATTGAAGCCCCAGTAAACGGCGGCCGTAACTATAACGGTCCTAAGGTAGCGAAATTCCTTGTCGGGTAAGTTCCGACCCGCACGAAAGGTGTAACGACTTGCGCACTGTCTCAACGAGGGACCCGGTGAAATTGAAGTACCTGTGAAGATGCAGGTTACCCGCGACTGGACAGAAAGACCCCATGGAGCTTTACTGCAACCTAAGATTGAACTTAGTTAATGAATGTACAGGATAGGTGGGAGACGTAGAACCTAGGACGCCAGTTTTAGGGGAGTCGTTGTTGGGATACCACCCTTTCATTAATTGATTTCTAACGGGCCGAGTAACGACCGGCCGGACAGTCTTAGGCGGGCAGTTTGACTGGGGCGGTCGCCTCCTAAAGAGTAACGGAGGCGCCCAAAGGTTCCCTCAGAGCGGACGGAAATCGCTCGAAGAGTGTAAAGGCAGAAGGGAGCTTGACTGCGAGACGGACAGGTCGAGCAGGGACGAAAGTCGGGCTTAGTGATCCGGTGGTGCCGAGTGGAAGGGCCATCGCTCAACGGATAAAAGCTACCCTGGGGATAACAGGCTAATCTCTCCCAAGAGTCCATATCGACGGGGAGGTTTGGCACCTCGATGTCGGCTCATCACATCCTGGGGCTGAAGTAGGTCCCAAGGGTTCGGCTGTTCGCCGATTAAAGTGGTACGTGAGCTGGGTTCAGAACGTCGTGAGACAGTTCGGTCCCTATCCATCGCGGGCGCAAGAAACTTGAAGGGGGCTGCTCCTAGTACGAGAGGACCGGAGTGGACGAACCGCTGGTGTACCAATTATCCTGCCAAGGGTACAGTTGGGTAGCTACGTTCGGGACGGATAAACGCTGAAAGCATCTAAGCGTGAAACCAGCCTTGAGATGAGGTTTCTCATAGCATAAGCTAGTAAGATCCCATGTAGACGACATGGTTGATAGGCCAGGTGTGGAAGAGCCGTGAGGTTTGGAGCTGACTGGTACTAATAGATCGAGGGCTTTACTTAAACAAAAACATTAAGCAGAATGTGCAACAAATATATATAACTTCTATGTGGTTTTCAGAGTACAAACTCTGACAGATTCAGTGGCGATGGCTATGAGGATCCACCTGTTCCCATCTCGAACACAGTAGTTAAGCTCATAAACGCCGAAAGTACTTGGCTGGAGACGGCCTGGGAGGATAGGAAGCCGCTGATTGAAGCATAAAATAGAGGGTCAACCCTAAAGGGTTGGCCCTCTATTTTTGTGCTCTAACGAGCACATTCCAATTTCTTCTAGAGCCGTTTCCAGCCAAGGTTGTACAAGTATTATCTATGTGTTTTATCCTATAGGAGGCCTGGGAAGCCTAGGGCAATAGGGCGTAAAGGAGCGCAGCGACGCATACGTCCATTGCATCAGGTTCGACGAAGCCCTTAAGGTATATTCTTTATTTTAGAGCATAGTCTTAACTACTGCCATGGGCGAGTGTGATAGGAAGCCGCGACTAGTGGTAGATATAAACTACCTCTAACCGATACCGCGGTGCGTAGCACCAATGGTATCGCACCGTAAAGCAGTTGAGTTACTCTAAATTATGTAATTAAAACAAGCCCCATGATCACATGATATGTACCCATTTTCCTGGACACATATTATTTACTAGCCTAAACACATGGATGCTTCCCTGTATTTTACAGGAGGCATCCCTTTTGTTTTTTTCTGGATCCTTTTGTTGTTGTAATAGTTAATGTATTCTTCTATTGCTACTGCAAAAGCATTAAATGATGAATATTCTGTTTCAAAACCATAATATATTTCTGTTTTCAATCTACCAAAAAAGGTTTCTATCACAGAGTTATCATAACAATTTCCTTTTCTAGACATAGACTGAATAATGCCATGTTCTTTAAGTGCTTGCCTAAAATAGTTATGTTGGTATTGCCATCCTTGATCAGAGTGGAAGATTAATCCCGAAAGATTAGTAAACTTCTTAAAGGCTTTCTCTAATATACGAGAAATCTGTTCTAAGTTAGGCCTTAATGCTAAGTCATACGCAACAATCTCATTCGTATTCATATCTAAAATAGGCGATAAATAGCATTTGCCCCACGAGAAATTAAATTGAGACACATCAGTAGTCCATTTTTGTAATGGTGCAGTTGTACTAAAATCTCTATTGACAATATTTTCTGCTACTTTACCGACTTTCCCTTTGTAAGAGTGATACTTTTCCTTCGGCCGCTTTCCTGCGAGTCCCATATTATGCATAAGCCTTTGCACTCGTTTATGATTGACTACAAAACCTCGATTAAGAAGCTCTTGGTATACACGCCGCACACCATACCGACCTTTATGTTCTGTAAAAATCTTTTGAATTTCATCTTTTAGCTTTGTATTTCTTTTATCTACAAGATCTACTTTAGTAAGTTCAAAATAATAAGTAGATTTGGACATTGGCATAGCTTTCAAAAGATGCTTTAATTGATATCCTTGCTTTCGGAGCGTTTTAATAATCGCTGCTTTTTCGCCTTGAGACGCGCAGCTTCCTTTTCTTCTCTCAAGGCAATCTCTTTTTTTATGACTTCATTTTCAGCTTTAATATAAGCAATTTCAGCTCGTAAGCGAATGAGTTCCTCATATTCACTCTCTTTGAGTTTTCGAGGTGAGATAGTCTTAGTTACTTTCATTTTGCAATCCTTTGGTGGTCGTCCTTTAGATTTATTGATAAGACCATTGTATCCCAAAGTTTTGTATTTATGAACCCATTGATACAGCTGCCCAGAATTAATACCAGCTACAATAGCTACTGTTCTCAATCCTTGTCCAGAGAGGACTTGGCATACCAAACTATATTTCTCTTCTGGAGACCAATACTTATTAGCCCCTCGACTTTTATTAATGGCCGAGCCATGAAGCTGTTCTAATTTAACCCAGTCTCTTATTAGTCTATGAAATGTATCTGTCCTCACACCGTTAGGTGTCTTGGGCCATTCACCTTGATAGAATAATTCAATTGCTTTTCTTTTAAATTCATAACTATATCTCATGAAAATACCCCCTTTACTGGTTGTCCAGTAAAGGGGGTACATATCAACAAAATCATAGGGCTTATTTATAACAACTTATTAGGGATTTTATTTATATGATGAATTGCAATAAGTAATGCGACAAAATTAAATCAATTTTCTAATCTCATGTTTAAACATGTCAAATGGTGTTTTAAACCCAAGGCATTTCCTAGGTCGATTATTAATCAACATTAATGCTTCTGTTAGTTTATCTAGTGTAACTTTAGTTAAATCGGTTTTCTTAGGAAAAAATTCTCGAAGTAAACCATTACTATTTTCATTAGAACCTCGTTGCCATGCTGCATAGGCATCGGCAAAATACATGGGTATTCCAAACTCGTTTTCAACCTGTTCATAGCAAGCAAATTCCTTGCCACGGTCCACCGTAAAGGTTTTAAGTAATTTGCTGGTTAATGTATTGTACAGAGAACTAATAGCTAAAAACATAGAATCTTTAGATCGATCATTCATTTTTATGGCCACATAGAATCGTGTTTTACGTTCAACAAATGTAGCTAAACAGCCTTTGCTTTGACCTCTGGAAGAAACCATTGTATCTAGTTCCCAATGACCAAAAATCTCCCGGTTTTCAACTTCTTGAGGTCGTTCTTTAATGGTCCTTTTAACATTGAAACGTCCACGGGTTTCCTGTGTGCCGGGCTTTTTTCCTTTCCGGCGAAGTACTTTCTCTGTTACCGCAAGAAAACCACGATGGATCCAAGAATATATTGTTTTAAAGCTTAGAACCCCAACTAATTCAGAACCAACTATTTCTTCTGGAGACCAAGTTTGTTGTAACCTGGATTCAATTAAAGCCGCTAATTGAGGTGTTAACTTTGTTGGTCTACCTTTATTAGCAGACTTACTAATTGCTAACTGTTGTGCTTTAATCGCAGAATATTCACCTTCAACGCGATTTAATTCTCTTGCTACAGTAGAATGGTGGACACCGATTAAGCTAGCAATTCTACGAACAGAGTATCCTTCTTTTCGTAAAACTTCTATTTGACTTCGTTTTTCTATGGTAAGATGTATATAGCTCATATTAGAGACCTCCGTGTCATGTATTTGTGGTTATTTACATTTTACACGAGATCTCCAATATGAGTTTTTTTATTTGTCGCAATATATTTTACAATTCATCATATACAAAAAAGAGCCGCCTAAGCAGCTCTAGGTTTATTATTCTACACCAACCATTACGTTAGTAGCCTTGATAACAGCATATACTTCTTTGCCTACTGTTAAGCCCAATTCTTTAACAGATTGAACTGTAATGTCAGCAGTAATGATATTATCGTTACCTACATTAATTTTCACAATTGCATTTACGGCACCTTCTTGAATTTCTACGATAGTACCTTTTAATTGGTTTCTTGCGCTTAATTTCATATTTGGCTCCTTATAAGAATTATATAATACATTCAAATTTATATTTATTATATCATTATATATAAAAAAGGCCATGATGTATATCACATCATGGTTTTTTATGCATGGAGCGGGCGAAGGGAATCGAACCCTCCTCTCAAGCTTGGGAAGCTCGCATTCTACCGATGAACTACGCCCGCAGGATGTACATATTGTATCATATATGTATCTATACATTCAAGTAAAGTTAGTCGTCATGAATATACCTATAGTGGTAGTTGTATTGTATTGTTATAACAATAGAGGTATAAAGTAATAGAAAAGGAGGCATATGTATGTCAAAGATTTATAAAATCCATAAATGGTTATCTATAATATCTGTAGTGTTTTTCTTAATGTTTTGTATTACTGGGCTTATCCTTATGTTTAGGACTGAGTTAAATGCATGGGCTCAAGGAGGAACACACAATACTTCATCATCTATGGCTATGAGTCAACAAGAAATGTCAATTTTTAATTATGCTGATGAAGGAGCTTCATTAGTTAAGCAAACCTATCCATCTAAGGATATTTTAAATATTTCTCCTGCTATGGGGGCTGGACATATTTTACGTTATCGTATTATTGATTCAGCTGCTACCATAGCTCCTCCAGCACGTATGGGAATGGGTGGTGACTATGCATTATATAATCCTAATACGAAAGCTCTCATTACTACGCATCATGAAACATCTGCTCATCCTTGGGTGCGCAGTATATTACATACTCTTCATCAACTACATACGCGATTAGATCTCGGAAAAACTGGGATTTATATTGTAACAATTTTATCTTTTTTATGTGCTTTATCGATTATTTCTGGTATTTTCTTATATGGTCCATTTCGTAAAAGTTTTGCAAAATCTGCAGTATTGTCAAATCATATGAAATTAAGTTCATTGCATCGAGAGTTTGCAATGGTTGCTACTGTATGGGGATTTATCTTATGTATTACAGGTGTATGGATAGGTGGATTTTTTATTGCTAATGACAGCTATAATGCAGATGTACTACACACTGCAAAGCAAGAACTTTCAGTTGGTCAATCTGACATTTTACAACCATCTGAAGCTATCTCTCGAATTATGAAAGCATACCCAGATCGTCAGCTTATATCTATAGATTATCCATCTAAATTTAATAATTATCATTATGCATTTTATTTAGGTGCTGAAAATGATGATGATCCAGCTATGTTCTTGGGCCAACCAGTCTATGCTAATTTATATACTGATTCTACTAAGGATATGTATTCTACAAAAAATATCCCCTGGTATTTTATGGGCATGACTACAATGATTAATCTCCATATTCATAATCATAATACGATGGCTCTTAAAATATTATGGGCCATCTGGGATATTGTTCTTATTGTAGGCATTGTGACTGGTATTATTATGACTATTAAAAAGAAATTTGGCAGAGCTAGTGCTACAGAATCTAAAGTATCGGCTGAGATAAAACATGTTTGGCGTACACCAATCTGTTGTGGTACCTTAGTATTACTTGGATTTATTATGCCTCTTTGGTCCAATCCAGTTATAAATACTATAGCAGGTATTTGTTTAACTATTCCTCTAGTTGTATTTTTTATTTCTTTAATTAGAGGATTTAATCATTAAGTTATTATATTCTTCATGTATCTACTCAGCGTGCTTCATCATTAGTTCATTGATTATTTTCGAAATGAAATGATATAATTAATTTAAATAAATAGTTTTTATGTATGAAAATCTGTATTTATATTTATAATAAAGAAAGTGGTAGTTACTATGAATCATATGAAGGCATTTATTCAGTCTGAATCATCTGGCGGTATTATGCTCTTACTTGCCGCTATTCTTGGTGTTATTACAGCAAATTCTCCACTATCAGAACAGTATTTTTCCTTGATGCACGTATATTTGGGGCCTATGGATATACTGGAATGGGTAAATGATGGGTTAATGGCTCTTTTCTTTTTATATGTGGGGTTAGAGATCAAATCTGAAATGATTTCTGGTGAGCTAAATACAAACTCAAAACGACTGCTTCCTGTTTTAGCTGCTTTTGCAGGCGTTGTGACACCAGCTTTAGTGTATTTCTTAATTGCTGGTTCTGTCCATGAGTATACTCATGGTTGGGGGATTCCAACAGCTACTGATATTGCATTTGCCATAGGTGTTATTATGATGCTTGGTAAACGTGTATCACAAGCTATGAAAGCATTTCTTTCTGCATTGGCGGTTATAGATGATTTAATCGCTATTATTGTTATAGCTATCTTTTATGGTGCTGGTGTTGATTTCCCATACTTGATTGGTGCTGCTATCGTTACAGGTGCATTGTGGTATACTAATAAACAGGGATATGTTAGACCTGTATTATATGGTGTATTAGGTGGAGTTCTCTGGTACTTTGTATTAAAGTCTGGTGTTCATGCCACTATCGCTGGTGTTGTGTTAGCTATGACTATTCCTGCAACAGGTAAACTTGATGGTGAAACAGTATATCCTATGCTTAAATGGGCTGATAAACTGAAAAATTGGGTTAATTTTTTGATTATTCCTTTGTTTAGTTTCTTAAATGCTGGTGTATCCTTTGCTGATGTTTCAGCTGATCACCTATTCCATCCTGTTGTACTAGGCGTTTCATTAGGTCTTATTTTAGGTAAACAGTTTGGTATTTTTTCTGCTGTTTTCGTTTTAGTTAAATCTAAAATTATCAAGATGCCTACTAATACAACATGGCCAGAGGTTTATGGTACAGCCATTGTTTGTGGTATTGGTTTTACTATGAGCTTATTTGTGGCTACATTGGCATTTCCACCTGGTGTAACTCAAGAAATGTCTAAAATTGGTATCTTTATAGGATCTATTATTTCTGGTTTATTAGGTGCTATAGTTTTAATTGTGGCTTACAAAATAAGATCTATTAAGAACAAATAATGAACTTATTATATTAGGAAGGAATCATATGGAACGGATATTTGTATTTTTACGTTCTCCTGGTTCGGCTACTGCCGTTTTACTAGGAGCTACACTTATTGCATTAATCGTAGCGAATTCTCCATTGGCAACACAATATATGTCTCTGGTTAATTTAAAACTAGGTCCATTAACAACGATGGAGTGGGTTAATGATGCATTAATGGCGATTTTTTTCCTCTTTGTTGGATTAGAAGTAAAACGTGAATTGGTAAGTGGCGAACTTAATACGAATGCTAAGCGTATCATGCCAGGTATTGCTGCATTATTTGGTGTATTAGTACCTGCTATTATTTACTATCTTATGGCTGGATTTAGTGAAGTTTACGTTCATGGATGGGCTATTCCTACTGCGACAGATATTGCTTTTGCTATAGGTGTAATAACTGCATTAGGCTCAAGAGTTCCTAACTCTATGAAAGTATTTTTGACAGCCTTAGCTGTTATTGATGACTTAATTGCCATCATTGTTATTGCTATATTCTACGCAGCAAATCTTAATCTTTTTTATTTATTCGGTGCTGTAGTTGTAACGGGGTTATTGATTTATTGTAATCGGTCTGGGTACGTTAGATCTTTGTCTTATATCATTCTTGGTATAATTTTATGGTACTGTATTCTTCGTTCTGGTTTACATGCTACAATGGCAGGCGTAATCTTGGCGATGACAATTCCTGAACGGGGCAAGATTGGTCGTAAATATGTTAGACCAATGCAACATTGGGAACATTATTTATCTAACTGGGTAAGCTTTGTTATTGTTCCTATTTTTGCTTTCTTTAATGCCGGTGTAAGTCTTGGTGGATTTGGTGTAGCCGATTTAACACATCCAGTTGTTTTAGGCGTTGCCCTAGGTCTTATTTTAGGGAAACAAATCGGTATCTTTGGTGCCATGTTTGGCATGATTAAGTTAGGTATTGTACCTATGCCAGCAGAAGCTAACTGGAAATTTATTTATGGTACATCCATTGTATGTGGTATTGGTTTTACTATGAGTATATTTGTTTCCGTTTTAGCTTTTGATCCAGGTCATGCTCAAGAGATGGCTAAGGGTGGGGTATTAATCGGCTCTATTATTTCTGCAATTATAGGTTATATATACTTACGTATAGTTGGTGCTAATCGTAAAGAGTGCCATATTGGTTTGTATCATAACTGCTAAAATTAAATAGTATTAGTAAAGTCTCCATTATTGACTCCCATACATCTAATGTTAAATTACATTTTACTTAGATAAAGTAGTCCATAATGGAGATTTTGTTTCATTGGTATCTTAGATTTCTATGATATATATGTAGTTAATAAAGTGCATTATACATGCATTTTTTGTATTACTATCTCAATATTGTTTATAGATTATTTAATACTGTATAGTATACTACTTAATGTAAGGTGAGGTGTATATGGTAAAAAAAATAATTATTGCATGTACGCTTGTTTGTATGACTACAATGGTATCTTCTGTATCATTGGCAAAAACGATTGATAAGGGACAACGGGGGCACCATGTAAGTAAGGTGCAAACCATGTTAAAGCATCAAGGGTTTTTGCATGATTCTGTAGATGGCATTTATGGTCATAACACAGAACAGGCCGTACGAAAATTTCAAAAGTCAAAGGGACTCGCTGTCGATGGGCGAGTTGGTCCTGCAACAATGAATGCTTTAGAAAAGTTGGAGACTCGATATGGTGGTCATGGTACAGCATTAAGTCATGATGGTGTGCCGAATAAATACTCTCGAGTATTAACTATGCAGGCTAGTGCTTATTCTGCTCAAGATCCTGGAAATGGAAATTATACGGCTACAGGTAGTCGCTTGAAGAAGGGAATTGTATCTGTAGATCCAAAATTAATTCCATTAGGTACGAGATTATACATTGAAGGATATGGTTATGCTGTAGCCGACGATGTTGGTGGTGCTATTAAAGGTCATAGAATTGATTTAGCCTATGATTCACGTTCTGAAGCATTGCAGTTTGGTCGTCAAACTGTGAAGGTTTACGTTTTATAATAAAAACTCTCTAGTACATATAATAGTGTAATAGACTATAAGGTCTAAACTTACAGTATTACATGAGGACTAGAGAGTTTTTATTTTGCCGAATTATAGTGTTTCTATAACCTCGAATATTCGGAAATTATGGTATAATAAACATAGATATATTTGAAATAACTCATGACATTTGTTACATGAGTGTAATCAATAGTTATATGATGAATGGTAAAGGAAATTCTATGGATAAAGTACGGCGCGTGGAACGCATGGTGGCAATGACAAAATTGTTAGTTGATTCACCGCAAAAATTGATTCCTTTAAATTATTTCTGTGATTTCTTTGGCATGGCTAAATCTACAGTTAGTGAAGATTTAACCTGTGTTAGACAGTCTATGGAACACTTTCAACTGGGCACATTAGAAACAGTGGCTGGTGTGGCAGGCGGGGTACGTTTTATTCCTCATCGGAAGGGTACTCAAGCAAATGATATTCTACGAGATGTGCAAGCTCGTTTAATGGAACCAGATCGTATTATCCCTGGTGGGTTTATTTATATGTCTGATATCTTGTATGACTGGCATGTAATGACACGTCTTGGGGAAATCATAATGACTCGCTTTATGGACCGCAATCCAGATTATATTTTGACGGTTGAAACGAAGGGGATTCCTTTAGCTGTTATGGTGGCTAGAGCGTTTAATAAACCCCTCGTTATTGCTCGTCGTGATAGTAAAGTAACAGAAGGGTCTGCTATTAGTATTAACTATGTAACTGGCTCCTCTGGTCGTATTCAAACTATGACGCTTACTAAACGTGCTATTCCACCGAATGCTAGGGTCTTAATTATCGATGATTTTATGAAAGCAGGTGGCACTGCAAAAGGTCTTAAAGAACTTGTTTTAGAAATGAGTGGTGTCGTTGTGGGGACCGGTGTTCTTGTAGCAACGGCAGAGCCAAATCCAAAATTAATCGATGATTATGAATCACTATTTACGTTCTATGGTATTGATGAAAATACAAAGAAAATCAACATAGAACCAGTATTTGATGAAGAATAAATAATTAATATTAGATACATTATAGTTAGATATAATGACTTTATATCGCATATTGGACAATGGGCTAATATGATGTAAGTACTATTAAAAAGTCAGATATATGAGAGATAACAGATAGGAGATTACTATGAATATTGCAAGCCTTATTTTAGCTGCTGGTAAGGGCACGCGCATGAAGTCTAAATTGCCAAAGGTATTGCACAAGGTTGGCGGTAAGGCGATGGTAGAGCGCGTTCTTGAAACGGTTCAGTCAATCGGTACAAATCGCGATGTGGTTATCGTAGGCTTTGGCGGTGATGCGGTACAAAATTACTTGGGGGACCGCGCTGAATTTGTTCGTCAAGAAGAGCAAAATGGTACAGGTCATGCTGTAAAAATGGCTCAACCAGTGCTTGGCGATTATGACGGAACTATCTTATTACTTTGTGGCGATACACCACTTGTTACAAAAGAAAGTTTAGAAGCACTATTAGAAGAACATAAAAATTCAGGTGCAGCAGCGACAATTTTAACTGCTCATATGCCAGATCCAACAGGTTATGGCCGTATTATCCGCAATGAAGAAGGTTCTGTAGTTCGCATTGTAGAGCAAAAAGATGGTAAACCGGAGGAATTAGCTGTTCAAGAAGTTAATACAGGCATGTATGCTTTTGATAGTAAAAAATTATGGCCTTGCTTAGATCAATTATCTGATGATAATGCACAAGGTGAATTGTATATCACTGATGTAGTTGGTATTCTTGTAAATGGTGGCGACAAGGTAAGCGCGTATATGACAAAGGACTTTGAAGAGTCTCTAGGCGTAAATTCTCGCTTGCAATTAGCGGAAGCTGAATCTATTTTGAAGCATCGTAAAAATGTTGAATTAATGACAGCTGGTGTTACTATTATTGATCCTGCCAATACTTATGTAGCTCCAGAGGTAACAGTAGGGGCCGATACAATCTTGCACCCTGGTACAATCCTCGAAGGTGATACTGTAATTGGTGAGCGCTGTGAAATTGGTCCACATACTCGTTTAACAAATGTGAAAGTTGGTAATGATACGATTATCCACTTCACTTATGGTCATGACTGTGAAGTAAAAGATGGTGTAGATGTTGGTCCATATGTTCATTTACGTCCAAATACTGTACTAGGCAACAAGGTTCATGTAGGTAACTTCGTAGAGGTGAAAAATTCTAATGTTGGAGAAGGAACTAAGTTCCCACATCTATCTTATATCGGCGATAGTGATGTAGGATCTGGTGTTAATATTGGTTGTGGTACGATTACTGTAAACTACGATGGTAAAGTTAAACATCGTACGACCATTGGCGATGGTGCTTTTGTAGGCTGTAATAGTAACTTAGTAGCTCCTGTAACAGTAGGTAATTATAGCTATGTAGGTGCAGGCTCTACCATTACTAAAAATGTACCAGATAAGGCGTTAGCAGTGGGCCGTAGCAAGCAAATTGTGAAAGAAAATTGGGTAACTGACGATACTTTCAAAAAGAAATAAAAAAATATTATAATTTTTTAACACAATTTGGGCAAAATAGTATACAATAAAAAGGCAATAGTGTGTATCTGTAATGGATGATTATGGATAAGTAACCAATATAGGAACAAATGAAAGGGTAACAAAATGGCATTTGAAGACGGCAAAAAACTTAAAATTTTCACAGGTAATGCGAATCCTGCATTGGCAAAGGAAATTTGTGATTATTTAGGTTTGCCTTTAGGTGAAGCATTTGTAGGTCGCTTTAATAATGGCGAAGTACAAATTATGATTGATGAAAGCGTACGTGGCAAAGATGTATTTATCATTCAACCAACTAGCTATCCTGTAAACGATAATTTAATGGAATTAATGGTTATGGCTGATGCGTTAAAACGTGCTTCTGCTCGTCATATTACGGCTGTAGTTCCTTACTACGGTTATGCTCGCCAAGACCGCAAAACTCGTGGCCGTGAACCTATCACAGCAAAATTAGTAGCAAACTTGATGCAAACTTCTGGTATTACACGTCTTGTAACAATTGACTTGCATGCAGGTCAAATTCAAGGCTTCTTCGATGTGCCAGTAGATCATTTATATGGTGCATCCATTTTAGCTAAATATATTAATGAAAAAAATCTTGAAGATGTTATTGTAGTATCTCCAGATCTTGGCGGTGTTACAAGAGCTCGTGATTTGGCTGACCGCATTGGTGCGCCAATTGCAATCATCGAGAAAAAACGCCCTGAACCAGGCGTAGCTAAAGTTATGAACCTCATCGGTGATGTAAAAGGCAAAAACTGTATCATCGTTGATGATATTGTAGATACAGCAGGTTCTCTTGTAGAAGGTGCTAAAGCATTAGAAGAATTTGGTGCTAAATCTGTTATGGCTGCTGTTACCCATGCTGTATTAACAGATCCAGCAAGTGAACGCATTGCAAACTCCAACATTAAAGAGCTTATCGTAACAAACACAATGCCATTACCAGAAAATTGCAAATTAGACAATGTAACGCAACTATCTGTAGCTCCATTATTGGGTGAAGCAATTATGCGTATCTTTCATGAAGTTTCAGTAAGTAATTTATTTGATAAATAATAGGTGATTCTTGAAGTTAGTAGTAGGCCTTGGTAACCCAGGCAAGCAATATGAAGCGACAAAACATAATATTGGATTTATGGTTATCGATGCCATTGCCGATAGCGTACCTCACACGCCTTGGAAAGAGGAACAACGTGCAGAGGTGTGCAGTATTACTGTAGATGGTGAAAAGGTATTGCTTGTAAAGCCTCAAACATTTATGAATGCAAGTGGCGAATCTGTAGGCCCACTAATGCGATACTACAAGATTGATCCATCTGATGTGTATTGTATTTATGATGATATGGATTTACCGGTAGGCAAATTACGTATTCGACCAAATGGTAGTTCTGGTGGGCATAATGGGATTAAATCTTTAATTTCCCATATAGGAACAGAAAATTTTCCCCGTTTTCGCGTAGGTATTGGTCGTCCATTACCACAATGGACTGTCATTGACCACGTGTTAGCACCATTTAGTGAAGAATCACAAGAGAAGGTACAAAAAGGTATCAAGGATACTGTGAAAGCAGTCTTAGGTACTTTAGAGGTGGGCATCGATAAAGGGATGAATCAATTCAATCCTAAGCGTCGTCCGCAACGATAAATAACATGCATAAGGGCATGAGTCTCATTGAGATTCATGCCTTTTTTACGAGGTAAATATGAGTAATCAAGAAAGAATGCCTTTTGTAGAGGCCTTAGAATCATATAAAAAACAACATTTTGTGCCTTTTCATACACCAGGCCATAAGATTGGTGTAGAAGCACCTCAACTACTAAAAGACTGGATGGGACCGGCATTACCATATGACCTAGGTGTTATGTATGCCTTAGATGATTTACATGAACCGGAAGGAGAATTAAAAGAGGCTCAGGACTTAACAGCTGAGTTATATGGAGCTGATCATTGTTGGTTCTCCATTAATGGTACTACTGCTTTAATTGAAGCGATGATTATGGGCACTGTAGGTCCTGATGAAACCATTATCATTCCTCGAGAAGCACATCGTTCAGTTATTAGTGGACTTGTGTTATCTGGTGCTAAACCGGTCTATATGGATTGCCAATTCGATGAGCGCTGGGGCATTCCCTTAGGTGTATCGTTGGACGATGCTGTTAAAATCATGGATGCAAATCCAGAAGCTAAGGCGATTCTCTTAGTGTATCCAAATTATTATGGTGTAGGTGTCGATATTGTAAATATTGTGAAAGAAGCGCATAAACGAGGCATGATTGTTCTTGTTGATGAAGCGCACGGCCCACATTTACCATTTTCAAACACGTTACCTATCGAGGCCATTGCAGCAGGTGCAGACTTAGTGGCACAGAGCACGCATAAAACGGTAGGCTCATTAACACAAACATCGTGGCTATTAGGGCAAGGTGAAAGAATTAATAAACGTCGCATTACACAAATGCATCAAATGTTACAAAGTACAAGTCCAAATTATATTTTTTTGGCATCCTTAGATATGGCGCGTCATCAATTGGCTACAGTAGGTGAAGACCTCGTTAGTCGTACCGTGGAATTGAGCTTATATTTACGTAGTGAATTACATAAGATTTCCGGTATTACTACTATGGAATACAGAGACATAGAAGATCGAGTGGTAAACTATGACTGTACCAAGGTACTCATCGATGCTAAAGAACTAGGTCTTACAGGTGTTGCATTTGAACGGATGTTACGGGATCATCGTATTGAGGTAGAGTTAGTACAGGCTCATCATATACTAGTACTCATTACCATTGGTGATATAAAAGAGTCAATAACTGCTCTTATTCAAGCTGTACGGTCTATCAGCGATACGGTGTTAAGTACATCTCATGAATCAAATGATACGAAGGATGAGAATTTGCAAAACCTTAGCAAAGATTCAGCTTTATTGCCTGAGCCTATTGTAAGAGTAACGCCTCGTAATGCTATGTATGCCAATCGGGAGCAAGTACGGTTACAAGACGCACTTCATCGTATAGCAGGAGAGACAATTGCTTATTATCCTCCAGGGATTCCTTGTGTAGCAGTAGGTGAAGTGATTAGTGAGTCTGTGTTACAATATATAGAGAATCGTAAGGCTCTAGGTTATGTACCGAATGGGGCTGATGATATGACATTGGAAACAATTTGGGTGTTACAGGAGTAATTATGGGGACTTTAATCATACTAGAAGGTGGAGATGGCAGCGGTAAGGCTACGCAAACTAAACTATTAGTAGAGCGATTAACCAAGGAAGGTCATGCAGTTAAATCTGTAAGCTTTCCGAATTATGATAGCGGTGCTGCTATGCCTATAAAAATGTATCTAGCTGGAGAATTTGGCAAAGATGTGCATGATGTAAATCCTTATGTGGCAAGCTCCATGTACGCTATCGATCGCTTTGCTTCCTTTAGAACTGATTGGGAAGAGTTCTATACAAATGGGGGCATCATCATTGCAGATCGTTATACGACATCTAATATGGTGCACCAAATGGTAAAATACGACGATCAGAAGGAACGTACTGCATTTTTAGATTGGCTTGAAGACTTTGAGTTTAATAAATTTGGCTTGCCTACACCTGATGCAGTATGTCTCTTAGATATGCCTCTTGAAGTGAGTGAAGCCCTTATGGCAGAGCGCACTGGTAAAACGGGAGGTAATACAGGGGATATTCATGAAGGAAATCATCAGTATTTAGTAGCTGTTCACGATGCTTATGAAGAGCTAGTAGAACGCTATCAATGGCACCGTATTCCTTGTGCTATTAAAGATGGTGCTGGTCAATATGTGTTACGTACCATTGAAGACATTCATAACGATGTATATCAAGCAGTAGTAAATCTACTACCTTAGGATAGGGCGACTCTTTTAAAAGTCGCCTTTTTCTTATATAATATTAATATTGAGCATGTATTGATAGGAGGGGCTATGACATATTTTGATTCTATAATTGGTCAAGATTCGATCAAGGCACACCTATCGGAACTTGTAAGTCGTAATGCATTACCGCATAGCCTTTTGTTTTATGGTGAAGCAGGTCTTGGCAAGCTAGATATGGCCATAGGTCTTGCGTCTCTATTGTTGGGACGCCAAGTATTTTCTCAACCAAAGGGAGAAGCGTATTTAGCAGATGTAAAAGAAGCACGTCTTGCCAATGGTGAGACGGAAAAACGCATCGAAGCAGAAGGTTTACCTATCTATATGGATAAGGGAGATGCCTTTTGGATTCGCCCTATGAAGACGACACTAAAGGTAGAGCAGTGGTATTCATTATTGCAAGATCATCTGTCAGTAGCGGGGAATGGTAACCGCGTTGTCATTGTGGAGGACTTTCACACGGCCAATGCAGTCATGGCAAATGCTATGCTAAAAACCATTGAAGAACCACCTGAGCAGGTATATTTCATTATTATTACGAACAAGATTAATACTGTATTGCCAACCATCATTTCAAGATGTATGGGCGTAGGATTTAACAGTGTTGATATAGATACGATTCGCACAGCCCTTGTAGAGCGTGGCATCACAGGTGATATTGAACAAGCTTTATTAGCCGGTCATGGTAATCCGCAGTTAGTAGAAAAATTGGCTACGCAAGGTCGCATTGAAATGCTTGAGTTAGCCGTTAAGGTAATGGACACCCTTGCCTTTGAAACGCGATGGTTTTCTATGATTTCCTTAGCTTGTGAAAGTTTGCCTCGTGAAAGCCTAACAGAGTTGATGAACTGGTTGCGTCTCGTAAGTAGAGATATGATGGCTCTTAAGATGGGTGCACAAGATGGACAATTACAAGTACCTATGTACAAAACTCAATTATTACGATTATTACCGCGCTGGTCTATGCAAGCTTTGAATAAGGTGATTACTGAAACATTGCAAGCAGAACGGGCTTTGCGTTTACATATAAAAACCGCTCTCGTGGTGGACGGTCTTTGTATCGCCCTTCATGATGCTCGGGAGGAGGACTAAATGCTAACCATAGTTGGCGTACGCTTTAAAAAGGCGGGGAAGATTTACTATTTTCTGCCTGAACAATTAGAACTATCCGTTGGTGATGGGGTTATCGTTGAGACGGCACGTGGCGTCGAATACGGTACTGTTGTGATTGGACCTAAAGAGGTCTTTGAAGATACTGTTGTAGCTCCTGTTAAGCCTGTTATTAGAAAGGCAACACCAAAGGACTTAAAACAAATCGAGAAGAATAAAGAGCGCGAAGAAAAAGCCTTTGAAATTTGTCTCGAAAAAATTGGTAAACGTAAGTTGCCGATGAAACTCATCAATGTGGAATACACATTTGATATGAATAAAATTATATTCTTCTTTACAGCGGATGGTCGTATCGACTTCCGTGAGCTTGTTAAGGATTTAGCCACTGTATTTAGAACACGTATTGAGTTACGCCAAGTAGGCGTTCGTGATGAGGCTAAGGTCCTAAATGGTATCGGCGCTTGTGGTCGACCTTTATGCTGTTCTAATTTCTTAGGTGATTTCACACCTGTATCAATTCGCATGGCTAAGGATCAAAATTTGAGCCTAAACCCTACGAAAATTTCTGGTGTATGTGGCCGCTTGATGTGTTGCCTTAACTATGAAGATGATTTATATAAAAAGGGTGGCGACCTATATGTTAAGAAGGAACGCCCTCAAGCTCCTCAAGATGTAGCACCTCCAGGGATTGGTAAAGAGGTCGTTACCGATGAAGGTATTGGTAAGGTCTTAAAGGTAAATCACCATAAACATACTGTGAAGGTACAGCTTGAAGCGGGTCGTACCATCGATTTAAAATGGTCTGAGGTGGCATTGCCTGATGAATGATCAAGAACGACTTGATGATTTAATTATAGATGGATTACAAATTTATCAACGGACGGATATGTTTTGCTTTTCCTTTGATGCCATTGCACTCATTCACTTTTGCCGTTTCAATGGTCGTAAATCCTATGTTGACCTTGGCACGGGAACAGGTGTTATGCCACTTATAGGCACATCCCTAGGGGCAGGCCATATAACGGGTATTGATATTAACGAAACCCTTATCAAGTTAGCTCAGCGCAGTGTAGCGCACAATCATAAAGAAGATGTGGTAACTATGGTATGTGGTGATTATCGGCACATGTCGTATCGCGATGTACAGGACAAACCATTTGATGGTGTTATTATAAATCCGCCCTTTTATGATTGTGAAAGTGGGGCAATGCCTACTTCTGATGAAAGAGCTGTAGCTCTTCATGATGAACATACATCGTTACAAGAGGTTCTGAATGCAGTGCGGTCCTTTATTAAGTGTAAAGGTCGCTTGTGGATGATTTATAGCGCTAGTCGCCTCCAATATGTGCTACATGAACTGGAAGCAGCTAACTTTCAAGCTAAGCGCATTCGGTTTATTCACGGTATGATAGATAAACCAGCGAAACTCGTGCTAATAGAAGCTATCTATCAAGGGCAGGCTGGCCTTGTATTAGAACCACCACTAATCGTTTATGAGAAACCAAATGTGTACACAAAGGAGGTGTCCTCTTGGTATGAACGATAACGAATGGGGCACCTTATACTTGGTGCCTACACCGATTGGTAATTTAGAAGATATGACGTATCGCGCAGTTCGTATCTTAGGCGAAGTAGATGCTATCGCTGCTGAAGATACGCGTCATACGGGTATATTATTAAAATATTTTGATATTAAGAAGCCTTTGATTTCCTATCATGAACATAATAAGGAAGAAAAGGGTGCTTATATTATGGAGCTTTTATTAGAAGGCCAGTCCATTGCCTGCGTTAGTGATGCGGGCATGCCTGCTATATCTGATCCTGGGGCTGACCTAGTAACGAAGGCTATTGAAAAAGGCATAACCGTAGTGCCCTTGCCTGGTGCTAATGCGGCACTGACCGCACTCATCGCATCTGGCTTAGATACTAAATCCTTTACCTTTGCAGGGTTCTTACCGAAGCGGGGGAAACATCGAGTTGAAGAATTACAACGACTTTCACAGGTAACGGGCACCTTGATGTTTTACGAAGCACCCCATCGATTGCAAGAGGTCTTACAAGATATGTATGAATCCTTTGGCAATCGGTCCATAACGGTGGCAAGAGAATTAACGAAGAAGTTTGAAACCTTTGTGCGCACCGATTTGGAAAACCTTGTAAATGATTTGAATCAGCTCACCTATAAAGGGGAATTTGTTCTCATCGTAGGTGGCGCTGATACGATTGAGTCCGATACTGGTGAAGTTTTGGATGAACCAGTATCGTATGTAGATGCTGTACAAGCCCTTGTGGATGCAGGGGTGCAAAAAAAAGAAGCAATTCGCCAGGTGGCAAAACGTTTTAACGTTTCCCGCCGGGATGTATATAATATTGTAGAACGTTAAACCTTCCCATTCGAAGGTTAGAAGGAGACTCATCATGGGAGACACAAAAAAAACGTATTATATTACGACACCAATTTATTATCCAAGTGCTAAGTTGCACATTGGTCATACCTATTGTACATCTGTAGCCGATACAATTGCACGCTTTAAACGTTTAGCTGGTTATGATGTACGTTTCTTGACAGGTTCTGATGAACACGGTCAAAAAATTCAACGCGCTGCAGAAGCTCAAGGTATTACACCTCTTGAATATACTACAAATATCGTAAACGGCTTTAAAGCATTGTGGGAAAAAATGCATATTTCCAACGATGACTTCATTCGTACTACTGATGAACGCCATGAGAAGGTAGTACAAGAGCTTTTCACTAAAGCGTATGAAAAAGGCGATATTTACAAGGCTGAGTATGAAGGTTGGTATTGTACACCTTGTGAAACATTCTGGACTGAGCAAAAGCTAGGTGAAAATCATACATGTCCAGATTGTGGTCGCCCCGTAGAGCGCGTTAAAGAGGAAAGTTATTTCTTCAAACTCGGTAAATATACAGATCAATGGTTGAAATTTATCGAAGAAAACCCTGATTTTATTCAACCTGAATCTCGTCGTAACGAAATGATCCAATTCGTAAAACAAGGCCTTGAAGATTTAGCTGTATCTCGTACATCCTTTGACTGGGGTATCAAGGTACCATTTGATCCTAAACATGTCGTATATGTTTGGTTCGATGCATTAGTAAACTATATTAGTGCACTCTCTCCATTTGATGGTGATGGTGAATTATATAAAAAATACTGGCCAGCAGATCTTCACTTAGTAGGTAAGGAGATTGTACGTTTCCATACAATTATTTGGCCTATGATGCTCATGAGTCTTGAGTTGCCATTACCTAAAAAGGTATTTGGCCACGGCTGGATGATCGTTGACGGCACTAAAATGAGTAAATCCTTAGGTAATGTTATCGATCCTATTCCATTAATCGATACATATGGGGCAGATTCCTTACGTTACTATTTATTAAGTGAAATTACGCTCGGTAATGATGGTAACTTTACATTGCCTAACTTTGTGACAAAAATTAATGCCGATTTATCCAATGATTTGGGTAACTTGTTGAACCGTACCATTGCTATGATTGAAAAATACCATGGTGGTGTGATTACAAAATGCGATGATATGGATGATTTGGACCGTGATGTATCTACATTAGCTGTTCAAACTGCAAAAGAGTTTGAAGCAGCCATGGAAAATATGGAACTTAATAAAGCAATCAAAACTGTATGGTCCTTTATTGGTCGCATGAATAAATATATTGATGAAACAATGCCTTGGGTATTGGCTAAATCTGAAGATGCTCATGACAAAGCACGCTTGCAATCTGCTATGTATCACTTGGCAGAAGCATTGCGTATCATTGCAATCTTAGTAAGTCCTGTTATCCCTGTAGGTGCTCCAAAAATCTGGGATCAATTAGGACTTGCAGGATTTACAGATGCTACTCTGGAGGATGCAAAAGTTTGGGGCTTAATTCCAATAGGTACAAAGGTTGTAAAAGGTGATCCTATTTACCCACGTTTTGAAATTCCTGAAATGGTAGAAGTTGTTGTGGAAGAGAAGATTGAAGAAGCTGTAGACACATCTAATATTCCATCATTAAAAGAAAACATTACGTACGATGATTTTGAAAAATTAGATCTTCGTGTAGCAAAAGTTGTAAGCTGTGAAAAGGTTCCTAAGTCCAAGAAATTATTGAAATTTGTATTGGATATCGGTATTGAAGAACGCACAGTATTAAGCGGTATTTCTCAATATTATGAACCAGAAGCTATGGTTGGTAAAAAGGTAATTTACTTGGCTAACTTGGCTCCTAAAAAGATGATGGGCATTGAGTCTTATGGTATGATTTTGTCCGCATCTGATTGGGAAGAACATTTAGAAGTAACAAATATCGAATCTTTACCAGCAGGAAGTGTGGTTAAATAATGAAGCTCTTTGATTCACATGCTCATGTAAATGACGGTCGTTTTGATAACGACCGTGATGAGATGTTACAAGCTTGCTTTGATGCAGGCGTAGAATATATTATGATTCCAGGGGTTGACAGAGGTACTGTTGAATCAGGCCTAGCTTTGGCGGAACAGTATGATCGTTTATATGCCGCTGTAGGTACACATCCTCATGAGTCGAAAGATTTTACAGAAGAAGACTATGAGTTCTATAAGGATCAAGCCCTTAATAATGATAAAGTACGTGCTATCGGTGAAATTGGCTTAGATTATTACTATGATTTTTCTGACCGTGAAACACAAAAACGCGTATTCATTTGTCAATTAGAGCTTGCTCGTGAAGTAGATTTACCAATTATCATTCATGACCGCGATGCACATGGGGATATTATGAATATCTTGCGCAATGAAGGTAAGGATAATTGGGGTATTTTCCACTGCTACTCTGGTAGCTGGGAAATGGCAAAAGAAGCTATTAAATTAGGATTCTACATATCCTTTGCGGGCCCTGTAGTATTCCCTAAGTCTACAAACCTTAAAGAAGTAGCTAAACAAGTACCATTAGATCGAATTCTTATCGAAACAGATTCACCATATTTGACACCACCACCATTTAGAGGCCGTCGCAATGACCCAAGCAAGACTCAGTTTGTAGCAGAGGAAATTGCTACCCTTAAAGGTATGGATGTAGATGAGTTCTGTGAGATTACCTATAATAATGGTAAACGTGTATTCGGTATAGAGTAATTTTGATACTAGTCAACATAAATGCTGATAAATAAAATATTGTAAATGTCTAATGGCATTGTTCTAATTCTTAGGATATCTATTCAGAATTATTAGAATCATAAATTATAAAACGCGATTCTCCCTTAGCGGTGAGAATCGCGTTTTTCTATGGTATACTAAAGTATATTCATACTGAACTATAGTAAGTCGAGGTTAGTAGCATGAAACGTATTGCATTTATAGATTTAGGATCCAACTCCGTTCGTTTTGTCATCTATGAGATTTCTAAGACCGGTAGTTATCGTCTCATATACCAAGAAAAAGAGAGTGTCCGTTTAAGTGAAAATATGTGGGGCACCCATGAGTTAACAAAAGAAGCTATGGAACGCTCTCTTCGTGCTTTAAAAGGCTTTGTTCATATGGCTGACGCTATGGAGGTAGATACCATAAAAGCTGTTGCTACGGCTGCAGTACGTTTAGCTAAAAATGGAGATGCTTTTATTAAAGCCGTAAAAGAACGAACAGGTCTCGATTTAGACTGTATTGCCGGTGAAGAAGAGGCTCGACTTGGATTCCTTGGGGTAATCAATACAATTGGTCTTAAAGATTTTATTATCTTCGATTTAGGCGGAGCTAGTACCGAGGTAACGTTAGTAAAAAATCGACAGATTGTGAAGGCTGCTAGTTTACCTATAGGGGCACTTACTTTAACTGGAACCTATCAAAAGGGCGATGAGTATACCCCTAAGGAACTAGAAAAAATGACAAAGGCTGTAAAGAAAACTATTAGGGAGCATACTTGGCTTCAAAATGTGAAACTACCTTTGTTAGGCATTGGCGGTACAGCTCGTAATATTGCTAAAATAGATCAACGTAAGCTATCATATCCCATTACGAAACTACATAACTATGAGCTACCATATCATAGATTTCATGAAATCTTAGAAGATGTAAAGGGAAAATCCTTAGAAGCCCGTAAAAAAATTAGTGGCCTATCATCTGAGCGTGCCGACATAATTATTGCAGGACTTACTATTGTGGATGAGCTTTTTAATTATGTTAATACAAAGACTCTTGTTGTGGGCGGTTGTGGATTGCGTGAAGGTTTGTTTTACGATTATTATGGAAATCATTATTTAGGTGGACAGAATATTATTGATGATATTCTCGTTCATTCTGCAGAGAATGTACTATTAGGTATGACAAAGCATGAGCTAGTACATGCTAAGTATATTACGAAATTAGCCACCACTTTATATGATGCGTTAGAGCCACTTCATAAGGCCGATAAGCATTTTAGACGATGTTTGATTGCAGCGGGGTTGTTGCATGATATAGGTAAACGAGTTAATTATTATAGTCATGCTCGTCATGGCTGTTATATGCTCGTCAATAGTAATTTATATGGGATTTCTCATGTTGAACAGGCGTTTAGTGCTTTTTTAGTCATGAATTCTCATGGTTTGACGCCAAAGGAATATAAGAATTTCTTATATGGTAAATTGTTAGATCAAGAACAACGCTCATTAGGTCAAAAGCTTTCTATTATTTTAGCGATTGCAGAGGCTCTTGATGAAAGCCACGAACAATTTATCAAACAGTTAGAGGTAAATATTAAATACACTAGTGTAGTTATAAAAGTGTTTTATTTAGAAGGACGCGATGTGAGTGTCACTAAAACGGCGGTAGAAAAACTTTCAAAATCATTCAAAAAAGAATTCAACAAATCCTTAGAAATAGAATGGCATGAATCTCGTAAGGAGGCATAATGACATTACCAAAAACATTACGATATGCGGTATTACATGTCGGCTCTAGTAGCATGAGCATTACCATATTAGAATATAAAGGCATAGACGATGTACGTGTTATCGATTATGCGGCGAGAGAGGTAACCTTTGGAGAAGAATTATTTCAAACATCTCGATTGAGCTTTAAAACAATTGAAGAAATCTGTCATATTTTAAAAGGATATAAGCAACTAATGGCAGACTATGGCGTGAGTCGTTCTAAGCTATATGGTACGACTGTAATTCGTGAAGCCGCTAATCGTCGCAGTATTCTAGATCAAATCTACATTCAAACGGGGATGCGCGTTGAGGTCATCGATATGCCGAAAGAGGTATATTACAAATATGCTTTGTTGTATTACAAAATGACGCATCAATATAAACTGACGGATCCTACTAAGGCAACATTATTCTTGGATATCACCTCTGGTGGGGTAGGCTTAACTGTGTGGCGTGGTGAAAGTTTGCTGTTCCAACGCAATATGCATAGCGGGTCCTTACGTGTTATGGAGTCATTTAATCGAAATCAACGGTCTTCCATATCATTCCCAAGGGCTATTACAGAATACTTACATCGTATGATAGGTCCTCTTCGTGAAGAATTACAAACTTTTAATATTGATAGCATCGTCTTATCAGGTGATGAAGCTCAATATATGACTCATTTAATGGGGCAAGAAAATAATAAAGAAGACATTATTACTGTTGAACCAGAACGATTCAAAGGGCTTATCAATTCTTTTGACGGTGTGACAGCTACTAAGTTGATGAATCGCTATAAATTACCTGAATATAAGGCCAATATTTTAATGCCTACCATGATTTTGTTTA
Source organism: Veillonella sp. (assembly GCF_041333735.1). Classification (NCBI taxonomy): domain Bacteria; kingdom Bacillati; phylum Bacillota; class Negativicutes; order Veillonellales; family Veillonellaceae; genus Veillonella; species Veillonella sp. The sequence continues at coordinate 1,479,206 of NZ_JBGKFB010000001.1, forward strand.
ATGAAATCATTACAGCTATAGAGCCTAAATCATTAATTTTCAGTAGCTTTTCATTCTCTCAAGGCATTAGTTGGTTCTACGGTGTGGAAACCGAGAATAATCTATTTATGTATCAATTGCGCGAACAAAATGCACAGTTAGCACGTGCTGTTGCCGCAAGATATCATACTGACCGAATTCATGATGCGGAGGTAGAGAAATTTAGCTCTTTATTCTGTAAAGCATTGCGACATAAAGGCTTACCAGAGCGGTGGGGCTATCTATGTCGTATCGCAGCTATCCTTTGCTCTGTCGGTAAGTTTGTGAATTTACGAAATCATGGGGAGCATGCGTATCATATTGTAATGGGGACCGATATATTTGGGCTTTCAGAAGAAGAAAAACAAGTAGTTGCTAATGTTGTATATTACCACTACAAGGGAACTCCAAATGATGACGATGCATATTTCAATGCATTAACAGAGTTACAAAAAATTCAAGTTACAAAGCTGGTAGCCATTATTCGGGTCGCTTGTGCACTTGATGCAGGTAGTAACCAAAAAATCTCTGAAGTAACATTAGAAGAGCGAGATAATGTACTTTATGTATTCTGTCGTACTAATGAGGATATTTCATTAGAATGGTGGACCTTTGACCGTGATTCGGAATACTTTACAGAGGTATTTGGTATGGAAATCGTACTAGTTAGGGGAGGGGATCGTCATGTTCAGTAATGCAAAGTATTATTTTAACCGTGAATTATCTTGGTTAAAGTTTAATCAGCGCGTTTTATTAGAGTCTATTGATACCAATACTCCTCTATTAGAACGACTTCGATTTATTGCTATTGCTAGCTCTAATTTAGATGAGTTCTTTATGATTCGTGTAGCCGGGTTACGTCATCAAGTGGTCAATGGTATTGTTAAGTACGATGCGGCTCATATGGATGCTAAGGCACAGTTAAAGGCTATTGATGAGTCTGTACAGCGCCTCGTATCGATGCAAAGTACATATCTAAAGAATGTATTGTCTGAATTAGAATCTCATGGATTTTATTTTACCTATCCAGATCAGTTAGACGTAAAATCAAAGGCTTGGTTACGTCACTATTTTGAAGAACATATCTACCCTGTTGTAACGCCTCTAGCCGTTGACTCTGGACATCCATTTCCATTTTTAACAAACCATACCATCAATGCTATTGTACGTATTTTTCAAGTATTGCCGGATGGTACAAAAGATTATAAAATTGCAATCTTACCAATTCCGTCTGTACTAAATCGTATTATTGAAATACCTAGCCGTAGCAATAAAGAGCATCGCTTTGTATATTTGGAGGATGTGATTACCTATTATGCGACTCAATTCTTCCAAGGTTATGGTATAGAAGATTTTATGGTGTTCCGTATAACTCGTGATGCGGATTTGGAAATTGATGAAGAAGAAGCAACAGATTTGCTTTCTGAGGTAGAAGCATCTTTGCGTCGTCGACGTCGTGGTGATGCGGTACGATTAGAGGTTTGTGGTGATGTAAAGGATAATCTGTTAGACTTTGTACTCACCAGTGTTGAATTAGAGCCAAAGGATGTATATCGTATAGATGGTCATCTTGATTGTCGTATGTATTTTGATTTCTGTAACTATCCAGGTCTAGATCATCTTCGTTATGCTCCATTTGAACCTAAACTTCCTAGTGAATTAGTAGATCATGAAGGGGAAAGTCTATTCTCTGTTATTGGAAAGCAAGACTTATTTGTTCACCATCCCTTTGAGTCTTTTGCGGTGGTAGAACAATTTATAGCACAAGCAGCTACGGATCCAGATGTATTGGCTATTAAACAAACTTTATATCGCGTCAGTGGCGATTCGCCTATTATAGCTTCACTTATAAAAGCGGCCGATAATGGCAAGCAAGTAACCGTACTTATGGAGGTTAAAGCACGGTTTGATGAAGAAAATAATATTCATATGGCACGCCGCTTAGAAAAGGCTGGCTGTCATGTTATTTATGGCTTGAAAGGTCTTAAAACTCACTCCAAGATTACCATGGTTGTTCGTAGAGAAGATACCGGTATTAGACGTTATGTTCACCTAGCTACAGGTAACTATAATGGTAAGACGGCACGAATGTATACGGACTGTGGCATATTCACATGTAATGACGAATATGGTGATGATGCATCTCGTTTCTTTAATTTAATTTCCGGCTATTCCGATCCTCCAATTTGGAATAAATTTATTGTAGCCCCTTTAAATTTGCGGGAAAAAATAATGGAATTGATTGATCGTGAAATTGAATTCGCAAAACAGGGAGAAGAGGCTTATATCATTGGCAAAATGAATTCCTTGCTCGATAAAGAAGTCATCGCTAAACTCTATGAAGCTTCTGCTGCAGGTGTTCGCATTGATCTCATCGTTCGTGGTATCTGTACACTTCGACCTGGCATTGCTGGAGTAAGTGATAATATAACGGTTCGTTCCGTCGTAGGGCGTTTTTTAGAACATCATCGTTTATTTTATTTCCGTAATGGGGGAAATGAAAGTCTATTCCTATCTAGTGCAGACTGGATGCCACGGAATTTAAATGAACGTGTAGAACTTATGATTCCTATTGAAGATAAATGTCATAAGGAGCGCGTTAAAGGTATTTTAGATTTATATTTAGAAGATACCTTAAAAGCTCATATTATGAGAGCAGATGGTTCGTATCGTAAAATTAATGATAGAGAACATCCAATTTCTGCTCAAGAGGAGCTTATGAAAGAAGCTATTGCTCGAGAGTACAAGGAATCGATGACCGTTATTGAGCGTTTACAACCAATGTTTAAAATGAATAAATGATGAAATTCATACATAGTGTTGAATGATGAATTTTAATACATTTATATAATACTGAAAAAGCCTGTTTTTACAGGCTTTTTTACATGTATACATATTTAAAAATGAGATAAAAATGAAGTTTTCTGATATGTAGAAAATTTTGGTAACAATTGAAAAACACATAAAAATACAATTTATGTTATAAAAAAAACTGGTATACTATATATGGTAGTGGTATCGTATATATGTACACAATTCGGAATATATTGTATAGTATTAAAAAATATAGATATGTACGTATGCAGTGGACTTTTTACAAAAATATAGAAAGTGATATTAATAAAAAAGCAGTATCTATATAGGTTTATCTATTATTGTTAACCTTTGGTGTTTGACAGGTTATATCTATCTGTAGTAGAATAATTACATTACAGGAGGGATTACAATATGAGAATTCATAAGACACACAAACGATATATTTCGTCTGTTGTTGCTGGATTGATTGTAACAGCTGTAACTATGACAGGTTTTTCTTATAATGATAAAACCGTTACCGTTATGGTAGATGGTGCAGCACACACTGTTAGAACACATTTAAATTCTAACGAAGGTATCGTACGCGATGCCGGGGTTAAATTAAATCCAAATGATAAAGTTATTTCCAGCTCAACATCTGTTCAAAATGGTACAACATTAACTGTTGTACGTGCCATTCCAGTTTATGTAACTGTTAATGGTAAGACTAGAGCTGTTTTCACAACAGAAACAACTGCACAAGGCGTTGCTAATGAACTTGGTTTCAAAATGCCTAACTACGCTGTAGTAGGCGATGCAAATGGTTCTGTATTAAGTGGTACACATATTACAATTGCACAAGTAACAAGTCGATCCTTGTCTACTGTTGATCAAGAAATTGCTATTCAAGTAATTCGACAAAAAGATGATACAATGGCACAAGGTGAAGAAGAGGTTGTTCAAGTTGGTCAACCTGGTTTAGAACGAGTGCAACGTGAAACATTATATAGTAATGGTACGGTTATTAAAACAAATGACGTATCTAAAGTAACACAACGCGAAATGGTACCTACTATTATTAAAGAAGGTACTCGTGAAGTGACTACATCTCGTAATATTGCTGGTCGCTCATCTCGTGCTATCGTAATGGAAGCTTCTGCTTACCTTGCTGGCGATGGTGATGGTGCTGGTATTACGGCAACGGGTGTACCTGCAGTACGCGGTATTGCAGCGGTTGACCCAGATGTTATTCCATTGGGGACACGTTTATTTATCCCTGGTTACGGTGAAGCTATTGCTGCTGATACAGGCGGTGCCATTGTGGGTAACAAAATTGACCTTGTAATGGACTCTTATGGTGAGGCTATGGACTTTGGTCGTCAAGACGTTACAGTGTACGTATTGGACTAATATGAAGATTTAGAGGATATATCTATTAGGTATATCCTCTTTTTATTGAATCTTAGGATTAGTAAGCAATCACAGTAGATATAGTAAAAGGACGCCTTATAATTAAGGCGTCCTTTTTTTAGTCTTCAATATATGGAATTAAATATTCGTACTTTGTACCTTTTAAATTATCTTTAGGAATAAATCGTAAAGCAGATCCGTTAATACAGTAGCGAAGTGAACCATTAGGACCATCTTCAAATACATGGCCTAAATGCGCATTACCAATACGGCTGCGGACTTCGATGCGATTCATGCCATGAGAGTCATCTTGATAGTATTTAATGACATCCTTTGTGATTGGCTTTATGAAGCTAGGCCAACCACAGTGAGACTCAAATTTATGGGCGGACACGAAGAGGGGTTCTCCCGTAGTGATATCTACATAAAGACCTGCTTTAAATTCATCAGTTAACTCATGACTGAATGGTGCATCTGTAGCAGAGTTTTGTGTAACTTCGAACTCTTGAGGAGATAAAGCCTTGAGATCTTCCTCAGAAGGCTTATTATAGGCATTGTCATCGATAAGTGGCTCATCAGATAGGCCTAATGGAATGTGACAATAACCGTTAGGGTTTTTATCTAAGTAATCTTGATGATATTCCTCTGCAGAGTAGTAGTTAGATAGAGGTAATATTTCAATAGCAAATGGTTTACCTTCGAAGGATTGAGCACGAGCTAAGGTACGTTCAATAATAGCCTTATCGGCTTTATCTATATAGTAAATACCAGTTCGATATTGAATACCTACGTCGCCACCTTGTTTATTAATACTAAATGGATCGATAGCACGTAGGAAATATTGAATCAAATGGTCCAAGGAGAGTATGTCTGCATCGTAGGTAACCTTTAGCGCTTCCACGTGACCACTATCATGACAGACATCTTCATAACTTGGATTTTCCGTAGGACCATTGGCATAGCCTACTTCAGTGGAAATCACGCCAGAGATTTTTCTAATATACCCTTGAAGGCCCCAGAAACAACCGCCCCCTAAATATATAGTATGTTCATTCATTTAATCACCCCAAACTTCATGAGCTATTTCTTTAACTAATGCAAGTTTAGCCCATTGTTGCTCTTCGGTCAATTGGTTGCCGATTTCACAAGATGCGAAGCCACATTGAGGGGAGAGGCAAAGTCTTTCAAGAGGAATATATTTTGTAGCTTCTTTGATACGTTCTTTGATAACCTCTTTATCCTCTAATTCTGGGCATTTAGATGTAATAAGACCTAATACGACTTTTTTATTAGGAGAAACTTCACGCAATGGTTCAAATCCACCAGAGCGATCATCATCAAATTCTAGATAGTATGCATCTACTTTTTCTTTGGCGAATAGAATTGGTGCAACTGGTTCATAACCACCACTAGCAGCCCAAGTAGAGTTATAATTACCACGGCATACATGCGTTGTGAACGCCAAATCATGAGGTCGACCTTCGAGTGCTAAGTTATTTAAGCGAAGGTATTTAGCTGTTTCACCTTCAATAGTAACGTTTTTATCTTTTTGGCGACCAGTCCAGTAAGCGTGGTCACAGCACATACCCCAAGTGCAATCATCAAATTGGATGTTGCGGCAACCTGCTTCATAGAGGTCTTTAATTACTTGACGGTATGCAGCAGCAATGTCTTGAATTAATTCTTCTAAATCAGGGTAGAAGGAGCGTGTTGTAATACCATTATCCTCACGGAATAATTCAGCTAAGAATTGGGATGGAGCAGGAATTGTTTGACGAGCCGTAGTATGTTCATCTTCAAATTGTTTTACGAATTTGAAATGCTCTACAAATGGATGGTTAGTACCTGTAATTTTACCAGTAAGGGCGAGAGAGCCTGGCGCAGTTTCTTGTCCAACGAATTTGTAACCGTGTTCAAGTTCAATTTCTTTTACGCCATTGAATCCCCACATGAAATCTAAGTGCCAGTATGCACGGCGGAATTCACCATCAGTGATAACAGGAAGACCTGCTGCTTTTTGTTTTTGAATGAGGTCTGTAATGAGACGATCTTCAACAGCTGTTAGTTCTTCTCTTGTAATATTTCCTTTTGTAAAAGCTTCACGAGCTTCTTTTAATTCTGCTGGGCGTAGGAAGGAACCTACGATATCAAAATGAAATGGTGCTAATTGTTTGGACATAGTTATAATCCTCCTTATATAAACGGTAAAACCGATAGATTCGATAGGTTTATTATAACTAAGGATGAGCATATATAAAAATATCAATATATTAATGTTGTATATAGTTTTTAGTTATATCAGCGGATTATTTTTTTTGTTTCAGTTATATCGAGATATGAAGGTAATATAGTATCAACTCAATTGTAGAGTATCCTATGCTTTTCTTCGGCGTATTTGATAGTAGTTAGATTTTCTACATATATTAAAAAGCACTTCCTAAATGAACTGTACCCAAAAAATTGGACACAATTTTTCGAGGTACAGTTCAAAATCGAGAGTGCTTTTATTTAAAGTTAAACTATTATGTAGAGCAGTTGAAATATAATCAAGAATCCTACAATATTATTCTTTTGTTTCAGGTAGTTTAATATGTCTACCATAGTTGCCTACATACTGTTCTAAGGCTTGAATATATTCTTGCCCTAAACGGCTGCGATGCATTTTGTTATTGGTAATGTAACCGATGTGCATCAAACCTTCTTCGGCAAGAGGTACAGAGATAATATTTTCCCCATTTACTTCTTCATCTATGACACCACTTGATACGGTATATCCATCTAGACCAAGTAATAAACTAAAGAGGGAAGCTCTATCGCGTACACGAATATGTTTTGGTCGTACAACGGTACTAAAGATTTCTTCAGAGAAATAGAAGGAGTTGTGATCGCCTTGCTCAAAGGAGATATAAGGATATTCCTCTAACTCGTCCATAGACACAACCTTTTTATTAGCTAGTGGATGGTTTTTGCCTATGAAAATATGTGGGTGTGCGGTAAATAACTCTGTAAATGTTAATTCATTAGTGTGAATTAATTTCTCTAGTACAGGTCTGTTGAAATCATTATAGAAGAGTAAACCAATCTCACTCTTCATATGAGCTACGTCATCGATGATTTCATAGGTTTGGGTTTCTCGTAAGGATACATCATATTGATCGATGCCTGCGCTTTTTAATAGTTCTACAAAGGCATTCACTGCAAAGGAGTAATGTTGCGTAGAAACGGAGAATTGTTTTTTACCACCGCTTTGGCTTTTATATTGCTCTTCCAATAAAGCGGCTTGTTCTAGTACTTGGCGTGCATAGCCGAGGAAACGTTCCCCTTCTTTAGAAACAGTAATCCCTTTATTGGTTCGGTCGAAAATGGTAATGCCCATTTCCTTTTCCAATTCCTTAATAGCTTTTGTTAGACTTGGTTGCGAGACGAAGAGTCTCTTAGCAGCTTCACTAATACTGCCTATATTTGCAATTGTTGTGACATACTTTAATTGTTGTAAGGTCATAATGGCCTCCTTTTATATATTACACTACCTATACTACTCGATTATAAGTATTTAAGCAATGTTATATATATGTTACAATGTACTAATAGAATAAAGGAGGACCTATGCTCAAACAAGTCATCGTAGTAGAAGGAAAATCTGATATACAACGTATTGCACAAGCCGTGGAAGCAGACTGTATTGCGACAGAGGGTTTTACACTTCGTAAAGGCGTTATTGATATGATTCGTGTAGCTTATGAAAAGCGAGGTATCATCATATTAACAGATCCTGATACAGCAGGAGAAAGAATTCGTCGCGTATTAACAAAAAAATTCCCTAATGCACAGCATGCTTTTGTCCCTCGTGATGAAGCTTTTGCAAATGATGATATTGGCATAGAACAAGCATCTCCAGAATCCATTAGAAAGGCTTTATCTACATTACATGTAGAATCCTTGGAATCATCTAACGAATTTTCTATGGTAGATCTAGTTCGTCATGGGTTATCAGGTATGCCAGATAGTGCTGCTCGCCGTGCGGTTATTGGTGCTAAGTTAGGCATTGGTTATGGCAATGGGAAACAGTTTTTATACTGTTTAAATCACTACGGTATAAGCCGAGATGCTTTTGAAGAGGCTGTAAATAGTTAAAATAGGAGTTAAGATGTTAGAATCAGTAATTGCAAGCCCTGAAGTAGTACATTATATATGTAAACGCTTCGATATTAAAATGAGTAAGAAATTAGGGCAGAACTTTCTTATTAAGAGAGGTATTGTAGACGAAATTGTACATGCTGCGGAATTGACACCTGGTGAACCTGTACTAGAGGTAGGTCCTGGTATTGGGACATTGACACAGGGGTTAGCACAAAGTGGTGCCGATGTAACTGCCATTGAATTAGACCGTCGCTTATTAGAGGTTCTAGATACTACGTTGGCCTCTTATGATAATGTACGTATTGTCCATGGTGATGTGTTGAAACTCGATGTGCCAACCATTATGAACCATAAACCATTTAAAGTGGTTGCTAATTTGCCATACTATATTACAACACCTATTATTATGTCTCTATTGGAAAGTAAATTACCGATAGAACGCCTTGTTGTAATGGTGCAAAAAGAGGTGGCCTTACGTATGGTGGCTAAGCCAGGTACAAAGGATTATGGTGCACTATCTGTAGCCGTACAGTACTATACTGAGCCAGATATTGTACTTGATGTACCGCCTAAATCTTTCTTGCCGGCTCCAGCTGTAACAAGCTCTGTTATTCGCTGCGTATTACGTGACAAGCCTCCTGTTGATGTTATTGACGAGAAACTATTCTTCCGAGTTGTGAAAGCTGGTTTTGCGCAACGACGTAAAACATTCGCTAATACAATGAAAACAACGGGCTTATCAAAAGACAGAATCGAAGAGCTATTAGCAAAAGCCAATATCGATGGGCAACGAAGAGGAGAGACATTCACTCTTCAAGAGTTTGCTGATGTAGCTAATGCATGGGCTGCTTTAATTAAATAGAATAATGTAAAAAGAGCTCATTAGATTGATAACATATCATTCTAATGAGCTCTTTTCATGAAAAAAGGACCCAAATGGGTCCTTTTTATTTAGTAAAGAATGCCAGCCATTGTTGTAATTAGGAAAGCATTAGCAAAGTCGATTAAGAATGCACCTACCAAGGAAACTACGAGCCATGCACGAGGGGATGGACCATGTTTACTTGCTAAGGATAACATATTAACCAATGCATTTGGTGTAGCACCTAAGCCGAAGCCGATGGCACCAGCGCCAAGCATAACAGCATCGTAGTTGCGACCAAAGATGAAGTAGATAATGTATGCAAATACACAGATAAGTACACATTGTGCTAGTAAAATTGTAATAAGTGGTAAAGCAAGATCGATTAATTGAACTAGTTTCAAGCTATTGATAGCCATAGTTACGAATAGAGATAATGCTACATTGGATACTGCATCAAGTGCGGCATCGTTGATTTTGTAAGCTTTAGTGAAGTCACCGTAGTTACGGATTACTGCGGCACAAATCATTGCGCCGATATATGCAGGAAGTGGAGTTAAGATAGATAAACCAGCACTTACGATAGTACCGATACCTAATGCAAGGCCAATCCACATACAGATTGTTAAAAGATCTTGGGAATTGAACTGTTTGCCACCACTTTCAACGTGATCCTCAATCATGTCAATGCCTTCATCTTCCATTAACTCTGGGTTTTCGTAAGGTGTTTTAACTTTGTGCATTTTAATAATGCGTTCACCTACAGGAGCACCGAGAATTGTACCTGCTACCATACCGAATGTTGCGGCAGCAACCGCTGCGGATGCTGTACCAGGGATACCAAGCAATTGTTCGTAATATGGACCGAAGGCGCCAGCAGTACCAAGACCACCAATCATAGATACGGAACCAGCCATAATACCGATGATTGGTTCAACACCTAACGCTTTAGCAATCATAATACCTGCTGTGTTTTGTACAACAATCCATACTGCACAAGCGAGGAAGAAGAAGATAATGAAGATACCGCCTTTTTTGAGGACTTTCAAAGAAGCCATCAAACCGATAGTAGTAAAGAAGGCAAGCATTAAGAATGTTTGTAGGGAGCCTTCAAAGGTAATGTTCAAAATCTTATAGTAAGAAAGAATGGCAGTTAAGAATGCAAATGGCAAAGCCCCTACAGCTGGTGCAGGCATACACATACGTTGCAAGAACTTGGAATGCTTGTTAATCCAAGTACCAATGAATAACGTGATTACAGCGAGGCCTACAGTTTGGATCATAGACAGTTTCAATGTCCATACATCGTTGACTAACGCTAAGTCAATAAGTGGCATAAAATCACTCCTTTAAAATAAAAAATAAAACTTATATTTTATGGTATCATGAATGGTCGAAAAAAACTATAGAATATATAAGGTATAATAATTATATATTATTTATTTTCAACACTCACAACAACAGTAAAACCATTAGATAATATATAACTATATTAAGTATATATCATTTTATAATACATTTATATTATATACAAAAATACGAGAAAGTAATAGTATAAATTACTTCCCTACATAATCATACTATATGTATTCGACTAAATTCTGTGATTTTCCTGCCTGTTATAAAAAAAATAAACTGGAATATATTTCTAATTTTTATATATTAAGAAATATATTCCAGTTGTTATTATCAAGAGATTTATAGGGTGCTTAACTATTGAGATTTGCAGTTAAGCTCATGTCTGCTACATAGTACATCTTGCATTTAGAAGGGCGGAGTATAGATCTAGAAAGATAGGCTATAAGCGTCAATACTATAGTTCGTGATGAAGTTTTGGGGTCGTTAAGAATGTAACGTCAGGATTACGTTCTTGAACCCAACCCATTTGCCATTCATTGGAGATGAGGACTACAGTACGATCACGATTATCTTTAACGATCATCGCATTGTCTACACCTTTTAAAGATGTAATATCTACTTCACCATCAATCCAACGAGCAACACTGTATGGTAATGTATTATTTAATAAATCAACACCATATTCATTTTTTAGACGGTATTCCAGAACTTCAAATTGAAGCATACCTACGGCACCAACGACAAAGGAATCAAGGGCACCTGGTTGTTCAAAGATTTGAACAGCACCTTCTTGGGCCAACTGTGTCATGCCTTTTTGGAATTGCTTACGCTTCATCGTATCTTTTGGAGATACGCGGGCGAAGAATTCTGGTGGGAACACAGGGAAGTCACCAAATGTTACCTTGTGTTTTTGTGCACATAGTGTATCGCCTACACCCATTGTGCCAGCATCAAAGACCCCGATAATATCACCAGGATATGCATCTTCTACGATGGTACGTTCGGTAGCCAAGAATTGTTGAGGCTGAGACAAGCGAATCGTCTTGTTAGATTGGCGATGTAATACGGACATACCTTTTTCGAATTTACCAGAGCAGATACGCATAAATACGATGCGGTCGTGGTGATTAGGGTCCATATTCGCTTGAATTTTAAATACTAAAGCGGAGAAGTCTTCGCTTGTAGGTTGCACCATTTCTTCCACGGCTTGTCGTGGAGCAGGGGATGGAGCCAGTTCCAAGAATTTTTCCAAGAATGGTTTTACACCAAAGTTAGTCATAGCGGAGCCGAAGAACATTGGGGTTAATTCACCAGCACGAACCTTATCAAAATCGAATGGATCGCCAGCAACGTCTAATAATTCAATATCATCAAGCAATGCTTGATATACGTCGTCACCTAATAATTCTTTCATGCGAGGATCCGTCAAAGCACCTTTTTCAGAGGCTAACTTTTCTTGACCATGTGTTTCGTCTTTTGCGAAGAGCTCGATAGTTTCGTGCTCTCTATCGTATACGCCTTTGTATTCACCGTTGATGCCAATTGGCCAGTTCATAGGGCAAGTACGAATGCCAAGAACGTTTTCGATTTCTTCCATTAAGTCAAATGGGCTACGACCGAAATGGTCAATTTTATTTACAAAGGTAAAGATAGGAATACCGCGTTCTTTAGATACGGCAAATAGTTTTTTCGTTTGCGCTTCGACACCTTTTGCAACGTCGATAAGCATGACAGCGCTATCGGCAGCCATCAATGTACGGTATGTATCTTCAGAGAAGTCTTGGTGACCAGGGGTATCTAGGATGTTGACACGACAGCCATCGTAGTCGAATTGCAATACGGAACTCGTTACAGAGATACCACGTTGTTTTTCGATCTCCATCCAGTCAGATACGGCGTGTTTTGCTGTTTTACGAGATTTAACGGACCCCGCCAAGTGAATGGCACCACCGTATAAAAGTAATTTTTCTGTTAATGTAGTTTTACCCGCATCCGGGTGAGATATGATAGCAAACGTACGACGACGTTGCACTTCTTCTAAAAATGTCATAGTTCACCTCTATTGTTTCGTTTGTGAAAGTCTTATTTTAATATATCATCTTCACACCATTCATATCTTTAAAATTATACATGATTTTGGTAGTTATGACCACTAAATTGTAGTATAATGAGATTTCAAAGAGCGGCTTGGGGAATAGCCGTTATTTTATGTTAAGGAGGGGGACCATGCGGTTATTTATTGCGGAAAAGCCATCCATGGCTCGCGAAATTAGTAAATGCTTGCCAGAAAATAAGAATATCCAAAAACGGAATGGCTATTTTATCCAAGGTGATGATGTGGTGACTTGGGTTGTAGGTCACGTGTTACATCAAGCAGAACCTGGTGATTACGATGATAAATATATCCGCTGGCGCCCTCAAGATTTACCTATTGTGCCTGATGAGTGGAAGTTACTCGTTACGGATAGTAGTCGTCAACAGTTTGAGACTGTAAAAGAATTGATTGGTAAAGCGGACATTATCGTCAACGCAGGTGACCCGGACAGGGAAGGGCAATTGTTGGTTGATGAAGTATTATATTATGTAGGAAATACAAAACCTGTACAACGTATCTTGCTAAATGCATTGGACGAAAAATCTGTTCGTGCCGCTTTAAATGATCTACGGGATAATAAAGACTTTCACAATCTATATCAATCTGCATTGGCTAGAGCACGTGCAGACTGGCTTATTGGCATGAATTTATCTCGTGCCTATACCTTATCTGAACGATATAAAGGCAATAAAGTAACATTACCTATCGGTCGTGTTAAGACTCCAACGTTAGCCCTTGTAGTGCGCAGAGAGCGAGAACTAGCGGCCTTTAAACCGATCGATTATTTTACGTTAAAGGTTTTATATAATCATCCGAATGGTGTATTCTGGGCTGCGTGGCAGCCTACAGACGAACAAAAGGGGCTTGACCCAGATGGACGCCTTATTAATAAAGCTATAGCCGATGAATTAGTTGAGCGCTTACAGAATGGTCCCGATGGAGTTATTAAAGCTGTTACAAAATCTAAAAAGAAAGATGTACAGCGTTTACCATTGTCTCTATCATCTTTACAGGTATTAGCTGGTAAAGCTTTTTCCTATGATCCGCAAACTGTACTTGATACAGCACAGAAACTATACGAAAAGAAATTGACTACGTACCCTCGTTCTGATTGTGAATATTTACCACCAAATCAATATGGTGACCGCAATGCAATTCTCAATAATTTACAGAATGCAGGAGATGAAAGATTGGCACAGTGGGCTACGGATGCAGACCGCTCCATTAAGAGCCGCGCTTGGAATGAAAAGAAAATTACAGCCCATCATGCTATTATCCCTACGACTGTAGCGTGTAATATGAATAGCTTGTCTCGAGAGGAACGCAATATTTACTTCCTTATAAGTCAGGCCTATATTGCTCAGTTTTATGGAGAACATATTTATGAGCAAACTAAAATTGTCGTGGAGCAATGCGAAGAAGAGTTTGTTGCTAATGGCCGTGTAGTTATAGACGAAGGATGGAAATTACTTTATAAACGACAAAAGTCTAGATCTATGACAGATACTGATGAACCTGATTTAACTGATGAACGTGGCGCAGAAACGGATTCTAAAAAAGAGGCTATTGAAGAAACAGATCATTTGCCTGTTGTAAAGAAGAATGATTCTGTGCTTTACACGGATTCCTCTGTAGAGGCGAAGCAAACTAAGCCGCCTTCTCGCTTTACACCGTCTACGTTGTTACAAGCAATGAAGGAAATTCATAAGTTTGTAAAAAATGAAGATTTGAAAAAGCAATTAAAGGCGGTTTCTGGTATTGGTACAGAAGCGACTCGTGCTAATATTATTGACGAACTCATCAGTCGTGGGTTTATGAAAACATCTGGTAAGAAGCAAGTTCTATCACCTACGGAAACGGGCTATCTTTTAGTAGATGCGTTGCCTGATGAATTGTTATATCCTGATGAAACAGCTGTTTGGGAAGAACGCTTGGCCCTCATGAGTGAAGGGGAGGATACATTAGATTCCTTCTTATCTGATCAAGTTAAGTTTTTGCAATTATTGATCGATAAGCTTAGCTTTGATAAACAGGTAAACTCTGGTCAGATGATGCCCAATGTAGTTCGTACCATAACGAATCAAAATCGGAAACGTCCAATGGATAATTCTGATGTAGATCTATCTTCTTTGCCGGTCTGTCCTAAGTGTAATAAGGGCAGAATGCAACAGCGTAATGGTAAATTCGGTGCTTTTTTAGGCTGTACCAATTATCCGGCTTGCAAACATACACAACCTGTTGAGGGGGATACTTCAAAGGGTGAAAGTAATATCACTGTGTCTGACGAAGATAAGCAATATAAATGCCCGCGATGTAAAGAAGGGTATTTTATTAAACAAGAGGTGAGAGGACGTATTAACTGGATATGCAGTAATCGATCTCAATGCAAGACACAATGTTCCGATGTGAATGGAGTGCCAAGCATTTATGTTAATAAATAATAAGATGTATATTAGTTAAAAACATAAAAAAGACGCGTACAGATTTTTCTGTACGCGTCTTTAATTTTATCTACGTTTACCACGACGTCCTGTTTGTGATGTGGATGTACGGCGTTGGCGTGTATTAGCGCCTTTATGGCCACGAGCTTTATGAGCTTTAGCCTTTGTAGATTGATAGGAGCTAGTAATTTTAGGTTTGCCAGATGCCTTTGCACGTTTAGGTGCTGCACTTGCATTACCTTTAGTTTTAATTTGTCCATCTTTAGTGTATTTAGTAAGCGTTGCTTGGATGGCGCGCTCAATACGACGTAACCAAGATTCATCTTGCGGAGTAGCAAATGTAACAGCCACACCAGAGTTGCCTGCACGACCAGTACGGCCAATACGGTGTATATAGTAGTCTACATCACGTGGTACGTCGTAGTTATAAACATGTGTAATACCTTCAATATCAATACCGCGTGCTGCAATATCTGTCGCTACTAAGATTTGTGTTTTAGCTTTTGCGAAATCGCGTAATATTTGAGTGCGTCGACCTTGTGTCAAATCGCCATGCATTTCAGCAATATTTAGGCCTGCTGCAGTTAACTCATAGGATAAGCGAACAGCACCTTCACGCTTATTACAGAATACAATTGCTAAAAATGGGTTGTCTTCTTCAATCATTTTGATGAGACGTTGCGTTTTTTCTTCTGGGTTCATCATGTACACGCGTTGATCGATAGATTCAAGTGTTACATGTTTACCTTCAGCTGTTACAGAAGCCGGTTTAGACATATACGCTTTTGCAAGATTTCTAATTTTATCAGGAATCGTTGCAGAGAATAATAGAAGTTGTCTGTTTGCATCTGTTTGGCTAATGAGGTTTTCAATGTCTGGTAAGAAACCCATATGAAGCATTTGGTCAGCTTCATCGAGTACGACACGACGGATACAATCTAAGTGAAGTGAGCCACGTTTAGCATGGTCTAATAGGCGACCAGGCGTACCTAAGATAACTTGCGGACGGCGTCCTAATTGTTGTAATTGTGCTTCAATCGTTTTGCCACCGATAAGAGGGAGTATATCTACATTTAAAATAGAACCTATTTCTTTTGCCTCATCGGAGATTTGTTTTACAAGCTCACGGGTAGGTGCAATAATGAGCACTTGTTCTTGATGCACATCAGTGTGAACACGTTGCAGAATCGGCAGTAAGAAGGCTAATGTCTTGCCTGTGCCTGTTTGAGCTTTTGCTATAACATCATTCCCTTTAAATACAACAGGAATGGCTTGTTCTTGAATTGGAGTTGGCTCCTTGATACCTTGTTTTTGAAGGGCTTGGATGAGTTCATCGCAAACGCCTAGAGATTTAAAAGATTTCATGGATCGTCCTTTCTATAATACATATTATATTAATTATACCTTATGCACATAGTAGGGGCAAATAAATTGAATCATTACATAGAGTACTAATTTTATATGGCTAATTTTACATGGCGCTATAGTAAATTTGTAAAACTAATGATGCGATTGTTGAAGATACTAATTGATAATAAATTGAGAAATAACGATTTGAATAAATGTTTATGAGAATAAAAAACATTAAAATATTCATATTAAAATAAAATTTAAAAGCATTAATGAGAATGATTAAATTATCAATAATGATTATCTTAGTAGTGATTCTTATTTTTTAGGTATTCTTTTTTATTGGTGACAGCGCTAATAACACCATACCTCATAGGGTTTTGTGAGGGATTAATAAATTAATTCTCATATTTAATATGAGAAAAAAATATATATATGAGATATAAAACCACCACAAAAATGATAATAATTGTTGAAATTCCTAATTAGTTTGATATAATGATTTAAGATATTAATACGCATTATTATTTGGTGTGTTTAATATGAGGTTGTTAGGTACAATAATTAGGAGGTGTCGTATGGCTATCAAAAAGTTGAAAGACATGAAACCAGGTGAGTCTGGTCTTATTGTTGCTCTACATGGCAGTGGCAATGTTAAGCATCGTCTAATCGACATGGGTCTCGTAAGTGGTACAAAAATCCATGTTATGAAGTTTGCCCCTTTGGGTGATCCAGTGGAAATCAAGGTAAAAAACTTTGAATTAGCACTTCGTACAAGCGAAGCTGGCATGATTGATGTAGATGTTCAATAGGAGGTTCACATGGCAGAAAACGGGCAAATTCGCATTGCCTTAGCAGGTAACCCTAACTGTGGTAAAACTACAATGTTTAACAATATCACAGGGGCGAAGCAACACGTTGGTAACTATGCTGGCGTTACAGTAGAAAAAAAGGAAGGCCATACGAAATTTGATGGCCAAGAGTTATTGTTTATTGACTTACCAGGTACATATAGTTTAACTGCACGTTCCTTGGATGAGTTAGTAGCGCGTAATGTTATCGTAAATGATAACCCAGATGTAATCGTTAATGTTCTTGATGCATCTAACTTAGAACGTAACTTATATTTAGCTGCACAATTATTGGAACTTGAAAAGCCAATGGTTATTGCTCTAAACATGTCTGACGTTGCGGAAGAAATGGGCATCAAATACGACCTAAAAAAAATGGCCGAAATGACAGGGGCTACAATTGTTAGCACAGTAGGTCGTACAAATATTGGTACTAAAGAGTTGTTAGAAGCAACAATTAGTGTAGCTGCTTCTCAAAAAGCACCTGGTGTAACAATTAACTATGGCGATTTGCTAGAAGGTAAAATCGCTGAGCTTGTAGAAGAGCTTAAGAAATCTGGTACTGTTACATATCCACTTCGTTGGATCGCTGTTAAGTTGTTAGAAAAAGATGCGGACGTTATTGGCAAGGTTATGCGCTTTGATAATACAGAAGCCGTTATCCAAAAAGCTGAAGCGATTCGTGAAGAAATTAAAGATCAAGTAGATCTTGATATCGTATTCCAAGAGTATCGTCATCGCTTTGCTGTAGAAGTATATAATGCATGTTTAACACAAGCGCCAACTCAATTGGAAACACGCTCTGACCGTTATGACAAAATCTTAACACATCGAATTTGGGGCTTACCAATCTTTATGGTTGTTATGTACCTATTATTTGCGTTCGTTAACTTTGTAGGCGGAATACCTCAAGGTTGGATTGAAGACGGTTTTGCTGCATTGCAAACACTTGCTACTCAATATATTCCAGAAGGTCAATTACAATCCCTTGTATCCGATGGTATTATTGCTGGTGTAGGTGCCGTACTATCTTTCTTACCATTAATTCTTTTGCTATTCCTTGGTATTTCCTTCTTGGAAGATACTGGTTATATGGCTCGTGCAGCCTTCGTTATTGACCGTGTAATGCGCGCATGTGGCTTACATGGTAAATCCTTTATTCCTTTATTATTGGGTTTCGGTTGTTCCGTACCATCCGTAATGGGTGCTCGTATCCTTGATAATTATAAGGATCGAATGGTTACTATCTTAATTACACCATTCATGAGTTGTTCTGCACGCTTGCCAGTGTATATCTTATTTGCAAATGCGTTCTTCCCAAATGGTTGGGATAGTACTTTAGTTGTATTCTCTGTATACTTCTTGGGTATAATCTTTGGTATTATCTTTGCAAAAATCTTCCGTAAGTTCTTATTTGCTGGTGAAGCTGAACCATTTGTAATGGAATTACCTCCATATCACTTGCCTACATTGAAAGCTACATGGATGCACATGTATGAACGTGCTAAATTGTACATCATTAAAGCCGGTACTTTCATTATGGCTGCTTCCATCTTGATTTGGTTCATCACTGCATATCCAATGGATGTAGAATACTCCAAAGATTATGATGCAGTGAAAGAACAAGTTGCACAAGAGTATGAAGTAAAAGATGCTGCTACATTAGCTCAATTTGGTATCACTACAGATGATCAAAAAGAGGCAGTAGATAAAATTGTAGAAGATATGAAATCTACTGTAAAAGATGCTGAAGATGCTGCTAAGAACGCAGGAGAAGATGAACCTGAAGTAGCAGTAGAGGATGATTCTGAAGCACCTGAATTATTCAATGATATTAAAGATGAAAATAAAGACTTGTTCCCAGCAGCATGGGCAATGTATAAAAACAGTGCTAACTTAGATGCTGAAAATGACAAACTTGATAAAGAACAAGCTTCTGAAAAAATTGAACAATCCTATGCAGCATCCTTTGGTAAAGCTATCAACCCAGTGCTAGAACCATTGGGGTTTGATTGGAAAATGGGCCTATCATTAGTAGCTGGTTTGGCGGCTAAAGAGGTTGTTATCTCAACATTAGGTACTGTCTATGCTGTTGGTGGTGATGATCAAAATCCAGCTCCATTGACTGATTACCTACAAAATGATCCAAGCTTCTCACCATTGATTGCATTAACAATGATGTTGTTCGTATTAATTTACCCACCTTGTTTGGCAACATTAGCCGTTATCAAACGTGAAACAGGTTCTTGGAAATGGGTTGCATTCATGTTCTTCTATGAAAATACATTTGCTTGGATTGCATGTTTCATCTTCTATAACATAGGTCGCGCATTAGGTTTCTAATCTAGAATCGCTAAATAGGAGAGTTTAGCCACTTTTAGATACTTTGAACAAAAATGAATAGAAAAAATGCGATTTTGTTATAAGTAATTTAAAAATAATACTTGATAATTATCAATATTCGTGGTTAAATGATAATGAGAAAAAGGAAATATCCTTTAGATATTGCTTTTATCTTATTTATCACTAAGACACATATTGTAATTTAGTAGATATTGAGAAAGAGGCATAATAATGGATAATCTTGTTATAGGACTCATAGTTGTATTAGCAATAGCTTATATCGGCAATAAATTTTACAAACAAATGTCTGGTAAAGGTGGCTGCGGCTGTGGTGGCGGTGGCTCCAATTCTAGCTCTAAGAAATCTTCTGGTTGCGGTGGTAACTGCAGCTGCGATGGTTCCAACAAGGCACTAGGCATTAAACGTACAGCTAAGTAAGCTAATACGAATTCTGATTTTGAAAGAGGGGTCTCTATAATGGCTCCTCTTTTCAAATATAGTAATTAAATTTTTTATCATATTTAGTAGAAAGGAATATTATCATGTTCAACATCGATCAAAAAAATCTTAAAAACGCTAACTTATTCGCAGCAGGTCTTGCATTGGGTACTGTAGGTCTTAAAGTTTTAACTTCTAAAGATGCTAAAAAAGTATATGCTGGTATCGTAGCAGCTGGCCTTCGCGCTAAAGAAACTGTATTAGAAACAGCTGAAAAAGTACAAGCATCCGCATCTGACGTATTGGCAGAAGCTCAAGAAATCAACGAAGCACGCAACGAAGAAATCTTTGAAGAAAACAAATAATTAGAGGATTGCACATATGTTACAATTTTCTGTAGTAAAAAAACTCAGAAATCGCTTGCATGTTAAGGTTACAGGTCATCGTTTTACAGAGGCTGAAGCAGCTTATGTAGAGGATACATTGCTCCTTAATGATGCAATTGTAGATGTAACCTTCTACACTCGCAGCAATCAAGTTGCCATTAAACATACTGGCGATGTTGATGCTGTGCGTGAAGCAGTGCTAGGTCTACGCGATTTAGACTTGTCCGAAGCACCTGCTTTGAACGAATATTCTCCACGCTTGGTAAATAAAAAATACCGTGAAATGATGATCAATCGCACTGCACTTTACTTAGGTAAAAAAGCAGTGTTGCCTGCACCAATTGCAGCTGCATGGGCATGGTTTGATGGTATTAAATTTATCGGCAAAGCCATTAAAACATTGTGGCAACGTAAGTTAACTGTCGAAGTACTTGATGGTGTAGCTATTGGTGCTGCATTACTTCAAAAAGATTATCCTACAGCTGGCGCTGTTATGTACCTATTAGGTATTGGCGATATCTTAGAAGAATGGACTCACCGTAAATCCGTATTGAATCTTGCTCAAAGCATGTCCTTAAACGTAGATAAAGTATGGGTTTTAGTTGATGATATTGAAGTGAGCAAGCCAGTTAACGAAGTTGTTGCAGGCGATCAAATTATCATTCGCCAAGGCGAAGTGATTCCATTGGATGGCGTCGTTATCGATGGTGTTGTTCTTGTTAATGAAAGCTCCATGACTGGTGAACCAGAAGCGGTTCGTCGCGATCAAGACAGTTCTGTATATGCTGGTACTGTTGTTGAAGACGGTAAAGCTATTGTCGAAGTACGTAGCACATCCAAAACATCTCGTTACGAAAAAATCGTTAACCTCATTGAAGAGTCTGAACAAATGAAATCCGGTATGGAACAACAAGCATACCGCATGGCTGATAAATTAGTTCCAATTAGCTTTATTGGTGCTGGTTTAACATACTTGTTGACTCGTAATGTAATGAAAGCATTGTCTTTCGTAATGGTTGACTTCTCTTGTGCTCTTAAATTATCCATTCCATTAGCAGTACTTTCCGCTATGCAAGAAGCATCTAAACGCGGTATCACTGTTAAAGGTGGTAAATTCTTAGAACAAATTGCACAAGCAGATATGATTGTATTCGATAAAACAGGTACTCTTACAAAAGCAGAACCTGAGTTTGAACAAATCATTCCATTTAATGGTCATGATGCAGATGAAATGTTAAAATTGGCTGCATGTATTGAGGAACATTTCCCTCATTCCATGGCAAAAGCAATTGTACGTGCTGCTAAGGATCATTCCTTGCCTCACAAGGAAATGCACTCCGACGTAGAATACGTTGTAGCTCATGGTATTGCATCTAAAGTTGGCCGCTACCGTGTACGCATTGGTAGTGCTCACTACATCTTTGATGATGAAAAAACAAAGATTCCTGCAGATGAACAAGAAAAGTTCAATAATTTACCAAATTCATCTTCCCATATTTACCTCGCTATTGGAGGTACACTAGCAGCGGTTATTTGTATTAAAGACCCTGTTCGTGAGGAAGCAAAACAAGTTATAGCTGATTTACATACATTGGGCATTAAAAAGGTTGTCATGATGACTGGCGACTCTAAACGTAATGCACAACGCGTAGCTGACGAACTCGGCATCGATGAATTGCATGCTGAAGTATTGCCAGAAGATAAAGCAGCTTATGTAAAACAAGCAAAAGCTGAAGGCTATACTGTTATGATGGTAGGGGATGGTATTAACGATTCTCCAGCAATTTCCGAAGCACATGTTGGTATCGCTATGAATGAAGGCGCGCCAATCGCTCAAAAAATTGCAAATGTTACTATTTCTTCCGATCATCTACAAGCTCTTGTAGATTTACGCCGTATTTCTATGGCATTGATGAAACGTATCAAAGCTAATTACAATGGTATCGTTGGTTTCAATGGTGCTCTTGTTGGTGGTGGCGTACTCGGTATTATGCCGCCAAGTCAAACAGCTTGGTTGCATAATCTATTCACATTGGGTATCGGCTTAGAAAGCATGACTCCATTGTTGAAAAAAGAAGAACCAAAGGATGCTGTTCCTACAATTGATGTAACAGCTGACTCTGTAGTAGCTTAATTAGAAACCTCCATATAAGGTATTCATTTACCTATATGGAGGTTTTTCTTTTTTGATGACATTTATCTATGATTATTGTAAAATACAAAGAGATTACATATCATAGGAGATCTTTATGAACACATTAATGGATATTTGTAAAAGATCCATCTACTTGAATCTATTTATCGTAGTAATTCCTATTATTGCGTATATGATTCATAATGGATCGAGTGCGACGGTAGCACTTGTATGGTATTTGCTTTTATCCCTAATTATGCCTTGGGCATATTTATCATTTAAAAGTAGTACCTTTGGAGATGGTAAATCGATTAGCCGTATTGCCTATGTTGTAAGTTGGATTATAATCCATGGCATTAGCTATAAAGGTATTTTTCTCGGTGTAGATTTATCGATGTTATGGGGCTGGCCTACAGCAGGCCGAGATGTAGCTTTCTTAGTAGCTATGTATATCGGTGTTACTATTAGCTTGATCTTAGCGTATGGTCTTACTCGCTTAGTGGGAGGCCGTAATGAATAAGAGTTTCTGGTTATTTACTATTGTTTGTGCTTTATTTGTAAGTGCTGTAACGACAGTTCTTACTTTGAGTGGAGCATTAGCGTTACCTATATTAGTATTCCCTGTATTGTCTCTTGTAATACCGCTCATGGTGCGTAGACTTAAGAATGCTAAATTTAACGACGACCTACCATTGAGCATGGGCTATCATGCATATAGTTGGGCTTGGTGGACAGTATTTTCATTTCTTCATACGCCCTTTAGCTTTACTACAGAGAATGGAATTGTAACAGCATTTCTTCTTTTCGTAGTGTATTTTATCGTTCAAGTACTCATTGAACTTTGTGGTCTGTTGGCAACTAAGTTTTTCAATCGAAATCATCGATGGGGCATGGTAGATGAAGCCCTTGATATAATCGGGTATACTATACCAATCCCATTTTTATATATTGGTTCGCTTCTGTATATTGATTTACAGGATCCAATGGTATACTTCATGTATGCATCATCAATGAATGTAAATATACTGTTTGCAGAATTTGTGTTGTTGCTTATATCTTTATTGGTATTTGTATTTTATTTATATCCAAGAGATATAGCATATAGAGGCATACGATTATTTCGCATTGTTTTAACCGCTGCTTTATGGCTTGCTATGAATGCCCATATTTTATACGGTGGTTATATTCCAGAATTTATTGTATCTTTAGTTCCCACCGTTTTCCCAACGTATCAAGGTAATCCGCTCGTGTTTGTTACTCCCACTTTATTAGAAGCTGGCATGACAGGTGTAGCCGTGATTTTAGGTGCATTGGTAGAGCGTGGTATAATTTCACGACGCCGTGAACGTATTTAATTTCTAGTTTCGACTTATATCCGTAAGGAATGAGAGCGAAGGAGGATCTATGAACAACATTGAACGTCCAGTGGATGATAACTCAACTGTATCAATCCAAGACAATGAAAAACTGAAGCAAGTTGAACGTAAAGAGACCAAAAAGCAGAAGAAGAGTGGCATTACGATTCGCGAATTAACAATTATTGGTCTATTAGCGGGGATTACTATTGCATTAGGTGTTTCTGGCTATGGTATTATTCCATTAGGCCCGCTTAATGTAACTACCTTGCATGTACCGACACTTATTGGTGCTATCGTAGAGGGTCCTAAAGTGGGTGCTTTTGTAGGCTTCATCTTTGGTTGCTATAGCTTGTGGCAAAATATTACAGCACCTAATATTTTATCCCCTCTATTTATTAATCCAATTATTTCTGTGCTACCACGTATATTGTTCCCAGTATTAGCATATTTAGTATATTTACTATTATGGAAAGCACCGCAAGGTCCACGCATCATCGTATCTGCTTTCATGGGTACCGTATTCCATACAATTATGGTTATGGGACTTATTTTCTTACTTTACGCAGATATGTTTGCTGTTAAAATGAATCTTAGCCCAGATCAAGTATTAGGGTCTATTGTATTCTTATCTGTTACACATGGTATTCCAGAAGCAGTGTTTGCTGCTGTTATTGTGACACCAGTTGCAATGGCATTGAGAAAGGTATTACGTAAGGATACGCCAAAGAAATCAAAATCTGAGGATGTTACATCTACTACAGCAACAACAGGTGCAGCAAATACAAATAAATCTGCAACTGTAGAAGTAAATGAAACGAAACCTGTAGAAGAAAACATAACTAAATAGTATTTTACAGGCTTTTCATAAATATGATAAAATAAATATCATTCGATAAGTATTGAGGAGGATAACCATGGCTAAACGTATTCGTACTATCAACACTGAATCCTTACAAAAAACTGCTAAAACTGGCGGTTGTGGGGAATGTCAAACATCTTGCCAATCTGCTTGCAAAACAAGCTGCACAGTTGGTAACCAAGTTTGCAAACAAAAATAATAAAGAGGCTCGCTTAGCGGGCCTTTTTTATTTATGTTTTTAATACATACCTTGTATGGTATATCTTTATGACTCTTTTCATAACGTTTAGCGTTGAAATGTGGTACAATTATCTAGAAAGTTCTATATAGTAGAACTTTTACCATACATATTATTTGGAGGTACCATGTTAGAATTAAAACCAATGATCCATAAGTTTCGGATGAAGGATAACTATTACTGCTTAGATGTAAATAGCGGTATCATTCACGTTATCGACGAACTCATTGATAGAGTTCTTGACATATATGATGGCACTAATCGCGATGCAGTACATGCTGCTTTAGATGCTAAAGAAGATGCAGTAGAACTCGATGAGATTATGGACGAGTTAGATGAGCTCATTAAGGCAGAGCAATTGTTTGCGCCTATGAGTAAAGAGTTTAAGCTTGTAGTAGGTGAAAAACCTATTGTTAAGGCTTTGTGTTTAAATATTGCTCATGATTGTAATTTAGCATGTAAATACTGTTTTGCTAGCCAAGGTGATTACGGCGGTGTTAAACGCGAGTTAATGAGCTTTGATGTGGCGAAGCGTGCTGTAGATTTCCTTATCAAAATGAGTGGCCCTCGTCAACATTGTGAGATTGATTTCTTTGGTGGGGAACCTTTATTAAACTGGGATGTTGTAAAACAAACCGTTGAATATATCGAATCCATTCAAGAAAAGCATAATAAGATCTTTAAGCTTACATTGACTACAAATGGCATGTTGTTAACACAAGATAAAATTGATTATGTAAACGAACATAAGATGAGTCTTGTATTATCTTTGGATGGTCGTGAATCCGTGCATAATGCAATGCGCCCTGTAGCGGGTAGTGGTGCTGAGTCTTATAAATATATTGCTAAAAATCTTATCAATGCTGTAAAACAACGTCATGGTCTTGAATACTATGTACGTGGTACGTATACACATAAGAATTTAGATTTTACAAAAGACGTTATGGCTATGTCTGATCTTGGCTTTGAACATTTATCCATGGAGCCTGTAGTAGGTGAAGAAGGGGACTATGTTCTTCGTGAAGAAGATTGGCCAGTTTTAGAAAAAGAATATGAAAAATTAGCAGATATTTATCTACAACGCCAATTGGAAGGTTGGGGTGAGAAGTTTAACTTCTTCCACTTCCGTATGGATTTGTATCGTGGTCCATGTATGGCTAAACGCCTTCGCGGTTGTGGGGCAGGTCATGAATATATGGCTGTTGTACCAAATGGCGATATTTATCCATGTCACCAATTCGTAGGTAAAGATGGATACGTGCTTGGCAATGTATATGATGGTTTGAAAAATACAGAAATTCCTAAAGATTTCCGCAATACACATGTGTTCTCTAAACCGACTTGTGCTGAATGTTGGGCGAAATTCTTCTGTTCTGGTGGCTGTCATGCTAACAATATTACATTAGGTGGCGATTTAGAAACACCTTATGAATTTGGTTGCCGTTTACAAAAGAAACGTATTGAATGCGCTATTATGATTCAAGCTGAGTTAGAACAAGCTGGCATTGATGGCAGTATTCCTGTAGCATTAGGTTAATAGCCTTAATTCTCCGTCTATAGTAGGAGCTTATATGAAACAAAATAGTAATCAAACTATAGAACGCTGGGGAATTCGTTATACCGGTATAGTTCAAGGGGTCGGATTCCGGCCCCTTGTTTCTATGTGGGCACATTCTCTGGGGTTAACTGGTTTTGTTTATAATGATAGCCAAGGTGTTTACGTTGAGGTACAAGGTTGTGTCGATGATTTACAGCTATTTTTAGATGCTATTCAAGATGACCGACCTAGACTGTGCCGTATTACCAGTCAAACAGTAGAACATCTTACTATAAAAAATAATGAAGTTGAGTTTTCTGTGGAGCCATCTCCATTAGGGGAAGCAGTTAGCACGTTTATTAGTGCCGATACAGCGCCATGTGCTGATTGTCTTAAAGAACTACAACAGGACAAGCGTAGAAAAGAATATCCTTTTATTAATTGTACAAATTGTGGCCCACGATATACGATTATTAAATCTCTTCCCTATGATCGGGAACGAACGACGATGGACGAGTTTCCTATGTGCGAAGCTTGTAAGGCTGAATACGAAGATATAGAGGGGCGCCGTTATCGTGCTGAACCTAATGCATGTGTTCAATGTGGCCCTCATTATACTTTATATAAACCTAATCGTACGGTTGTGGATACTGTAAATGTTTGGAATACTACCCGTGAATTAATCAATGAAGGTAGTATTATTGCTATAAAAGGGATAGGTGGATACCATCTAGTTTGTGATGCTCGAAATGATGCGGCGGTCCAACGCTTGCGTAAGCGTAAGAATCGACCACATAAACCCTTAGCAATTATGGTAGGGTCCCTAGATACAGCAATCGAGCTTGTTCATCTTAGTGATGAAGAACTTGATGTTTTGACGGGAATGGAACGTCCTATCGTATTATTAAAAAGAAATACTGATAGTTTAGTGCGTTTGAGTCCCCATGTAGCTCCGGATAATCATATGCTTGGTGTAATGTTACCATATACACCAATGCATGAGGTACTATTACCGTCAGATGCGGCATGGGTCATGACAAGCGGTAATCGAAGTGGTGATCCAGTTTTATATGATGATGATCAAGCCTTTGAAGAGTTAGAATCGGTTGCCGATTATTTCTTGGTGCACAATCGTCAAATTTATGCACCTCTCGATGACTCTGTTGTGACGGTCATCCATAATAAACCTCGGTTGATTCGTCGTAGTCGTGGTTATGTACCAGAACCTATTCATTGTAAACTTTCAGGGCAAAGTCCGACACTAGCGATGGGTAGTGATCTCAAAAATGCATTTGCTATGAATAAAGGATCAGAAATCCTTGTAGGTCCACATATTGGTGATCTACAAAATGCATCTACTCATGCAACTTTGGAGTGGACTATTGACCGATATGAGGAATTGTTTTCTATTCAACCAGAGAAAATTATTGTAGATAGTCATCCTCAATTTTTCTCGTCCCACTTAGGAGAGCGCATTGGTAAAAGTTTACAGATCCCTGTTATACCTGTTCAACATCATCACGCTCATATTGCATCAGTTATGGCAGAGCATAATCTAGAAGGCCCAGTACTGGGGATTGCCATGGATGGTACTGGATATGGACCAGATGGAACTGTATGGGGTGGTGAATTTCTCCTTTGCAAGGGGGACCAATATCAACGATTAGCTCATATCCATGAAGCGCCATTACCGGGGGGAGAGAAAGCTGTTTCCGAGCCATGGCGCCAAGCCTTATGGTATATCCGAAATTACTATGGTGTTGATGTTCCGCCTATTTACCAAGATTGGATGAAAGAATTACCTAAAGGGTGGGACATATTAGATAAAGCCTTACAATCTACGATGCCTATGGTTCAAGCAACAAGCTGTGGTCGTTTATTTGATGCGGTAGGCTCTCTTTTAGGGCTTGGCATGATCCACACCTATGATGCGCAAATTGCTATAGCCTTAGAGGCTCTATGTGAGGATGAAAAAGGAGCGTTGCTTGATTATAACTATGATGGGCGAATTCTTGATTTTACACCTACCGTTCAATCCATTATGGATGGTGTAGTTAATGGTGAATCTAGGGCTCATCTTGCTGCATCCTTCCATAAAACCGTTGCTATCGCATTATGTGAAATCGCAGCGGATTTAATGGAGCGCTATAATGTTAGTGATGCGGCTATTTCTGGCGGTGTATTTCAAAATCGCAAATTAGTAGAGCTGATATATCGCGCTTGGCATGTAGGCGATTTGTATATGAATGAAGCAGTTCCTTCCAATGATGGCGGATTAGCCTTTGGTCAACTATGGATTGGTAATCAGAAATAGTTATATATTCTTGTAGTTAGTATCACTTAATAATTACTACAATTGTGATACAATGATATTAGAAATATTTATATATGGTGAGTTTTCTTTCTCGAAAGTAAACTCATAGAATTTGTTATTAATATAATATATAAGGAGATAGTATGTGCTTAGCTGTACCAGCACAGTTAGTAGCTGTGAATGATGTTATTGGCACTGTTGAATTAACAGGTGCCACCCGTGACTGCAGCTTACTCCTCGTACCAGAAGCAAAGGTAGGGGACTGGTTGTTAGTCCATGCGGGTTTTGCTGTACAAATTGTTGATGAAGAAGAGGCACAAAAGACATTAGAGGCCTTTAAGGAGCTAGAAGAACTTGAAGAAGCTTACTTTGCAGGAAAAGCAGAACAGTGCTGATGCGTTGTTAAAACGCATCAATGCTCTCCATGAGCCTGGGGAAACCGTAAGGCTTATGGAGGTATGTGGTACACATACTGTATCGATTTTCCGTGAAGGTCTTCGACAATTATTGCCAAGTGGCATTGAACTTGTAAGTGGACCAGGATGTCCTGTATGTGTAACAGATCAAACGTATATGGATAAGGCGTTAGCCTATGCTGAACGGGATGATGTTATTATTGCTACCTTTGGGGATATGTTAAAGGTTCCTGGTAGCTATAGTAGTCTTAGTGCGGCTCAAACAAAGGGCGCCCATATTCATGTCATTTATACCCCTTTAGAGGTGGTAGAACTTAGTAAAAAATATCCAGATAAGAAAATAGTATTTCTGGCTATAGGTTTTGAAACGACTATTGCCGTTATTTGTGCAACTGTAAAAGCAGTTCATGCAGCAGGGCTGAAGAATGTTTTCTTCCTTGTATCTCATAAATTAGTGCCTCCTGCATTACGAGCTTTACTAGATAAACAAGAAGGGCATATCGACGGATTTATTTTGCCAGGTCATGTAAGCGTTATTATTGGTGAAGAACCATACCGATTCTTACCTGAAGAATATCACATACCGTCTTGTATTGCTGGCTTTGATGGACTTGAGATTTTATCTGCTATAGCAAATATTTTAGAGCAACGTAAAACAGGTGATTTTGTGGTGGGTAATACCTATCATTCTGTAGTTATGCAGAAGGGGAATCCTGTAGCGCAAGCGATGATCAAAGAGGTATATGATGTATGTGATGACGCGTGGCGCGGTATAGGTGTTATTCCTAACTCTGGCTTAAGATTAAAGGAAGAATATGCAGCCTATGATGTGGAACGGGCATTACCTATCCAGCTTGAAAAGTCTTCTCTTGATCCGAAGGGATGCCAATGTGGTCGTGTATTGCAAGGTCTTATTAAGCCTAGTGAATGTCCATTATTTGGTAAAAGCTGTACTGCTGACCACCCTGTTGGTGCTTGCATGGTATCTGTAGAAGGCAGTTGTGCAGCGTGGTATAAATACGGTTATTCAAGTGGTGGATCGACGTGGGAGGATTAATATGGAACGAGTTCGCTTAGTCCATGGGAATGGCGGTCGATTTAGTCATGAATTGACCGAGCGTTTTATTTTGAAATACTTTACAAATGATTTATTGGCTCCTTTACATGATGGTGCTCAATTTCCCGTTACAGCAGGACGTATGGCGTTTTCTACAGATTCCTATGTAGTACAACCAACGTTTTTCCCTGGCGGTAATATTGGTAAATTAGCTGTCTGTGGTACTGTGAATGATTTAGCCATGAATGGTGCTATTCCACAATATTTAAGTTGTGGCCTCATCTTAGAAGAAGGATTGTCTTTTGATGAGTTAGATGAAATTCTTCATACCATGTCGGATATGGCTAAAGCTGCAAATGTACAAATTGTTACAGGAGACACTAAGGTTGTTAAAAAGGGCGAGGTAGATAAAATCTACATAAATACAGCGGGGATTGGCATGATTCCAGAGGGGATTGATATTGGTCCACATCGTGTGAAAGCGGGAATGGATATTATTTTATCTGGTGCTATTGGCGATCATTCTATTGCCGTTATGGGACAACGATTTGGATTGGATTTATCTGATGCATTAAAAACTGACTGTGCTCCTTTAAATAACATGGTTCATGCTGTACTTGATAAAGTGGGACCTCAAGTAGCTCTATTGCGAGATCCTACACGGGGTGGCTTAGGGACTGTTTTAAAAGAAATTGCAGATCAAAGCCAAGTGGGTATTAAGGTAGAAGAAGCGGCTATACCAATTCACGCCGAAGTACAATCTGTTTGTGATATTTTGGGATATGATCCGTTATATTTAGCAAATGAAGGAAAGGTTGTACTCGTAGTAGATCCATCCGTTACAGATAAAGTTCTATCTATTCTTCACAGCTTTGAAGAAGGTAAAGAATCGGTGCTAATTGGCAAAACATTAGATAAGAATATTGGTAAGGTTGGTTTGCAAACTGCTATTGGTGGTGTTCGCTTAATCGATTTGTTAGGTGAAGATCAAGTTCCTCGTATCTGCTAATTATATAATTGAGTTTCTCTAAGTCGTAAAGATATGTAAAGATAAGAACTATTTTAGGCCTATAGAGTATGAGTTAGACTTGATATTGACACTAATTCTTTATGATGGTAGCATTAAATTAAGTTGTGTAAAATTCATTGATTGTTCATCGGACTTTTATACAATGCTAGTATCTTTATGTGTAAGTTCTTATACTTTCACTAGAATCTATGTATAGAATTTGTTAAAATATAAGTATCTATAGGAGGCTTATTATGAAAAAGAAGATTATTACAGCTGTTCTAGGGATTTGTTTAACTACAACTGCATTTGGCGGTATCTTGACTACTCAAGCTGGCGGCCTTAGCAGTATTCTTGGCGGTGCAGCTAAAATTGGTGGTATCGGTATTGTTATCAACAAATTCGGTCCACAAATTGACTCTTTCTTGAATAAATTATTGAAACAAAATAACTTAAGCACAGAATATACAACTAAAGTTGTACCTATCATCAGTATTGGTACAAAAGGTTATATCGGTGCTGCTCAAGTTACTGGTCCTGCATCTAGCATTGAACAAGTTAAAGCCGTTGCCCAAGTAGAAGGTAGCTTTAACGGTATGGTTCGTGTTAAAGGTTTAGTACCTGTTGATAGCACAAACCCAGTTGGTGCATCTCGTGTTCAAGGCGTAGGTGTATCTGCGATTATCGATTTGAAAATTTAATGGCCACTGAGCATATAAAATAGTAGACTCAGGGAATAAGCACGGTCTTAGGCCCGTGCTTATTCTGTTGTATAACAGTTATACATTAGATACGTTGTGGAGGAATTTATGAAGAAGCAAGTACTTACACTTTTAATGGCATCCTTGATTTCAGGCACTGCATTTGCTGCTCCTGGCACAGTTACAGAGAAAACAAATGTTTTGGAAACTACTGTATATGGTGCAGTACAAGATGGTGCTGTAGTGGACCGCATTAATCAACTTGATGAAACCGTGTATGGTACTGGTTTCAATGGCAATTCTGCTACATTGAGCAAACGTGTTGATTCCCTCTATAACTCCGTAGAAGGTAGTGGCACAAACATTTCTTTGCGCGAAGAAATGGATGCGCTTGAATATACATATCAAAATAGCATTAACGCAGGTTCTCTTGTAGATCGCGTAGAAAAGATGGAACGTAGCGTTAATGGTCGTATTGGTAGTGGCTCTTTACAAAAACGTATTATTTCTTTGAAAACAAAAGTATATGGTAGCAATGTAACGCTTACTAACCAAGTTGGTACATTAGCTGGCAACCAAGTCTTCAAAGTTACCTTGAATGACGCTGTTTCTTCTAAAACTAGCCACGAAGGCGACACTGTTGCTTTCACAGTAGCTGAAAATGTAATGGATGGCAATGTATTATTGGTACCTGCAGGTACAGTTGGATCTGGTACAATTACATCCTTGAAAAAGGCTCGTTCCTTTGGTCGTAATGGTGCATTAGATATTACATTTGATACAATTCCTGCTATTGATGGTACTGAATTTACTGCAGTACAAGGTAAAGAATCTAAGGACAAAACTCGTAGTGAAGTTAAAGCAGCTGGTGCATCTGTAGCTGGTGCTGTTTTACTTGGACCTGTAGGCTTAGTAGGCGGTGCATTTGTTAAGGGAAAAAATATTGAATACCCTGCTGGTGCAACTATTTATGTACAACCTCAAGATTCTGTTACAATTCAAGGTCTTGTAATTGGTGGTGACGGTTTGGCTCATAGTGATGATGAATTGGCTGAAGCTGTAACTGTACCTAATACGGCCGATGAATCTGAAGAGACTGTAGACACTAATGAAGCGGCTGTTGATGAAAATGAAACAACAACAGAGGAACCAGCATCAGTAGAAGAACAAGAAGAACCGGTAGAAAATGTTTCTCAACCTATCGTAGTTGTAAAACGTAATCAATAATTAACAAATTCTTAAAGCAAGAGGAGTTCTAGTAACCATGAGGAAACGTAAAGTACAATGGCTGGCAGCGGCTTGTGTTTTTTGTTTAGCACAACCAGTATGGGCCGCTACGGAGTCAACCACGGTATATCAAGATCAATTGGATAGCGTTGATCAATCCTATCTTGGAGAAATCTCTAAAGCATCTACACCTGAAAATAGTAATATCCGTGTTGTACGTCGTGGTGAAAAAGCAAAGTCTGATCAACCTACAGAACAATTGCCGACTCGTATTGATGCAGATAAAATGTCCTATACTGGGTCCACTGGTGATGTATATGCACAAGGTGATGTAGTAGTGACTCAAGGTAATCAAACCTTGATATCACCACGTATAGAAGGTAATACAAAAACTACAGAATACCGCACTGTTGGTGGTTATCGCTTTTTGGAAAATGGCGGTAAAACAAAGGATATTACAGGTCAAAATATGACATATCGGACTAGTGACCGTCATTTTACAGCTGACCAAGCTTTTGGCTGGAATGATCCTTATTATGTAAAAGGTCAAAATGCTACTTTTGATGGTGAAACTGGTCATATGGAAAAAGGCATGCTTACAACAAAACATGCGATGGCCTTTAAACATACACCTGATTATCGTGTAGAAGGTCAAGATATCAAGGTATATCCTGGCGATAAAGTTATTATTAAAAAACCGTCTTTTTACATTAAAAACTTTAAAGTTTTAACTTTACCTTCTTATACAGCGTCCTTACGTCATGATAAGGGTGAGCAGAAGTTTAGTCTTTTTTCTTTGATTCCGAGACCTATGTACAATAGTGATGATGGATTTGGCTTGCATGGTAGTACTGAGTATCCAATTGGTAAGCATGGTGAAGCATATATCGACTATCGTTGGTACATTAAAAATGGCTTTAAACCACAAATTGGATATCGTCATTATTTACCTTGGGCCACAGCATCTATAGGGTATAGTAAAGAATCTAATGAATATAATGATGAAACTGTATGGGTAGAAAAAATTGGTGAGGTTCGACTCGATACTCATACATATCATGTAGGAAAATCCCCAGTTACAGTGCGTGGTGGTGTTAATGCTGGTTATTGGAAAGAAGGTTCTGTAAAAGGTTCTCATAAAGAATACTATACAGAAGTATCTCACGATCCAATTAAGCTTGGTAAAAATGCTAATCTACGATTCTTAGGTGGGTATCAACGCGATTATTATGGTTATAATGATACTATTCGTAGTATGCCTTATTGGGGGGCTCGTTTCCGTTCTAAGGTTGGTAATCGAGCTAATATATGGGTTAGTTATAATCAACGCAATATTTCATATAACAACTCTCCATATCGTTTTGATACTACGGAACTTCCGAAAGAACTTATCTATGGTGGTAGCTATAAATTAACTCGTCTAGATGACTTCTCTGTAAGTGTAAAAACAAATATGATGAGTGGTGATATTGATTCTGTATACTATACGTGGCATCGTGATTTGCATTCCTTTGATATGTATTTGACATATAAAGATGCCCATAGAAGCAATAACGATCAATGGAAGATAAAGTTTGTTGGCAAAGACTTTTAATTAGGAGATAATTATGCAACGTATTAGAAAAGCCGTTATTCCAGCGGCTGGCTTTGGTACACGCTTTTTACCAGCTACTAAAGCACAACCAAAGGAGATGCTTCCCATTGTAGATACACCAGCTATCCAATATATTGTGAAAGAAGCATTAGATTCTGGTATTGAAGAAATCCTAATCATTACAGGCCGTAATAAACGCGCTATTGAAGATCATTTTGATAGCAGTGTTGAATTAGAACTACTTTTACAAAGCCAAGGTAAAAATAAACAGTTGGCTATAATTAAGGATTTAGCAGATATTAAAGTTCACTTTATTCGTCAAAAAGCTCCTCGTGGTCTTGGCGATGCTGTACTATGTGCGAAAGCTTTTATTGGTGATGAACCATTTGCTGTATTGCTTGGTGATGATATTGTATATAATCCTGAAAATCCATGCCTTAAACAGTTAATTGAGTGCTATGACGAACATCCTGGCATTATTTTAGGGGCTCAATTTGTATCTGAAGATAAAGTTAGCTCTTATGGCATTGTATCCGGTGAAGCATTAGCAGATAATTTATATCGCGTTCATAATTTGGTGGAAAAACCAAAAAAAGAAGATGCACCATCTAGACTTGCTGTATTAGGTCGCTATATTTTAACGCCAGATATTTTCAATATTTTGGAACATACAAAACCAGGTGTAGGTAATGAAGTTCAATTGACTGATGCTCTAGCAGCATCTAAAACCGATACGTATGCTTTAGCTTATGAAGGTATTCGTTATGATACAGGCGATAAATTAGGTTATTTGAAAGCTACTGTTGAGTATGCCCTTCGTAATGAAGAGTTAGGTGAAAATTTCAAAGCTTATTTGAAAGAACTAGATCTTAAATAGTGAATCTATATATGTATATTAAAAGAACCTGTGGATTCTACCATAGGTTCTTTTAATTGGTAGCGATATTTTCCATTATTGTCAACAAAACAAAGGTGATTTTGTTGACTAATAAAATAATGTTGATTATAATCAATTTATTGAATAAATAAAGGAATGTGATTATATGAGATCGCTCTTTACAACATTGTGTAATAATGATTTTGGATTACCAGGGCATAGTGTTATTAAGCATATGCATTATGATGCCTCGGGTAGTGATCAATCTATCTGTGGTATTTTATATCAAGTTGCTAAAACTACTACAATTGGTATTCTAGACAAATCAGGCTTTTTAATTGTTGATTTACGACCGGTGCCGAAACATTTTCGTATCCGTTCTACAATTCATCAAGAGAAAAACGACCGTACTATATCTTTTTCTAAGGACGATATAATACGATTTGTAAATGATATTAATGATACTAATGACATTCATCGTGAAGCACCCTATGTGGTACCGGGTTGTATGATTCTAGAAAATTTATGGAATTATTGGAACATTAGTAAATCTGCGCAGCAGATGGCTATTTATTTTCATGCACCCGTTATTGCAGATGATCAAGTAACTTTGGTGGAAAATTCTAAAGATGCCCAAGTAGAAGGGTATATCGGTGATACATTAGCTTTTTCGGCTACTTTTTTCGGTGAAAATGAAGATTTAACATCTTTAAAACAAAGATGTATTAGTTAGAGGTAATTATGGAAGCAAGACGTTTAACAAAAATGGCTTTATTAACAGCCTTATTATGTATTTCAGCATATATTTCTTTCCCATTGCCATTTAGTCCGGCCATGGTAACAGCATTGACTTTGGTGGCTACATTAACAGGCCTATTATTGCAACCAAAGGATGCATTTATTGTCTTTATCGTATATGTTTTATTAGGCGCCGTTGGCCTACCTGTATTCGTTGGTGGTACGGCAGGTCTTGGTAAATTGTTGGGACCTACAGGGGGCTTTATTTTCTCTTGGCCTATAGCATATACATTGCTCAGCGTATTTAAAGGTCCTAAGAAAAGTTTCTTGTCTTATGCATGGCGTTCCCTTGTAATTACTATTCCTGTAGTATATCTATTTGGTGTTGCAGGCTTTATGATTGTAACAAAAACTGAACTTTGGGCGGCATTGCCTGTAGTAATGTTCCCATTCATTCCTGGGGATATTGTAAAATGTCTCGTTGCTTCTTGGTTAGCAACTAAAATTAAAATTTAGAATGTAATAATGAAAAGAGGCATTCCTTGGGATGCCTCTTTTCTGCATTTTCTTATAGGAGCTAATATGTCAGTATATATTCATGGTGGGCTTAGAACCCCTATAGGCGTATTAAATGGACAATATAGAAATATGAGACCTGAAATGTTAGGAGCTCAACTCATTGATGAATTAATCAATCGTTATGATATTTCACAAGTGGATGGAATCTTCTGTGGCAATGCTGTGGGGACTGGTGGTAATATTGGTCGTCTCATGGGGCTCATGACTAATTTACCGAATTCTGTTCCTGCGATTACCGTAGATATGCAATGTGCATCAGCATTGATGAGTATTGAAATGGCCTATGCACATATTGCATCAGGGGTTATGGATTCGGCTATTGCTGGTGGTATTGAAAGTTCTTCATTGCAGCCAGATAGGATGTATGCGGCTGGTGATGATCGTGAAGGCCTATATAAGGTTGCTCAGTTTAGCCCTCAAGATTGTTCTCCTTTAGCTATGTTAGAAGGGGCAGAGAGGACGATTCAAAAGCATAATGTATTAAAGGAAGACTTATATCCCTACATTATTGGCAGTCACAAACGCGCTTCTGAAGCTTTAAATAATCCGCATTTGAAATCTTACATTATGCCTATTACCATCGATGGCAAAGCATGTGTAGATGAATGTATTCGGCCTAAAATGAATGAGAAACTATTATCACGGATGAAGCCTTTATTAGGACCTGATTCTATTACAAATGCGGGTAATGCTTGTTTAACTCATGATGGCGCAGCTTTTGTATACGTATCTAATGAAAAAGGGCCCTTTAGAATTCATAGTGTTATGCCTTGGGCAGGTAACCCTCAGTTTAGCCCAGAAGGAGCTTTAGAAAGCACAGAAGCGATTTTAAAACACACTGGTCTAACGATGGATGATATTGATGTAGTGGAATGGAACGAAGCCTTTGCTATTATTGATGTGCTCTTCAATAAGGCCTATCCTAAGCATTTAGAGAAATATAATAAACTAGGTGGTGCCTTAGCGTATGGACATCCTTATGGCTGTTCTGGTGCTATATTAGTTCTTCATTGTATGGCTGCTTTAGAATCTTGTAATGGACGCTATGGTTTGTGTGCAATTGCCGGTGCAGGTGGTACAGGAACTGCTTTGATTATGGAACGAATGTAAAATGACAATTATTGAACGGTTACGACAATATAAAGAATTAGAGCCTCATAAGATTGCTCTCATTATAGATGATACAAAGTATACATATAGTGATTTATATGATGCCATTCTATCAATCGATATTGATGATAGTAGTCATATAGTAAATCTCACTGAAGCTAAAGAATCAGTAAAAAATAAAGTTCTTTTAATTCAGAGTCAATCCTTTCTAGAACAACTTGTACAATGGTTAGGTGCATTGTATAAATGTTACATTCCTATGGTATGCCATAATGAGATGGATGTAGACTATGTAGAGGAATTAGGACTCGTTATAGCATCTGAAGGGGTCCCACCATCAGCTGATTTTGGTGTGCTTACATCAGGTACTACAGGACGCCCTAAGCCATTGTGGCGAAAGGAAGAATCTTGGCGAGAGTTTTTTGATATTCAAAATACTATCTTTCATATCAACGAAGATACAAAAATTTTTTTGCAAGGAAGTTTTAGTTTTACTGGCGTTAGTAATATGGTTATCGCTGTTTTATGGGCAGGAGGAACCATTGTTACCACCAGTTCTATGCGTCCTACTCGTTGGATTGAACTGCTAGAACGATATGAAGTAGATCATGTTTATGCTCTTCCTACAAAACTTAGATTACTTGTAAGACAGTGTAAAGGTAAACTATTTTCTATTAATTATATTATTGCTGGATCTCAAGTGCTTGATCGTCATCTGATGGAACAGTTACAGTCGATATGCCCTAATATGGGATTTATATTGTATTATGGAGCCACAGAGCTTAACTATATTACATATTGCACAGGCCGAGAGTGGCTTGAACGTGAAGGTACGGTAGGAAGACCATTTCCGTCTGTTCAAATTGAAGAGGATAAAGGCATTATTTATGTGACTACAAAATATCATATTGAAGGTATATCCGATACATATACCGTTAATGATTGTGGTTATATAGATGCAGAGGGGTATTTTATGTTTACTGGGCGCCAAGGCGATGTGGTAAACAAGGGGGGCTATAAAATATCCATTCCCTCCATGGAAACCTATTTGCAATCTATAGATGGTGTCTCAGAAGTAGCTATTATCGATATCATAGATGATGTAAAAGGGGAAGATTTTGTGGCGTATATGGTGTTGGAGGATAATCTTCTCGTAGCTGATGTTATGGAAATAATTCGGCATCATAGACCTTCCATAGAATGGCCAAAGTCGATTTACTCTATTCCTATGTTACCTCTTACGGAATGCTCAAAAGTTGATAAACGAAAGCTAAAAGAGTGGTATAATAAAGGGTAATCGTTTTTACTATTATAAGGAGGCATCATGCAGATTAATAAAGCGGCGCTAGAGATTTTCGATTTTACATCCTCTTTAGCCGTATACTCTGAACATGAATTAAAGGTTGGTGATCAAGCCATTCATGATTATATTGCTAATCATGTAGTTAAGGCATTCAAAGATCCCGGTGCTAGAACAGGTACCTTGCATGATGCAAGTCCATTTGGTAAACAACTAGTTGATTATAAAAATGGAGACCTCAAGTTTATAGATTTATCTAAGAATTTAGGTGAAAGCTTGTTTACCTATATGAAGCAAGCGACGGACTCCGTTGTTATTGATACGATTATTTGTGAAGCTGTTACGGACGCATCTTATATCTGTATTCTTTTGTGCCAAGCTCATGATGCTTTTACTCATCAACTATTTAGTGAAGACGATGGCAGCTTATCCACAGAACTTGTTTCCCATAAGGCTGTGCTGCCTATGCCATCACAGAAGTTACGCGCCTTTGCATCAATTAATTTGAATGATTTTAGCGTTCGAATTTTTGAACCGAAAGGTGAATTTGATGGTGAAGTATCCTATATCTTAGCAGATAAGGTATTGCAATTAGGCACTAACCAATCTTCTAGAGATACGGTGAAAAAGGTAAAAGCTATCGTAGACAAGGTGGCTCAAGCTCATGAGTCGGATGGGGTCGTTGAATTAACGACTGCAAAGTCTATGATTGCTAAAAATGCAGAAGTATCTGACACAGTAGATCCTGTTCGAATTGTAGAAGAGGTATTTAAATCAAACCCTGTTCAACAAGAGGCGGCTAAGAAAGAATTAGCCGATGCGGATATGATGAGGCCTCTACCTGTAAACCGTGAGTTTGCTACGAAGGTTGGAGAACATCACAAGATTAAAACCGATACAGGCATTGAAATTTCTTTTCCTGTAGAGTATATGAAAAATCGCGAGTTCATTGAGATAAAAACAAATGATGATGGAACCTTGCGCATTGAATTAAAAAATATTAATAAAATCGTAAATAAATAGTAATGAAAAAATATATTTATAGATAGAAATATATTATGGTACGATTAAATTTATTTGTTATGCTAGTATATGGAGGTTATAGTGGGTAAAGAGAAACATAAAAAAACAAATGCATTACGTATTTTAGATACTCATAAGATACCTTATAGTATTAGCGAATATGAATGGTCTGAAGAGCGTGCTGCAGGCCTTCATGTAGTAGAAGCTTTAGGACTCGATGAAAAACAAGTCTTTAAAACACTTGTTGGTAAGGGCGATAAAACAGGGTTTGTAGTATTCTGTATTCCAGTGGCTGAAGAGTTAGATATGAAACAAGCAGCTCGTGTCAGTCATAATAAGTCCGTAGAACTGGTTCATGTTAAGGACTTACTAGGTATTACCGGATATTTACGGGGCGGATGTTCTCCAGTGGGGATGAAAAAATCATTTCCTACCTATTTTGATGCTACAATGGAGCCTCAAGAGTTTGTATATGTAAGCGCTGGTCTACGAGGGATGCAGATGAAGGTAAGTCCAAAGGATTTGGCCTCTGTTGTAAAGGCTGAATTTGTAGCACTTACAATGGATCATTAAGAGGTACGTATGGCAAAGAAGTTTTATGCAGTTCGTCAAGGACGTGTGCCAGGAGTTTATACTACATGGGCAGATTGTGAGAAACAGGTAAAAGGTTTTGGTGGTGCTATCTACAAATCTTTCCCTACAGAAGCAGAAGCACGTGCCTTTGT
Organism: Veillonella sp.; assembly: GCF_041333735.1. Taxonomy (NCBI): domain Bacteria; kingdom Bacillati; phylum Bacillota; class Negativicutes; order Veillonellales; family Veillonellaceae; genus Veillonella; species Veillonella sp. Next base: position 1,520,491 of record NZ_JBGKFB010000001.1, read on the forward strand.
AGATGATTCAGGATTATCTTTGAGTGATTTTATGAGTGCTAAACGGAGCGAACCTAAATCGTCACAAGAGGTTAAGTCTAAATCTATGAATTCTAGACCTACAGGCTTTAGTTCTAACGTTCAAAATAAGGTATCTCCAAATGTGGTGAAACCAGATTTTACTAAGTCCAACCATGTCATTGCTTATATTGATGGTAGTTATAATAAAGGTACCAATACAGTTGGCGCTGGTGGTGTTATCTTCTTGAATGGGTCTAAGGAGACTTTTTCATTTCCTTCTAATGATGAACGATATACATCATTTTGGAATGTAGCTGGTGAGCTACTAGCTGCTATGTATGTTATGAAATATGCTGTTGACCATGGTATTCCAGAATGTTCCCTATATTATGATTATATGGGGATTGAAATGTGGGCTACCAAACGATGGAAACGCAATAATGCACTCACTCAACATTATGCTGCTTTTTATGACTCAATAAAAGACCGTGTGCGCATACACTTTCACAAGGTCGCTGCACATACGGGCGATACATATAATGAAATGGCTGATGTACTAGCCAAACAAGGCGCGGGAATTTAACTTTCTCAGAAAGGAGGGTGTTATGAATATATGTGTTACTGGTGGGGCCGGTTTTATTGGTTCCCATCTCGTTGATCGATTAATTGAATTGGGGCACAATGTGCTCGTTATAGATAATCTATCTACAGGTATGCGTTCTTTTGTACATGATTCTGCTCAATTTATTGAGATGGATGTACGAGATCCAAAATTATTATCTGTCTTTGAAGAGTTTAAGCCCTCTATTGTATTTCATGAGGCTGCCCAAACTATGGTTCAATCCTCTATGGAGAATCCAAGTTATGACTGTGATGTTAATTTGTTAGGGCTTATTAATGTACTTGATGCCTGTCGTAAGGTGAAAGTTGAACAATTCTTAATGCCTTCTTCGGCTGCTGTGTATGGGGACTTAGCAGTATTGCCATTGACAGAAGAACTAAGTGGTATGCCATCATCCTTCTATGGTTTGACTAAGCTTACTGCAGAAGGGTATTTACGTATCTATCGTGAAGCTTTCGGGTTAAATACTGTATGTTTTAGATATGCCAATGTATATGGTCCACGTCAAGGTGATGGTGGCGAAGGTGGCGTTATTAGTATTTTCAATCGTTTAATCGTTGAAGGTAAGCCTTTAACCGTATATGGTGATGGGGAACAAACAAGAGACTTCATTTATGTAGAAGATGTGGTAGAAGCTAATATTAAGGCTATGAGCAATACTAGCTGTACAGGTATTTATAACGTGTCTACCAATACGGGAACATCTGTTAATGAGTTGATTACGCGATTTAGATCTATTAGTGGTGCTGATTTTATGGTTCATTATGAAGACGAACGCATAGGGGATATCAAACATTCACGTTTAAGTAATGCAAAGGCAGAACGTGATTTTGGATTTGTAGCTTCCACAACATTAGATGAGGGCTTACAAAAAACATTAGAATATTTTAAAGCTCATCATAAGTAAGGTATATAAGGTTTGGGGACATGAGTGATACACAATTCTGGGTTACTGTAGGGGTATGGAATCTAATTGTATTTAGTATGTATGGATATGATAAGCTATGTGCTATTAAGGGGTATAATCGGATTTCAGAGTTCACACTATTATTTTTAGCATTTGCCTTTGGCGGCCTTGGTGCGCTATTGGGCATGGTTATTTGGCGTCATAAGACTTTAAAGCTCAAGTTTAAACTAGCTATCCCTATTGCATTGTTATGGTCTGTTTATGCAGTGGGGTTTGGTTATGGTTTGTGGGTGAATTGATTGCATAAACTAATATTTTATTCATTGTTTTATGGTATAATGAATAAAATATTGTACATAAAATGTCAGTGAAGGAGATATTTGATGTTGCGATTACAATCGGGGTTCGAGTTAGATTACGCTAACATATATAATGAAAGTTGCATACAAGAACGAGACGTAAAAAACTTTGAGCGTGCTATACAAAATGTTTGGCGTCACACCAATATTTTACGTTCTACAGGCTTTGAAGAAGGCCATCTTTCCAAGGATGGCTTGCCTGAACCGGTATTGTTTTACCAACTTCCTTATATTTCTGCAGCTGGTATTAATACACCTACAATGTTAAAACGTTTTTATGAATTGCGGGACTATGCTCGCCATAATATTGATACAGTTGTATCTGTAGGTATTGGTGGTTCTTATTTGGGGAGTAAGGTTATTTTTGATGTTCAATGCGGTGCATTTTGGAATAATCTTAGTACGGAAGAACGGAATGGATATCCACGGATGTATTTTGCTGGATTTAACGTAGATGGTGATTATTTATCAGGCCTTATTCGTACCTTAGAGTACCAAGCTCAGAAAAAGGGTCCCGACTATAAGGTGATGCTCGTTATTACCTCTAAGTCTGGCTCTACCATTGAACCAATGGCTAATTTCATGATTTTGGAAAAAGCATTGCAAGATCGGAATATAAATTATGAAGTAATAGCTGTTACCGATATGTCTGATGATGCTCATCCTACAGTTCTACGTTCTATGGCACTAGAAAATCATTGGAAAACCTATAGTATTCCCTATGGTGTAGGTGGCCGTTTCTCTGTGTTTACAGAGGTTGGCTTTGTTACAGCCGCTCTTGTGGGGTTTGATATTGAAGGTTTCTTGGCTGGTGCTGCTTCAATGGATGCTGCATGCCAAGAAGAGGATATTTTCAAAAATCCTGCTTTATTAAGTGCATTGCTAAAATATATTGCGTCCGAACGTTATGGTCGTATTATTGAGGTATTTATGCCTTATGGGGAAGCCCTTCATTCCTTATCTGATTGGTATGTACAACTACTGTCCGAATCGTTAGGTAAGATGAGTAATACATGCTTACCTTATGGTCGTACACCAGTTGCGGCAGTAGGAACTATGGATATGCATGCTCAAGTACAAGAGCATCAAGAAGGTCGCCTTAATAAGGTCGTTCAATTTATTAAGGTTAAAGAGTGGCAACATAATCTTGTAGTGCCTAATACACATAGTCAATATGAACGATTGCAAGCACTTGGTAATATAGGTATTTGTGATATTCTTAATATTGCATTAGATGCTAATAGAGAGGCTTTATCTAGTGACAATCGTTTTAATATGACGATAACTGTACCAACATTAAATGCATTCCATTTAGGGGAAATAATGTTTATGCATTGTTGGGCTGTTTACTTTGAATCTATTTTTGCAGGTGTAGATGCTTTTGATCAACCAGGTGTTGAAGTTTATAAACGTCTCATCGGTCCAAAATTGGCTCACGTAAAGGATGGAGAGAATTCATAAGGGGGAACTATGAATATTTTAGTAACAGGTGGGGCTGGTTATATTGGAAGTCACACAGTATGTGCTTTTCAATAAGCAGGCTATACACCTATCATTGTAGATAATCTTTCGCGCGGACATGTAGAATTTATTCCTGAAGGGGTACAGTTCTACAATATGGATATAGCTCGTGGTAAAAGAGAGCACATAACTGTTTTTGGTACTGATTATAATACAGCTGATGGCACATGTGTACGCGATTATATTCATGTTAATGATTTGGCTACAGCTCATGTGTTAGCAATGGATTATTTGCGTAACGGTGGTGAATCTCAAGTGTTTAATCTTGGCAGTGGCAATGGCTTCTCCGTTAAAGAGATTATTGAAACTGCTAAAGAGGTTACTGGTATCGATATTCCTGTTCAATATGGTGATCGTCGTGCTGGTGACCCAGGTACATTGATTGCGTCCTCTGAAAAAATTAAAGAATTACTTGGTTGGGATCCTAAATTCAGTAATGTAGCTGATGTTATCAAAGATGCTTGGAAATGGCATACATCTCATCCTGATGGTTATAACAGTAAATAAAACAAGAACAAATTCTTTTGATTTGTCAATATAATGAATGACTCTATTAGTCACCTAGGTGACTGGTAGAGTCATTTTTTTGTAGGAATTTAAAAGGACCTCCTAGAATATGTCAGCAGGAGGTGGAATATGAACTTACAAGATTATATACAACGCATCAAATTATGGATTGATAAACAGTATTTTATTATTAGTCACTATAAAATTATTATTTCTGTTTTTCTTGTGATTGTGGTTGGCGTATTAATCGTTGGTGTTTTATATCCTCATGAAGAAGAACGTGTTCATGTACAACCTGAGTATGTTAATAGTGGGGAAAATAATCAGACCCGATTAAGATTAAAAGAATCATCAGAAGGAATATCACATAATAGACAGAAACACAATAATAGTGATGCTATAGAAACGAGAAAAGATGACAATCTAAAAACTAAAAGTGAAGGCCGTTTGTTATATGATGTGAGCAACGTGGAACGTGGGCATCCTTGGCGAGAGGTTTTTAGAGATTTACCAGATGATGATGTACATGGTAGACCTGAAGATACTAAGGATGCAGATGAAGTGGCTGATAGCATTAATGATATGAAAAGGTTTAATAATAGTAAGTACTCAGGTAGGGATACATATAAAGGACAGACTGATAGGTATAAAAACAGGAGAACACAGCGTAAGAATAAACATATAGGGGGCAACACCATTAGTAATAGTAGCGATGATTTAACTAATAATCAGATTAATTCGAAGTCTCATAGTAGGTTAAATTCTTCGACCGTGGAACAGTCTGTTGAACTTGTTGGTATTGTTGAGGGCGATGAGATTATTGCTATTTTACGAAAAGGTACAGAGGAGCAAATGGTTACTGTTGGGACGGTTTGGCATGGCGTTACTGTCTCTAATATAAGTACAAGTGGTGTAGAAATCGTTGAAGGAGGTTCATCACGGTGGTTAAGAATCAATTAGGCAAGGATTGCTTACATAGTAGAGTGACCATAGTAAGAAAAAAATTATTCAAAGCTAGCATACTACTAAAAATAATTATAATAGTGGTTATGTTTCTATATGCATCATTAGGGGAATCTTCTATAGTATTAGCGAGTAATACAGGGCCAGCAGTAACTACTAATCTAGAAAGCGATAGGGACTCACTAGATAGAGAAATTAGTAATGGTAAATCAAATAATAATAATGACATAGAAAAGGATAACGTAATTAATGAAAAGGGCGAGCTGAGAAAATCAAAAGAATCAATTACGATATCCGTTCGTAATGCTTCTCTAAAAGAAACAGTATTAGGGATTTGTCGGAGTTATCGTATATCTGTTATGGGTGTAGAATCTTTAACAGGTAACATTACGGCTACTGTGCAAGGTGAAACACCAGAGGATCTTATAAAAGAATTAGGAAGGCTATATCATTTTTCCGTTTCAAAACAATATAATACGATTCTTATTGAGCCAGATGACAAAGCACTTGAAAATAGAGAATTATATGTTATAACACCGGAGCATTTGCCAGCAGAGTCTTTAAAAAATATAATGGGCACTGTTGTGAAACATGATAAAATGGCGGTACTTTCAGAACAAAATGAAGTGATTATGCATTTGACCAGTGGAGAGAAACGGCGTGTAGAAACACTGGTTAAAGCTATAGATAAGGAGCCTAAGCAAGTACAATTAGAAGCGACAGTCATTGCTATGGAACAATCTTATGCAAAGGAGCAAGGCATTCGGTGGTCGTGGCTTAGCTTGACAGGACATGGTGAAGATAAAACTAATTCTTACGGGGCCGTTACCTTTGGTAAAACACCCGGTGGTGAAGCCTATAAATTTTTTGTGAAACCCGAGTTGAGTCTTATGGAAAGTTCCGGTAAAGCCGCGCTAATTGCTAAGCCATCTATTATGGCCTTAAATGGTGAAACAGCACATATCTTGATCGGTGAACGTATCCCTGTTATAGAAGAGTCCGAAGTGAATGGCGAACGTAAGCGTTCTACACGTTATGAAGAGGTGGGGATTAAGTTAAACTACACGCCTATTATTACTGGGGATGGCGGTGTAGATGCAAAAATTCACGCTGAAGTAAGTACACCTATCATGGTATCCGAAATGAAAGCTTATAAAATTAGTACGCGGCAAGCACATACACGGGTGCGGTTACAACCTGGAGAGGTACTCGTTATAGGTGGACTTATGGATAATCGCGATCAACATCAAATTCAAAAAGTACCTATTTTAGGAGATATTCCTTTACTAGGTAAATTATTCCGACATAGTAGAAAAACAAAAGATTCTATAGAGATGCTAATATTAGTTCGGGCAATTGTGGTATAATAAAGGGTAATGATTAGGAGGTTATGAATGGAACGCATTCGAATGATAGGCCTTGGAAAATCATTTGGGGTGCGCCAAGTATTTTCCAATGTGTCTTTTGAGATAAAAGAAGGTGAGCGACTAGCCTTGGTAGGACCTAATGGGGCTGGGAAATCCACCTTGTTAAAATGCATATTAGGCTATGAAGAATTAGATGAAGGCAATGTAGTTAAGTCTCCTGTAGCCAGTATTGGTTACTTACAACAAGATGTAAATCTAGGAGATGATAGTTTAGCTACAGAAATTGAAAAAGCTTGGGCCGATGTTCATGTATTAGAGGAGCAACTAAAAGAACTTACCACGCGTTTGGAGTCTGAAGAAGCTAGTGAATCGGATCTGCAGCGATTGGATTATTTGCAAAATCGTTTAGAATGGCTAGGTGGCTATGATTACGAGCAAAAGACTAAGCGCATCATTTATGGTCTTGGCTTTACTGATGAGGATTTAGATAAACCAGCAAGCGCTTTTTCTGGTGGTCAAAAGACTCGAATTAATTTAGCTAAAGCATTGGTACGGCGTCCAGACTTTTTATTTTTAGACGAACCAACTAACCATTTAGATATGGACATGTTAGAGTGGCTTGAAGGGTATTTGTCTGCCTATCGTGGTGGGATTCTCATTGTCAGCCATGACCGTTATTTCTTAGACCGTATTGTCACTGGCGTTGTAGAATTGGATAACCATAAGGCTACAACTTATCGTGGTAATTACAGTCGTTATATTCAACAACGAGATGAACGGTTGAAAGCGGATATGGTAGCCTATGAGAAACAACAGGAGTACATCAAAAAGACAGAGGCTTATATAGATAAATACCGGGCAGGTATTAAATCTAAAATGGCTCGTGGTCGTCAGTCTCAATTGAATCGTTTAGAACGACTTGATGCACCGGTAACTTCACATCATTTACAATTTTCTTTTCCCCCTGCTGCGATGAGTGCCGATAAGGTTCTTGTTCTAGATCATTTATCAGTAGGATATGATGAAGATCCTATCATTGATGATATATCACTCGTAGTGCGACGCGGAGAATCAGTAGCCCTTATTGGACCTAACGGGGCTGGTAAATCGACACTCGTAAAAACTATAGTAGGTGAATTATTCCCTGAGAATGGTCACGTAGATATCGGCAACCGCGTACAAGTGGGATACTTCTCACAAGAGCATGAGGAATTACATGATTCTTGGCAGGTAGTAGAAGAGGTTATGAATCACTTTAACTACACTGAAGAGAAGGCCCGTAATGTATTAGGTTCATTCCTATTTAAAGGGGATGATGTATTTAAGCTTGTAGGTGACTTATCTGGTGGTGAGAGAGCTCGTTTAGCATTATTAAAATTATTCCTTCAAGGTGATAATTTTCTTATCTTAGACGAACCGACGAACCATTTAGATATTCCAACGCGCGAAATTGTGGAACAAGCCTTGCAACAATTTGAAGGTACATGTTTTATTATTTCCCATGACAGATATTTCTTAGATCAAGTTTCTACAAAAACCATTGTTTTAGATGATGGAAAAATTACTGAATATCTCGGTAATTACTCGTACTATAAAGAAAAGCTGAAAGAACAAGAAGATTTATTAGCATTAGCTAATGAACAGAACTCAGAGAGTGATAAAGTTGAAAATAAAGTTATTTCAGTTATTGAACCAGTACTTTCAACATCAGAACCGACAGAGGAACCTCAGAAGAAACCGAATGCATATATGGTGGAAAAACAATTAGCTGAGGTAGAATCTGAAATTGCTCGTTTAGAAGCAACCATGAAGATGTATGAAGTGCAATTGGCTAATCCTGTAGTACAGCAAGATTTAGATGAAATGTCCAAAATTTCCATACAAATTGAATCTACACAAAGTGAGTTAGATGCATTGTATGAGAAATGGGAACGATTATCTGAATAACTTATAATAGTATATATTATTATAGAGTTATTTTAATTGACAAAAAATTGAAAACTCTAATAATATAGATATAGATTTAAAGTTTTATGTTTCAAAGGAAGGGTGTAGCATGAATAAATCCATGTTAAAAAAAGCAGCCATTTTTGGTCTTGCTGGTGTAATGGCAGTTGCTGCTGGTTGTGGCAGTAATAAAGATGCAGGTAATGCAAATAGCAATGAGGCTAAAATTGCATTGTTAACAACAACAACTGGTGGTGCAGCGGCATATGGTGAATCCATTAAAGCTGGTGCAGAATTGGCAGTAAGCGAAATCAACGCTGATGCAAATGCTGTGAAAATCAACTTGTTAGTAGAAGATACTAAAGGTGATAAAAACGAAGCTATCAATGCAATGAATAAAGTAATTTCTAAAGATAAAGTTGTAGCTGTTATTGGCCCAATGTTATCTGGCGAAATGATGGCAGCAGGTCCTGTAGCAAATAAAAGCAAAATCGTAGCTCTTGGCACATCTACAACTGCTGAAGGTATTACAGATATCGGCGATTACATTTTCCGTAACGCTGTACCAGAATCCTTGGCAGTAGATACTGCAATTAAAGAAGCACATAAAACTTTAGGCTTCAAAACTGCAGCTATTATGTACTCCAACAACAATGACCAAATGGTATCTGTAAATAATACAGCTCGTAAAGCATTGGAAGCTGAAGGTGTACAAATTGTTGATACTGAAACATTTGCAGATAAAGATACTGACTTCTCTGCACAATTAACTAAGATTCAACAAGCAAAACCTGATGTTATCGTAGTTGCTTCTCTTTACCAAGAAGGCGCATTAATCATGAAAAAAATGCGTGAAATGGGTATGAATCAACCTGTAATTGGTTCTAATGGTTTCAACAGCCCTGAATTCATTAAAATTGCAGGCGCTGCAGCTGATGGTGTTATCGTAGGTACACCTTGGTTCCCTAACAAAGACGATCAAAAGGTAAAAGACTTCCGTAAAGCTTACAAAGATAAATACGGTAAAGAACCAGACCAATTCGCAGCTCAAGCTTATGATGCTGTATACCTCTATGAAGCAGCTTTGAAAAAAGCAGGTTCTACTACAGATCGTGAAAAATTCCGCGATGCTTTGAAAAATATTGCTGACTTCGTTGGTGTAACTGGTCAATTCAAGTTCAACGAAAAACGTGACCCTTCCATGGAAGTTCAAGTTTTACAAATTAAAAACGGTCAATTTGACGCATTAAAAAAATAAAAAGTTGAGGTAGTATAGTGTTTTTACAACAATTAGTTAACGGGTTAACCCTCGGTAGCTTATATGCTGTACTCGCTATTGGCTTAACACTTGTGTTTGGCGTTTTAAATATCATCAACATGGCACACGGAGGCATCTTTATGATAGGTGCCTTCGTTGGTCTTTTTATGGTAACTGTTTTTAACGTTAACATTTTTGTAGCCCTTATCGTAGCTATGGCTGTCGGTGCTATCCTCGGTTATCTTTTAGAATTTGTGGCGCTTCGTCCACTACGTAAGAAAAAGGTGTCTCACTTGGCACCACTTATTAGTACCATTGGTGTTTCTATTTTTCTTGAAAGTTTGGCATTATTGCTTTGGGGCCCTCAAACAAGATCTTTCCCACCAGACTATATTGGTGGTCTAATCGACTTTGGAGCTTTCAAAATTTCCATGGTACAAATTATTGGTTTAGGTGTTTCTGTTATTTTAATGCTAATTCTTAATATAGTTATTAAGAAAACTAAAATTGGTAAGGCTATTCGTGCCGTATCTATGAGCACAGAAACAGCGGCTCTCTTGGGCATTAATCCAACAATGATTATATCTGTTACTGTTATGATTGCATCTGCCTTGGGTGCAGCTGCAGGTGTATTGGTAGGCTTGTCCTTCAATGCTATTGAGCCTACTATGGGTGTTATTATTGGATTTAAAGGCCTTGCCGTACTTATCTTAGGTGGTCTTGGTAATATTACAGGCGCCATGGTTGGTGGTTTCATTTTAGGCGTAGCAGAAATCTTCTCTGTTGCGTATGGGGCCTCTACATTCCGTGATGCTGTGGCCTTTGGTCTCATCATCCTATTATTATTCTGGCGTCCACAAGGCTTGTTTGGTTCTAAAGATAAAGGGGGTAGACCGTAATGGATTTATTAAACCCGTATTATCTACAGATCGTAATGTTCTTCATCATCAATGCCATCATGGGTATCTCTATTTACTTTACCCTTGCAAGTGGTCAGCTTTCTTTAGGGGCTGCTGGCTTTATGAGCGTTGGTGCATATGTAGGCGCTATCCTTTCTTTGAAAGCTGATTTGCCTATCGTTGTAGGCATCATTGTTGGTGGCCTAGTTGCTAGCCTTGTAGCCGTTATTATCGGCTTACCAACAACACGTCTTCGCGGTTTATATCTTGCCATTGCTACTCTTGGTTTTGGCGAAGTTGTGCGTGTTATTTTCTTGAATTTGGATATTACTAATGGTGCGTTAGGCCTTTCTGGTATTCCATCTATTCCTCAAGAATTAACAAATTTAGCCTATGAACTTGATATCGATGGTTTAATGGGCATCGATGCTGTTGCATGGGGCAACCTAATGGCTATTATTATTCTTTTGGCAATCTTAGTAGTGATTATTGCCTTCTGTGTGCGTATTAATAATAGTCGTGTGGGCCGTGCCTTTGCAGCGATTAAGGCTGATGATCATGCAGCAGAATTAATGGGGATTAACGTTGTATACTACAAGATGATGGCCTTTATCATTGGTGCTTTCATCGCCGGTATTGGCGGTGGTTTGTATGCTCATATTACAAACTTTATTAATCCTACAGACTTTAGCTACCATAAGGTAGTACAAATCTTATTATTCCCAGTATTTGGTGGTTCTAATGTAGTATGGGGTTCCGTATTAGGCTCCTTCATTCTTACATTATTGCCAGAAGTATTACGCTTCTTATCCGATTATCGGGACATCATCTATGGTGCATTACTAGTCATCTTGATGGCAGTTCGTCCAGATGGTATTTTAACAGAATCTATGGTAGACAAAATTAGTCGTAAATTAGGCTTTAAGAAAGCTCCATATATTCCTGAATCACAAGTATTAACAGAACGTTTTGAAGCGTATAAACGTAAACAAGAAGAAAAACAAGGATAGGAGGGAACTGAATGCTATTAGAATTAAATGACGTAAGTAAAAGCTTTGGTGGCGTTGCAGCTCTCACAGGTATATCCTTTGGTGTAAAACAAGGTGAAGTATTTGGTGTTATTGGGCCAAATGGTGCTGGTAAAACTACATTATTTAACTTGATTACTGGTGTATTCCCTGTAAGTTCTGGCGAAATCGTATTTGATGGTATGTCTGTTGTAGGCATCAAGCCTCATAGAACGGTAGAAATGGGGATTGCCCGTACATTCCAAAATATTCGTCTCTTCGGCAATATGACAGCTCTTGAAACTGTATTAACCGGCATGCATTGTCGTACTGGGTCTGGATTCTTGTCTAGTTTCTTAAAGACAAAACGCCAACGTATTGAAGAAGAACGTTGTCGTGGTATTGCTTATGAGTTTTTAAAACTTGTAGGTCTTGAAGAAGATGCTGAAGAGGTAGCTACATCATTGCCATATGGTAAGCAACGTCGCCTTGAAATTGCTCGTGCCTTGGCTACACATCCTCAATTAATTTTGCTAGATGAACCAGCAGCAGGTATGAATGATAGTGAAACAGAAGCGTTACGCCAATTGATTGGTAAAATTCGCGACCTTGGTATTACTGTTGTAGTTATTGAACATGCCATGGAATTAATGATGAATATTTGTGATCGTTTGGTAGTGTTCAACTTTGGTAAAAAGATTGCTGAAGGTACACCTCAAGAAATTCAAAATAATGAGGCTGTAATTGAAGCATACTTAGGGAAAGAGGAGGCGTAATATGTTAAAGCTAGAAAACATCGTGGCTGGTTATGGACATATTACAGCCTTAAAAGATATCAGTTTAGAAGTACCACAAGGTTCTATTGTATCCTTGATTGGTGCTAATGGTGCTGGTAAGTCTACAACTATGAAGACCATAATGGGCCTTGTAAAGCCAACATCTGGTAAAGTATTATTTGAAGGCCAAGATATTACTGGTCATAAAACACATCAAATTGTACATGGTGGTATTTCTTTAGTTCCTGAAGGTCGTCAAATCCTTCAAGATATGAGCGTTTATGAAAACTTAGAAATGGGTGCTTATATCCGTAACGATAATGAGATTGAAGAAGATATCAAAAAAGTATTTAAACGCTTTCCAATTCTTGATGAACGTAGTTATCAATTAGGTGGTACACTATCTGGTGGTCAACAGCAAATGTTGGCTATTGGTCGCGCCCTTATGGCACGTCCAAAATTGTTATTATTGGATGAACCATCTATGGGTCTTGCACCATTAGTAGTAAACGAAATCTTTGAAACTATCAAAGAGATTAGTGCTGAAGGAACTACTGTTCTCTTGGTAGAACAAAATGTGCGACAAGCATTAAAAATAGCTGATTATGCGTATGTATTGGAAACAGGTAAGATGGTATTATCTGGTCCTGCTGACGAAGTACGTCATGATCCTCGCGTTATGGAAGCATATTTAGGCGGTCGTGTTGAATAATTAATACTTTAAGTCAATAGACTTATCTAAAATTTTTAATAAGGTGTATATACTAGAAAACTAGTATATACACCTTATTTTTTTGTTTAATCAATAAAATTGATGAGAATTTGATGATTTTATGAATCGACTATGAATTGAGTTTATATATTTTTTATTTATGTATCTAAATTTAATGAAAAAATCGAGTGAAATATGAGTGAAATGCGTAAAAAAATACACATAATAAAATGGTGAAAACCTGATATTTACGCGATTTATTCTTAAAGGTTTAATGAAGTTAGCTCAGAACGGGCTGTGTTTATGGAAGAAAGTTTAAAATAATGATAAAATAACTTAACCGATTTTTTAGGATTAATAATTCTAAAAAAATAAAGTGTTGTATTGAGTGAGTTGAATGTAAATCAAAGAGGTAAAATATGAATAAAAAACAGTATATGATGATGGCCGCATTCTTATGTGCCACAACAACATCCATGGCTGCATCTGTTAATGTAACAACTGAACAGTCTTACGATTCTAAAATATTACAAACTGAAGGACACGCACCACTAGAAACTAGTGCATCTGTAGTGAGCTCTGATAAGGTGTATCGTCTACGACAAGGTGATGAACTAACTATTCAAGTTGTACAACAAGCAGATCTTGGTACACGTAATGGTAACGATATTATGTACACTGTTCGCCCTGACGGATATGTATCATTCCCTATGGTGGGACCAGTGAAAGCAGATGGTTTAACCGTCGATGAGTTTACCGCCCAATTACAGCAAGGTTTATCTCGGTACATTATTAATCCGGAAATTACTGTAAATGTTACAAAACTCGGAGGAGTTCGGGTGTACGTATTCGGTGAGATTAATAAGCCTGGTGCTTATACATTGACTAAGTCTAGTACTGTTATTGATGCGATTGGTGCTGCTGGTAGCTTTAACTGGGATACAGCTAAAAAGAAAATTTACTTAATTCATCAAGACAATCCTGAAAAACCAATTCCTATTAATTTAAATCGCATGTTACAAACTGGAGATATGTCCGAAAACTATATTATGCGAGAAGGGGATGTTCTTTACTTGACTAAAAATAGTCGTATTAACTTTGCTCGTGATATTGCTCCAATTTTGACTGGTGCATACATGGTATCACGTATCGGTAAGGATTAAGGATAGGGTTTATCTCACATATAAGGGGGCGTTCTTTTGCGTTCATATTTATTACCAGCCATACTGTTTATTGCCGATATTGCGACGATTGTTATTGTTGCATTTATCAGTTTATTTATTAGATTTGATGGTTATATAGAACCTCGATATATTGATCAAATGGTAGACGCATTACCATTATTATTGGTTTCATATATGTTGATGTTCTTGGTTATGCATCTATATACGCGCATATGGCGTTATGCAGGGATGAGAGAGGTTCTAGCTGTTTTTGTAGCTACAACTATTGGTACAGCAATCTTTTATTCCTCCATGTTTGCTTTTGGCAAATCTTTACCACGTTCTATCTATTTTATTACATGGTTTTTAACTACCGGTACCGTTGGTATGGGACGTATGTTACTTCATTATGTGGCACTTCATTATAGTAATGGGGACGATGGTGAAAGTGGCCAAGTAAATACACTCATTATAGGTGCTGGTGATGCCGGTGCAACGATAGCTCGTGAAATCGAACGTTATCATAAGCGGTCTCGAAGAATCATTGGGTTTGTTGATGATGATATGTTTAAACATAACCGTCTTATGAATGGCTTTAGAATTTTAGGGAATCGTGAAGATATTCCAATGCTTGTAGCAAGATATAAGGTTGAAGAAATTATCATTGCCATGCCATCTGTAAAGCGCGATGTCATTCGTGAGATTATGGAAATCTGCTCTCCTCTTAAATGTAAGATTAATACATTGCCGGGGATGTACCAGTTACTAGATGACGAAGTCCTTGTATCCCATCTTCATCCTGTTTCTATCGAGGACTTATTAGAGCGTGATGAAATTCATCTCGATACATCTAAGGTGGAACCATATCTTAAGGATAAAGTAGTTCTTGTTACTGGTGCAGGTGGTTCTATTGGTTCTGAAATCTGTCGTCAAGTACTGCGGGTAAAACCTAAAAAACTATTGTTACTAGGACATGGTGAAAATAGTATTTATCTTATTCACCAAGAGTTACGATCCATTGTACCTGAAGGGACTTTGGTTCCCATTATTGCTGATATTCGAGATAAAAATCAGTTAGACCAAATTTTTACTGACTATGAACCAGATGTAGTATTCCATGCTGCAGCTCATAAACATGTACCACTTATGGAAATCCAACCAATTGCAGCGGTGCTAAATAATATTTATGGTACTCGTAATGTAGCAGATGTAGCAGGGGCACATGGTGTTGAACGTTTTGTTATGATTTCCACAGACAAGGCGGTAAATCCAACAAGTGTTATGGGTGCTACGAAACGGGTGGCAGAAAAGGTTGTACTTGGTATGAATCACAAGTACGATACAAAGTTTATTACCGTTCGTTTTGGTAATGTTCTTGGTAGTCGCGGTTCTGTTATTCCATTATTCCGCAAACAAATTGAAGCTGGAGGACCTGTAACAGTTACAGATCCTGAAATGACTCGTTACTTTATGACTATTCCAGAAGCAAGCCAACTTGTATTACAAGCTGGTGCAATGGGGAATGGTGGTGAAGTGTTCTTATTAGATATGGGTGAACCAGTAAAAATTGTTGATTTAGCGAAAAATATGATTCGCCTTTCTGGATTTGAGCCTGATAAAGATATTCACATTGAATTTACTGGCTTGCGTCCAGGTGAAAAGCTATATGAAGAATTATTAACTGCTGAAGAAGGTACTAATACAACTACACATAAGAAAATCTTTGAAGCTGCCTTAGAGGATGTAGATCAAGAATGGTTAAGCCGTGAAATTGATCGCTTTGAAACATGTAAATCTGACTTGGATGTAATCAATGTATTACAAGACATCGTTCCTACATATCATCCAAATCATAATGTATAACAATTTAGTTACAATCATTTATTTAGAGCTGTAGTCTACGTGAGAGGGAGATATACAGTAACGATTCCTAAGAGGGAGAGACCCTGTTGTTTGTATACTTTCACAGAAAGGGGTATATGGGTGGAACAAATTATTGATTTAAAAGAGGTCGGTAGAGTCCTCGTTAAACGACGTCGTAAGATTATCAATATTACGGTAGCATGTATAGTATTGGGTGGTGCATATGGTCTCTTAGCACCATCTACATATCAATCTACATCTATGTTGCGCATTAAACAATCTCAAGGATTAAGTAATTCTGTTTTATCAAGTACTAATGGTTACTCTGACTCTATGGCACGTCAATTGATGAATACAGATGCTGAAATTTTAAAGAGTCATAATGTTGTAGAACCTGTTATTGCAGCGATTGAAGATCCAGAAGGAACAGGTAAAGCACCTACATACGAAGAGTTTGTTAAAACGCGTATTGAAACAAAACCATATAAAGAAACTGAATTATTACAAGTTAGTGTAACTGGTAAAAGTCCAGAACAAGCACAAGAGGCCAATCAATTATTAATTGATACATTCTTAAAGCGCTTGGCAGATATTTCCCATGTTGAGCAACGGACGACACGAGAATTTTTACAAAAACGTGTGGTAACTGCAAAAGAAGAATTGGGTCAAGCAGAAAAGAAATTACAACAATTCCAAGTGGACAATAAGGTATATTCCACGGCGGATCAAATGAAGGGGCTAACAGATAAGATTACCCTTATTGATCGTGAGAAAGCTCAAAACCAATTGGATTTGGAAACGGCGCAAGCCGCTTTAGGCAGTATTAATGAACAATTAGGCTCTGCAGGTAAAAGTATTGCTGATAGTGCAACTGTTCAAGCATATAAAGGACAATTAGCTGACTTAGAATCTCGTAAGGCTTCCTATGTTGGTAAATATACTGATGAGCATCCGGCAATGAAAGAGATTAACCAACAAATCGAAGAAGCTAAGAGTGGTTTAAATGCTGAAATTAATGCTATTGCATCCCAACAAGCACCATCTAGCAACTCTGCACAGCAAGGTTTATTAGCAGATAAATTCAGAAATGAAGCGGCTTTAGCCGTAGCACAAGGCAAAGAGTCTACATTGGCTGAACTTGATAAAGAAAACGAAGAGGCTATGAAAAACTTACCAGAAAAAGAACGTGGTTATATTCAAGCCAAACGTGATGTAGATGTAGCACAAGATATTTACGAAATGCTATCTAAACGCTTAGAAGAAGCCAAGGTAGCAGAAGTAATGGTGCCAAATGAAGTGCAAATCGTAGATGCTCCTACATTGCCAGAAAAAGCTATTGCTCCTCGTAAAGTACTTATTTTATTAGGCTCTGCAATTTTAGGAATTATTCTTGGTTGCCTTTACACATTGGGTCAGTTCTTCTGTAATCGCAAGGTTCAATCCGTACAAGAAATCAATGAGATTCTTGGTATTGAAAACTTAGGTGTCATTCCAAATCATGAAGAAAAGGAATATGAAGAACCTAGTAATCGTATCGTAGCATTGTGGCGCAAAGTGAGAGGTTAATATGATAAGACTAATTTCTAATGAACGTGGTGATACACCACTTGTAGAGGCATATCGTACATTGCGCAGCAATTTACAATACGTATGCAATCAACATAAAAGTAAGATAATTTGTATTACAGCTGCTACTAGTGGAGAAGGTACCTCTGAGGTGGCGGCTAATACGGCAATAGCTCTATCAAAGAATAATAATAAAGTTCTTTTAGTAGATGGTAATTTACGTAATCCAGTACAGCATGTAGCATTCAATGTACAAAATAAAGGTCTTACAAATGCAGTTATCATGGATGAAGATTTGACGATTCATCGTAATATAATTCCTCATTTGGATGTGCTTACTGCGGGCGAGATAGTTGAGCATCCTTCTGAAGTAGTAGATTCTAGTAAGTTATCTACAATTTGGGAATATATTCGCGATGAATACGATGTGGTTATCATTGATACACCGCCTGTATTAGATGTTACGGATGCTATTGTATTAGCGGAAAAATCCGATGGCGTTATGCTTGTTGTTAAAAATGAAGTAGCTAGTCCTAAAGATCTAATAGAAGCAAAAAAACGACTGACTCAGGTTGGTATTCCTCTACTAGGATCCATCGTAATTGATGCGTAATAGTAATTAATATAAATTTGATTTGATAAATCAAGCGTATCCATAAGGTACAGAAAGTCATGAGGTGATGTATATGAAAATTAATTTTTCCCCTCCAGATATTACACAGTTAGAAATCAATGAAGTTGTAGAAGCCTTAAAAAGTGGTTGGATTACAACTGGTCCGCGTACAAAAGAATTAGAGAAAAAAATTGCGGCACAGTTAGGTACACCTAAAGCTGTTTGTTTAAACTCTGCTACCGCGGCGCTTGAGATGTCTCTTCGTGTATTAGGTATTGGCCCCGGTGATGAAGTAATTACTAGTGCTTATTCCTATACCGCTAGTGCAAGTCCTGTTGTTCATGTGGGGGCTACACTAGTTCTTGTAGATACCCAAAAAGATTCATTTGAAATGGATTACGATGCTGTGGCTCGTGTTATTACGCCAAAAACAAAAGCTATAATTCCAGTAGATATTGCAGGGGTCCCTTGTGACTACGATCGTTTGCGTTCCATTGTAGAAGAAAAGAAATCTCTATTTACACCATCTAATGATATTCAAAAAGCATTGGCACATATTCCTATTGTAGCGGACTGTGCACACTCCTTTGGGGCTTCATATAAAGGTACACCAACAGGTAATGTAGCTGATTTTAGTAGTTTTTCCTTCCATGCAGTAAAGAATTTTACAACTGCTGAAGGGGGCTGTGCTACATGGCGACACATAGATGGTATCGATGATGAAGCTATTTATAAGCAATTCCAATTATTATCTTTGCATGGTCAAGATAAGGATGCTCTTGCTAAAACAAAAGCAGGCGCTTGGGAATATGATATTAAAGGTACCTATTATAAATGTAATATGACCGATATTATGGCGGCTATTGGATTAGCTCAATTTGAGCGATACCCAAAATTGTTAGCACGTCGTAAAGAAATCATCGAAGCTTATGATGCAGCTTTTAAAGACTTACCGGTTACATTGCTACATCATTATACTGATGAACATCAAAGTAGTGGGCACTTGTATTTAGTACGTTTAGATGGACAAGATGCTGAATATCGCAACAAGGTAATTGAAGCTATGGCTGAAGCTGGCATTGCAACGAATGTACATTACAAACCAATTCCGATGCACACGGCTTATAAGAATTTCGGATTTACCATCGATGATTATCCAAATGCTTATAATCAGTTTAAAAATGAAATCACATTGCCTCTTCATACATTGCTAACAGATGAAGAAGTGCAATATATCATTAAACAGTTTAAAAGGATTATTACGGAATGCTAGTAAAAAACTTTCACGATCTCCCAAAAGAGCTGCAGTGTGAAGCTGTGCGTCCTTATTTTGAATTGTTAAATCAAAAGCGTGGGAGCCTTTTATGTAAAAGTATTTTTGACCGCCTTATGGCCGCAGGGATGCTCATTATATTGAGCCCTGTATTTCTTGTGTTAGCCATTATGATTAAACGGGATAGCGAAGGAGAGGTTTTCTTTCGTCAAACACGTGTTACACAGTATGGTCGTACCTTTGGTATTTATAAGTTCCGCACAATGGTAAAAAATGCGGAATCATTAGGTGCTCAAGTAACATCACAAAATGATATGCGCGTTACTAAGGTTGGAAATATGCTTCGTAGTTGTCGTCTTGATGAATTGCCTCAGCTTATCAATATCCTTTTAGGCGATATGAGCTTTGTCGGCACAAGACCAGAAGTGCCTCGCTATGTGGCGGCTTATACCGATGAAATGAAGGCAACCCTATTATTACCAGCTGGGGTAACTAGTGTGGCAAGCATTGCTTATAAAGATGAAGATCAACTTTTACAAAATGCGCAAAATGTTGATGAAGTCTATATTAATGAGGTATTACCAGGCAAGATGGCTTGGAATTTAAAGAGTATTAAAGAATTTTCTTTTCTACAAGATATTAAAACGATGGTTGATACAGTACTAGCTGTATTACGTTGAAAGAGGTCCCTATGAGTACATCTATGACAAAGGAAATACAAGAAAAAGAGCTTGCTATGTTGCTGTACTTTAAAGAGTTTTGCGACAAACATAATTTGCGCTTTTACCTCTGTGGCGGTGGTCTCATTGGGGCTATACGTCATAATGGCTTTATCCCTTGGGATGATGATTTAGATTTATTTATGCCACGTCCCGATTATGAAAAATTAGCTGAATTATGGCCTAAATATGCAGATACAGAACGGTATACTTATTGTCGAACTGATCGAAATCATATCTATCATGATGCGGGTGCTTCTATTCGAGATAACAACACGACATTTATTAATCGTCATAGTATGCACGAAGATATTTGTCATGGTTTGGCTCTTGAAATTATGCCTATTGATGGATGTGCACCAGGAAAAATTAGTCGTACACTGCAATTGATGTGGGCCATGACCTTTGCACTTTTTAATGCTCAACGATTGCCTGATAATAAAGGACCGATGTATCGTGCATTAGCAGGATGTATTTACAAGGTATTTTCTAGTCAGTCGTTACGTTATCATATTTGGAGTTTTGCGGAAAAGCAAATGACTAAATACGATTTCAATACGAGTAAGGAGTGTACTGAACTAATTGGTAGTTTGAAAGGGATGAAGTTGCGTCATCCTCGAGAAGACTTCGAATCTGTTGTATATAAGGACTTTGAAGGTCATCAAATACCAGTTATGAAAGGGTATGAAAGATATTTGCGTCTCATTTGGGGCGATTATATGCAATTACCTCCAGTAGAACAGCGCGTAGCTAAACATGATGCTGTATTTGCTGATTTGCATACACCTTACAAGGAGTATAGAGGCAAACATTATGCCAAAAACGAAGCTCAACCTTAAGGAGGGCCTATGAAACGAATAGCAGTAATCTTTGCGGGTGGCGTAGGTGCTCGTATGAATAACAGCAAGACGCCAAAACAGTTTCTTGAATGGAACGGTAGACCTATTTTGATACAAACTTTAGATGTATTTGAACAAACGGACTTAATTGATGGCATTGTTCTAGCCTGCAAAGCAGAGTGGATTGATCACACCAAGAACCTCATCAAAGAGGCTGGTTTAAAAAAGGTTCTATCCATTGTTCCAGGTGGAGAAAGTGCTTTAGATTCTCAATATAATGGATTGGCAGAAGCGAAGCGTTTATTTCCTAATGAAGATGTTACCGTATTGATTCACGATGGTGTTAGACCGCTTGTAGATAAGGAAACAATAGAGAGAAATATCGAATCTGTAGAAACAAAGGGGTCTGCTATCACTGTTACACCTGCTATTGAAACCGTTATGATTACAGATAATGGTTCTATCAATCGAATATTAAATCGTAGTCAATGCCTTATGGCAAAAGCACCTCAAAGCTTTAAACTAGACGATATTCTATCGGTTCATGATCGAGCAAAAGCAGAAGGTACTCATAATTTTATAGACTCTGCGTCCATGATGATGCATTATGGCTACACTCTATATCCAGTATTAGGGGAGACGGAAAATATAAAGATTACGACACCATCTGATTATTATATGTTCACAGGTATTATTAAGAACCGCGAATTAGGAGGATTACAAGATGAGTAATTCCGTTATTAAACGCGAGTTAGCAGCTTTACTACAAGATAAAGAGTACTTTGATTTCCTCTGCCATCAGCGTGTTTTAGTGACAGGTGCGACGGGACTCATTGGCTCTATGTTTATAAAACTGCTTATACTTGCCAATGAGACATATAATCTGGATATAAAGGTAATAGGCCATGTTCGTAGTCATGACAAAGCACAGGCTATTCTAGGTGACTATTTAGATAATGATTCTATTACACTTATCGATGGTTCTTTAGAATCTATTGATGTGCCTTGTGACTATATTTTACATGGTGCAGCACCAACACAATCTAAGTTCTTTATGGAGCATCCTGTAGAAACGATTCGTACTTCGATTCATGGTACGGAAGCTATGCTTGAACTAGGCCGTCATAAAACGGTAAAGAAACTTGTATACCTATCGAGCATGGAACAGTATGGTGTGCCTTATGAATCTGGACAAGTAATGACTGAAGAACGATTAGGTTATTTAGATCATTTAAATGTGCGTAGCTCTTATTCTGAAAGTAAGAGATTATGTGAGTGTTATTGTAAGTCCTATGCTGTAGAATTTGGAGTTCCTGCTGTTATAGCTAGACTTGCTCAAACTTTTGGACCAGGTGTTCCAATTTCCGATAATCGCGTATTTATGCAATTCACTAAAAGTGCTCTAAAAAATGAAAATATTGTACTTCATACAAAGGGCGATTCTATGTCTAATTATTGCTATATTACGGATGCATTAACGGGCATTTTAACCCTTATGAAGGACGGCGAAGCTGGTGAAGCATACAATGTATGCCATGATGAGGAAACTCGCTCCATAGCAAGTATTGCGCATCTAGTAGCTACGCATGTAAGTCATGGAAAAAGTGAAGTAGTTTTTGACATTCCAGAAGATGTACAGGGTTTGGGATACGCACCGACAGTTCACATGTTCTTAAGCTCTAAGAAGTTGAAATCTTTAGGTTGGCAGCCTAAAGTGTCAATGGCACAAGCCTATGTAAGACTTGCAGAATATATCCAAGAGGAAGGCTTATGAAAAAGGAAATAATTATTGTTACCATCTCCCTCGGTAACGATGGGGCTGAACGCATTTTAACAGAGTTAGCTCGTCAGTGGGTGCATGATGG
Organism: Veillonella sp.; assembly: GCF_041333735.1. Taxonomy (NCBI): domain Bacteria; kingdom Bacillati; phylum Bacillota; class Negativicutes; order Veillonellales; family Veillonellaceae; genus Veillonella; species Veillonella sp. Next base: position 1,543,237 of record NZ_JBGKFB010000001.1, read on the forward strand.
TCACCATATTACGGTTATCCAAACAAGCCCTAATCGTTATGGTAATGAATATGCTTTAGAGGAAGGTATTGAACAAATTCAGATTCATACTACAAGCTCTAATAAAGTAATTCGCTTTATTCAGGAAATTAAAGAGCTGATCAAGATTTTGAAGACAAGAACTAACGCAACATGCTTATCGTTTTTGTCAGCATCGAGCTTTATTCTCGCCATTAGCTCTTGGTTTGTGAAGAATCGCATCGTCTTTTCGGAGCGAAATAATCCGCGCAAGGTGCCTATTGGTTGGCATCAACAAGCATTGCGTAATTTTGCCTTTCGCTTTGCTGATGCGTTAGTATTCCAAACGGAGGATGCTCGTTCATATTTCCCTGAATCTGTACAAAAGCGTGGTGTTATCATTCCAAATCCTATTAATGGTAAATTGCCACCACCAATTGAGGGGGAACGTGAAAAGACGATCGTTACAGCTTGTCGATTACATCCTCAGAAGAACTTGCCTATGATGATCAATGCATTTAGTATGCTAGCAGATGAGTTCCCAGAGTATAAACTCGTCATTTATGGCCAAGGCGTTTTAGAGGATGAACTACGAGCTCAAATTAAGTCTCTTAATTTAGAGGATAGAATTTTATTGCCTGGCTTTGCTAGTAATATTTTAGAGAAGGTCGCACCTTGTTCTATGTATGTTTCGTCATCTGATTTTGAAGGTATTTCAAACTCTATGCTTGAAGCGTTAGGCATGGGCTTGCCTACAGTTGTTACAGACTGTCCAGTAGGTGGGGCTCGTATGGTCATAACAAGTGGAGAGAATGGTATCTTGGTGCCTGTAGGAGATACACAGGCTATGTATGAAGCCATGCGTAGCGTTCTAAAAGATCCTGCACTAGCAGCTAAACTTTCCCGAGAAGCCATTAAGGTGCGTGACAAATTCCCACTATGCAAAATTGCTAAACGTTGGTTAGATGTTTTATGAGTTGTAAGGAGGAGAACCATTGAAGTTAAATATTACGGCTATTGCTGACCGCATGATATGGTTCATAACTCTAATTTTTTTAGTGTTGTCGTTGACCATTTCCTTTGCCCTTGGCGATGCGAATTATGGTGCTTATGTATTATTTGTATGCCTATTTGGACTTATTATTTGTTATCTCATTCGAGAGCGGGGAGTTATTAAATTTAGGCTTACTTGGTTGCATGGTTATATGCTCCTCTTCATTGGAGCCTGTTATCTGAGTACTATTAATGCTATAGAGCCATCTGTAGCACTCAGTCGAAGCTTTGATATCGTCAAGATATTCTTTATGCTTATCATTCTATATATGTGCTATCAAGATAAAAAATCGGTAGACACATTATTAAAGATTGGTATGTGGACTGGCTATATAGTTTGTTTTTATACTGTATATTTCTATGGTTTAGATTATTTTATTACCGTTTTGTCATCTTCTGCTCGAATTGCCAATGATGCATTAAATGCGAATACAGTAGGTTTATTAGGGGCCAATGCGATCGTTATGACATTGTATTATATGTTGTATGATCGTCCTCGTTGGTGGAATATTATAGCCTTACCTACATTGGGAATTTTAGCGGCTACCGGCAGTCGTAAAGCGTTAGTGTTCGTTGTTGTTGGTACAGTCTTACTATTTGTATTTAAAAGTTTACGCAGTGCTAATGTAGTGAATTCTATTGCTAAGATTATTGGGTCATTGTTAGCTCTTACTATCATTGGTATTGCAGTTTTACAATTGCCTATGTTTTCAGAGGTACTAGACCGTATGTCGAGTATGGTGGATGCCTTTTCTGGTACTGGTGGCGATTCATCAACTATTATCCGTATGGCTTTGGTTGATATTGGATGGGATTTATTTTATCAATCCCCTATAACTGGGGTTGGCGTAAATAACCCTTCAGTATTTACCTATTTCGTATACGGTAAAGAGAATTACTACTTACATAATAACTATATTGAACTATTAGCAGGTACAGGTGTAATTGGCTTATTGGCGTATTACTCAATGTATATATACATTGCCTATAACTTAATTCGTTATCGGAACTTTCATAGTAATGAATACGTAATGGTACTGATTCTATTCCTTTCTCAAATTGTTATGGATATGGGCATGGTTTCTTATGAAAGTAAAAGTACATATTTTTATATGATGATGTTTTATTTAGAGGTGCAATTGCTCCGGAAAGGACGTAAAAATGAAGCTCAGCAAGTTGTGTAAAGTTGGCATGTCCTTTTTAACAAAACCTTACTATCGCACGAGAGTATTGATCAAATTAGGTTATTATGACTCTTTATCTGATGAAGAGTTTTTAAAGAAGGTATTTCCTAAATACATGGGATATCCTTTAGATTTAGAGAATCCAAAAACTTTCAGCGAAAAGTTACAATGGCTAAAGGTTAATTATAGAGAGCCTGTACAAACGGTCATGGTAGATAAGCATGAGGCTAAAAATTTTATTGCTCACCGTGTAGGTGATCAATATATAATTCCCACCCTTGCTGTTTGGAACTCCGTAGAGGATATTGATTTTGATGCGTTGCCTAATCAGTTTGTGTTGAAGTGTACACATGATAGTGGGGGCATCGTTATTTGTAAAGATAAGTCATCCCTTGATCGGGAAGCCGCCAAAGCTAAATTAAGAACATCCTTAAAACGGGACTATTCACGTATTGCTAGGGAGTGGCCTTATAAGGAGGTTCCTCGTCGGATTATCGCAGAGGAATACTTATCTGAATTAGGTAGCAATGAAATCTTAGATTATAAGATGTATTGTTTCCACGGTGAACCAAAGATGACAGTAGTTTGTTCTGACCGTTTTTCTAAAACTGGAACGCGTATGAACTTCTATGATATTGATTGGAAACCTATGGGTATTCATTTTGGTCATTATCCACCGTTGCCAACAGAGTTCCCGAGACCTGAAACATATGATGAGATGTTAAGACTTGCTACGGAACTTAGTAAAGACTGCCCGTTTTTACGTGTTGATTTCTATGAAATAAAGGGACGACTGTATATTGGAGAGTTAACGTTCTTCCCTGGTGCGGGATTAGAACAGTTTCGTCCTATATCAAAAGATTATGAATTGGGAGAGTGGTTACACCTTGAAACTGTACATCGGAGCTGATTTTGTTCCTACGGATATAAATAGAGTATTATTTGAAACTGGTAATATAGAAGCTTTAGTTGGTAAAGAATTATTAGGACTCTTTAAGCAATCTGATTTAAATGTGTTTAATCTAGAGGTACCCTTAACTGATGCATCTACACCGATTGATAAATTTGGTAATAATTTAAAGTCGCCTACGAAAACAATATACGGTTATAAGGCTTTAGAACCTATATTTTTAACACTGGCTAATAATCACTCCTTAGACCATGGTGTGGAAGGCTTAACTACTACATTGGAGTTATTAAAAAAGCATGATATTAAAAATGCCGGTGCTGGTGCTAATGTAAAGGAAGCTAAAAAGCCGTTTATCTTTGAAAAGGACGGTATACGCATAGGGTTTTATATGTGTGCAGAACATGAGTTTACCGTTGCCTCTTGTCATACAATGGGGGCCAATCCCTTTGATGTATTAGAAAGCTTTGATGATGTTGAAGCACTAAAGAAGACCTGTGATTATGTCATCGTTTTATATCATGGTGGGAAGGAATTTTATCGCTATCCATCACCAATGCTACAGAGATATTGCCGTAAATTTGTTGATAAAGGGGCAGACCTTGTCGTTTGTCAACATAGTCATTGTATAGGCTCTCGTGAAGACTATGGCAATGGGACTATTATTTATGGTCAAGGTAACTTTATCTTTAACTCCGAATTCTATATACAGCATAAGGAGTTTGTTAAAGACTCTTTATTAATCAATGTAGAGGCAACAAAGGATAGTTTTATTATCTCTGAAGTGCCAATTCGTAGTACGGAAATGGGAACGCGTTTAGCTACTGAGTCAGAAGCAGATGAAACTTTGACAGCCTATAAACAACGAAGTGAACACATTAGAGATGCTCATTTTGTAGTACAAGCCTATAAAGATTTTGCCGATACACATGTAAAGCGTTATTTACGTGAATTTATTGGTAGATCATTTATTATACGTGCAATCAATGCATTATTTGGTCGAAAATTAATGCAACTCCTATTAGGAAAAACAAGTTATTTGGCAATCCAAAACTACTTAGAATGTGAAGCTCACCATGAATTATTCTTGCGGGGCATTAAGAATATCAATAGAAAATAATGGATACTAAAATAGTAGCTGCTGCTAAATGGTCTGTCATAACAGAAGTTTTAGCAAAGCTTATTACACCACTAACAAATATAATATTGGCCCATATGCTAGCGCCTACGGCGTTTGGTATATTGGCAACGATTATGATGGTTATATCCTTTGCAGAGATGCTTGCTGATGCAGGATTTCAAAAGTTTCTTGTACAGCATGAATTTGAAAGTGATAAAGAGAAACAGGAGGCTACAGATGTAGCTTTTATTGCCAACTTAGTGCTTTCTCTAGTCTTATGGGGGGCTATTATAGTCGGTCGTGATGAGTTGGCTATATTGGTCGGTAATGATGGTTTAGGTATACCGTTAGCTGTAATGGGGGCCATGATTCCGCTATCTGCTTTTAGCAGTGTACAGATGGCATTATACAGACGGGATTTTAATTTTAAGTTTCTTCTTAATATCCGGCTCATTACAATTCTAACGCCTATATTGATATCGATACCTATGGCACTCATGGGATATGACTATTGGTCGTTAATCGCCGGTATGTTAGGGGCTCAGTTGTTTACGGCTTTGGCCTTATTAAAGAGCAGGAAGAATCAAATCCATTTATTCTTTAGTGGGCAGGTCTTTATGAAGATGTTCAGCTATAGTGCATGGTCACTAGCAGAGGCATTTTCAATATGGCTTACCGCTTGGGTGGATACCTTCATTATTAGTCGCTTCTTAGACGCCTATTATTTAGGAATATACAAAATGCCTATGGCTATTGTAACGACTGTTATGGCTATGGCCACTTCATCATTGGCACCGGTTTTATTTGCAGCCTTAAGTCGAGTTCAGAATGATCAACAAGCATTTTCAAATACATTCTTTACCTTCCAACGCTATATGGCTCTATTCTTAGTGCCTATAGGGGTGGGATTGTTTGTATTCCAAGATTTTGTTGTGAATCTATTGCTGGGACCACAATGGAAATTGGCAGGTATCGTATTAGGTTCTTGGGCATTAAGCTCAGCTATTATGACTGTTACGGCTAATCTCATTTCCGAAATATTTCGTGCAAAAGGAGTTCCTAATTTATCATTCTGGACTCAAATATTACATTTAGTTGTATTAATACCAGTCATTTATATTTGTATTCAGTATGACTTTAGTACATTTGTCTATGCTCGCTCAATAGTACGCATGGAAATGTTAATGGTTGCTATGATTTTCTTAGCATTATTTATACATATGAGTGCTCTCCGGGTGATTACTAATATAGGTGTATATCTAGTTACCGCATCTATTGTTGGCGCTATTGCGTATAGTGTTTTACATATATATGATGCGGTGTGGTGGACTATAGTTTGTATGATGTTATGCGTAATACTATATGTGGTTATTTTATGTATCATTCCATCTGAGCGTACCATTATTACTTCTGGCGTTAATAAAGTGTTACGTAAAGTAAGACGCTCATAATTAACAGAACTATGAAAGGAGTACATATGCTTTCAAAAAATGTAGATTTAAACAATACGGTGATCCTAGTAACGGGAGCCGCTGGATTTGTAGGGGCTAATCTCGTTATGTCCCTTTTATCTGAAGCAGAAGGAACTCAAATTATCGGCATAGATTCTGTTAATGATTACTATGACGTGGCTTTAAAGGATTATCGTTTGCAACAAATTGATGAGATGAGCAAAGATAATAAAAATACGTGGATCTTTAAAAAAGGTAATATTGCAGATAAGGCTTTTATTGAAGAAATCTTTTATACCTATAAACCACGTGTTGTTGTTAACTTAGCAGCACAAGCTGGTGTTCGTTACTCTATTACAAACCCAGATGCTTATATCGAGTCTAATATTATTGGTTTCTACAATATATTAGAGGCTTGTCGTCATTCGTATGATAACGGTGAAAGTGGAGTAGAGCATTTAGTCTATGCATCATCTTCTTCCGTATACGGTGCGAATAAACAAATCCCATACTCTACAGAGCATAAAGTAGATAACCCAGTTTCTCTGTATGCGGCTACTAAAAAATCAAATGAATTATTGGCTTATTCGTATGCCAAGTTATATAACATTCCTAGTACAGGGCTTCGTTTCTTCACTGTGTACGGTCCAGCAGGTCGTCCAGATATGGCATACTTTGGCTTTACTAATACGTTGCGGAACGGTGGCACTATAAAAATCTTTAACTATGGTAACTGTAAACGTGACTTTACCTATATCGATGATATAGTAGAGGGCGTATCTAAGGTAATGTGTGCAGCTCCAGAACGTCGCAACGGTGCCGATGGTTTACCGGTTCCTCCGTATGCTATTTATAATATTGGCAATAGTCATCCTGAAAATCTTCTAGATTTTGTGCGTATTCTTTCAGAGGAATTAGTTGCTGCGGGCGTATTACCAGAGGATTATAATTTTGAAGACCATAAAGAATTAGTGGCGATGCAACCAGGCGATGTACCTGTTACCTATGCAGATACAAGTGCTCTAGAAGAAGATTTTGGATTCAAGCCAAATACATCTTTACGTGAAGGGTTACGGAAATTTGCTATATGGTATAAAGCGTTTTACATGACGGAGGGCAAATAAATGAAGATTGCAATTGCTGGTACAGGCTATGTAGGCCTTTCAAATGGTGTTTTATTAGCACAACATAATGAAGTGGTGGCCCTCGATATTATCCCTGAAAAGGTTGAAATGCTAAATCGCAAAGAGTCGCCTATTGTAGATGCGGAATTGCAGGAGTATTTAGCTACTAAGAAGTTAAACTTTAAAGCTACATTAGATCCTGTAGAAGCTTTTAAAGGTGCTGAGTATGTTATTATTTCAACGCCTACTAACTACGATCCTCAAAAGAACTTTTTTGATACCTCTTCTGTAGAACAAGTTATTAAAACAGTATTAGATATTAATCCAGATGCTGTTATGATTATTAAGTCCACTGTGCCAGTTGGGTACACCGTTCAAATGCGTAAGGAATTTAATACAGAGAACTTGATATTCTCTCCAGAGTTCTTACGCGAAGGTAAAGCTTTATATGATAATTTACATCCTTCCCGTATTGTAGTAGGGGAAGACTCTGAACGGGCCCGCCGTTTTGGACAACTCTTAGCTGATGGTGCTATTAAGGAACATGTACCTCAATTATATACAGATTCTACGGAAGCAGAAGCGATTAAATTATTTGCTAATACGTATTTAGCTTTGCGCGTTGCATACTTTAATGAGTTAGATTCTTATGCTGAGGTTCGTGGCCTTAGTACAAGTCAAATTATTAATGGTGTTTGTTTAGATCCTCGTATTGGAGACTTCTATAATAATCCATCCTTTGGTTATGGTGGGTATTGTTTGCCAAAAGATACTAAGCAATTATTAGCTAACTATAATGATGTTCCACAAAATTTAATCTCTGCTATTGTAGATGCTAATAGAACTCGTAAAGATCATGTTGCAGATGTTATTATAGGGAAGAATCCTAAAATTGTTGGTATTTATCGCTTGACGATGAAAATGAATTCTGATAATTTTAGAGCATCTGCAATTCAAGGTGTAATGAAGCGTATCAAGGCAAAGGGGATTGCTGTAGTTGTTTATGAACCGACTCTTGATGCAGAAGATTTCTTTAATTCACCTGTTATTCGCAACTTTGAAGACTTTAAACGTGTTAGTGACGTTATAGTGGCTAATCGTTGGGATAAGAGCTTAGAAGATGTGAAGGGTAAAGTTTATACAAGAGATATTTTTGACCGCGATTAAGATAGATATGTATTATGGCGTTTAGGAGAGTAATATGAAACGTTGGATACTATATATTCTATTAGGTCTAATTGTATTTTTTATATGGGATAATTCGATGCAAAATGGCGGATCTTCAGATGGAATTAGCTTGCTCTTTGCAGAGATCTTTGCTCCTATAGTAAATAAGTTAGGCTTTCATGGAAATATATGGACCTTGAATAGGATTGTTCGAAAGTTAGCCCATCTTACAGAGTTTACAATCCTTGGTGGTGTTTTATATACGATTCTACGTCGATATATTACATACGGTACCGTAATAAAGACCATAGGTTTAGGCATGTTGATAGCTAGTCTTGATGAATTTATACAATTGTTTTCACCAGGGCGTAGCTCTCAGATTTCTGATATTTTGATTGATACTGTTGGTGTTGTTATTGGTATTCTAATAGTGAAGCTAGTTCATTACATCAGGTATAAACGAAGTACATTTAAAAATTAAATTGTTAATAATATACAAATATGTAAAAATACCTCATAATCTTAGCGATTATGAGGTATTTTTAATGAAGATAACATGAAAATATAAAAAATATATTAAATGAACATATTATAATTTATCTATTTTTATATAAAAACCACTGTACAAGCCACTTTTCCCTTGATATAATCATGAATAGAAAATGAAAAATAAATGAGATAAACATGAACTTTATAAAGAGAACGATTTCTGTAAGGGATTATCGTAAGTAGAAGGGAAAGAATATGAATCGCGTGGTTGACTTACATGGTTGCATTTTGCCAGCTGTGTTAGGGCCTCAAGGGCCACAAACAATGGCAGAATCAGTAAAAATGATAAAATCTTTGGCTGAACAAGGTATTACAGATATTTTTAGTACACCTGATGTAACCGTATCTATGGATATGAATACATGGGATGAGATGGAAACAACATTGAATGATGTGAAGCTTGCTGTAGGGGAACAACAAGTGGATGTAACTATTCATGGTGGTGCTCGAGTTTTGCTTTGTGATGAAATGATTGAATATATTGCTTCTCATCGCAATCAATATCTATTGGGAAATAGCCATTTTATGTTAGTGTCCATTCCTGAAAATAGCAAAGTCCATCACATTAATGCATGGTTGCTAGCTTTGCTTAATATGGGGATTGTTCCTATCATTAGTGAAGTAGAGACACATCGTCAATTGTTTACTAAACCAGAGCAATTGTTGGAATGGGTAGATAAAGGGATACTAATTCAATGTAATATGGCTTCCTTTAATCATAGCAATGCTAACTATCATAGAGCTATTGAATTATATCGCAATGGTCTAATTCACTTCTTTGGTACTGGTTACTGTAATGAAAGTGATGTACAAGCACATCAAGGCTACGTAGAAGCTATTTCTAAATTAGATAGTACGTACAAAAAAGATTTGTTGCCGAATATTCATCTCAATGAACGCGATCTTTTAGCTGATCGCACATTCTATCCAGCGGTTCCTTCTAGTTGGGTAGGTCAAAAATCCAATTTCTTGACACGTCTATTTGGTTTTACATTATAATTTATATAGGTTCTTTTATTCATGCTGTATTGGCATGGCTAAAAGAGCCTATTTTTACTTTATATTGTATTTGTTCTTGAAAACAACCACCATATATAGTATACTGAGTTAGCGGTAAAAATAGAGAGTTTAGTCATAATTCTTTACATTTTTACATATAAATTTATAAAAAGTATGGTATACCATACTTTTTTCTATGTCTTAACATATATTTCAGCGGTAACAAAATGGGGAGGTTGCCAATATGTTGCAGGTCATTAAACGGGATGGTACAAAGGTACCATTTGATAAGAATAAGATTGCTTTGGCTATAGAAAAAGCTGAGCATAGTAGTACAGGGTTGTACGAAGAGGGGTTGGCACAGCGTATTGCTGATGAAATTGAAGAATATGCTACAAAGCTCCAAAAAGACATGACAATTTATGCTATTGAAGATCAAGTGTATTATAAGTTGATTGAGTATCATAATCCTGCAACGGCACGTGCCTATGAAGGTTACAAAGCTGTTCAAGCTTTTAAACGCCGTCAAAATACTACTGATGATGATGTAATCGGTTTATTAGATCGCAGTAATGTCAGCGTTCTCGATGAAAACTCTAATAAGGATGCTGCTATTGTATCTACACAACGTGATTTAATTGCCGGTGAAGTATCTAAGGATATTGCTCGTCGTAAATTAATTCCTACAGATATTTTAGAAGCCCATGATAGTGGTGCTATTCACTTCCATGATATGGATTACATTATCCAGCCTATGTTTAACTGTTGCTTGATCAATTTGGAAGATATGCTAACAAATGGTACGGTTATCAATGGTAAGAAAATTGATACACCTAAATCCTTCCAAGTTGCATGTACAGTAACAACGCAAATTATTGCACAAGTTGCATCTGGTCAATACGGCGGTCAAAGTATCAATGGTATCGATCGCATTTTGGCGCCATTCGTACGTAAATCTTACGAAAAAATCCTCAACAATGTTATTGAAGAACAAGTTGAGATTTACGGGATGGAACCAAATATGGAAAAAGCCCGTGAAATTGCGTGGAAACGTACGCGTAAAGAGGTTAAGGATGGCATCCAAACTATCCAATATCAAATCAATACATTGATGACTACAAATGGTCAATCTCCATTTGTTACATTGTTCATGTATTTTAAACCTGATTATGAATATGCTAAAGAGGCTGCTCTTATTACAGAAGAGATTTTGCGCCAACGTATTAAGGGTGTAAAAAATGAAGCTGATGTATATATTACGCCAGCATTCCCTAAATTGATTTATGTTCTTGATGAACATAATGTAACGCCTGATAGTCCATATTACTATTTAACTGAACTTGCTGCACAATGTACTGCTAAACGCATGTATCCAGATTATATTTCCGCTAAGAAGATGAAGGAAAACTATGAGGGTAATGTATTTAGCCCAATGGGATGTCGTTCTTTCTTATCTCCTTGGAAGGATGAAAAGGGGAACTATAAGTTTGATGGGCGCTTTAATATGGGCGTTGTAAGTTTGAACTTACCTCAAATTGGTATCTTAGCTCGCGGTAGTGAAGAAAGATTCTTTGAAATTTTAGATAAACGTCTTGAATTAGCGGAAAAAGCATTACTGTTACGTTACAACTTATTAAAGGATGTAGTGAGTGATGTATCGCCAATTCATTGGCAACACGGTGCTATTGCGCGCCTAAAAAAAGGAGAGAAAATCGCTCGCTTCCTTACTGGTGGTTATGCAACAATTTCTCTTGGCTACATCGGTATTTATGAAGCAACTCGATTGATTACCGGTGAGTCTAACACAGGTGAAAAAGGTCGTGTATTTGCCATGAAAATTATGGATCGTTTAAATGATGCCATCAATCTATGGCATGATAAACATAATCTTGGCTTTGGTTTATATGGTACACCTGCTGAAAGCTTAACAAATCGATTCTCTTCTCTAGATCGTGCTCGCTTTGGTGTAATTGAAGATATTACTGATAAAGGGTATTACACTAATAGTTATCACGTTAATGTTCGTGAAGAAATCAATGTATTTGATAAGTTTAATTTTGAATCTGAATTCCAAAAGAAATCGACCGGTGGTTGTATTTCCTATGCGGAAATTCCGAATATGACTAACAATATCCCAGCTGTTTTGACTATGATTCAATATATTTATGATCATATTTCTTATGCTGAGTTTAATACCAAGTCCGACTACTGTCACGAATGTGGTTTTGATGGTGAAATTAAGGTCAATGAACATAATGAATGGGAATGTCCTCGTTGCCACAACACAAACCGCGATAAATTAACTGTAATTCGTCGTACTTGTGGTTATTTAGGTGAAAACTTCTGGAATGAAGGTCGTACGAAAGAAATCAAAGATCGTGTAATGCATATTTAAAATTATTAGAATTATAGTTACTATAAATACATGGTAAAAGCTGTGCTTAAGGCACAGCTTTTACTGTATATATGAGAAATTGAAATATATCTATATGGTGTTAATCAAAGTTGATAACCACTATTATGGAGGTAATTATGAGATATGGGCAAATAAGACAATATGATATTGCCAATGGGGAAGGTATTCGTACATCTATATTCGTAACCGGTTGTACACATTGTTGCTATAACTGTTTTAATGAAGAATACCAGAATTTTAATGCCGGTAAGGAATGGACTCAATCTGAAACTGATTTAGTTGTATCCTATGTGAAAAGTCCAACATGCTCAGGTTTAACCTTGTTAGGTGGGGAACCGTTCCAAAATGTACAAGGCTTATTACCGGTGGTGCGGGCAGTTCGTGCGGCGGCGCCAGAAAAGAAAATTTGGGCCTATTCAGGTTATACAATAGATGATATCTTAGAAGATGAGTTGAGAAGCGCTTTATTACATGAAATTGATATTCTCGTAGACGGTCGCTTTGTAGATGAACTAAAAGATCCAGCATTGCGATTTAGAGGGTCATCTAATCAACGTATTATAGACGTTAAGAAAACATTAGAAACAGGCGAAGTCGTATTAGCAATGGAGTAAGTATGGCATTTGATAAACGTTTAATAGGCCTCATAATTATCGTTGGATTTATAGCGGGATTAGTAGGGGCCTCTTATACACATTTATTACATGGAATTCAGCACTTTGTATATCATTATTCTTCTGCTGATCATATGAGTTTTGGCGCTGCTGTAGCTCGTGTATCTCCGGTAGAGCGATTGATACCATTGATTATTTGCGGTCTTATAGGCGGTGTTGGTTGGGTACTTATTCACCGATATGGTAAAGGTGTTGTAGATATTAAAACGGCTGTATCTGGTAAAATGGATATGAATCCTATTACTACTGTTTTACATGCAACTTTACAAATTATTACCGTAGGTATTGGTTCACCATTAGGGCGAGAAGTTGCACCACGTGAAGCCAGTGCAGGGATTACAACTTTTTTAGTTAAACATTTTGATATTAAACAAGAAGATCGCCAACTATTGATTGCTTGTGCAGCAGGTGCTGGCTTGGCAGCAGTTTATAATTCACCGTTATCGGCAGCGATTTTTACGTTGGAAACATTGCTTCTTACATGGAATATACGCGCTATGAGTGCTGCTCTTATATGCTGTGGATTAGCAACCTTTGTTACGAGACAGGCAGGTGTAGGGGATGTTATTCAATATACAATGGCTCAACCTAGCTTGGGCAGTCACTATGTAGAATTCTCTATCGCCTTGGGCGCTATTGTTGCTTTAGGTGTAGTTTTATTTAATATTACTCAAGGTAAGTTACCTTCTATTCATCGTAGCAGTCCTGTTATGATCCCCATATCTATCGTTGCATTTACAATTATTGGTGCCTTAGCTATGTATTTTCCTGAAATACTTGGGAATGGTAAGGCCGGGAACGAATTAACCTTTACCAATGATATTACATGGACTTATGCATTAGGATTATTTGGTTCTAAGTGGGCAGCAGTATTACTCGCATTAGCAGCAGGTGCGTATGGTGGTCGTATTACTCCATCTATGATGTTGGGCAGTACGTTAGCCATAGTATTTGGTACCATTTGGTCTATTGCTGTAGCACCTATATCATTAGGCATGGCAGCCTTCATTGGTGCCGTAGCATTCCTTGGCCTTGCTCAAAAGATGCCGATGACATCTTGTGTATTTATGCTTGAGTTATCTAGGTTTTCTGTAGAGATGTTGTTCCCTATAGCATTGACCATGGGGACAGCACTTATGGTAGAACAAATTGTTCAGGCTAAATTAAAGACTAGTAAATAGTTATTAACTAGAGTATTTATAAATGTGTATGACTACATATTTTTATTACCTTGAAATACTATAAAGGTATAATGCTATATTTAGTTATATAAAGGTATATTAAGCTTGTGAATAAAAAATAAAAGCGGATAGTTGTGATCAACTATCCGCTTTTGTTATATGTAATTATACGATTTTAGCGTTTTTATCGTATTCCTCGCCACCTGCATCAGGAAGCATACCGTATTCAATAGTCCATAAGTGTTTATATTTTAAAGCTTGGTTGTGAATACGTTCGATTTGAGTTTCGTCTGTGCGAACAATACGAGCAGGAATGCCTACTACTAAAGAGTTAGGTGGGATGACAGTGTTTTCTTTTACTACCGCACCGGCTGCAATAATAGATCCAGAGCCGATATGACAACCACTTAATACAATGGCGCCCATGCCAACTAAAACATTGTCTTCAATTGTGCTAGCGTGAACAATTGCACCATGGCCGATTGTTACGTAATCGCCAAGAATACATGCTTTATCGTCGTCTACATGTAATACAGAGTTGTCTTGTACATTAGAGTAACGACCTACTACAATCTTGTTTACATCACCACGAAGTGCACAGTTTTGCCAAATAGAAGCATATTCTTTAAGTTCTACATCACCAGCAAGTTCTGCACCGGGCATGACGCAACTTTTAGGATCTAATTTTGGATATTTTCCATGAAATGGTAACATATGGTACTCCTAATTCATTAAACAATTTCAAGAAGGCGTTGAGCCTTACGAATAGACATAATAGCTTCGTTCATTACAGATTGAACGATTGTATGAGCTGGCTCAATAGCTACAAGACGATTCAATGCTTGACCGACTTGTACAGCACCATTTACAACATCGCCATCAATAGCAGCACGTTTATTAGTGCCTTGAGACATTTTTGTACGTTCTTCAGGGGTAGTAACGCCATCAGTTTCTGCGGCCAAATAGCGAGTAGTAAATTCATTTTTTAAACTACGAACACCACCGTGGCCAGAGAGAAGACCAGTTACAACAGAATCAGTATCTGTAGCTTTGATAATGGCTTCTTTCATATTTTTGTGTGCTTGGCATTCCTCAGCAAGTAAGAAGCGAGAGCCCATTTGTACACCTTGTGCACCCATGAGTAATGCAGCGGCAAGACCGCGACCATCAACGATAGAGCCAGCTACTACTACAGGGATAGAGATTTCAGGTAAAATGTTTTCCATTAAAGACATTGTTGTTTGGCTACCGATGTGGCCACCAGCTTCCATACCTTCTACGATCATCGCATCAGCGCCAGCTTCTTCGATACGTTTAGCTAATTTAAGGGAAGGAACTACAGGGATAACCTTGATACCAGCCTCTTGAAGAGGTTTGATATATGGTACAGGGTTACCAGCACCAAGTGTTACAAAAGCAGGTTTTTCTTGGATGATAACATCTACTAACTCATCTTTATTAGGAGCCATTAACATAAGGTTAACACCGAATGGTTTATCTGTTAATTCTTTGCATGCACGAATTTCATTGCGAGTCCATTCTGCATCACGACCGCCGAGGGCGATAACGCCTGTTGCGCCAGCATTAGCAACGGCAGATACTAATTTGTGTTCAGATACCCAAGCCATAGCACCTTGGATGATAGGGTATTCAATTTGTAAAAGTTCCGTTAAAGCTGTTCTCATAAATCCTCCTATGATAACAAAATAAATGATGATTTCTCTAATCAATAGTTCATAGTAAGATAGTATAATTCTTATTATACGTATATCGCATAGAGAAGTAAGTGTTCATAAGTACATACTTATATAATAAGTTATTAGTTTATTTGTTTTGAAATATAATGTAACTATATTCTCTTATATATAATAGTATAATATATAAATTATGTACACCTTAGGCCCATATTTTCGTTAATACTACAAAAACTGTTGTTAGAATAAAGTCTATTATTTTATATTGATAGAGGGGGAGTGATGAAGAAAATTTTTGGAAAATTGAATCTAAAAGCGTCTAAATGATAATAGATTTCAAATTAATATGTAGCACAAATCCGCATATTATATATGCTTTTTAAATATTGGGAAAAATGAGAAATTAAGAAAATGAGTATTGAAAAGTTTCGATATCTTTGATATACTACATTACAGATAGAGTATCTGAATTATAAAAGATAAACATTAAACAATAATTTTCAAGTGAAGGAGGAAATACACATGGAAAAATACGTATGCGTAGTATGTGGTTGGGTTTATGATGAAGCTGTTGAAGGCGTAAAATTCGAAGATCAACCAGCTGATTATGTTTGCCCAATTTGCGGTGTTGGTAAAGACCAATTCGAAAAAATGTAATTGACTTACCAAAAAGACTATCTTGAGTCCGCTTAAGATAGTCTTTTTTATTTGACAAAGCACTATGTCATGTTTATAATATTATGAGTCGAGGTAAGATTATGAAACTGCAAGTAGAGCAAGCAAAAGAACATATAGGAAAGAAATTTCCTTATAGCTATACGATACCATCCTCTAAGCTTGGTGACGTAACTGCTTTTCCTTGGAGCCGTCATGATATAACCATTAATGGTGAGTTTTGGTTTGATGGTCAAAATTACATCGTTCAAGGTTCGATAGAGTCTAAAGGCGATTACGAATGTTCTCGTTGTTTAACTACAACAGAGCAAAATCGTAAGGATTCCTTTGAGGAAATCTTTAGTGACTCTAGAGAGGCTACTGAAGATGTGATTCCTTTCGATGGAGAGGAAATTGACTTAACCGAACTAATTAGGGATACATTAATCATCAATGAGCCCTCTCAAGTGTTATGTCAGGATGATTGCAAAGGATTGTGCGTTCATTGCGGAGCAAATTTAAATGTTTCACCTTGTTCTTGTGAATCCTTTGTGGTGGATCCTCGATTTGCAGAGTTACGTGCTTTGCTTGATGAGAAAGATGATAGATTGTCCTAATGATTGTACTAAGGAGGTGCAGATAATGGCAGTACCTAAGCGTAGATTGTCTAAATGCCGTCGCGATCGCCGTCGTGCTAATTGGAAATTAGAAGCTCCTGGTTATGTAGCATGCCCACAATGCCACGAACCTAAGATGCCTCATCGTGTTTGCCCTACATGTGGTCACTATAAAGGTGAGCAAGTAGTAGCTAATGCTTAATATGTGAGCTAAAAAAAGACGCCTACTGTAGTAGGCGTCTTTTTTGTATACTTTTAGTAATATATAACTTAATATACTTGATATGCATTAGTCAGTGCCATTATTTTATAGTAATATAAAGCTGTAGAATAGTGGCATTTTTTATACTTTTATAAACAAAAAGATACCTAAATATAAAATAATAACTATATTTAGTATATATGAGGAAAATCTGTTACTATATGTATGAAAAGCCTTGCCAATAGGGGAATTATTGTATATACTTAGGATGTAATATTAATACTAGGTCATAAAAGGTGGTCCCATGAGTCGGTTAAAGAAGCAAGAGCGCCAAAAGCAGTTACAAGAAAAACTGAATATTACGCCATTTCTTACTGATGAAGAATTGGCAACACACTTTAATGTAAGTGTGCCAACTATTCGTCTTGATCGACTAGAGTTGGGGATTCCTGAATTGCGTGAACGCATACGCGTCATGGCTACAGGTCAATCACAAGAAGCGGTAGAACATGTACCGTACGAAGTGGTTGGTGAACTGATCGATGTTACGGAAGGACAACAAGCATTATCAATGCTACGTACTACTTCTGACATGGAAGATCGATTTGGACATGTAGAGCCACAGTATTTATATGCTCAAGCAAATTCCCTCGCAAAGGTAGTCATGGGGACTACTGTTTGTTCTGCGGAGGTTGGAAATATAAAATATAAAAACCCAGTTGGAGCTGGTACTAATCTGGTGGCAAAAGCAGAAATTGTGCGTCGCCGTGGTAATAAGTTCTTTATTTGGGTCATTATAAGAGATAAAATAAAAGAAGTATTTCGCGCAAAATTTATTATGGAATCCGTAGAGAATAGGGTGTAGATTATGAAAATTGCAATAGACGCCATGGGTGGCGACTTTGCTCCATTGGAGACTGTACTAGGATCCATTGAAGCCGTACGAGCAAATGAACACATTGAAGTGGTGCTCGTCGGCGATGAGCAGCAAATTTTTAATATATTAGAAGCTAGGAATGAAGCTAAGAATCCACGCATTTCTGTACACCATGCCAGTCAAGTTATCGGTATGGATGAGCATCCAGGACAAGCATTGCGTAAGAAAAAGGACGCATCCATTGTGGTAGCAACATCTTTAGTTCGTGATAATGCTTGCGATGCCGTGATTGCTCCTGGGAGCACAGGTGCAGCTGTAGCAGCTGCATTGTTTGGTCTCGGTCGTATTAAGGGGGTTGATCGCCCAGTTATTGCAACTCCGATGCCAACAGTTAGTGGTATTACTGTTATGTTAGATTCTGGTGCTAACTCAAATAGTAAACCAAAACATCTTGTACAAGGTGCATTGATGGGTTCTGAATATGCAAAACTTTTATTAGGTAAAGAAGAACCTACAGTAGGGTTATTAAATATTGGCGAAGAAGCCACTAAGGGGAACGATGTCGTTCTAGCCACATATCCAATTTTGGAACGTATGAAAACTATTAACTTCAAAGGTAATATTGAAGGCCGTGATATTCCCAAAGGGGTCGTAGATGTTGTTGTTTGCGATGGTTTTGTCGGTAATGTGGTACTTAAATTCGCAGAAGGCTTGGTAACAGGTCTTACACAATTAGTAAAGGATAGCATTATGGCAGGTAGTATTTTTGCCAAAATTGGTGCTATGCTTGTAAAGCCAGCTTTAAAAAAGATGGCAAAACGCTTAGATCACACAGAAAATGGTGGTGCTCCACTCTTAGGGGTTAATGGGGTGTTTATGATTGCTCATGGTAGCTCCAAAGCTAAAGAGATCAAAACTGCTATTGAAATTGCTAGTGATTTAGTGGAACGTAAAATTATTCAACACATAAGAGAAACAATGGATATTGAAGGAGCCTTGAAGTATGACTATGATGAGTAAACCGGTTGGAATCATTGGTACTGGGAGCTTCCTTCCTGACAATGTAGTAACAAACTTTGATCTAGAAAAAATGGTTGATACCAATGACCAATGGATTAGAGAACGTACTGGTATTGAGGAACGACGCATTGCACCGGAAGGTATGAATACATCCTATATGGCGACTGAGGCAGCAAAAAAAGCTATGCAAATGGCTAAGGTTAGTGCCGAAGATATAGACGTGATTATTTTTGCTACCTTAACACCGGATATGATTATTCCTTCAGCCGCTTGTGTATTACAAGCGAATTTAGGCGCTAAGAATGCAGCGGCCTATGATTTACAAGCTGCATGCTCTGGCTTTGTATATGGATTGATTACTGCAGCTAGCTATATTAGCTCCGGTTTATACAAAAAGGTGCTCGTTGTGGGCGCTGAAATTCTCTCCCGTCGAGTAAATTGGAACGATCGTAGTACAAGTATCCTCTTTGGTGATGGCGCTGGTGCCGCAGTAGTATCTGAAGTCCCTGAAGGTTATGGCATTAAAGGTGTTGATATGGGTGCCGACGGTACTGGTGGTCCATCTCTTTGTATTCCTGCAGGTGGTACAGCCGTAGTTGCCAATGACCAACGCATTGAAGAAGGTTTAACATTCATTCATATGGATGGTTCTGAAGTATATAAATTTGCTGTTAAAACGATGGGGCGTACTGTTTTAAAATCTTTAGAACGAGCTGGAATGGAACTTAATGAGTTGGATTTCTTTATTCCACATCAAGCAAATATTCGTATTATTGATTCGGCTGCAAAACGCTTACATATGCCGATGGAAAAAGTATTTGTTAATTTACATAAGTATGGTAATACATCTGCCGCGTCTGTAGCGATAGCTTTGGACGAAGCTAATCGTGAAGGGCGTTTCAAACGCGGCGATAATGTTGCGTTTGCAGGATTTGGTGCAGGCCTTACATGGGCTAGCCTTGTCTTGAAATGGTATTAAGGAGGACACATCAAGATGATTAAGACTGACATTTGTGATTTATTGCAGATTGAGTACCCAATCTTACAAGGTGGTATGGCTTGGCTCGGTACTGCAGAATTAGCGGCAGCTGTTTCCGAAGCGGGTGGCCTTGGTATCATTGGGGCTGGTCATATGCCTCCTGATATTTTCCGTAATGAAATTCACAAATTAAAAGAGCGCACAAACAAACCATTTGGTTGTAATATTATGCTCATGTCTCCATTTGTTAAAGAAGTTATGGAAGTAGTTGTGGAAGAACGCGTTCCTGTCATTACAACAGGTGCTGGTAATCCTGGCGTGTATATTCCAGCTTTAAAAGAAATCGGTACTAAAGTAATTCCTGTAGTTGCTTCCGTATTACTTGCAAAACGCTTGTTGCGCGGTGGTATTGATGCAATTATCGCAGAAGGTACAGAATCTGGTGGTCACGTAGGCGATATTACTACTATGGCATTGATTCCACAAGTAGTAGATGCTGTAGATGTTCCAGTTATCGCAGCTGGTGGTATTGCTGATGGCCGTGGTATGGCTGCAGCCTTTGCATTAGGCGCTCAAGCAGTACAAATGGGTACGCGCTTCGTATTATCCGAAGAATGTATTGCTCATGAAAATTATAAAAATGCAGTATTGAAAGCAAAAGATCGTGCTACTGTTATGACTGGTTTAACAACAGGTCATCCTGTACGTATCATTGATAATGCATTAGCTCATAAATATAAATCCCTTGAATTTAGCGGTGGTTCCAAAGAAGATTTAGAAAACTTAGGTGCAGGCACACTTCGTAAAGCTGCTATTGAAGGTGATGTAAAAGAAGGCTCTGTAATGATCGGTCAAATCTCTGGCATGTTAACAGATGTTAAACCATGTGCAACTATTATCAAAGATATCATGGCTGAAACTGAAACTGTAATTAAAAAACTTCAAGGTCTTGGTAAATAAGGAGGCCCTTATGAAAACAGCATTTGTTTTTCCTGGTCAAGGTTCCCAAAAAGTAGGCATGTTACAAGATTTGTACAATGCATATCCTATTGTAAAACAACGTTTTGAAGAAGCTGACGAAGCGCTTGGCTATTCTATTTCCAAATTGTGCTTTGAAGGTCCTGATACTGAACTTGTTAAAACAGCTAATACACAACCGGCTATCTTAACTGCATCTGTAGCTTGCTATGAAGTTCTTAAAGAACAAGGCTTTACACCTGATATCGTAGGTGGTCATAGCCTTGGTGAATACAGTGCTCTTGTAGCGGCAGGTGTATTGAACTTTAAAGATGCTGTGTATGTTGTTCATAAACGCGGTGAATATATGCAAGAAGCTGTGCCATTGGGCAAAGGTGCTATGGCAGCAATTCTAGCTTTACCTCGTGAACAAGTTGTAGAAATTTGTAAAGAGGTTAACGATTCTGTTGGTTCTGTACAAGCAGTTAACTTCAACTGCCCAGGTCAAATTGTTATTGCTGGTGAAATAGCAGCGGTAGAAACTGCAGCAGAAAAAATGAAAGAAGCTGGTGCAAAACGTGCTGTTATGCTTCCTGTAAGTGCTCCATTCCACAGCCGTTTGATGGAACCTGCAGCTCTTCGTTTAAAAGAAGAGTTGGATAAAATCCAAGTGAGCGATGCTCAAATTCCTGTAGTAGCAAATGTGACAGGTAAAATTTTGACTAATGCAAACGATATTAAAGAATCCTTAGTTACACAAGCTGCAAACCCTGTATTGTGGGAAGACTGCGTAGCTGAAATGGTTAACTTTGGTGTAACTCGATTCGTTGAAGTAGGTCCTGGTAAAGTACTTACTGGCTTTACTAAAAAGATCAATAAAGATATGGAATTAGCCAATGTTGAAGACATTGCATCCTTAGAGAAAACGCTTGAATTTTTGAAAGGGGTTCGATAAAATGCATTTAGAGGGTAAAGTAGCCATTGTAACAGGCGCATCCCGTGGCATTGGTCGCGCTGTAGCTATCAATTTAGCACAATCTGGTGCTGATGTGGTAGTTAACTATAGCGGTAGCGAAGGTGCAGCTCAAGAAACTGTTGAAGCTGTACAAGCTTTAGGCCGTAAAGCCATTAAAATTAAAGCTAATGTAGCTAATGCTGATGAAGTTGCAGCTATGGTGGAAGAAGCTCACAAAGAGTTTGGTCACATTGATATTCTCGTAAATAATGCGGGTATTACGCGTGATGGTTTGTTGATGCGTATGAAAGACGAAGATTTTGATGCTGTTATAGATATTAACCTTAAAGGTGTATATTTAGTAACTAAAGCAGTATCTAAAATCATGATGAAACAACGTTCTGGTCATATCATCAATATGACATCTGTTGTAGGCGTTATGGGTAATGCGGGTCAAACTAACTACGCAGCATCTAAAGCTGGTGTAATTGGTTTTACTAAATCCTGTGCTAAAGAATTAGCAAGTCGTGGCATTACTGTTAATGCTATTGCACCGGGATTTATCAATACTGATATGACTGATGTATTGCCAGAAAAAGTTAAAGAAGCTATGGTTGCAGAAATTCCATTGGGCCGTATGGCTAATGCTGAAGAAGTAGCAACAGTAGCAACATTCCTTGCTAGCGATTTTGCTAACTATATTACAGGCCAAGTTATCAATGTAGATGGCGGTATGGTGATGTAGTTTCAAAATTAGACTATATATAAATACATTTTGAAAGGAGGTGAACCACCAATGAACACTTTCGATAAAGTAAAAGCAATCGTTGTGGAACAATTAGGCGTTGATGAAGCTGAAGTTACCATTGATTCTACATTCATCGACGACTTAGGCGCTGACTCCTTAGATATCGTTGAATTGATCATGGCATTCGAAGAAGAATTCAATGTTGAAATCCCTGACGATGTTGCAGAAAAAATCAAAACCGTTAAGGATACAGTAGAATATATTGATTCTGCTAAATAAGCTGTAAAGCTGACAATTCAGCCGTACGGGAGGCCGAGTGGCCTCCCAACCGGTTTTATTTACAGGAGGATTTGATAGTGAAGCTCCCTGAACTTCGCATTGGGAATCTAGTGGCCAAAGTACCTATTATTCAAGGTGGTATGGCGATTAGATTGTCTACAGCTCGCTTGGCGGCAGCCGTTGCAAATGAAGGTGGTATCGGCCTTATTGCAGCATCCGGTTTGCCGTTTGATGAATTACGATACGAAATACAATTAGCTAGAAAATTATCACCTACGGGTATTATTGGTATAAATGCGATGGTAGCCGCAACACAATTTGCTGGCTTAGTTAAAACTGCCATCGAAGAGGGCATTGATCTTGTAGTAGCAGGTGCTGGTTTTTCAAGAGATATGTTCGCAATGGGCAAAGAGTCTGGTACGCCAATCGTACCAATTGTTTCGTCCGCAAAATTAGCTCGCATTTCTGAAGGTTTAGGTGCAGCAGCAGTAATCGTAGAAGGCTGTGAAGCTGGTGGCCACTTGGGGACGGATCGTTCCGCTCGAGAAATCGTTCCAGAGGTTGTAGCTGCTGTTAAAAACATTCCAGTTATTGGTGCTGGTGGTGTTCTTGATGGTCGCGACATCGTAGAAATGTTGAAATTAGGTGCTAGTGGCGTTCAAATGGGTAGCCGTTTTGCTGCTTCTGATGAATGTAATGCATCTGACGAATTGAAAAAAATGTATGTACGGGCTACTAATCCTGAGGATATTGTATTGATTCAAAGTCCTGTAGGTTTGCCTGGACAAGCAATTAAAAATAAATTTGCTGAATCTGTATTAGACGGTACTGTAGCACCTCCAACGGTGTGTGATAACTGTTTAAAACATTGTTCCCATAAATTCTGTATCATCCGTGCCCTTTCTCGTGCACAACAAGGTGATGTGGAAACAGGTTTGGTGTTCTCTGGCAATAATATGAGAAAAGTCGACAAGATTATGCCAGTTAAAGATATCTTTGCTCAACTAAAACAGCAAGTAGCAGAGATTGATTAATTTAAAAGGGCTGTATAGCTATAAGAGGTGGAATAATTGGAAAAACGTGTAGTAATTACTGGCTTAGGGGCAGTGACGCCTGTAGGTATCGGTAAAGAGAACTTTTACAATGCGTTATTGGCAGGTCAATCTGGTATTGGGCCAATTACACGCTTTGATGCATCTGAATATGCAACGCGTATTGCTGGTGAAGTAAAAGATTTTGATGTTACAAACTATGGCGTAGACAAGAAAGAAGCTCGTCGTATGGACCGTTCTGTAGAATTGGCTATCGGTGCTGCTGTTCTTGCTTGTGAAGATGCTGATCTTGATTTAGATAAACAAGATTTAGATCGTTGTGGTACTGTAGTTGGTACTGGTATTGGCGGTATCGACTCCATCCATGAAGTATATGAAACATTATTCGAAAAAGGTCCTGGCCGTGTAAGTCCATTTGCAGTTCCTATGATGATTGCCAATATGACATCTGCACGTGTATCCATTCGTCTTGGCCTTAAAGGTCCTGTTATTACAGACGTAACAGCTTGTACTTCTGGTACAAATGCTATTGGCGATGCTTTCCGTATTATCCAACGTGGTGATGCTGATATCATGTTTGCTGGTGGTACTGAAGCAGCTGTATCTCCTGCAGCTGTAGCTGGTTTCGCAGCTATGAAAGCTATGTCTACACGTAATGACGAACCAACAAAAGCATCTCGTCCATTTGACCGCGATCGCGATGGTTTTGTAATGGGTGAAGGTTCTGGTATCGTTGTTCTTGAAGAATTAGAACACGCAAAAGCTCGTGGTGCTCATATTTACGCTGAAGTTGTAGGTTATGGTACTAATGGCGATGCTTACCACATTACTGCACCAGCTCCAGGTGGTGTACAAGCTCGTAAATGTATGGAATTAGCAATTAAAGATGCAGGTATCGATCCTAAAGACGTTAACTACATCAATGCTCATGGTACATCTACTGGCCTTAATGACAAAAATGAAACATTGGCTATTAAAGAATTATTCGGCGATCATGCTAAAGACATCGCTGTTAACTCTACAAAATCCATGACAGGTCACTTGTTAGGTGCTGCTGGTGCTATCGAAACTATCGTTATGGCGATGGCTATCGAAACTGGCAAAGTTCATCCTACAATCAACTGTGACAACCCTGATGAAGGTTTGGATCTTGACTATGTTCGCGAAGGTGCACGTGACCTTCAAGTTAAATGTGCTCTTTCCAACTCTTTCGGTTTTGGTGGTCATAACGGTACACTTTGCGTACGCCGTTATGAAGGCTAATGGTAGCTGTTGAAGCGCATAAGAGTAAGATGACACAAGCTCGTGAAGAATCTCTTCATGGGCTTGTTGCTCGTTTAGACATACCTGTGTCAGATATATCCATTTTAGATTGTGCTTTTACACATACATCTTATGCGAATGAACATAAATCAAAGCATATTAATCACAATCAGCGATTAGAGTTTTTAGGCGATGCTGTTTTGGATCTTATTATTGGGGAATACCTATTTAAGACTTATCCAGACATGGCCGAAGGTGATTTGACGAAAATTAAGGCCGCTACAGTATGTGAGGATTCTTTAGCATCTGTAAGTCGTTCTTTACAATTGGGGCAATATTTATTGCTCGGTCATGGTGAGCGTGCTTCCGGTGGTAATGATCGTAACTCTATACTAGCAGATACCTTTGAGTCCCTCATTGGTGCTATTTATATTTCTACAGAATACCAAACGGCGATGGACTTCGTTTTAAAACATCTCATTACTTATATCAAGCAAGCTTTAGAAGGTAAACGGGGCAAGGATTATAAAACCTTATTACAAGAATATGTGCAACGGGATGGTGATAAACATATCGTCTATCATTTGCTCAGTGAAAGTGGTCCCGACCATGCTAAGACCTTCCATATGGTGGTCGAAATCAATGGTGTTACTTACGAGGCCGGCTCTGGTAAAAGTAAAAAAATTGCAGAACAACATGCGGCTCAATTAACGTTAGAAAAGTTAATGGCTAAATAGAAAAGCGCCTAATGGCGCTTTTTTCTGTATAATAGTATATAGAATAGTAAATATATTTATCTTATGATCGTTGTATCGAAAGCCTTATATCTTAATATATTAATTACTTATCATAAGGAATAAATACATGGATATTAATATATTAATAAAAAAGGTTTTGACTGAGTTTACTTTATATAAGAAGGGAGAGTGACTATGAAACCATTTGGTATGATACCTTTTTTTATACCTCATGTAGGGTGTCCTTATGTATGTACATTTTGTAACCAGTCCCGTATTACAGGCCAATCGGGTATTAGTCACCTAACACCGGATTATATTAAAGCAACGATTACAGAGTATGTGGGAAGTAAACGAAACGATAAGTTTTGGGAAGTCGCCTTTTATGGGGGCTCCTTTACAGCTATCCATAAAGAGTTACAACATCAATTATTAGCTCCTGCTTCTGAGATGCTTAAGCGCGGCATAATTGATGGTATACGTTGTTCAACGCGGCCTGATGCTGTAGGTGACGAAGCAATTACCTTGTTACAGTCTTACGGGGTAAAAACAGTAGAACTTGGTGTGCAGTCTATGAATGACGATGTTTTAGTCGATGCTAAGCGCGGCCACACCGCACAAGAGGTAGTAGATGCTGTTACACGATTAAAGCAGCGTGGAATGACTGTAGGTGTTCAGCTTTTACCGGGATTAAAAGGTGAAACTTGGGAAACCATTCTAGAAACCGCTATTGCTGTAGTTAAACTAGAACCAGATTTTGTACGAATCTATCCTGTTCTTGTTATCGAAAATACGGAACTAGCAGATCAATATAGATCTGGTGAATATGAGCCATTAAGTACTGAGCAAGCTATTAAATATTGTGCATTCTTAAAGGAATGGTTTGAACAGCATAATATTGAAGTTATACGTACAGGATTACAAAGCACGGACGAGCTTGATTCAGGCAATAGTTTGGTAGCAGGTCCCTATGAACCTGCTATGGGTGAGCTCGTTGTAAATGAACAATATAAACAACGTATTGAAAGATGTATTGATGAACATCTTTCTTCAGAAAATTTGTTAGGAAAGCAAAATGATTACAATTTTTCTCATTTCAATTGTTACCATACCCATAAGGTAGGATGTAGATTTTATTCGGATAGTGGTGATATTTTGATGAAACATAGGATTGTAATTTCTTATCCTAGAAGCAGCACATCAAAGGTGCGAGGTCTCAAAAATCGCAATATTTTATATTTCCAAGAAACGTATCCTCAATTTAGTATAGATTGGTGTGAAGATAATACGAGAAATACTGTTCGTTGCTGTATTGATGGCCTACAATATATGTTATAATAAAAGATATGATTAATTGGGGTTGTTAGTAGAAAGGAGGCAGTCATGCAATTACTTCGGTTAGAATTAAAGGGCTTTAAATCGTTTGCAGATAAAACGGTTGTAAAATTCTCACCAGGAATGACTGCCGTTATTGGGCCTAACGGAAGTGGTAAAAGTAATATTACGGATGCTATGAAATGGGTGTTAGGGGAATCCAATGTCCGTAACTTACGTGGTCAAAAAGCAGAGGACATTATTTTCTCTGGTACGGAAAAGCGCAAGCCTATGAGTGCTGCGGAGGTTACACTTGTATTTGACAATAGTGACCATCAATTAGATGTAGATATGGCTGAGGTTGCTATTACACGCCGTATTTATCGTACTGGTGAAAGTGAGTTCCTTATCAATAAACGCTCTTGTCGTTTAAAGGATATTCACCTTTTATTAGCTGATACAGGCCTTGGGAAAGATTCAATGGCTATTATCGGTCAAAATCGCATTGATGCTATTTTGAATTCAAAGCCTGAAGAGCGTCGTTTGATCTTTGAAGATGTAGCAGGTATTTCTCGTTTTAAAATCAATAAAGAAGATGCATTGCGTCGTATTGCTAGTACAGACCGAAACATGGAACGCGTACGCGACGTAATGGCTACTATCGAAGAACAACTAGGACCTTTGTCTGAAAAGGCGGAAAAGACTAAAAAGTATATGACCTTAAGTCGTACAAAGCGCGACTATGATGGGGCATTAGGCTTTCACAATTATAAGACCTCTGATCGTTTATTAACGCGTTTCGAAAATGATAATATTGCATTTAAGAATGAAGAGATTGAGCTTCAAACTGAATTGTCTAAATTGGAAGCGCGCCGTCATACCTTGCAATCCGCATCAACAAAAGAGCAAGAACAACTCAAGTTGTGGGAGGCTCAGTATACGGAAAAGCAACGTGATGAAGAACGTTTAGCCGGTCATTTACGTCTGTTAGACGAGCAGTTGAAGACAGCTCGTCGTGAATTAGATGAAACATCTATGCGTATTAGCGAATTAGAAGCTACGCAAAAGGGCGAAGAACAACAATTGCGCATTTTAAATCAATTGATTCAAGATGAAAGTGCTCAATTAGTAGAAAAAGAGTCTAAGCTTGAAGAGTTAGAATCTAATTATAAAAAAGCTGTTGAAGATGTAAGTGCTGAGCAAGCTAAGTTCCAGTCCTTACAGTCTAATCGAGAAGCCTTTGAGCAACATCAATTAGAAATTGTGAGTGCTATTGAAACAGCAAAGGCTAGCATTCGCAGCTTAGAATCTCGTAAGGCTGAGTCTACGAAACAATGTGAAGTTTTAAAGGATGAAATAGGTCAAGTAGATAGTGAATTACAAGCAGCTCGCGGTGAATTTGACATATTAGGCCAACAGTTTAATGCTATTTCTGCCCAACGACAAGCCCTCGTTGATGGCGGTAAAGAAGCAGCCTTACAAGCTCGTGAGGAACGCAAAGAGTTACAAAAACTTCGTACCCAAGAACAACGTGCTAAGGGCCGTTTAGAGCTCTTAGCTCAATGGGAAGAGCAGCATGAAGGTTATTTAGAAGGCACTAAGAATATTCTTAATGGTAAAGGATCTTGGCGCGAACATATTACGGGCGCCGTAGGTGATCTCTTTACGGTAGAGGACAAATATACAACAGCTATTGAAACGGCATTAGGCGGTAGTGTTAACCATGTTGTGACCACTACTGCTCGCGCTGCTGCAGATGGGGTAAATTATTTGAAATCTATCCAAGGGGGCCGCGTAACCTTCTTACCGATGGATTCCGTAAAAGGTAAGCCCTATGATACGCCAGCGTTACGTGAAAGTTGTGTTATAGGTACAGCCGTTGACTGTATTTCCTTTGATAATAAGTACGCCCATATCTTCCAATATTTATTGGGCCGTACGTTAGTCGTATCCTCTATGGATGAGGCCATTGGATTACAGAAGAAATATAATCAACAACTGCGTATCGTAACCCTTACAGGGGAACAATTCCAACCAGGTGGTTCTTTAACGGGTGGTACTACAAAGCGCAAGCGTGCCTCCGTATTAAGCCGTAAGGAAGAGGCTACTAGTCTTGAACAAGAGCTTGTACAAATTGAAGAACAAATCCATTCTTTAACAGCTAGCTTAGAAAATTTAGAAAAACGGGTTGAAGAGGCTGAAAAAGAACGAGCTACCCTTGATGAAAGCTATCAACATACGAACTTACTCTATGTAGCGAGCGAAACAAAGGTACAAAATATACAAAATCAAATGGATCGTAAGAAACGTGTCCTTTCTGAAGAAGAGCAACGTTTAGCTCAAATTGATATTGATTTAGCTACTACATCGGTTAACTTGAAAGATCAAGAAGCAGCATTGGCATCCTTACAAGAAAATCATGGTGTAGAGGGCAATCAAGGGGCCTTGATGGAGCGTTTAACTGTATTGCAAAAGATACAGCAAGAGGCGTATGAAGCTTTCACAGAGGCACGCCTCACCTGTGATACGTTGCGACAAACCATTAAGGAACGCGAAGCTCAGCGAGAACAACGTAATCAATCCATTGCTAACATTGTAGAGCGACTAACACCGTTACGTAATTTGTTAATTAGCACTACAGAGCGCTATGAAGTGGAGCTACCAAAGGCTAAAGAATTGGCAGACCGAGAATTGGCTTCTGCTACAGCGGAGGTTGAACGATTGCGTGCACTTCGCGATGAGGCTTATGATAAAACATCTACAGGACGTGAAGAGATGGAATCTATCCTCGGTGAGCAAGATCGATTGAACCAACGATATAAAGTCGTTCAAGGTCGACTCGTCGATATGGAAGGTAAGATTACACGTCATCGCATGGATTGTGAGCGCTTTGTAGAAGAACTACAAGAGTTAGGCTTTACCTTAGAAGATGCGCAGGCTCTTCGCGTTGAAGGCTCTGTAAACGATTGGAAGGATGAGCAGGCTCGCTTGATGGCAGAAATTGCCGAACTGGGCCCAGTCAATCCGAACGCTGTTGAAGAATACGAAGAAACTAAAGAGCGTTATGACTTCTTAAGTACTCAGTTAGCAGATTTAGATACAGCGAAAGAGCAATTGCAAGCGGTTATTGCTGAAATGGACAAGGCTATGAGTACACAGCTATACGATGTATTAGATGTAGTAGGTCGTAGATTCCAAGAGGTATTTAGCCAACTATTTGGTGGTGGTACGGCTCAAATTGTATTGACTGATCCAGATAATATCTTAACTGGTGGTATCGACTTTTATATTCAGCCGCCAGGGAAGAAGCGTCAACAATTGACCTTGTTATCCGGTGGAGAGCGTGCCCTTACGGTTATTGCTTTATTGTTCTCGTTCCTAGACTATCGTCCTGCGCCGTTCTGCGTGCTTGACGAAGTTGACGCAGCCCTTGATGAAGCCAATGTAGAACGATTTAGTTCTTACTTAAATCGGGTAAATAAAGAAACACAATTTATCGTAGTATCGCACCGTAAAAAGACGATGGAAGCTGCCGAAGTATTACAAGGGGTGACCATGGTTGAACGAGGCGTATCGCGATTATTAACAGTAGCATTTGAAGATGTGAAGGAGGATCTAGCATAATGGCATTTGGATTCTTTAATAAAATCAAAGAGGGCTTAGAAAAAACTCGTAAGTCCTTTGTAAAAAATGTAGAGACAGTTATCATTGGTTATGCAGAAATTGATGATGATTTCTTAGATGATTTAGAAGCAGTTATGCTTACTAGTGATCTTGGTCCTAAAACGACAGAATATTTGATGAAAGAAATTCGTCGTGGTGTAACAGAAGGTATTATTAACAATACTGGTGATGTAATGCCATTCATGGAAGACCGCATCACAGAAATGTTAGTTGACCAAGAAGATGAAATTACACTTCACCACCCAGAGGTTATCCTTGTAGTTGGGGTAAATGGTGTTGGTAAAACTACGACCATTGCTAAGTTAGCTAACTATTACACTAAAGAAGGCAAAAAGGTTATTATCGCTGCAGGTGATACATTCCGTGCCGCTGCGGCTGATCAATTGTCTATCTGGGCAGATCGCGTAGGTGTACCTATCGTTAAACATAAAGAAGGGGCTGACCCTGCAGCTGTTGTTTACGATGCAATGGAAGCAGCTAAAGCTCGTAATGCAGACCTCGTTATTGTAGATACTGCAGGTCGTTTACACACTAAAGTTAATCTTATGGAAGAACTTAAAAAGATGGGCCGCGTAGCGAATAACCACGTAGAAGGGGCACCACATCAAACATTGCTCGTCTTAGACGGTACTACAGGTCAAAATGCAGTAAGCCAAGCTAAATTATTTGGTCAAGCAGTACCAGTAAATGGTATTGTTGTGACTAAGCTTGATGGCACAGCAAAAGGTGGCGTAGTTATCTCTATTAAAGAGGAATTAGGCGTACCTGTTCGCTGGATCGGCGTTGGCGAAGGCATGGATGACTTGCGTCCATTTAATGCGAAAGAATTTGCTAATGCACTATTTAATAAAGGAATGATTCAAGGTGACAAATAAATATAACCGGGAATTCTTACTTGAATATGTAGAATCTGAAAATAAAAAAAATGAATGTAATGTTAGCCTAGAAAATATGGAAAAGATTGTTGGCTTAATCGAGTATTTCGGCATTGAATTATATCGTCCTATTACAAGATTGCTACTTTCAAATTGGGAAGAGATTACAGAACGTATTAATAACTATACTGAGTCAGATTGGATGATGGCTGATGAAATCCAAAAGACTACGCCTACATTAGATCGTTTCTCCATTGCTATGCTCATTGAAGTATTAGAAGGTGAGGATACGTTGAACCAAGCGGAAAATGCAGGTCGTCGTCTATCGGAGGAAGAATTAAAGGCTATCCGTAAACATCAGGATGAACAGGAATGAAACATAATACATATAATTACGAAGGGGGCCAACCATTTAAAGTGGAGGCGCCCTTTACGCCTACAGGGGACCAACCAACTGCGATTCAGTCTTTAACAGAAGGCATTGAACGCGGTGAATGGGCCCAAGTTTTGCTCGGTGCCACTGGTACAGGTAAAACCTTCACAATGGCTAAGGTTATCGAGGCAGTTCAAAAGCCAACTCTGATTATTGCTCATAATAAAACCTTAGCTGCCCAGCTATGTAGTGAGTTTAAAAGCTTCTTCCCTAATAATGCGGTAGAATACTTTGTGTCTTACTATGATTTCTATCAGCCAGAAGCGTACATTCCTTCTAGCGATACGTATATCGAGAAAGATGCGTCTATTAATGATGAAATCGATAAACTGCGACATAGCGCTACGATGAGCCTCTTTGAGCGCCGCGATGTGATTATCGTTGCCTCTGTTAGCTGTATTTACGGCTTAGGTGACCCTGAGGACTACTCTGAACTCGTGTTGTCTTTGCGCTTAGGTCAGACGAAATCTCGCGATGAAATTCTGTCTAAACTCGTGGATATTCAATATACGAGAAATGATATGAACTTTATCCGCGGTACCTTCCGTGTACAAGGGGATACTATTGAGATTTTCCCTGCTGCGTATAGTGAAAGAGCCATTCGAGTGGAGCTCTTCGGCGACGAAATCGATCGCCTCGTTGAGGTAGATGCTTTGACTGGTGAAGTGATTGCTGAACGCAAGCACGTTGCGGTCTATCCAGCATCTCACTATGTAACAACGAAAGATAAGATGCGTATTGCTGTAGAGCGTATTGAGGCTGAGTTAGAAGAACAGTTAGCTAAGTTGAAAGCTGCTGACCGTCTATTGGAGGCTCAACGTCTTGAACAGCGTACCCGTTACGATATAGAAATGATGCAAGAAATGGGCTATTGCTCAGGCATCGAAAACTATTCCCGCCACATGTCTGAACGTAAGGCTGGAGAGGCACCATACACATTGATAGACTATTTCCCAGATGACTTCCTCATCATGGTGGACGAGTCTCATGTAACCATTCCTCAAGTACGTGCCATGTACAATGGTGACCGTGCACGTAAAGAATCACTCATCGAATATGGCTTCCGTCTGCCGTCTGCGCTTGATAATAGACCGCTTCAATTCGATGAATTCGTGGAGCGTATCAATCAAATTGTTTATGTATCGGCAACGCCTGGTCCATACGAAATGGAAGTACAAACGAATGTGGTAGAGCAAATTATTCGTCCTACCGGTCTACTTGATCCATCCATTGAGATTCGTCCTATTAAGGGACAAATGGATGATTTACTCGGTGAAATTCATAAGCGTGCAGCTAAGAATGAACGTGTTCTCGTTACGACCTTAACGAAGAAGATGGCAGAGGACTTAACAGAGTTCTTGAAGGAAATGGGCGTCCGTGTTCGTTACCTTCATTCAGATATCGTTACCATTGAGCGTGCTGAGATTATTCGTGATTTACGGGCCGGTGTCTTTGATGTACTGGTTGGTATTAATTTGCTCCGTGAAGGCTTAGATATGCCAGAAGTTTCTTTAGTAGCTATCTTAGATGCAGATAAGGAAGGTTTCTTACGTTCTGATACGGCTATGATTCAAACTATCGGGCGTGCCGCTCGTAATGTGAATGGTCACGTTATCATGTATGCAGACCATATAACAGGTTCTATGCAGCGCGCCATTGATGAAACAGATCGTCGTCGTGCCGTACAAGAGGCTTATAACATTGAACATAATATTACGCCTAAGTCTGTCTCTAAAGATGTAAAAGAGCTTATTGAGTTAACGAAAATTGAAGAAGATATGGTCACCGATGGAAAGGACTTTTCACCGAAGAAAGGGAAAAAGAAATCCTCTACAACGGGTATGGACCATGGACACGAACCATATGTACAAGATATATCTAGTCCTAAGGTGGCAGATATAACTCCGGAAGAGTTATTCAATAAAATTGAAGAGCTTGATCGTCAAATGAAGGCCGCTGCAAAGCAGCTTGAATTTGAAAAGGCTGCAAAACTTCGTGATCAATTAGGGGAACTACGTCAACAATGGTCCGATATGCATAGTGCAGGTGAAAGCAAGTTAAAAAAACCTGCATCAACTAAAGGTAGAAAGCGGACTAGCTCAAAGAGTAAATAGATTGTAATAAAACACATAGATTATATAGACTATATGTGCGATAATATACATATATTATTTCATGTTAGTAAACAAAGAGATGATGCCGATTGGTATCATCTCTTTAAATAGGGAACATAATGAAAGATCAATTGATAGTAAAAGGTGCGCGTCAGCATAACCTTAAAAATATAGATATATCCTTACCACGGGACCAGTTTATTGTGTTGACAGGCCTCAGTGGTTCTGGCAAATCGTCCTTGGCATTCGATACGATTTATGCAGAAGGGCAACGACGCTATGTAGAGTCTTTATCTGCTTATGCACGTCAATTCTTGGGACAAATGGATAAACCTGATGTAGACTATATTGAAGGTTTGTCACCAGCTATTTCTATCGACCAAAAGACTACAAGCCGTAACCCTCGTTCTACAGTTGGTACTGTGACGGAGATTTACGATTACTTGCGTCTATTATTTGCTCGCGTAGGCCATGCTCATTGTCCTGAATGTGGTAAGCCTATTACACAGCAAACGATACAACAAATGACAGATGATGTAATGAACTTCCCAGAAGGCACTAAGATTTTAGTATTAGCCCCTATGATTCAAGGGAAAAAAGGAGAGCATAAATCCGTCTTTGATCAACTTCGAAAAGAAGGTTTTGTTCGTGCCCGTGTAGATGGTGCTGTACGTACATTAGATGAAGAGATTGTATTAGAAAAAAATAAAAAACACTCTATCGATATCGTAGTAGACCGTCTCGTTGTAAAAGAAGGTATTGAATCTCGCTTAGCAGACTCTATGGAGACCGCATCAAAATGGGCAGAAGGCATTGTAGTTATCCAAGAGGTAGATGGACCTGAACACATGTATAGCCAACACTTTGCATGTCCAGATTGCCATATTTCCTTACCGAAAATTGAGCCACGTATGTTCTCCTTTAACAGTCCATTTGGTGCCTGCCCAGCTTGTTTGGGAATTGGCTCTACCATGGAAGTAGACGAAGAACGCGTTATTCCAGATGGATCTATTACCTTTGCCGATGGTTGTGTACAAGCGTTGAGTTCTAACCCTAATGCATGGTTTATGCGCCAAGTAGAAGGTTTGTTAAAAGCTAATGGATATTCTTTAGACTCTACCTATGATGAATTACCAAAAGCATTACAGAAAAAAGTAATGTATGGCACTACAGATAAGGTTGCTTTCACGTACGAAAATATGCGCGGCGAAGTAAAGGAATTCTTTACTGAGTACGAAGGTATTTTACCGATGGTAAAACGCCGTCATAGTGAAGCCTCTACAGATTCTATGCGTGAAGAGTTTGAAAAATTTATGTCCATTAAGCCTTGTACTACATGCCATGGAGCTCGTCTTAAACCTGAAGTATTAGCTATAACCGTAGGGGATAAGAACATCAATGAAGTGACCCAATTGACCATTAAAGAAGCACTCGATTTCTTTGGTAAGTTACAGTTAACAGAGCGGGAACAAGTGATTGGGGCTCAAATTTTGAAGGAAATCAATGCTCGTCTTGGGTTCCTCAATAATGTAGGCCTGGATTATCTTACTATGAACCGTAGTGCAGGTACTTTGTCTGGTGGTGAAGCGCAACGTATTCGTCTAGCTACGCAAATCGGCTCTGGTTTGGTAGGTGTATTGTACATCCTAGACGAACCGTCCATAGGTCTACATCAACGAGATAATGATCGACTCATCGATACGCTGAAAGGCTTGCGTGATTTAGGTAATACCTTGCTCGTTGTAGAACACGACGAAGATACGATGCGTGCGGCTGACTATCTCGTAGACATCGGGCCAGGTGCAGGTGAGCATGGAGGTCAAATTATTGCAGCTGGTACAGTAGACGAAGTGATGAAGGTAAAAGACTCTATTACTGGTCAGTATTTGAGTGGCCGTAAATTTATCGCTCTTCCTGAAGAACGCCGTAAGCCAGGTAAGAACTGCATTGAAATTCGCGGTGCAAAGGAAAATAATTTACAAAATGTAAATGTAAAATTCCCTATTGGCTTATTCAATGTTGTTACTGGTGTCAGCGGTTCTGGTAAGTCTACCTTGATTAATGAAATTCTCTACAAAGGTTTAGCTAATCAATTATATCGCTCTAACCACAAAGTAGGAGCTCATAAAGAAATCCGTGGCCTTGAACATATCGATAAAATCATCAATATAGACCAAAGTCCTATCGGTCGTACACCGCGCTCTAATCCAGCTACCTATACTGGTGTATTCGATGCTATACGCGAGCTTTATAGTCAAACACCAGAAGCAAAGATGCGCGGTTACAAACAAGGGCGCTTTAGCTTTAACGTAAAAGGTGGCCGCTGTGAAGCTTGTCGTGGTGATGGTATCATCAAAATTGAAATGCACTTCTTACCAGATGTGTACGTACCTTGTGAGGTTTGTAAGGGAGCCCGTTATAACCGAGAAACCTTAGAGGTTAAATACAAAGGCAAATCCATTGCCGATGTATTAGATATGACCGTAGATGATGCAGTAGAATTCTTTAGCGCTATCCCTAAAATTCATCGTAAGATGGTTACCTTACAAGAGGTAGGTTTAGGCTATATTCGTTTAGGTCAAGCCGCAACAACCCTATCTGGTGGTGAGGCTCAACGGGTTAAATTAGCTACTGAATTAGCTCGTCGCAGCACAGGTAAAACATTGTACATCCTAGATGAACCGACTACAGGTCTTCACGCCGAAGATATTCGTAAGTTATTACACGTATTGCAACAACTCGTAGAGGGTGGCGATACCGTTGTGGTTATCGAGCATAATTTAGATGTCATTAAGATGGCAGACCACATCATCGATCTTGGCCCTGAAGGCGGTAATCGGGGTGGTACTATCGTAGCTACAGGTACACCTGAGGAAATCGTGAAGGTGAAAGAAAGCTATACCGGCAAATTCTTAGGCCCTGTATTAGAACAGACTAAGAAATTTATGAAAGCAGCTCAAAAGAAGAAATAGTAGTGAGTACAAAGCTTAAAAATCTAAGAGGAAAGGAGGACATATGCCATCTGAAGAATTACTAGAGAAGGTCAGTCATTTGCCGACCACACCGGGTGTGTATTTATGGCGCGATCAATATAATCGTATCATCTATGTAGGTAAAGCCATTAACTTGCGCAACCGTGTGCGTTCCTATGTGCGTAATGATGCGAACCGAGCGCCGAAGGTTGCGGCTATGATGAAGCGTGCCGTCGATGTGGAGATTATTCAAACAAAGACAGAGATGGAAGCACTTATCTTAGAGAATACGCTTATTAAGGAGCATGAGCCTAAATACAATATTAGGCTTCGTGATGATAAAACGTATCCGTATGTAAAAATCTCAGTACAAGAGGACTATCCACGGGTATATATGACGCGCCGACTAGAACGGGATGGAGCCAAGTACTTTGGCCCTTTCACAGATGTTACATCTGTACATGTAGTATTGAAATTAATACGCCAGTACTATCCACTCAGGACATGTAAGTCTATGAAGGTAGAGCGACCATGTTTGCAATATCATATGCACTACTGTGAAGCACCGTGCTTTAATAAGATTTCCGTATCGGATTATGGAAAGTATATCGATGAAATCATAGAGCTTTTTGAAGGTAAGCCTATCCCTTTGCTGAAGGAAATTAAAGAGAAGATGGAACTAGCTGCAGAAGACTTACGCTTTGAAGATGCAGCACGTTATCGAGATCAGCTAACTAGTATAGAAAAGATACAAGAAAAGCAGCGCATGGTTACACAGCGTGGCGACTTAGACGTGTTAGGTATTGCAGTGGATACCTCGATGGCTTGTGTACAGTTATTATTTATCCGCGGTGGCCGACTATTAGGCCGTGAGAACTACTTTGTACAACATGATGGAGATAGTCAAGAAACTATCATGACGGACTTTATCAAGCAATACTATGGAGATACAAACTTCATTCCAAAGGAATTATTATTACCTATGGATAGCACCGATAGAGATTTGTTAAAGGAATGGTTTACACAGCTTAAAGGCCAGAATGTAGACGTATCTGTGCCACAGCGTGGTTATAAGATGGATATGATCAAGATGGCCCATGAGAATGCGGAAACCTTCTTAGAAGAGCGCCGTCGTCAGTGGCAACACCAAATAGATAAGACCGGTGGAGCCGTTAAGAAATTAGCGGAAGTTCTAGACTTACCACGCTTGCCAGAGCGTATGGAATGCTTTGATATCTCTCATACCCAAGGGGCTGAAACGGTAGCATCTATGGTTGTTTTTGAAGGTGGCAAACCAGCGAAGAAAGAATATCGCCGATTTAAATTAAAAACCACACAAGGTAAACCTGATGATTTCAAGTCTATGGCAGAAATCATGGAACGACGGTACGGTAAGGAAACAGATTGGCCTATGCCTGATCTCATCATCATCGATGGTGGTAAAGGTCAGCTCAATGCAGCACTGCCGTTGATTCGCGGTGTAGGTGTTACAGATGTGCCTGTTATCTCTTTAGCTAAACGTATTGAAGAGGTCTTTGTAGAAGGACAATCTGAAAGTATTATCCTAAGTCACCGTTCACCAGAGCTTCAATTACTCCAACAAATACGCGATGAAGCCCATCGCTTTGCTATTACGTACCATCGTAAGCTTCGTGGGAAACGTAATTTAGAATCTATTTTAGATCATATTGAAGGTATTGGCCCTAAACGTCGAAAGGCATTATGGGCTCACTTTAATAGTTTAGAAGCCATGAAAGAAGCATCTATTGATGAGCTTTCAAAGGTGGAATCTATGAACTATAAGACGGCAGAAACACTATATAATTTCTTCCGCATGTCTAAGGCAGAAAAACAAGATATGTTGAAATAAAAAAGAGCATCTTATTAAGATGCTCTTTTGCTGTATAAGTATGTTATTTATTTTTGTTGACGTTGAATGTACCAAGTACGCCAAGTAAATAATACACCTGCTGCTAGTACGCTAGCGAGTAACCCAATCCATACGCCAAATGGTCCATAATTAGGATTTTTAGCAAGGATATAAGCGGTAGGGAAACATACGCCCCAATACGATATGAGAGAGATGTAAAGTACTATTTTTACATCCTTGTAAGCTCTTAGAATACCTTGTAATGGAGTACCGATGGCATCGATAGCGGCAAAGAATACGCCATATCCAAGGAATTGATAAATAAGACCATATACTTCGTCATCATTTGTGAATAGGTCTGCAATATTGTCCATATTGGTGAACGTAAAGGCACAAATGAGTAACGCAATGATGATGGCCATTACACGAGCGATGTAAGAATACTGAATGGCTTCTTTTTTACGCCCTGCACCGAGCTCGTAAGCAACAGCAATAGTAGAGGCCATAGCAATACTGAGTGGTAAGCAGTAGAATACATTAGTAAAGGAAATAACCGACTGATGAGCTGCTACTACGGCAGATCCAAAGTGAACCATCAAGAGGCCAGCGATACTAAAGATACTGGCTTCTAAGAAGATGGAAGCACCAATAGGAATACCCACTTGTAATTGTTCACGAATGTAGTGGAAGCTTGGGCGTTTAAAGTCTTTATAAATTCTATATCCCTTTAATTTAGGATGGAAGAGAATGACTAAACTAAAGAGAATAAAGTTGGTCCAACAAGCACCAGCAATACCATAACCAGCACCAACACCACCGATTTCAGGAAAACCGTAGTGGCCAAAGATGAGTGCATAGTTTAAGAATACATTAATCACAAAGCTTGTAAATACGATGGCCATAGAGTAATGTGTTAACCCATGGGAATCGACTGTATTACGCAAGGTATTTACCCAAAGTAGAGGGAACAAACCAAGAGCAAAAGCTTTCAGATAATTAATACAAACCTCAGCGGCAGCAGGTTCTAAATTTAATGTCGTCAGTAATGGGCGAAGACCCAAGATACCGATGATTAAAATTATAAATGCTAGACCTGTACCAATGAAAAGACCTTGATGGAAAATTGTGGAAATATCATCCGTTTTCTTAGCTCCCAATAGCTGAGAAATGATCGGTGTGATACCCATTAACGTCCCTTGTGCAAAGATATAGAAGAGAAGCCACAAATTATACCCCGTTGCGACGCCTGCTAAATCTGTCGTACTATATTGTCCCGTTAAAAAGATGGCGATAAATGTACCACCTATAAGGGAAAATTGAGTTATGCACATAGGAGTAAATAGTTTTATGAATAACCATATTTTTTGTAATATTGTATTTGTTTGATACATACTAACCTCCCTTTTATTGATATACTATACGATATCATAAAATCGCTTGATTTAATAGATAAAACCTAGAAATAATAGGAATTAAATCTATTAATACATAGCGATTATATTGTTGATTTTGAGAATAAAAATAGTTATGAATTCTTACTTGTTAAGGTGAAGGATGTATGATAAAAATGTATATATATGTTAATAATTGAATTTTACACTACCTAACTATATCGATTATAATATATATACTATAGTTTAATTCTAAGGAGGATACATTGGACATCTTATCTGTACAAGGTTTATTAGCGATGCTTCAGATCATCGTTATCGATATCTTACTTGCTGGCGACAATGCCATTGTAATTGGTATGGCAGCTCGTAACTTGCCAGCACATTTACAGAAGAAAGCCATCTTCTGGGGCACAGCCGGCGCTATTATTTTACGTCTTGTTATGGCATTCCTATTTGTAGAGGCATTGAACAATATTCCTGCACTTCGTTTAGTAGGTGGTATTCTCCTCTTATGGATCGGATACAAGCTCGTTGCCGATGATGAAAGCGAGCATAATATCGAAGCTAAGGATAATTTACGCGCAGCCATTACAACTATTGTTATTGCTGACGGTATCATGGGTATCGATAATGTTATCGGTGTAGTTGGTGCTGCAGGTGGTCATATGACAATGGTAGCCATTGGTATGCTCATAACTGTACCAATCATCATTTATGGCAGTACTTTATTTGTAAAAGTCATCGAACATTTCCCAATTATCCTATACGTTGGCGGCGGTATCCTTGGCTGGGTAGGTGCTGGTATGGCAGTAGAGGATACATTGATTGCTCATAGTGTTGAGCCATATGCACTGTTCATCAAAATTGCTGCAGCAATCCTCGTAGTAGGGGCATCTTTGGTAGCTAAAAAACTCAAGAAATAATAGAATATATCTCTTCTCCTAATCATAGGAGGAGAGATTTTTTTATGTAAACTAATAGCTCTCTTTTTAGGTGAGAAAATAGAAAAATTATGGTATAGTTAAGGGATAGTTATTGAATTACTCGTTTGAATTGAGGTATGTACAGAATGGAATTTTTAGAAGTTGCCACGTGGGTAACCATTGGTAAAATTATTTTGATTGATATTTTGTTGGCTGGCGATAATGCTGTAGTAATTGGTATGGCAGCAGGTAAGCTAGCTCCAGAACTACAAAAGAAAGCCGTAATTTGGGGTACAGTAGGTGCCATTGTAATGCGCCTTGTATTTGCTACCCTTTTAGTAGAGGCTCTTACTTTAATTCCTCTTATCCACTTAGGTGGTGGCCTTGTACTTGTATGGATTGCCATTCAATTATTAAAAGGTGGCGATGAAGATGCACATATCGAAGCTAAGAATTCATTAATGGGTGCCATTTGGACGATTATTGTAGCTGACGCAATGATGAGTATTGATAATGTCATCGGTGTAGTAGGGGCCGCTAGAGGTCATTTAGAGCTTGTTATTGCAGGTATGTTAATTACTGTTCCAATTATCGTATTTTGCTCTACATTATTTGCTCGAATTATTAATAAATTCCCTGCCATTCTTTGGGCTGGTGGTGCACTCCTTGGTTGGGTTGCAGGCGAAATGATTGTGGAAGATCCACTTCTTATGCCATATATTCAAGGTGAAGAATTACTCGTTAAATTCGGCACTGTATTCTTCGTTCTTATTGTGACAGGTATGATTAAAATTTGGAAGAAAAGAGACGCGTAATGAACGGTACTAATCGTACATCTCGTAAAAAACAATCTAAACAACATAGAAGAAGTAATCGCTCTAATTCACCGCAAGCTATAAGCGGCCAATTATCTAAAAAACAACAGGCTATTTTAAATGCGCCTGTTAAGTTTGGTGATGAAGTATTGGTAACTATTCATGGCATCGGTAGCAGCGGTGAAGGGGTAGGTCGTGTAGACGATTTTACTGTCTTTGTGCCTTTTGCCTTACCTGGAGAAACTGTGAAAGTAGCTATTGATATGGTTAAAAAAACCTATGCTACAGGGCGCCTCTTAGAAATTGTTACGATGGCTCACAATCGTATCGATGCAAGTTGTAATCTTTATGGATTCTGTGGAGGCTGCCAACTACAACACATTACCTATGAAGGGCAGCTTTCACTAAAAACACAAAAGGTAAAGGACGTTATCGAACGTATTGGTCATCAAAATCCAGACCTTGTTAAGCCTACATTAGGACCTAAAGAACCATGGGCATATCGCAATAAGATGCAAATGCCTGTAGGCGGCACTAAAGGCGATATTCAAATGGGATTCTATGCGATGGGATCTCACGATATCGTGCAAGGCACAAACTGTCCTATTCAAGATGAAGGGAATAATATCATCGCTCAAGCTTGTTACCAAATCGCTAAAGAGTTTGATATTGAACCGTATGATGAATATACAGGAAAGGGTGTACTGCGCCATATTATTGGACGCATTGGACAATCTGGATGGATGATTATCCTTGTAACGGCAATAGAACAATTGCCGTATAAAGAGAAGTGGGTAGAAAAATTAACTGAACGCATCCCTCAAGTAGAAACTATCGTTCACAACGTTAATGGTAAGCGTACTAATGTTATCTTAGGCCCTAAAAATAATATCCTTTATGGTGATGGGACGATTACAGACCATATTAAGGACCTACAGTTTACATTGTCCCCACATTCATTCTTTCAAGTTAATCCAGAACAAACTACAGTACTTTACGACCAAGCTCTTGAGTATGCAGATCTTAAAGGGGATGAAACCGTTATCGATGCGTACTGTGGTACGGGGACAATTTCATTGTTTTTGGCGCATAAAGCTAAACATGTAATAGGTATTGAAATCGTAGAACCAGCCATTATTAATGCTCGTGAAAATGCGAAACGCAATGGCTATGATAATACCGAATTCATCGTCGCTGATGCGGCTGTAGAAATGCCAAAACTCTACAAGGCTGGCGTACGACCAGACGTCATCGTATTCGATCCAATTCGAGCAGGCTGTAAAGAAGAAGTACTAACCTCTGCAGCAGGGATGGAACCAAAACGCATTGTTTACGTATCCTGTAACCCAGCTACCATGGCTCGAGACATTGAAATCCTTACACACTACGGCTATGAACTAAAAGAAGTACAACCAGTGGATATGTTTCCAATGACAGCGCATGTTGAAGCAGTGGCTTTACTCACTAGAAGCAAAGCGATGTAGTGAGGATTAGAATGGCTCATATTAGAGATGACCAAAATTTATGGAAAAGCTTATTTTTAAAAGTATATGTTTTGTAGGTGAGACTATGAACATTAAGAAACAAATTGTTTTATTTTCAATTTTAGCTATGTCTGTTATGGCAGTATCTGCTGAAGATATTAGCACTTATAATCCTCAAGTTATTGAGAAACACCAAATTACAAATGAAGATATTGCATCAGCAACATCTTATGGACAGTCTTTAGTAGAAAAGAAAAATATCAAAATGATATCTACTGCTAAGAAA
This sequence comes from Veillonella sp., assembly GCF_041333735.1. NCBI lineage: Bacteria > Bacillati > Bacillota > Negativicutes > Veillonellales > Veillonellaceae > Veillonella > Veillonella sp. The sequence goes on from NZ_JBGKFB010000001.1 coordinate 1,587,257, forward strand.
AAGTTTATTAAAAGACGTTATGGTGGAATTTTCCCAAGAAATGAATTGCAAGGTATCGTATATGTTCAAACTCCATTCGCAATTTTTGCAAATACGGCATTGGAGGATGCTAGAGGTGTAGCAAGTACTTATTCAACAAGAAATGCTACTAATATATTACAGGTTAGATCTTTCCTTTATATGCCGGAAAGTAAGATGTATAATGATACTAATAATGTCGTTATATCTATAGTACAAAATGGAAATACATATTATCCAATAGAAACAGTACGTGGCGATGATCAATATGAAGGTCCTGGTATGTGGGTAACAGTAGGTTATCAATCATTATTTGAATTATCTAAGATTGATACTAATAGTCCTTTTGAAGTTCATATTAAGTCTGATGCGGTTAAGGTTGGAGAGGCAGTAATTCAGTTCCTACCATTAAATGCGTCTAATAAGTATGTTTTAGATGACTCATATTCACTTTATAGAGGTGATGCAGTTTTTATTGATAAGAAATAATGTTTTATTAAGAATGTTATTTTACATTTTTATAAATCCAAAACTTTTATGGCTTACTTCTAATATAATAAAAGGGTGTAAAAGAATGCAGTAAAACCGCATTCTTTTACACCTTTTTTACATTAAGACTATTTCCAAAGGTTTATTTAGTAAATAATTTTCAGAATGTCTGATTTTTTATATAATAAGGTTATAAATATTAGTACAGTATGTAATGGGGATAATTAGTTCAGAGGTAAGAAGGTAGTATATCAACAACGATTGGTTGACATCACATAGATTGGGCTATAGCATTTTACGTGTGATAAAGTAAACCGAGCGTATACTTTATAAGGGAGATTATAATGGAGTTGGTAAGTTGGTTACTTTATAAATGGAGATGATTCTTTGGCTAACCATGCATATAGAGATAAAGAAAGACGAGATATAATACTAGCAAGTGAGGCTCTTGAAGAAAATAGGGATAAGTCTTTTTATTGTCCATATCCGCTATGTAATAGTAAATTATTTGTATGTGCTGGTGATGGCTCTCGGAAAGCATATTTTAGAGCAACTAAATCTGCGTATAAACATATTGCTAATTGTCCTTATGCAAATAGTTCAGTCGCTTTTGATGACAATAAATTTAATGAGTTAAATTTTTCTTTTGAAAATGCAATGCAAAATCTTTTAGTTAAGAAGAATCCGAAAAATTCAAGTGGGAATTCTAAAAAATCTTCATATGGTGAACATTATAATCTCACACTCAGTACAATAAAGCAGATATATTCTATATGTAAACGATTCCATCCTAATTACTCATATGGAAATGAGAAAATTGGAAGAATGATTTTAGATGATAGAACTGCATACTGGTATCCTAAAGGTGTTTTCGGCTTTAAAATAATTGAGTCTTGTGTAAAAGGTCGCTTTTACGATAGTGATAAAAATGAGATTTATTTAGTAGCTCCTGTAGCAAATCCTAATTATCATTTTATATTATCTATTTCTGATATAAACCTTTATAACAAGATAAGAAATATGGTATTTGAAAATAAAGATAAAATTATTATAGTTGCTGGAGACTGGAAACCTTCAAATTTAGGCTATGGTTACTTTGAAACAAAAATATATAGTGATAGACAAATATCTATTTTAAATTGATATTTTATAAACTATTATGAGATTATTTTTTTGGTGGATAAATAATATAAGCCGTATCTTTTAAAGGAGTAAGACAATGGAGCTTCGATCACTTGCTAGGATATCTTTACCTAAGGACGAATATGTTTACTTGTTGGGGATGGCTATTTCAGTATTTATCTCTAATAATGGTTTTATTATAGAGAACATTATTAATACAGATAGTGATTATTCTTGGTATGACTTGATTGATAAAGAATTAGGCCAACTTAAATCGCCTATTGCTCAAACAATTACGAAAAATGCTGGTGGAGAAATAGCTGAGTTATTTTCAGATATTGTTTATAGGCGCAATCGTATCATTCATAGTTTTAGAATCACTTCATCTAAAAATGAGCAAATTTTAGCTACAAAAGATAGAATTACCAATCAACAATTTTATATAGATGAGCATTATTTGATAAATTTTATAGAGTTGAATAATAAATTATCTTACTTATTGCATGAATATCGTGAATATTAAAATAATCAATAATGATATTTTGTTGTCTAGACTAAAAGCCCTTCGCTTATGCAAAGGGCTTTTACTGTACACTCATACTTATAAATGTAATATAATTAAAATAAATATATGTATTGTATTCGATGAGGTATTTGTTATGGGATTAATTTTAGATATTTATGAGGTAATGCACCAATTGAGTATTTGGCGACCAATATTTCATTCGGAAGCAGATTTTCAGTTTAGCTTAGCCTGGATGATTAAAGAACAATATCCAAATTGTGATATTAGATTAGAGTTTGTACCTGAATTTAATCCTAATTTACATCTTGATATTCTTGTTATATTAGATGGTAAATGGATTCCTATTGAGCTTAAATATACGACAAAAAAATGTATTAAAACTATAAATGATGAAGTGTATGTGTTGAAGGAGCAAGGTGCTAAGGATCAAGGTTGTTATAACTACTTAAAAGATATAATGCGTATAGAGGAATTTAGGGATAAGAGTAATAAGTTTATTGAAGGTTATACAATTAAGATAACTAGTGAAATATCTTATCTAAAGCCTCCGACAAAAGTAAATAGGCAATTTTAAAAGTTTTTGCAAACATTTGTTCTAAAACACTTGACCGAACATTCGTTCGTGTGCTAATATAAGCATGTAAACAAACAAATGTTATCAGATATTATGTTCGATGTAAATGTGAGGTATGAGATGAAAAATATATTAATGATTGTACATACGCCGAATTTTCTATTGAGGATGGTTCTATAAAAACTGGGTGTATGAGTTGGGCCGCTAATACAGGAAAAGGAACAATGCGTGGAATGGAAGCACCTATAGAATTAACTGGGATATATCCTATAAATTGGAAAGAATATTCTAAAGTTGATGATACTAATAGCGGTACTTTTATGTATTTTGTAAATAGGATAAGTAAATAAAATTAGGAGATATATTATGTTTAAACCTATTCGTATAAAGATAAATGAAATAGATCGTGCTGCTACAGAAGCTTTATTACAATCTAATCGTCGTGGAATTATTGCCATGAATGGTGTTGAGGGTTATCCTTATGCTATTCCTATTAATTATTTTTATGATTGTGATAATAAAAAGATTTATTTTCATGGAGCTAAAGCTGGTCATAAAGTAGAGTCATTGAAAACTTCAGATAAGGTATGTTTTACCGTATATGGTAATGAGAGAATTGATGAATCTGAATCCTGGGCGCCGTATGTACAAAGTGTAGTCGTATTTGGAAGATGTCGTTTGCTAGAGGCAGGTTCAGAATCTATAGATCGATTAAAAGAATTTGCTATGAAATATTATCCTAGTGAGCAGCTTGTAGACAAAAATATTGCTCATGCTGGTAGAGCAGTTCAAATGTTTGAAATCACCATTGAACATATGAGTGGTAAACAAGTACAAGAGAAATAATAGATTAGCCCTTCGTTTATACGAAGGGCTTTTACTATACACTCATACTTATAAATGTAATATAATTAAACTAAATGGATAGTATTGGTGGAACATTTATGTATATAGTTAATACGATAAAAATTAGCTAAATAATTAAATTCAAGAAATTCAGGGAGGGATTAACATGTTAGGAGCAATCATTGGTGATATAGTTGGTTCACGATTCGAATTTAATAATATTAGACGGAAGGACTTTGATTTCTTTACAGATCAATGTGTGTTAACTGATGATAGTATCATGACACTTGCTGTAGCAAAGGCCATTCTTATGAGCCAACCAAATTACAGAAATCTTTCAAAAAATGCAGTGGAATGTATGCAGACGATTGGGAGATGCTATCCAGGTTATGGTTATGGTGATCGGTTCTATAGATGGATTTTTTCAGAGAATCCAAAGCCATATAATAGTTATGGTAATGGCTCAGCTATGAGAGTTAGTGCTGCTGGGTTGGCAGCACATAGTTTGGACGAAGCAAAGCTTCTTTCTAAATTAGTTACTGAGGTTACTCATAATCATCCAGAAGGCATGAAAGGTGCAGAGGCGACAGCAGTTGCCGTATACTTAGCTAAAATTGGTAAAGATATACAAGAAATCAGAGATTATATTAATCAGCATTATTACACTATGGATTTCACATTGGATGAAATCAGAGATACCTATAGGTTTAATGAAAGTTGTCAAGGAACCGTGCCACAAGCATTGCAAGCTTTTTTTGAATCTACTGATTTTGGAGATGCCATTCGCAATGCCATCTCAATAGGTGGTGACAGTGATACTGTTGCTGCTATTTGTGGCGGTGTAGCACAGGCATATTATGGTATTCCAACGGATATTAGAAAACAGGCTCTATCGTTTTTAGATACTAAACTGCTAGGTATATTAACTGCCTTTGAAGAGAAGTTTATACCAGTTGTTGTATAAGTAAATATTATATAGGAGAGAGGGATATGATACATCTTAAGGACTTAGGCAGTTTTGAATCTGTACCGAAGTTAGTGACAGATATTATAAATGGAAATATAACAGCACTTGAAAGCGCATTAAATAGTGGTTGGGATATAGATGAACCTGTACAAATTGGTAAATATAGTGAGTATTCACCTCTACAATTAGCGTTAGTAATGGACTGTTTGCCAAGTGTAAAATGGTTGGTCGAACATGGCGTAGATTTAAATGATAAAGAAAATCCAAGTTTCTTGTTAGCTGTTCGGTATGCTGACCAAAAGGTAATAGATTATGTTGTGGAGCATGGTGCTAATATTCATGCTTTGAACTCTGTGGATGTAGATGCTTTTCAAGCTGCCTTATATGGCAAGAAATATGAGAACTTACAACTGATTCATGACTTAGGCCATACAGTACAGAAATATGGCGGTAAAGCTTTCAGAAATGCCATTACAGATGAAAATTATGAGGTCTTAGATTTCTTTATTAATAATGGTGTGGATATTAATTACAACAAGCCTGATTCTGTATATCCTTTTAAGCCAACCCCACTATGTGTAGCTGCTCGGTACGTAGATTTACAGATGTGTAAATACTTGGTAGAACATGGTGCGGATGTGACTATCACCGAAAAGGATGGTATGCGTCCTTATAGTATTGCTATTGAACGTGGCGATATGGAAATGGCTGAGTATTTTAAAAATCTAGAACCAGCTGAGTATCATGATTTACAGAATAAAATGGATCAATTGAAACCTTTTAAACTACCAAAAGCATTAGTTGCATTTTTAGAGTCGGATAATCTTTATTTTGAATTGCCAGAGTCTGATTTTATATCCATAGAATTTTTCCCTCTAATTGATACAATTCCATTTAAAGTAGGCCGTCGTAACCTATTGCGTTTATCTAAAGAGCTAGGTGAATATGATCATTGGCAAGTTGTGTGGGATCCTAAATCTAAAAAGATTGGTTGTTATGATACAGAACATCAAGAGTTACAAGAGCTTTGTAAATTTGATGAGTTTATAGCAGATATGGCAGGTCAATTAGAAACCTTATTCTAATGTATATTGTAAAGTTGAGGAGATACATATGGCAGATGCAGTTGAGAAAACTTATACAGATTGGTCAATTGATGTAGGTGACTATAAGTATGAAGGAATTACCTTGAATGAGGTTGAGCAAAATCTCTATGCTATTGAGGATCAAGAGCAAAATTTTGTAGTTATATCACCATCAAAGGCAATCCTAATAGATAATAAAATGTATAACTTTGTACAGGTCTGTAATGATGAAGATACCGATTTATTGCATATAGAGCTTAGTGTAACTAATGATGGTGAGCAGGGTGCCATTATATACGGTAAAAATGAGCTAGGCCCTCAAGAGACATTCCATATCATAGAAGAATTTATTGCACATCATAAGGTACCGTCATTAGATGATTGGGAAATCGTGTTAGATTTAAGACCGAAGATGGAAAGCTATTTAAAGGGTACAAACGATGACTAATCCTGTAATATATGATGAACAGTTAAGGCAATATACCATATCCTACGAAGGAATACAGTTTTGCTGGGATGAGAAACCAACAGATATTAATTTAGATACGGCAAAGTTATTGGCTGTTAATTACCATAAAAATATAGATACAATTGTAACTTTCATTTATAACGAAATACGAGATTGGTATGGTGATGTAACTATTGATGACGTGAAATCATACATTGGTACGCCTATTATTGAACCAGAACGTGATGTTGTAACCTATTGCGAGCAAACCTTTGATGATACCCATATCTTTTCTTTTACATTTTGGGATGATGAATTCAAAGATTTACATTATTTTGCCATAGATGGATGATATATTTTCCATGATTTTGCTAGTATGACTTATATGTGGAGTCTATTATGTTATATACACCTAATAACATTTTGTATAAGTATATTCGCTATCGATTTAGACGGATTCAGATTCAGTGCAATATGTTATATGATATAGCACCAGAGGAAGAAGATGAGATTTGTCGTAATCTATTAAAAAAGAGAGCGAAGATATTAATTCCCGTTGGCATATTATATTTTTTGCTTTTTGGGATTATCTTTGCTTGGCTAGTAGGAACAAGTGAGGAATTGAATCCATTAATGCAATGGGAATTAAGAGTTATAGATTATGTTATACCCATTTTAAATACCATAGATATTAAGTGGTATGCATATTCCCTAGACTTATTGCGAGTAGCAGTTATTTTAGCCCCTATAGCGATTATAAATGCATCTCCTTATATTATTATTTCCTATATGGTAGATACTATTTTGATACGACGTGAGGTAAAAGCTTTAATCAAAACTTATTCTATGAATGAGTAATTAAAAATTTAGATTATATTGGTTTAAACTAGGAGAGAGTATTATGAGTAATCTAAAAGACTTTGATTGGACCGGATTTTGGAATGATGTTGACTATGCGTTTGAATCCTATATTGGTAAACCGGTTACTGACAAGGATATTAAAGCAGCTGAAGCAGATCTAGGTTATACATTGCCTGCTGCATATATTGAGCTACTTAAAAACCATAATGGTGGTGTAGTAAAGAAAAATTGTTTTATTAACGATGATGACGATTGTGTATATGTAACAGGAATATATGGCATCGATAGAGATAAAAAATACTCTCTTTTAGGTGAGATGGGAAATGAGTTTTGGATTTCAAAAGTAAAATATCCCCCTATCGGTGTCGTTGTAGCCGATACGATTTCTGGTGGGCATGATATGATTTTCCTCGATTATCGTGAGTGCGGTCCAACCGGTGAACCTAAGGTTGTACGGGTCGATCAAGAATGTGATTACTCCATGACTCCCTTAGCAGATAATTTTGGTGAATTTATTAAGAACTTATATATCAGTATAGAAGATATTACGGATGAAGAGTTTCAAGAATTAAGTGATGCGGATAAGGTTAAGATCCTTAATGAACAAGAGGACTTAGACATCGATCGTGCCATGGAGCTATTAACTAACATAGGTATCGATAATTTGTCACCTATACTATTAAGCACCTTAGGACGTATGTATAACAATAATGGCCGCGCATCAGAGGCTATTGATTTATTTAATCGTATCGACGAGGCACATCGTGATTGGTCTTGGTATTATCGTTGTGGCTATGCTCATGCGATGTTAGCTATTGGTGAAAGCTACGAATCTGAACATGTACAGAAGGCACTACAGTTAATAGAAACGGGCATAAAAATGACGAAAGAAGCCGGGTTAGATAAACAACTTGGTTGGTGTTGTGAAGTTGTTAAATACTTATTAACTCAAATCAAGCCAAAAGAGTACAAGGAGGATTATCCTTTGATATTTGAAACCATTAAGAATGTCTTTGATAATAAAAATAGTAAAAAGACTACAGAAGATAACCATATTGAAGACGCTAATGAAGACGAAGAGGATAACTATCCTACATATGATGTAGTACATTGGGTATTTAATAAGCAAACATATAGCAGAGAAGAGTTTTCCAAAGAATACAATGAAAATGTAAAAAGATATGTAGATGATGATCAAGCAGATGACGACGATAGATTAGAAGAACCTGAAATTCTAGTAACCTATGAAGCTTGGATTGAAAGTGAAGACCAACTTTTTTATAATGAACGTGTTACAGACGAAGAATTGCTGGAAGAAGATAAAGAAGATGGCATGTGGCAGGTAGAAATTATGGCTCATCTTGTGGCTGATAATGGCACATATTTTACTAGAGAAGAATTGCTCTTTAAATTGCACAATTTGATGGCCAATAAAGAATTAGGCGATCATGTATTCTTTGAAGGTATTGAATACGAAGGCCATGAATGTGAAGGTTACGGACTTATAGATAATGAAGATGGCATACCTGTATTCTATATTTGCTGTGGTAGTTGATTAATAGAGAAATAATATATTAGCCCTTCGCTTATGCGAAGGGCTTTTACTATACACGGAAATTTATAACAGTAATAAATTAGATTAAATTATTATAATTTTGTGCTTTGGGCTACGTTATTTCATATGAGATTAGTTTACAATATTGAGGAATATATTATGAATAATGAAATCAAAGCATTGTTTAAATGACTACAAGGAGGATTATCTTATGATTTTTAATGCCATAAAAAACCTGTTTAACAAGGATGAGAATGCAGAGCAGATTGAATATCTTGGTACTGATAAAGATGGTAATAAAATATATGAAGGTTACTATCATGAGTTTAAGGGAATTCCTTGGGTTTTTAATAAAACTACTTATACTAGAGAAGAGTTTCTTAAGGCGTTTTATGAATGCTTAGAAGAGCATAACGTTAATCGTGATAATTTACCGCCATTAGTAGAGCCTGAAATTCTTGTGAGCTACGAAGCTTGGATTGAAAGTAAAAGTCAGCTTCACCCTAATGAATACTTATACGAAGACGATGAATTAGAAGAATACGATAAAGAAGACGGTATGTGGCAAGTTGAAATCTATGCTCGCCTTAAAGCAGATAATGGACAGTACTTTACTACTGAAGAGCTTCTTTTCAAGCTACATAATTTAATGGCCAATAAAGAGCTCGGTGATCATGTGTTCTTTGAAAATCTAGCCTATGATGACCACGAATTCGATGGTGACGATATCGATGAAATCGACGATGACGATGAAGGTACTCCTGTATTTGTGGTATGGCTTGGTAGCTAGTTAAATAGCTGTTTTTGTCATTAACTATTATTTTAAAATCTGTAACCCATAGTTTTGTGTTGTTTGTTATAATTATCTTAAGATGATTTCATATACATATTTGTGCTATGAGGGGACGTGTATTGTATGTCTTTAAGTGTTGAACAGTTTTTATCTTTGCCTGATGCTGAACAGTTACAAACTATTAAAGATCTTAATGATAGTGGAAACGTAAAAACTATTATTGATGTGTTAACTAGTGTGGGCATAGAAAATTTATCTATACCTCTGTTAGGTGAGCTTGGTAGAGCTTATAACAATAATGGCAATGAAAAAGAGGCAATTAAGGTATTAGAGTCTATTGATGAAGCGCATCGTGATGCAGTTTGGTATTATCGTTGTGCCTATGCGTATGGAGCTATTGTTTTAGATAATAATGAAGCATACACATCGGATACTATGCAGCAGATGCTAAGGTTAGTAGATCGGGGTGTACGGTTAGCTACGGAATCGGAACTAGATGATATAAAATCGTATTGTTTTGAAGTCATGGATATGTGCTATATGCAAATGGACTTTGAAAAATGTGAAGCTGATTATCCTGATTTATGTGCTGCCTATAATGAGTATGTAGCAGCTAAAAAGAAGAAAAGAGAAGGTGTACCTCGTCATCGTACTATCACTGTTGAAGAGATACAAGCTACAGACGATATGTGGACCATTAATGAGCCAATGTACTGGACTATCAATATATATGGCTCATATGATGATTATTTAGAATCTGCAAAACCTTTTACTGTAGAGCAACGCTATCTCAATGCTATATCCTGGTACTTCGCAGAGGTTAATAATGGTGGACATCATCAGTTCTTCTATAACTCTACAGGCATTGTATGGGAGGATGCTCTTGCTGGATTACGCCTCTTTAAGATGGATACATTAGCAGATAATTTACAATCCGTAATCGATTACTTTGGCGGTTCTATTTCATTTGATCGAGCTGAGCGATGGACTATTTTACAAGACTGGGAGAATGAAGAGGAGTTGTTCGATTTCCTCGATAAAAAAGATGATGTAGTATATGAATATGATGGAATCTATGAAGACACATTCGTACATGAACATCCTGAATTATTTGTATTTGATGGTACCTATAAAGTTCGAGAATAGACTTGGTGGGTTAATTAGGTCATATAATAGTAATATGACTATAAATATTACTTTCACCAAGCGTAAACTATATATTAGAGGTATTACATGTTAGATAAACAAGGCGTATATGATTGTTTACGTGACCATCATATCGATTTTGAAGTTACGGATCACGCACCGCTATTTAGTATGGACGACAAGCCTGATGTAGAGTTACCATATCCTGAGTGGGATGCGAAAAATTTATTCATTCGAGACCACAAGCGGGAACACTATTATTTGATTACTGTTCGTGGTTCTAAGCGTGTGGATTTAAAACAGTTTCGTAAGGACCATAAGCTAAAAAAGATTTCTTTTGGCTCTGAAGAAGAGCTATGGGATATTTTGAAGATTAAACCAGGTCACGTATCTCCATTCTGTTTACTTCACGATGAAGCACGGAAAGTTCATTACTATATTGATGCGGATTATAAAGATAATCTAATCGGTATACATCCTAATCAAAATGATGCTACCGTATGGCTACAGGGAAAAGACTTAGTTAACTTAATTGAAGAACATGGTACAACTATTGAATATATAACAATATAAGCTCAACATCCTATTTGTGGGAAATAATATTAATTAATATTGTTTCTACAGATAGGATGTTTTTATATGCAAAAAGAATAATAATCTTTTATAATAATATAAGAGTATTTGTTATATAAGAGGTTGTACATGAAAGTTAAATTAATTCAGCCGCGTATGTTGAAGCGTCCTATGGATACAGATTTAAAAATACGTATGTCACCACATTTAGGTTTGTTAACGGTGGCTAATATTATTCGTTATGAGTGTGAGGTCACAATTGAAAATGAAAATATTAGAGCTATTGATTTTGATGATGTGCCTGACTTGGTAGGGATAGCAGTTACAGTAGATATTTTACCTAGAGCTATTGAAATTGCATCTATATATAAAGAAAAAGGTGTTAAGGTGATAGCTGGTGGTATACATATTACGACAGCATCCAATACCATACCTAAGGAGGCATTTGATAGTCTTTGTATAGGTTTTGCAGAAAATACATGGCCTCAAATTATAGAAGATGCTAAACTTGGTCGATTACAATCTCAATACGTATCTGCTCCTTTAGAGTCTGGAGACGATATTGCATCACCTGCATATGACTTAATAGATAAGACCGATTACTTATGGTACAATGTTGTTTCTACTAGTCGAAGTTGCCCTCATAGATGTGATTTTTGCTATAATAGTTCTGGAACACACCAATATATTAATCGCAATATAGAAGATGTGTTGGAAGATATCAAAAAATTAGGTACAAAACATATTATGTTTATAGATGATAACTTTATTGGCAATATTTCTTGGACTAAACAGTTTTTAGAACGTATTAAACCTTTGAAGTTAAACTGGAATGCAGCAGTTACTATGAAAATAGGGCAACACCCTGAATTAATGGATTTAATGAAAGAAACTGGTTGCCAGAGTTTATTTATTGGTTTTGAAAGTATTAGTTCTCAATCTTTATCTAGTGTTCATAAAATGCAAAATAATCGTGAAGAGTTTGAACGACTTATTAACGAATTACATAAGCGTGGTATTATGGTTAATGCTAGCTTTGTATTTGGATTAGATGGAGATACACCAGAGACTTTTAAAAATACGTTAAATTGGATTATTAGCCAGAAAATTGATACGATTACATCACATATTGTCACACCATATCCAGGTACTGAATTCTACAAGAGAATGGAAGAGCAAAATAGAATTTTTGATTATGATTTATCAAAATATAATACGTCTCATGTAGTTGTATCACCGTTAGGTATGTCTAAAGAAGAATTAGAAAAAGGGTATCTTTGGATCTATAAAGAGCTATATTCCATAAAAAATATATTTCGTCGCATGCCTAAAACTATGGGCACAATACCAGCATATTTAACATTTAATTTCTTTTATCGTAGATTTGGACACTTTACAGCAAAAGTATGTAATCTGTTAACTTATAAGCGTATTGGCTTGTTTGCTGAAAAGCTATCAAGATATATGTAAAGGAGTATTTATGACTAAAAAATTATTTAAACGTATTTTAGTAACCTCTACGATTGCTGTATTAGGTGTTAGTACATCCTTTGCGGCTCTTGTTATGGAACGAGATCAATCTGTAGATACAGCACCTAGTGTCAATATGTATCGATTCGAAGTACCAGCAGAGTTACAGGGCACATATAACAGTGCAGGTGTTGCCAATCTAACAGCATCTATGGAGAAAGAACCTAATACATTATCTATGAATGTAGCGCATGTAAAAGGAAATCCATCTGAGTCTTATGTAGTAGAGGTTTATAAAGATTTAGCTGCTATTGAAACACATCGCAAATCTGATCATTATCAGGCCTTTGTTAATGAAGTAGGTTCTAAATTAACAAATCGTAAAATGTACGACGTACAGTCTGTACTATTGTTTGAGAAAAAAGATGCTTTATCTATTGTCAATGATGGTAAAGCAATAGTGACTCTGACAGAGTTTACTGTTAATAGCAATGATATCGATACAGTACAACGTCAATATCAACTAGATATAGAACGTGCTGTTCGAGACGATGCGGGTTATAAGGCAGGTTATGTGCTTCGTGAAAGAAATGTAAAAAATCATTGGTATGTTATCCAAATTTATAGTGATCAAGAGGCCTTAACAAAACATTTAAATAGTCCTGGTTATCGATTCATGATGAGCCAAATCCAAGGTAGTCTACAAAATGTTACCACAAAGGTTTTAGATGGGGATGTCCTCGTCAACCATGGGGGTCAAGCATTTGTAAGACCTTAAAACTGAATATAATATAGTATAATATAATCACAGTAAAGTTACTGCTAGCATATACATATGTGCTAGCAGTTTTTTGTTATATATTAGGTGAACGTATAGTCTATAAAAAAAGGAGTTACATATGACACAGCAAGAACGGTTACGCTATTTGGTTGAAGGCTTAGTAGCAGAATACAATGAGAGACATAACGAACATATAGAGATCCCTATGAATGAAGAAGAGCAATTTACTCTCTTTAGATCTTTATGTAATATTCGTCCTGCTGGTGGAATGCCTCTTGAATGGATGAAGATAGAGTCTGAATATTTAAATATATTGTCCCATGAAAAGGGAATCGTAACGATTAGTGATATGGAAGAGCGAGAGCCTCAGATTTATTTGTGGCAAGGAGATATTACTCGATTATCTGTAGATGCAATTGTAAATGCAGCCAATAATAAATTGCTCGGATGTTTTGCTCCAAATCATAAGTGTATCGATAATGAAATCCATACCTTTGCTGGTATAGAGCTTCGCATGGAATGTGCTAGAATGACTGAGTATATGGAAATGCCTGAAAAAACGGGTGTGGCTCGTATGACCTATGGGTATAATTTGCCCGCAAAGCATGTAATTCACACAGTGGGACCTATTATTTATGAGGCTGTAACAGATAAAGAGCGACGTGAACTAGCTTCGTGTTATCGATCCTGTTTACAATTAGCCAATGCTTATAACTTACACTCTATTGCATTCTGCTGTATCTCCACTGGTGAATTTAGATTCCCTAATGAAGAGGCTGCCCGAATTGCAGTCGATACTGTGAGAAACTATTTGGAAGAAAGTAATAGTAAAATCCAAGTGGTATTTAATGTATTTAAGGACATAGATTATGACATCTATAATAAATTATTGGGATAAATAATATACTCCTTTTGAAATTCATAAAAATACTGTATTATTTAATAATGACATACAAAAGGTTATAAATGATTTGTTAGTTTAAGAAGGAGATAATGTACTATGAATTATAAATACACCTATGAAAGCCCATTAGGAACTATGATTATGCTTGGTACATTATCATACTTAACAGATTTGTTTTTTATCGATGAAGATTATGCACCAAGTTATGATGATGCGGAGTATATTGAGCAACTAACAGGACCATTTGAAGTGACTATTATGTGGCTAGATCAATATTTTAAAGGACAAAAACCATTTATTACGCCACCGATACAACTAGAAGGTACTGAGTTCCGTAAATCTGTATGGGCCGTGTTACAAACAATCCCTTATGGAGTAACTACTACTTATGGTGATATCGGTAAGGAGATTGCAAAGCACCAAGGAAAAGAAACGATGTCTGCCCAAGCAGTAGGAGGTGCTGTAGGTCATAATCCTATTTCGATCATTATTCCTTGTCATCGTGTTATCGGTAGCAATGGTAAACTAACTGGCTATGCAGGGGGCATTGAACGAAAACAATATATGCTAGACTTAGAGGCAAAGCATAAATAAAGTAATAGTAAATATAAAATATTGATAATAACAAAAGAGATTACTCCTATGTATAGTTAGATATACATATAGGTAATCTCTTTTTTGTGTCTATTTTATTTAGTTGTAATGTAACTAGGTATGGTTATGTAAATAGATATCGTAATAATCAGAATACGGACAAATATAATAGGAACAAATATAATACTTTAATAAAGTATCTATTTTAAATAAATTTGTTTTCTAAGGTTCCTATACCGCTTATTGAAACAGTAACTGTATCCCCTGGTTTTAACCAAGAGTATTTGCTTTCATTTTTACCCAATACTACACCACTAGGTGTACCTGTAAATATGATGTCACCTTCCTGGAGTGTCATATAAGATGATAAAAAGGCAATAATATCATAAGGTTTAAAAATCATTTGTTCTAGTTTTGCTTGTTGACGTATTTCACCATTGACTGTTGTCGTAATAGTGGCACTTTCAAAGTCAAAATCATTAGGTGCAACAATAGTAGGACCAATAGGGGCAAAGTTGTCTAAGGATTTACCTAGAATCCATTGGGATCCTCTAAACTGCAAGCTACGAGCTGAAACATCATTTCCAATGGTATAGCCTAATATATGGTCTCTGGCCTGTTCACGAGATATATTTTTACCAGCCTTACCAATGACGATAACCAGTTCTCCTTCGTAATCATAATGAAGGTTTTCATCTTGAATGGGAACTATATCTTGATGTGACGCCAATGCATTAGATGTTTTCATAAAGATTTCTGGAAAATCATGTCTAGCAAGACTAGTTTCCTCTATATGGTCTGCATAGTTTAAACCGATACAGATAATGTTTTTGGGATTAGTAATTAGGGTACGGTTAGTAGATTCTATCATGAGAGATACCTCCTTAAGAGATGAGATACATATATTGTAAGTTAATTATAATATAAATCGGTATGTAAAGAATATTTTGCCGAAATAATTATATAGAGGCATTTTTGTCACATCCTGTTTGTTAAACTTAAACAAAGTAATAAAAGGAGGAGTCCCTATGTATATGCATAGAAATGTGACAGATAAATTTATAGGTACCGTAGCATCTTGTGACATTATAAGTACGGGTAGCTGGTATGGTGATTTACCAGATGGCGTTCCAAAGGAAGTGAAATTAAATCGTAAAGATTACTATATTAAAGAGATACAACATATTTCTATTAAGGAAGCCATAAGTGTTACCTATGGCATTAAATGGGAGCATATTTCAAAACCTGTAGAGGGGAAAATAGAATCCTTAACTACTAAGGAGTACTCAATTGACGAATCTAAAAAACAATATCTATTAGAGCTTATGGGGCGTAGATTTTCCGATGAAATTGACCTATATGATGAGGCTGAGTGTGCTGTCCAAGTGCAGCTCATCAACACTGAGAATCAGGAATTTATATATGAATTTCCTTTTAATAATACCCTGAGGGCCATGTCTATACTATTCAGAAAAATTCTAGGTATGTCTACATTACTTTTATTTGATGGAAATCGAGAAAAAGATAGAATTCAAGAGATTTATATTGAAGTGCAAAAAAATATGTACCAAGAATATGGTGACGTAAATACATTGAATTTTAATTGGAATGAGCCGTCTATTTCCATTGATTGTAATAGTAAGCAATTTGGTCACTCTAGTCATAGTCATAGCGAGTATGTAGATAATCAAATAATTCATCAATTGAAGCAAGATATTGACTTTCACATTGGCGAAACGCTATATAGTCTAGATTCTTTTAGTCTTAGTGAAAGTCATGACCTTGATAGAGACCCTGCTCGTGGTGGTATAGTAACAGTACGTATTAAATGGGCGCATAAAGAAGATACATTGTTTATAGGGAATGTAACTGATCAGTATGTGCCCACTTGGTATAAAAATCTAATTAATTTTATACATGCTCATACAAGAGATAAATCTTTACAAGAGTTTTTACAATCAAATCATACATCTGATAGGAGGATTTATACGTATTGTTCAGTATATATTTTTAAGATAAACCAGGAATTTTATTATCGTACTGATAGAAATGATATATATGAAGGAGATATTGTAAAAGTTCCGTTTGGATTCGATAATGCGGTTCGTACTGGTCGTGTAGAATCTATTTCATATCATACGCGTTACGACGTACCTTATGATTTGAAACGAACAAAATTTATTATAGATAAAGACATAGAGATTATTTATGATACCAATTGTTATAGATTTGATGATCTATATGATTTATAAGGTATCAATATAAATGGTATTCTATATTTTGTACTTAAGTATACTTAACTTATTACATGTCTAATTTTTGTTCTCTATAGAATATGTTGAAATAACTTGCTCATAGTGTTAAGATTATAAGTATATTAATAAGCATGGAGGTTATTGTTATGAGCAAGAATATCGATTGGGATAATCTCGGTTTTGGTTATGTAGAAACCGACTACCGTTATTTAACTACATATAAAGATGGTAAATGGGACGAAGGCGGATTAATTACTGATGCTAACGTTGTTCTTAATGAATGTGCTGGTGTATTCCAATACGCTCAAACTGTCTTTGAAGGTTTGAAAGCATACTACACTAAAGATGGTCACATCGTATGCTTCCGTCCAGATTTGAATGCAGTTCGTTTGAATCAATCTTGTGAACGCCTTGTAATGCCTACATTACCTGAAGGTCGTTTCCTTGAAGCTGTAAAAGAAGTTGTAAAAGCAAACAAAGACTTTGTTCCTCCTTATGGTTATGGTGCAAGCCTTTATATTCGTCCATACATGATGGGTACAAACTCCGTTATCGGTGTAAAACCTGCAGATGAATATCAATTCCGTGTATTTACTACACCAGTAGGCCCTTACTTCAAAGGTGGCGCTAAACCAATCAAAATTCGTATCACTGATTTTGATCGTGCAGCTCCTCATGGTACTGGTCATATTAAAGCTGGTTTGAATTATGCTATGAGTTTGTATGCTATCACTGATGCTCATAACAAAGGTTATGCAGAAAACATGTACCTTGATGCGGCTACTCGTACACATGTAGAAGAAACTGGTGGTGCGAACTTTATCTTCATCACTAAAGATGGTAAATTAGTAACGCCTAAATCCGATAGTATTTTGCCATCCATTACACGTCGTTCTTTGATGTATGTAGCAGAACATTACCTTGGTATGACTGTAGAGCATCGCCCTGTTCATAAAGATGAATTAAAAGACTTTGCTGAAATGGGTCTTTGTGGTACAGCAGCTGTTATTTCTCCAGTAGGTCAAATTGATACTCTAGAAGGCACGATTAATGTACCGGCTGGTATGGATGATATGGGTCCTATCACTAAAAAATTATATGATACATTACTTGGCATTCAACATGGTGAAATTGAAGCTCCTGAAGGCTGGGTAGTTAAAATTTGCTAATCTTTTAATAGATTAATGTAGTAGATTATATAATTTATCACGTAAATAGAAATGGCATCTATCGTTGGATAGATGCCATTTTTGTCTTATTTTGTTATATTAAATTAGAGATTAGGGTATTGTAAAATTAGTTATAGACTATTATTAAAACTAGTTATTAGTTAGATTTTGCACGACTTACTACTTTAGCCATGAATTTTTCGTTATTAATAACAAATCGTTCATGAGTTCCACGACCAATGATACCAACGCCGTCAGATGCTTCAATATCAAAGGTTATTTTACGTCCTTCTACAGCACTAACTGTAGCTTTAGCAGTTACTGTTGCACCAAGTGGAGTAGGGGCTTCATGAGTAATGGATAGAGCGATACCTACAGTGCCTTCGCCATCTTCTAAATATGGTTGTACTGCTGCTTGTGCTGCTTCTTCCATTAATGCACACATAGCTGGTGTGGCAAAGACCTCTAAAGAACCGGATTTCATTGTTTTAGCAATATTAGATTCTGTAACTGTTACAGTCGCTGTAGCTGTTTGACCTGCTGATACCATAATATACCTTCTTTCATTAAGAATATTCTCGTTATAATAGTATTATACATCTTTCGATAATTTTTATGCTAATGCTATTATACATATTTTATAGATACTACCAGTTAAAAGTAATTATTTTTAACTGGTAGTATCTATAAAACTAGCCTATATAACTTATAATCCTAATATTTTTAACTGGTGGTAATTGAAAAATAGCATATAAAAGTATGAATGGTAATAAAAAGTATGAATGGTAATATTTTAACGGGTAGTAATTAAAAAATAACATATGAAAGTTCTAATGATAATATTTTTGATTGGTAGTAATTAGATAAATAGAATGTTTAGATTCTTACTTATAACAGTTCTATAGAATCCGTGATATAATGGAACTAGTTTTTTATAAAACGAGGTATATATGAGTACAAGAAAATTAAAGCCTTCTGGTGAAGGTTGGGTACAGTTAATAGCAGGCCTTGGTTTTGTCATTCTATTAATTGCCATCAATATAGTAGACCCTACATTTTATCCAACTATGTGGCATTTAGCGACGAGTGGATCCATGGATGAAATAGCAGAGTATATTCAAGGCTTTGGCCCTATGGCCATGGTCGTAAGTATGCTTCTCGATATTTTTGTTAATGCTGTTGGTTTCTTACCATCCATATTTATATCTACCGCAAATGGTTTAGTATTTGGTATGTGGCCAGGCATAATTATTTCTTGGCTTGCAGAAACAATTGGTGTAGTCATTAGCTTTTATATTATGCGTTACTTCTTGCGTGATACAGCAGATAAGTTGATTGCTAAGAGTACGGTATTGATGAAAGTAGATGATTTCTCTGGTAAAAACGGTTTTGTGGTCATGTTATTTGCACGATCCTTACCATATTTTCCATCTGGTGTTATTACAGCATTAGGTGCTATTAGTAAGATTAAACCGAGAGACTACATCTTAGCAAATTTAATTGGTAAATTCCCATCTACAGCTCTTGAAGTTGCTATTGGTACAGATATTGTAAACTTCCAAGAGAATATGGGGCGATTAGGAATTATTGTTCTTGTTGCAGGTGTTGTATACTTCATTCTTTGGAAAGTATATAAGAACTATATTAATAAGAAGAATGCTGAACAAGAACATGATCCTAATGCGTAATTTTTTAACGTAGTAATATTTTTAACTTAGTATATATGAAAGAGGCGATTGTATGAGTTTTTCTCTTCCTGAACGTGTCACTTTAAAAGGTCCAAATTTTATTCGCGAAGTATTTGAACGTGGTGTAGGCGTAGAAGGTTTTATCAGCTTTGGTATTGGCAATCCAGCGCCAGAAGCGATTCCTGTGGAAATCATTGAAAAGGCATTCGATGAAGTAGTTCATTCCAATCCAATGAGCTTATTACAATATGGCCCAATGCAAGGTGATGCACGTTTAGCAGAATTAACATTAGATCGTCTTGTAAAAGCACATAAGATGAATCCAGAAGGACAAGGCCTTATTATTTCTAATGGTGCAGGTCAATTATTAGGTCTTGTGCCAATTACTGTATTGGAACCTGGCGACGAAGTATACATGGATGAATTTACTTTCACAAGTGCTATCAATTCTGTACGCAACATGGGCGGTAAAGCATTAGGTATTAAGACTGATGAGTACGGCATGATTCCTAGTGAATTAGAAAAAGCCGCTCAGTCTGGTAAGGGTAAATATATTTATCTAATTCCTAATTTCCAAAATCCTACAGGTATTACAATGCCATTGGAACGCCGTAAAGAAATTTATGCCATTGCTTCTAAATATGATTTATTCATCTATGAAGATGATCCATATGGTGAAATTCGTTTCGCTGGTGAATACATTCCAACATTTAAATCTTTTGATACTGAAAATCGTGTTCTATATGCAGGTTCGTATTCGAAGACATTATCTGCAGGCTTACGCGTAGGTTTCCTATTTGGCCCAGCAAAGGTAATCGAAGCTATCCAAGCTTTAAAGAATAATACAGCTGGTCAAATGCCATTAGTTACACAAAAGGTGGTAGCTAAAGTTCTTGATACAATCGATTATGATTCGCATTTAGAAAATGTACGTAAAGTATATAAGACTAAATGTGAAGCTTTGCTTAATGCATTTAATAAGTACGCAAGTTCTAAGGTTAAGTTAACACAGCCTACAGGTGGCATGTTTGTATGGATGACGATGCCTGAGGATGTAGACTGTGACGAATTCTTCGAAGCATGTATGAACCGTAACGTAGGGATTATTAAGTGTGGTGCCTTTGCGGCTGATGGAGCAGGGGAAGGTCATGCATTCCGCTTAAGCTATACAGTACCAACAGTAGAAGAAATCACAAAGGGCATGGAAATTCTCGGTGCCTTAACCAAAGAGTTCTGTGGCGAGTAATATATTGATAAAGTTTGATATGACATGATACAATGTAACAGTAGATACAGTGTATCTACCATATAGAATAAAAGTTTTACATATAGATGTGAGGTAGTTCCTCAAAGAAAGTAGGTGTTTACTATGGGTTGCGGTAGCAGCAGTGATTGTGGCGGATGCCCATCTAAATCTTCTGGTTGCGGTGGCGGCGCTCCTCAACAACCTCAAGATCTTACAGCTCCATTACACGAGCTTAGTTCTGTTAAACATGTAATCGGCGTAGTATCCGGTAAAGGTGGCGTAGGTAAATCCTCCGTTACAAGCTTAATGGCTATTACTATGGCGCGTAAAGGTTACAAAGTTGGTATCCTCGATGCAGATATTACAGGTCCTTCTATTCCTAAAATGTTTGGTATCAAGGAAAAAGCATATGCTGACGAAATTGGTATGTATCCTGTAAAATCTAAAGGCGGCATTGACGTTATGTCTGTTAACCTCCTTTTGGAAAACGATACAGATCCTGTTTTATGGCGTGGTCCTATTTTAGGCAATGTGGTAAAACAATTCTATAGTGATGTTATTTGGAAAGACATCGATTATTTATTCGTTGATATGCCGCCAGGAACAGGTGACGTAGCAATTACTGTATATCAATCTTTGAAATTGGATGGTATTATCATTGTTACATCTCCTCAAGACTTGGTATCCATGATTGTTGAAAAAGCAGTTAAGATGGCTGATTTAATGCAAGTGCCTATTATTGGTGTAGTGGAAAACTACTCTTACTTCCATTGCCCAGATAATGGTAAGGATTATCAAATCTTTGGTGAAAGCCACATTGAAGAAATCCTTCAAAAATACGGTCTATTATTGTTGAATCGTTTGCCAATTGATCCAACTATTGCAAATCTTTGTGATAAAGGTGATATTGAAGCTATCGAGAAAACAAACTTAGAAAACGTATCTTTACCAGAATAGGATTTATATGTTAATGAAAGCTGTGCATACCTCGTGATGCACAGCTTTTTTTCATTTCTTTTTATGATGTAATATATTATATTTATTATAAGAAGAAATAATTATATATCTCACTTCACATACTACTGATATATACTGAAGACACCGTAGGATAGGGGGCTACTGTGTGTTTATAGTCACCTTGCGATGCCTTGGTATTTCAGCGGTTATATATTTTAGTTTTTTCCTATGTAGGAGGTATGTGTATGAAAAAACTGTTAAACTGGATTATTCCAGCGGTCTTTGGTATAGGCCTATGGTTTATTCCGACACCAGAGGGGTTAACACCTCAATCTTGGCATTTATTCGCCATCTTTGTGGCTACAATCGTAGGCTTTATTACTCAGCCATTACCGATTGGTGGCGTATCCATCGTTGTGATTACTGTGGCAGCTTTGACTGGTACTTTGAAAATCGGTGAAGCTATCTCGGGTTTTGCTAACTCTGCTATTTGGCTAATCGTAGGTGCGTTCTTATTCTCTCGTGGCTTTATTAAAACTGGTTTGGGGAAACGTATTGCATATAATTTGATTGCTGCTTTTGGTAGTAGCTCCTTACGTTTAGCTTATGCATTAGCTTTATCTGATCTAATTTTGGCTCCAGCAACTCCATCCAACACAGCTCGTGTAGGTGGTGTTATTATGCCGATTACTACTAGCTTGGCAAAAGCGTTCGGTTCTGAACCTCAAGATGGTCCTCGTAAAATTGGTTCCTTCTTGATGCAATCTATTTATCAAGTTAATACAATTACATCTGCTATGTTCCAAACATCCATGGCTGGTAACACATTGGTTGCAGCATTGGCGCTTCAATCTTTTGGTATTGGTATCACATGGGGTGATTGGGCTATGGCTGCCATCGTGCCAGGTATTATTGCATTGATCATTATGCCGTACTTTATTTACAAAGTATATCCACCTGAAATTACAGATGCCCGCGAAGCACAACAAATGATTAAAGAAGAGTTAAAAGGCCTTGGTAAAATGTCTTTCCAAGAATGGGTTATGCTAGGCGTATTTGTTTTGGCTTTAGTTTTATGGGCTACTTCTCAATTTACTAAAATTGATGCTACAACTGTTGCATTCTTAGGTATTTCTATTTTGCTTGCTACAAGTGTTCTTGTATGGGACGATGTTAAAAGTGAAAAAGGTGCTTGGGATACATTAGTTTGGATGGGTACATTAATGGGCTTTGCCGGTTTCTTGTCCAAATTGGGCTTCATCAAATGGGCAACAGTACTTGTAGGCGGTTATATTCCAGAAGGATCTTGGATTATTGCCTTCGTTATAGCTGTACTTATTAATACATATTCCCACTATGTATTCGCATCTTTAACTGCACATATTTCTGCAATGTTCGTAGCATTCTCTGCAATTGCTATCTCTGCAGGTGCACCACCAATGTTGACATTGTTGATGATTGCATTCACATCTAACTTGTGTATGTCTTTGACTCACTATGCTGCAGGTCCATCTCCTGTAATCTTCAATACTGGTTATGTTCCTCAAAATACATGGTGGAAACTAGGTTTCTTCGCATCCGTAATCAACTTAATTATCTTTATGGGCCTTGGTTCCGTATGGATGAAAGCAATCGGTATGTGGTAAGACCAGATATCCAGAATTTTATATACTTGTAATACATTAAAAACTATATATGTCATAGTTTGATTATAGTGTGGTTACAAAATATACGAAAAGCCGTCCCCTTTGGGGCGGCTTTTTTGTGATAAAATAAGAGCAGTTAATATATTATTAATGTATATGTTGTAAAATTATACGCAAATGAACTATTCATTGTTTATATACGAATAGCATCATTATTTTACATAGGAGGAATCTATGAAATTTGATAATGAACAGTTATTGAAATATATTGGTGCTTGTACATCTCCGTACCATACGGTAGATACAAGTTTGCAAATGTTATTGGACTCAGGATTTACAGAACTTAATTTGGATGATGAGTGGCAATTAGACTCTGGTTCTTATGTTGTTAATGTATTTGGTACTACATTATTTGCCTTTCATATAGGTAAAAAACCAG
The DNA here is from genome assembly GCF_041333735.1 of Veillonella sp. Taxonomy (NCBI): domain Bacteria; kingdom Bacillati; phylum Bacillota; class Negativicutes; order Veillonellales; family Veillonellaceae; genus Veillonella; species Veillonella sp. Next base: position 1,611,409 of record NZ_JBGKFB010000001.1, read on the forward strand.
AAGATACATTACGTATTGCCTCGGCGCATACGGATTTTCCTGCGATCCGTGTTAAACCCAATCCTATTACCTCTGTAAAAGGGTACACTAAACTGAATGTAGAAATGTATGGTGGTCTCATTGAAAATACATGGCTTGATCGTCCTCTAGGAGCAGCTGGTACTGTTGTATTAAAAGGTGATAATGCCTTTGATGTTGATTCCGTATTGGTTGATACAAAACGTCCTATTGCGATCGTTCCAAATTTAGCTATACATATGAATCGTTCCGTTAATGATGGGGTTAAATTAAATCGCCAAAAGGAAATGCTTCCTATATTAATGATGGAGCGTAAGGATGAGGAACAATCTACAAAATCTTTACATGATAGTAATAATCCAAGTTTATTCCCAGAGTCTGATACTCAATATGATGAGTGGACTACGTTCTTAGCTGATGAAGTCAATTGTGATCCATCTGAAATTTTGTCCTATGAAATGACATTATATCCAACAGAACAAGGTTGTGTCTTGGGCACAGAAGGAGATTTTATTAGTGCACCGCGTTTAGACAATTTAACATCTTGTTTTGGTGTACTTTCCGGGATTATTCAAGCTCGTAAACATAATGCTAATGGTGTACGCTGTGCGATTCTCTTTGATAATGAAGAGGTAGGGAGTCGTACAAAACAAGGTGGGGCAGGTATGCTTTTACCAAACCTTATTAAACGTGTATATGATGCATTGGGATATTCCAATCAAGAGATGGAAAGTTTCATTTCAAAAGGATTTATGGTTTCCTCTGATGTAGCCCATGGTTTACATCCAAATTATCCTGAGAAAAATGATATCACTAATATTCCTACACTTAATAAAGGGGTAGCCTTAAAAATCGCATGTAGCCAATCTTATGCAGGTGATGCCAGAGCCATTGCTATTGTTAAAGGTTTGTGTGATGAAGCTGAGGCAAACTACCAAATTTATGTAAATCGTTCTGATATACCAGGGGGCTCTACAGTTGGCTCTATTTCATCTGCTATGTTGCCGATGAGAACTATGGATGTAGGGTTACCATTATTGGCAATGCATTCTGCACGTGAGTTGATGGGGGCCAATGACCAAGAACAACTCAACCGATTAATGAATCATTTCTTAGGTGATTAATTATATAGTATATAGAACTAGTTCGATGTACATCGATAAAAGACATATGAGTTTTACTCATGAACAGCGAATAATGTATTTTATGATTTCGTAATTAATATAATCCTTTAAATATGTGGAAAATATTGTATAATAGTTATATGTAATTATGAATATTGTACTCATCATAAATTTTGATGAGTTTTCCAAATATATTGTTTTGACTATAAGTATAGGAAATATTCATATATTAATAAAAATGAAAGCTGATAGTTCACATTAGTGGAAGCTAGTAGGAGGCAATACATGAGAAAAATTAAATCCGTATTGGTTGCCAACCGTGGTGAAATTGCGATCCGCGTGTTCCGTGCATGTAATGAAATGGGTATTAAAACTGTAGCCATTTATTCCAAAGAGGATACATTATCCTTGCATCGCAACCAAGCTGACGAAGCCTATCTCGTAGGGGAAGGTAAAAAACCAGTTGAGGCATATCTTGATATTGAAGATATTATCCGTATTGCAAAAGAACATGATATTGATGCTATTCATCCAGGCTATGGCTTCTTATCTGAAAACGAAGAGTTCGCTCGTCGTTGCGGTGAAGAAGGTATCATCTTTATCGGACCTCATGTAGAACATTTAAATATGTTCGGTGATAAGGTTAATGCTCGTGCACAAGCTAAATTGGCAGATATCCCAATGATCCCTGGTTCAGATGGGGCTTTGCGTGATTTTGAACAATTAGAAGAATTTGCAAATACTCATGGTTTCCCATTGATGATTAAAGCCGTAAATGGCGGTGGCGGCCGTGGTATGCGTGAGGTTCATCGCAAAGAAGATCTTCGTGATGCATATGATCGCGCTAAATCTGAAGCAAAAGCTGCTTTTGGCGATGATGATGTATATGTAGAAAAACTTATCGTTGAACCTAAACATATTGAAGTACAAATCCTTGGTGATGAACATGGTAATGTAGTTCATTTACATGAACGTGATTGCTCTGTACAACGTCGTCACCAAAAAGTTGTTGAAATGGCGCCAGCTTTTGCATTGCCATTAGAAACTCGTAAAGCCGTATGTGATGCAGCCGTTAAAATCATGAAAAATGTAGGCTATGTTAATGCTGGTACTGTAGAGTTCTTGGTAACTGCTGATGGTTCCTTCTATTTCATCGAAGTTAACCCTCGTATCCAAGTAGAACATACTGTAACAGAAATGATTACAGATATTGATATTGTTCATTCTCAAATCCGTATTGCTGAAGGTTATGACTTACATAGCCCAGAAGTAGGCATTCCTGCACAAGATGAAGTTCCTTGTAAAGGTACTGCAATTCAATGTCGTATCACTACAGAAAATCCTAAAAATAACTTCATGCCTGATACAGGTAAAATCTTGGCATATCGTAGCTCCGGTGGCTTTGGTATCCGCTTAGACTCTGGTAATGCTTTCACAGGTGCCGTAGTAACACCTTACTATGATTCCTTACTTGTAAAAGCAACTGCATTTGGTCCTAACAATGAAGAAACTATTCGTAAAATGCTTCGTTGCTTGAAAGAATTCCGTATTCGTGGCGTTAAAACAAATATTCACTTCTTGATTAACGTTCTTGAACATCCTGAATTCCAAAGCGGTAACTACACTGTTAACTTCATCGAAGATCATCCAGAATTATTCGAATTGAAACCTGACCGTGACCGCGGTACTAAATTATTGCGTTACATTGCAGACGTAACAATCAATGGTTACTCTGGTGCAGGCCCTCAAGAAGTACCTGATTTTGAACCAATTCAAATGCCATCTAATTTAGATGTATCTCCTGCAGCTGGTACAAAACAAAAATTTGATGAATTAGGTCCAGAAGGCTTCAGTAAATGGTTATCTGACCAAAAACAAGTATTCTTTACAGATACTACATGGCGTGATGCTCATCAATCCTTGTTTGCTACACGTTTACGTACAATTGATATGGCACGCGTAGCTGGTCATGCTGCGAAAGGTGTTCCTAACTTATTCTCATTAGAGTGCTGGGGCGGTGCTACATTTGACGTATCCTATCGCTTCTTACATGAAGATCCATGGGAACGCTTACGCATGTTCCGTCGTGAAGTACCAAATACATTGCTTCAAATGTTGATTCGTGGCGCTAATGCTGTAGGTTACACATCTTATCCAGATAATGTAGTTCGTCAATTTATCCAACGTGCTGCTGCTAATGGTATTGATGTATTCCGTGTATTCGATAGCTTAAATAGCCTTGATAATATGCATGTAGCTATTGATGAAGTTCGTGCACAAAACAAAATTGCTGAAGTAGCATTGTGCTATACAGGGGATATTCTTGATAGCAACCGTCCTAAATACAATTTAGACTACTATGTAAATATGGCTAAAGAGCTTGAAAAAGCGGGTGCTAATATTATTGCTATCAAAGATATGGCTGGTTTATTGAAACCTCAAGCTGCTTATAATCTTGTATCTGCATTAAAAGATGCTGTAACAGTGCCAATTCATTTACATACTCATGAAGGTTCTGGCAATGCTATCTACTCTTATGGTCGTGCTGTAGATGCTGGTGTAGACGTTATTGACTTGGCATACTCTGCATTTGCTAATGGCACATCTCAACCTAGCATGAACTCTATGTACTATGCTTTGAGTGGCCATGACCGTCAACCTGATATGAACATTGACTACATGGAAGAAATGTCTCATTACTTTGGCAGCATTCGTCCATACTACAAAGGTGTGGATAAAGCAGAAGCATATCCTAACACTGAAGTATATCAACATGAAATGCCAGGTGGCCAATACTCCAACTTGCAACAACAAGCTAAGATGGTAGGCCTTGGTGATCGTTGGAATGATATCAAAAAAGTATATCATCAAGTAAATATGATGTTTGGCGATATCATTAAAGTAACACCATCCTCTAAAGTTGTAGGTGACATGACATTGTACATGGTACAAAATAATTTGACTGAAAAAGATATTTACGAAAAAGGCGATGTATTAGACTTCCCTCAATCTGTAGTAGAATTCTTTGAAGGTCGTCTTGGCACTCCATACCAAGGTTTCCCTGAAGAGTTACAAAAAATCATCTTAAAAGGAGCTAAACCTATTACAGTTCGTCCTGGTGCAGTATTACCTCCAACAGACTTCGAACATGTTCGTCATGAATTAAGTGAAATGGGTGCTAATACAACTGATGAAGATATTAGTGCATACTGCTTATATCCTAAGGTGTACCAAGATTACAATAAATTTGTAAAAGATTTTGGTGATGTATCTGTACTTGATACTCCAACATTCTTCTTCGGTATGAAACGGGGCGAAGAAATCCAAGTAACTATCGAAAAAGGTAAAACATTGATCATTAAGATGAATGGTGTATCTGATCCTGATGAAGATGGTAACCGTATCGTATTGTTCGAGTTCAACGGTCAACCTCGTGGCATTAAAGTTCATGATAAACATGCTAAGACTACTGGTGTTGTTCGTCGTAAAGCAGACGAATCCAACCCTGGCGAAATCGGTGCTACATTGTCTGGTTCTGTTGTTAAGATCCTCGTTAAGAATGGTCAATCTGTAGTTAAAGGTGAACCATTAATCGTTACAGAAGCGATGAAGATGGAAACAACAATTACAGCTCCTATCGATGGTATCGTAGAAGAAATTCTAGTTCGTGAAGGTAGCCGTATCGAATCTGGCGACTGCTTGCTTCGCGTCCAAGATGCTCCTAAACGATAGTTATAATTGTAGGTAAAATTAAAAATATTATTTCTAAAGTATTTCATAACATAAAATACTGTAGAATAATGGAAGAATCCCTAGGAAATCCTAGGGATTCTTTGTATTTTAAGGGGTTTCATGGTACTATATATAGTAAAGAAAATGGGCGTATTATGCACTATTTTAGAGTGATTATTAGAAAAAGGAGTAGTAACAGATGAGATGTCCTTATTGCCAACACACAGACACGAAGGTAACAGACTCTAGAACGACTGATGAAGGTAATAGTATTCGCCGTCGCCGCGAATGTATCAATTGTGGCCGTCGCTTTACTACCTATGAAATTATAGAAGAAGTACCACTTATGGTATTAAAGAAAAACGGACGTCGTGAACTATTTGATCGCGGTAAATTATTAAATGGCTTATTGCGTTCTTGTGATAAACGTACCGTACCAATGTCCGTGATGGAACAAGTGGTTAACGATGTAGAGCGCGATATTCGAAATGAAATCAATCAAGAGGTAACTACGGATCGCATTGGTGAACTTGTATTGCAACAATTAAAAGATATTGACCAAGTTGCATATGTTCGTTTTGCTAGCGTATATCGTAAGTTTGATAATATTGATAGCTTTATGGAAGAACTGAAAGCATTAAAGAAACTAGATGCTAAAAAACCAAAACGCAATTAATTACTGATACTATATGTGAGGCTTTATGATAGATTTACACTGCGATACGATAATGAAATTAATAGACCATCCTAGTAGTGGGGATCTGTATCGTAATACTTGGAAAATCGATATAGAAAAGTTGCAAAAGGCTCACAGCAAGGTGCAAGATTTCGCACTTTTTATCAATCTTGGTGAAACAAATGACCCTTATGGTCGTTATGAAGCGATGCGTAATTTATGTACATCACAAATTCAGCATTATGGAGAGCACATACAACATGTGCTCTCTTATCAAGATATAGAGTCCGTGTATGTGTCCGGTAAGATTGGGGCTCTTATGTCTATTGAGGAAGGCGGCGTACTAGGCGGCGATTTAGATAAATTAAAACAAGCTTATCAAGATGGGGTTCGACTTATTACGCTTACTTGGAATTATCCAAATGGATTGGGTGAGCCCCATTGTGGTGAGCAGCATAAAAAATTAACATCGAAAGGTGTTGAATTTGTGGAGGCTATGCAGGATTTAGGCATTATCGTTGATTGCTCTCATTTAAATGATGCTGGTACTGAGCAATTAGGAGATATTTTAGATGTACCTTTTATAGCATCTCACTCCAATGCACGTGAAGTTACAGCCCATACAAGAAACTTACCAGATCATTTAATCAAGCTGATTGCTAATAAGGGTGGCGTTATAGGCCTTAATTTCGCTCAATCATTTTTAGGTACATCACCCATAAGTCGGATTGAAGATATCGTAAAACACGGCTTATATCTCATCGATAAAGGCGGGGAAGATGTTGTGGCATTAGGAACCGACTTTGATGGTATTAAGCCAGATACAGAAATTAAAGATGCTTCTGAAATGCATCGATTATATGATGCATTTAAAGAGGCCGGTTTATCTGTGGAGCAATGTGAGAAATTGTTCTGGAAAAATGCAGATAGACTATTAAAGGAGATTTTATAATGACTGATTTAAATCCAATCATTGCAGATCGTTTTACCGAGCATCTTGAGGTTTTTGGTAGAACGATGGAGCATATGGATACCATTCAAGAGATTGCCTATCGCTGTAAGGCTGCTTTAGAAAATGGCAATAAGATTTTATTCTGTGGTAATGGTGGTTCTGCTGCAGATTCTCAACATTTAGCGGCGGAATTGATTTGTCGCTTTAAAAAGGAACGACGCTCTCTTGCAGGGATTGCATTAACTACTGATACATCTGCATTAACAGCGATTGCCAATGACTATGATTTTGAATCTGTTTTTGCACGTCAAGTAGAGGGACTAGGCCGTACAGGTGATGTTCTTATTGGTATTTCTACATCTGGGAACTCTAAGAATGTTGTGAAAGCTGCAGAAATGGCCCGTTCTATTGGTATGCATACCATTGCTTTCACCGGAGAAGGCGGTGGTAAGCTAGCTGAATTATGTGATATTACATTAGCCATTCCAAGTAATGTAACAGCTCGTATTCAAGAGATGCACATTTTGGCTGGTCATATCATGTGTGAAATTATTGAAGAAGATTATTAACCGTTACGGTCTTATGTATAAATAGATACATGTTTGATGCCAAGTATTTTATGTAAGTCGTTATGCATGTATATTGTGGTAAGGAATAGGTGGATTATGATAAATGCTACCATTAATCAATTTTTAACAAAGCAACTACCAAATTTAAAGATTGCCGTTATAGGTGATGTTATGGTAGATCGTTATGTTTTTGGTGATGTAAGTCGTATTTCTCCAGAGGCACCGGTTCCTGTTAACCGCGTGGCAAAGATGAAAGAAGTGCTTGGCGGTGCTGGTAATGTTGCGTCGAACTTATCAAATTTAGATTGCACAGTATATCTTGGTGCTATTGCCGGTAATGATGACCATGGTCGTTTATTACAACAGTTACTTGATGCAGATAAGATTGATACAACAGGTTTATTGACGAGCGACGATCGATCTACTATTACTAAGATGCGCATCTTAGGTGATCGTCAGCAGATGATGCGCTTAGATTTTGAAACCATAACAGATTTGACAATCCATGAAGAACAGAAACTATCTACATGGTTGGAAAATCTCTGTAAAGCGGGTATCGATGGCATTGTTGTTTCTGACTATGGTAAAGGTGTTTGTACACCGACATTGCTAAAAAAGATCTTTAGTTTAGCTAAGGAGTATGGCGTACAAACAATCGTAGACCCTAAGGGTTCTGATTGGTCTAAATATAATGGAGCCACATGTATTACACCGAATGTAAAAGAGCTAGGTGAATGTGTAGGCCGTAAATTAGAAAATGATGATACCACTATTGTTGAAGCTGCTAAGTCAGTACTGGCTAATGTTGATTTAGAGTACATTGTGGCTACACGGTCTGCTAAGGGGATTACTGTTATCGCAAAGGACGGCCGTACATGGCATAATCCGGCCACACAACAAGAGGTCTTTGATGTAAGTGGTGCAGGCGATACTGTTGTATCCATGATGATGACATGCCTTGCCAGTGGCCTATCTATGCGTTTAGCCTTACATATTGCTAATGGCGCTGCAGGCATCGTCGTATCTAAGGTTGGAACATATCCAATTCATCGTTCTGAATTACTGGATTTATGGCATTCTTATAAGCATAGTGTTCAATCGAAGCCTTTATACACAAAGGAAGAGATGAAGCAGCTTATTACACAATGGCAAAATAAGGGTGAAACTGTTGTGTTTACAAATGGTTGTTTTGACATTCTTCATCGTGGGCATATTACGTATCTACAAGAGGCTGCTCAGTTAGGTGATCATCTAATTATTGGTTTAAATTCCGATGCTTCTGTTAGACGCCTAAAGGGTGAAACACGTCCCATCGTAAGTGAAGAGGATAGAGCAGCATTATTAAGTGCGTTGCGCTGTATAGATGGTGTGGTTTTATTCGAAGAGGATACACCAGCTGAACTATTAGCTTATTTGCGTCCTAATACGCTAGTTAAGGGCGGCGATTATAAGATAGAAGATATTATTGGACGTGAGTCCGTAGATCATGTAGAGGTGCTTTCATTTAAAGAAGGTTACTCTACATCAGATATCGTAGGGAAAATAGCTACTATGGCTAAGGAGGGTAAATTATGATTATCGTTACAGGCGGTGCTGGTTTTATCGGCAGTAATATTGTGAAAGCATTAAATGACCGTGGTCGTACAGATATTCTTATTGTTGATGACCTTACTGATGGTCGTAAAATCCGAAATATTCAAAATTTAGAATTCTTGGATTATATCGATTGTGATGATTTTGATTGTGCTATTGCTGATGGTACATTTGATGTAGGTCCTATCGAAGTAGTGTTCCACGAAGGTGCTTGTGCGGACACAATGGAATATAACGGCAAATACATGATGAAGAACAACTATGAAGGTTCTAAAAATCTATTCCACTATTGCCAAGACCGTCGTATTCCATTCATTTATGCATCCTCTGCATCTACATATGGTAATGGTACAAATGGTTTCGTAGAAAAACCAGAAGCTGAGGAAGCCCTCAATCCATATGCGTACTCCAAATTGTTGTTTGACCGTTATGTGCGTAAATATGAAGGTGAATATACAGCTCAAGTAGTAGGCTTACGTTACTTTAACGTATATGGTCCTAATGAGGCTCATAAAGATAAAATGGCTTCCTTAGTTCGTCAAATGTTCTACAAAAATAAAGAAACTGGTATTATCAATCTATTTGAAGGTACAGATGGCTACGAAGACGGTGGTCAAACACGTGACTTTATTTATGTTAAAGACGTAGTTAATGTAAACTTCTATTTCTGGGAACACCCTGAAATTTCTGGTACTTTTAACTGTGGTACAGGTAATGCTCATAGCTTTAATCAATTTATGCAAGCTGTTATCGACTATAATGGCAAAGGCAAAATTGAATACATTCCGTTCCCAGAGGTATTAAAAGGCAAATATCAAAGCTTTACAGAGGCTGATACGACTAAATTGTTGGCTGCTGGTTATGATAAAGGGTTCCATAAAATGGAAGATGCTGTTAATGAATATTGTGAACTACTCGATAATAACGAAGGGTATTTACGTTAATGCGCAAGGTATTATTTTTAGATCGCGATGGTGTTATCAATAAAGATGTTAGCTATTTATATAAAATCAGCGATTTAGAATGGGTAGACGGTGCAAAAGAGGCCTTAGCTTATGCCTACAGTAAAGGGTATGACCTCATTGTGGTGACTAATCAAAGTGGAGTGGCCCGTGGTTATTACAAAGAGTCTGATGTACAGATTCTTCATGACCATATGGCTCATGAACTAGACCGCAGTGGGGCACCTATTTTGCACTTCTATTACTGCCCTCATCATAAAGAAGGGGCCATACCTCTTTATGCTGTCGATTGTGAATGTAGAAAGCCAAAGCCTGGTATGATTAATCAAGCTATTAAGGATTATGATGTAGACCCTAAAAGTAGCTTTCTTATTGGCGATAGTCAGCGCGATGTTGATGCAGCAGAAGCGGCTGGTGTAAAAGGCTATCTATTTACAGGTACAAATTTGTTAGATTTTATTAAGACTATTATTTAGTCCATTATTTATTTTATGTTTACTTTAGATTAAATTAGATTCAACGGTGTTATGAGGCTTTTTAGTTGTTGTGTTGTATTCTGGGAGGCTATATGAAAGATTACAAGAATATACTCATCATTAAGATGAGTTCTTTAGGTGATGTAATTCATGCATTGCCTACCTTGTATGCAGTGCGTAAAAATTGGCCTAATGCGCATATTACATGGGCTATTCATGAACAATTTGAGAGTCTCCTACCAGGTAAACCATGGGTAGATGATGTAATCATTATCGACAAGAAACAACTTAAAAAGCCTGCTTATTTATGGCAGTTACGTAAGGATTTACATAGCCGTCATTTTGATATGACTTTAGACCTTCAATGTATTGCAAAGAGCGCCATTGTATCATTATTATCTGGTGCGCCTGAAAAATACGGCTACTGGGAGCTTCGTGAAGGTAGTAATTTAGTCAATAAAGCACTTGTTGGTGAACATAAATACGATCATGTTATCGAACGATACCTCGATACCGTACGTGCTCTTGGAGGCGATGTAGAAGGCGTAGAGTTTCCTATGCCTGCTTATGTGGAGGCGGAAAAGTCCGTTAAGCATAAGTTACAATCTCATGGTGTAGAAGATGAATATGTAGTCGTTGTACCAGGTGCTCGCTGGATTGTTAAGGAATGGCCACTTCTTAACTTTGGTGAGCTATGTATCCGCTTATGTGAATCAGGTAAAAAAGTAGTTATTGCTGGTGCTCCAGATGATGCAGAAAAAGGAGCTTTCATAGAAAATTATGTGAAAAATAAGAATCTCATTAACCTAGTGGGATCTACATCCATGCCAGAGCTAATTGAGTTGATTCGACACTGTGAAATTTTCATCAGTGCTGATACGGGCCCTTTGCATATTGCTAATGCTCTGAAGCGGCCTTTGATTGCATTATTTGGAACCACATCTCCAAAACGAACTGGTCCATATGGAGGGAGTCATGTACATCTTATTATTTCACCTACATCAAAGGCTACACCTGAACAGCCATTAGTAGATGATCCTGATTGTATGGCTCAAATTCCTGTAGATGCTGTGTGGTCTGTATATGAGCAAGTAATTGGAAAGGAACTATAATGGAACTTGATTATAAACGCATTGTGGTCACCTTTCTCATGCACTTAGGTGATGTTATTTTAACGACTCCATTCTTAGAGGTGCTACGTAAAGCGGCTCCACATAGTCATATTACATATGTAATAGATGAAAAACTGCAACAAGTGATGCAATATAATCCAAATATTGATGAACTTATCGTTGTAGATAAAAAGGGGCGTCATAATAGTATTTCTGGGCTCAATGAGATAGCTCGAGAGATTAATGCAAAGGGTAAACCTGATATCGTTATCAATTTACACCCCAATGAACGTACTTCCTATTTAGCCTGGAAGATTCATGCGCCCATTACGACTGGTATGAGTCATTTTTTATTTAGACCATTTATGACAAAATACACCCGTCTAGACCGTAAAACACGCCACGCTGCAGATATGTACATCAATGTACTGGAGCAATTAGGTGTAACGGATATTTCTAACTCTGGTTTACACATTGAAACTTGTGAGGCCTGGCGCCGTGAGGCTCAGGAGTTCTATGCTAGTCATGGTTTAACAGATAGTGATACACTCATCGGTTTTAATATTGGTAGTGCTGTTCCTGAGAAGCGCTGGCCTGCTGAACGATTTGCTCATGTAGCTGATCATTTCGGTCGTTTAGGGTATAAGACGGTATTCTTTGGTGGCCCTATGGATCTCGAAATGGTGCAACCTGTAGTGGAACAAATGGAAACGAAACCGATTGTGGCTACTGGAAAATTCCAGTTAGGACCATTGGCGGCGGCAATGAGCCGCTGTAATCTATTGATTACAAATGACTCTGGTCCTATGCATGTGGCCATCAGCCAAAAGGTGCCAATTGTGGCGCTTTACGGTCCATCAAACCCATTCTTTTATGGTCCGTACCAAGCTCATGCTATCGTTCTTGAAACGATGGACTCCTATGAGGTTGGTAAAAGCATGAAGAAGATTATTAAAGAAGGAAATTACAAAGGTTTGTCCGTAATTTCTGAAGAACAGGTCATTAAAGCAGCGGAAACGTTGCTTTCAGAATCGAAATAAACATATGAACTATATTGTATTTGATTTAGAGTGGAATCAACCCTATAGCAATGACATTAGCTTTATGAAGCGCACAAAAATGCCACTAACTGGGGAAATCATTCAAATCGGAGCGGTAAAACTGAATGAAAAGATGGACATTGTAGATCATTTTACAATGTTCATCAAACCACAATACCTGCCACGGATGCATAAACATGTCCGTGAATTGACAGGTATTACATCACGAGAACTCGATCATGGTGTGCCCTTTAAGACGGCTATGCAGTACTTTCAAAATTGGTGTGGTGATGAGTATATGTTGTTATCTTGGGGGTCTGATGATATTCTCATATTGCGTGAAAATCTAATGCTTCATAGGATGAAAGCTTTATCTTATGATCAATGGGTAGATGCACAGATGATTTATGCGTATCAGCGATATGGTACGAGTCAACAGTATTCTGTGGCTCATGCCATGGAGGACCTAAATATATCTACGGAGCATTTATCTGCTCATAATGCATTACATGATGCTGTATTTACGGCTCATATATGTCAAAAGCTAGATATACAACAAGGTATTTTACATTATGATCTAATTCGAAAGGAAAGTAGTAATCCTTTCTTATATCCACCAATTTTAACGTTCTTTATGTATGAGAACTTTCCTGAAAAGAAGCGCATTGTTCATGATAGAAGGGTTCGATTATCATTCTGCCCGTATTGTCAGACCCGCTTGGAAATGACGCGACCAGAACGATTGCAAGGTGATAAGCATCTCGCTATAGGCGTTTGTCCTAAACATGGCGATTTTGCAGTGCAACTTAAAGTTGGAAAATATACGATTAAGTCCGGTAGTACTAAATTCTACGTTACAAAGGTATTAACGCATTGTACGGACGAAATTCGTTCTCTATATACTCAGAAGTCTGAAATTAATCGAGAGAAAGAGCGAAAATATTTGGAATTTCGCCGGGCGGAACTTGAAAAGGACCGCCAAAAATAATTTTATTAATTCCTGTTCACATCTATAGTTTCTTAATTATTAGCTTGTGAGCATTTAGAAAGGATAGATTATGGAACGCAAATATGCATGGCATAATTACGACGATGCCACTATGGAAAAGGTATATGCCTTAAGTGATACATATCGTCAATTTTTAGATAATGGTAAAACAGAACGTGAATGTGTTGTACAGGCCGTTGAATTTGCAGAAGCAAAAGGATATGTAAATTTAAAAGATATTATTAAATCCAATACGCCAATTAAAGCAGGAGACAAGCTTTATTACACACATATGGATAAATCCATTGCTTTATTTAATATTGGTACTGATGATATTGAATTGGGTATGAATATCTTAGGTGCTCATATTGACTCTCCACGTATCGATGTAAAACAAAACCCACAATATGAAGATAGCAATCTTGTATTTTGGGATACTCATTACTATGGAGGCATTAAAAAATACCATTGGGTTGCGATGCCTCTTGCTATTCATGGCGTTGTAGTAAAAACAGATGGTACTCGTATCAACATCAATATTGGGGATAACGAAAATGATCCTGTATTCTGCATTACAGACTTGTTACCGCATTTGGGACAAGAGCAAATGCAAAAGAATGCAGCTAAGGTAATTGAAGGGGAAGCCCTTGATTTACTCATAGGCAGTCGTCCTGTAAAAGATGAAGAAAAAGAAGGGGTTACTAAATTTATTAACAACCTTCTTGAAAAAGAATATGGCTTTGTAGAACGTGATTTATTATCTGCGGAACTCGAAATCGTACCAGCAGGCAAGGCTCGTGATATGGGCTTTGACCGCTCCATGGTTATGGCCTATGGACAAGATGATCGCGTATGTGCGTATACATCCTTAGTAGCTATGCTTGAAGTAGACAATGTTAAACGTACTACTTGTTGCTTGCTTGTAGATAAAGAAGAAATCGGTTCTGTAGGCGCCACTGGTATGCAATCTCGTTTCTTTGAAAATGCAGTAGCAGAAGTTCTCACACTTATGGGTAAACCTAATTCTGTAAGTGTACGACGGACCTTGGAAAATTCTCGTATGTTATCTTCCGATGTTAGTGCTGGCTATGATCCTTTATATGCATCTGCATTCGAAAAGAAAAATGCATCTTACCTAGGTATGGGTGTTGTATTCAATAAATTTACAGGCTCTCGTGGTAAATCTGGTTCTAATGATGCCAATGCTGAATATATGGGCTTTATTCGTCGTGTCATGGAATCTAACAATGTAACATATCAAACTGCAGAGCTTGGCAAGGTTGATCTCGGCGGTGGTGGTACCATTGCTTATATCATGGCCTTATACGGTATGAATGTTATCGACTGTGGCGTGGCTGTGCTTAGTATGCATGCTCCATGGGAGGTTACATCCAAGGCGGATATTTACGAGGCTAAACAATGCTATGTGGCATTCTTAAATGCAGCTGATGAATCAATCTAAAATTATGGGGCTTTCACCAATGGTGAAAGTCCATTCTATGTGAGGTATATATGAATCAAACAGATTTAGGCGCAGCCATAGAGGCAGCGAAGGGAGAGGCAACAGAGGTTAAGACTGTAAAAGTCGATATTTTTGATATTCCTGAAACAAAGGCTAAAGAATATATTTCTAATCGTGAAGAAGTAGCAGAAGCTGCAACACAGGTAATGAAGCCTTACTGTGTAACGGTAAAGCGTGAAACTTTAGATCCTGAAGAAGGGGAGGCTATAGTTGGTTATTATGTAACGGGTGAAATTTTAATGTGTGTCATCCTCGATCCATTTGAAGTGCCCGTTATGAAGGTAGCTCTTGATAAAGGGACCCTTAAAGACTATATTTTAGCGGCCAATGAGCTAACAGAAGACATGTTAACATCTCTTGAAAAATAAGAGGATTTCACATTTTTATGTGTCCTATAAATGGACAAATGTAAAATACTTTAATCTGCTACATTGATGTAGTAAAGAAATTTGTTTATAATAGATGTATTATAGTCATTGCAGATAGGAAGGAAATCCCCATGAATTTAAAAAAAGGTATTGCCCTAGCGCTCACGGCGGCAGCATTGATGGCATTTACAGGCTGTGGCTCAAATGGAACAACATCTAATGGTGAATACAAGGTTGGCGTAGTACAACTGGTTGAACATCCTGCACTTGATGCAGCAAACAAAGGTTTTGTTGATGCTTTAAAAGAAAAAGGCTTGGCAGATAAAATTACCTTTGACCAACAAAATGCACAAGCTGATCAATCTAATTTGAACAGTATTGCACAGCGTTTTGTATCTGATCGTAAAAACTTAATCTTAGCGATTGCAACACCGGCAGCTCAATCTATGGCGAATGCAACTCATGATATCCCAATCTTGGGGACTGCTATTACTGATTACGAAGCAGCAAAACTTGTTAAATCTAATGAAAAACCAGGTGGTAATGTATCTGGTACATCTGATATGAACCCAGTAGAACAACAAGTTGATTTAATTTTACAAGTATTACCAAATGCTAAGACAATTGGTACTATTTATAGCTCTAGTGAAGTAAACTCTCAAATACAAGTTGAGAAAATGAAAGCTTACGCAGCTACAAAAGGTGTTAAGGTTGAAGAAGTTACCGTTTCTAACGTAAACGATATTCAACAAGCAGCACAAAATCTTGTGTCTCAACGTGTAGACGCAATTTATGTGCCAACAGATAATGTAGTAGCTTCTGCGATGAGCAATCTTGTAGCAATTACCGACCCAGCAAAAATTCCTGTGTTTGGCGGCGAAGATAACCACGTAAAAGGTGGTGCTGTAATGTCCTTGTCCGTAGATTACTACAAACTTGGATACCAAACAGGTTTAATGGCAGCTAAAATTTTAACTGGTGAAGCTAAAGTTGAAGATATGCCTATTGAAATGCAAAAAGAATTTAAATTAGTTGTAAGTAAAGATAAATTACAAAAATTGGGCATCACATTACCAGAAGAATTGATGAACAAAGCAACTATGATTTAATACACAACTGGTAAGGAGTTACATATGAACTGGAAAAAAGGTATTGCAGTAGCACTTAGTGCTATCTCTATTATGGCAATGGTAGCTGGTTGCGGTTCCAATACAGCAACTAATGATCAAAAGAAAATCGGAGTTATTCAATTGGTAGAACATCCATCTCTTGATGCCGCTAATAAAGGCTTTGTTGATGGCCTTGCATCTAAAGGTTATAAAGATGGGGAAAACATCAAATTAGACCAACAAAATGCTCAAGCTGACCAATCTAATTTGAATAGTATTGCTCAACGCTTTGTATCTGATAAAAAAGATTTAGTATTAGCCATTGCAACGCCAGCAGCACAAACGATGGCAAATGCATCTCATGATATTCCTATCATGGGTACTGCTATTACAGACTACGTTACAGCGAAACTCGTTCAATCTAACGAACATCCAGGTGGTAATGTATCTGGTACATCTGATATGACACCTGTAGAAAAAGAGGTTGACCTTATTATTGCATTAGTACCAAATGTAAAACGTATTGGTGCAATTTACACATCTTCTGAAATCAACTCCCAACTTCAAGTTGAAAAAATGAAAGCTTATGCAGCTACTAAAGGTATCACTGTTGTAGAAGCAACTGTTTCTAACGTAAATGATATCCAACAAGCAGCTACTAATCTTGTAAACCAAGATGTACAAGCTATTTATACACCAACTGATAATGTATTGGCATCTGCTATGGCTAACTTAGCTCAAATTACTGATGCTGCTAAAATTCCAGTATTTGCTGCCGATGAAGGCATGACAATGACTGGTGGTGTGGCAACATATTCTGTTGACTACTATAAATTAGGTTATCAAACTGGTTTAATGGCTGCAAAAGTGCTTTCTGGTGAAGCTAAAATTTCTGATTTAGCCATTGAAACACAAAAAGATATTAAGTTAACTGTTAATGAAGAACGTGCTAAAAAATTAGGTATCACAATTCCTGAAGCACTTCGTAAAGATATGAAACAATAGAGGAGATTTTGATGTTAGATTTAGTGGTAGGCACCATAACAACTGGCCTTTTATGGTCTTTGTTAGCGGTTGGTGTTTTCATCACCTTCCGTGTATTAGATGTGGCTGACTTAACCGTAGAAGGTACGTTTCCAATGGGGGCGGCCATTTCTGCAATTTTAATTACAAGTGGTATGAACCCAATCCTATCTATCTTGATTGCCGGCATTGGCGGTATGGCCGCAGGTGCTGTAACAGGTTGGATTCATACTAAATTGAAGATCCCTGCATTGCTAGCTGGTATCTTAACAATGATTGCTTTATACTCCATTAATCTTCATATTATGGGTAAAGCTAATGTATCTTTGCTTCGTATGGATACAATTTATACAATTATCGGTAGTGTACTTCATACAGCAAATATGTGGTCTGCAGCTATCGTAGGTATCATCGTAGCTGTTGTAGTTTGCTTATTACTATTCTGGTTCTTCGGTACTGAAATTGGTACAGCATTACGTGCAACAGGTGTTAACCCTCAAATGATTCGTGCCCAAGGTGTAAATACTGACAACATGATCGTTCTTGGTCTTTTGATTTCCAACGGTTTTGTTGGTATGTCTGGTGCATTGATTGGTCAATTCCAAGGCTTTGCCGACGTAGGTATGGGTATTGGTACTATCGTAATCGGCTTGGCGTCCGTAATTATCGGTGAGGTAGTATTTGGTACAAAATCCTTTGTACGTAGCCTCATCGCTGTAGTACTTGGTTCTATCGTATATCGTATCGTTATTGCGGCTGTACTCTATATGGGTATGCCACCAAACGACTTGAAATTATTCACTGCTATTCTTGTTGCCATCGCGCTTTCCTTGCCTACATTGAAAGCAAAATGGTTGGCTCGCTAAGGAGGACACTATGTTAGAAGTAAAAAATATGGTAAAAACCTTCTTTAAGGGCACAATCAATGAAAAAACTGCTCTTCAAGGTATTGATCTTCGTTTAGAAGAAGGCGATTTCTGTACTGTAATCGGTGGTAATGGTGCTGGTAAAAGTACGTTGCTAAACTCCATCGCTGGTGTATTCCCAGTAGATGAAGGTTCCATTACAATCAATGATATTGATGTCACAAAAATGCCTGAATACAAACGTGCTAAATACATTGGTCGTGTATTCCAAGATCCTATGGTTGGTACTGCAGGCAATATGCAAATTGAGGAAAACTTGATCCTTGCTATGCGCCGTGGTAAAAACTTAGGTCTTAAATGGGCTTTCAAAGATAGCGAACAAGCATTCTTCAAAGAACGCCTTGCACTATTAGGTTTAGGCCTTGAAGACCGCTTATCTGCTCGTATGGGATTGTTATCTGGTGGTCAACGCCAATCCATTACATTGTTGATGGCTACTATGCTTCGTCCTGAACTTTTATTACTTGACGAACATACAGCGGCTCTTGACCCTAAGACGGCAGAAAATGTTTTGCAATTGACTGATAAACTTGTGGCTGAACATAACTTAACGACTCTCATGATTACCCACAACATGCGTGATGCATTGCGCTTTGGTAATCGCCTCATCATGATGGATGCTGGCCGCATTATCTATGATGTAAAAGGGGAAGAAAAGAAAAAATTAACAGTTGCCGATTTATTACAAAAATTTGAAGTAGCTGGGGAAAATGCATTGAGCGACCGCATGGTGCTAGGTGCGAAATAATAGAAGAGGGCATAAGCCCTCTTTTATTTATGACATACCTTTACAAGTTAAGGAAGATACTGTATACTAAATAAGGTCGTAAGACATATCGTAAGCGAAGTATTCGAATCTCCAACGGTTACTTAAGCTTATCGGGATTATTTATTTTTTTAGGAGGTAACATTAATGTTAACTACAGAAGCTAAATTAGCAGTAATTAAAGAATACGCTACTCATGAAGGTGACACTGGTTCTCCAGAAGTACAAGTTGCGATTTTAACAAGCCGCATCCAATACTTAACAGATCACTTGAAAGAACACAAAAAAGACCATCATTCCCGTCGTGGTTTGTTGAAATTAGTTGGTCAACGCCGTAACATGCTTGACTACCTTCGTCGTAAAGATATCGAACGTTACCGTTCCCTTATCGAACGTCTTGGTCTTCGTAAATAATAAAATTAGCCGTCCTATAGGACGGCTTTTTTATTTTATTTCTCTATGTTATAATAACGTTAGGCAAAGGGAAACGAATGCCGATAATCTATTGTGGAAACACGAAAAAAGGACAGAGCGGCAACTCTGTCCTTTTTGTTGTGCTAGTTGCTATTTAAATCTACTATCTAGCCACTTGATGATGTAATGGCAAGTTACACCACCTATGATAGTGATAATAAGGGAAACAAAATAATCTATCACGAAAACACCTCCTCTCTGTTGCCAGATTAGGAGTTAGCAACGTGATAAGTATATCATAATAAAATGAACTAACGTATATTATAATAAGTTAAAAATAGCTTATTTTTAACTGATGATATATAATAAGAAGGTATACATATAAGAAGATTTTTAGGAGGAATAGGAATGGAACAATTCCAAATGGACCT
This sequence comes from Veillonella sp., assembly GCF_041333735.1. Taxonomy (NCBI): domain Bacteria; kingdom Bacillati; phylum Bacillota; class Negativicutes; order Veillonellales; family Veillonellaceae; genus Veillonella; species Veillonella sp. The sequence continues at coordinate 1,631,210 of NZ_JBGKFB010000001.1, forward strand.
AGCTGGTCGTACGCTTACGATCGAGACTGGGGAACTTGCAAAACAAGCTGGCGGTGCCGTAATGGTTGGTTACGGTGATACTCGTGTACTCGTTACCGCTACAGGTTCTAAAGAGGCGAAGGATATCGATTTCTTCCCACTTACAGTAGACTATGAAGAAAAAATGTACGCTGTTGGTCGTTTACCAGGTGGCTTCATTAAACGTGAAGCACGTCCACCTGAATCTGCGATTTTGAATAGCCGTTTGATTGACCGTCCTATTCGTCCATTATTTGATAAAGGTGTACGTAATGAAGTACACGTAGTGGCAACTGTTATGTCCGTTGATCAAGATTGTGATCCAGCAATCTGTGGTATGATTGGCGCTTCAGCTGCTTTATCCATTTCTGATATTCCTTGGAATGGTCCTATTGCAGGCGTTCGTATGGGGCGTATCAACGGTGAATTTGTTGTGAACCCAACAAAAGAACAATTAGAAGCAACAGATCTTAATATCGTTGTAGCTGGTACAAAAGATGCTATCCTCATGGTTGAAGGTGGTGCTCAAGAGGTTCCAGAAGAAACTATTCTTGAAGTCATCATGGCAGCTCATGAAGAAATCAAAAAAATCGTAGCTTTCCAAGAAGATATGAAAGCAAAAGTGGGCAAGGAAAAACGCATATTTGAAAGTAAAGATGTGCTAGCTGAAATCGCTGATGCAGTTCGTGCGTATGGTCATGATAAACTTGATGCAGCAGTTCGTTGTGCAGATAAACAACAACGTGATGCGCAAGAAAGCGAAGTACGTGCCGATGTATTAGCTCACTTTGAAGAAATCTACCCAGATAACTTGGCGGATGTAAATAAAGCATTTGACGCAATGACAAAAGAAATCGTGCGTCATATGATTACTGTTGAAAAAATCCGTCCAGATGGACGTAAACTTGATGAAGTTCGTCCAATCTCTTGCCGTACAGGTGTATTACCTCGTACACATGGTTCTGGCTTATTTACTCGTGGTCAAACTCAAGTATTGAACGTTGCTACTGTAGCTCCATTGTCTGAAACTCAAACAATTGATGGCATTGGTTTAGAAACAGAAAAACGTTACATTCACCACTATAATTTCCCATCCTTCTCCGTAGGTGAAACTCGTTCCTCCCGTGGTCCTGGTCGCCGTGAAATTGGTCATGGTGCGTTGGCTGAACGTGCATTGGTACCTGTAATTCCTAGTGAAGAAGAATTCCCATATGCATTGCGTTTAGTATCTGAAGTGTTGGAATCTAACGGTTCTAGCTCCATGGCATCCGTTTGTGGCTCCACATTATCCTTGATGGATGCTGGTGTACCTATTAAAGCTCCTGTAGCTGGTATCGCTATGGGTCTCGTAACTCAAGGCGAACACTACACAATCTTAACTGATATCCAAGGCATGGAAGATGCTCTTGGTGACATGGACTTTAAAGTGGCTGGTACAGCAAAAGGTGTAACAGCAATTCAAATGGATATCAAAATTTCCGGCTTATCCCGTGAAATCCTTCATGAAGCATTAGAACAAGCTCATAAAGGCCGTATGCATATCATGGGTATCATGCTTGATACAATTGCTGAACCACGTCAACAAATGTCTCAATACGCTCCACGTATTATTACAATGAAAATTGATCCAGATAAGATTCGTGATGTAATTGGTTCTGGCGGTAAAGTAATTCGTGGTATTATTGACGAAACAGGTGCAAAAATCGACATCGAAGATGATGGCACAGTATTCATCGCTTCTGTAGATCAAGATGGTGCTGCTAAAGCACAACAAATCATTGAAAACCTTACTAAAGAGGTTGAAGTAGGTGAAGTATACCTTGGTAAAGTAACTCGTTTGATGGCATTCGGTGCTTTTGTAGAAGTATTACCAGGTAAAGAAGGTCTTGTACATATTTCCAAACTTGCGAAAGAACGCGTTGAAAATGTAGAAGACGTAGTAAATGTAGGCGATGAGATTATGGTAAAAGTTATCGAAATCGATAAACAAGGCCGTATCAACTTGTCCCGTAAAGATTGTTTAAAATAAGAGGTGTTACATGGATATTCGTGGCTTTGAAGTAGTTTCTGCTTTTGAAGAACAAGATATCAATTTACCAACCCGTAAAACAACAGAAAGCGCAGGCTATGATATTGAATGCGCTGAAGCTGTTACATTAGAACCAGGTCAAGTAGTACTCGTTCCAACAGGGCTTAAAGCTTTCATGGCGTACGACGAATATCTTGCTATTCATATCCGTTCTAGCATGGCTATTAAACGCCATCTTGCACTTGTGAATAGTACAGGTATTATCGATAGCGATTACTACAATAATGAGGACAACGAAGGTCATATTATGATCGCCCTCTATAACTATGGTAAAGAAACCGTTTCCCTTGAAAAAGGAGAACGTGTTGCGCAAGGTATATTCTCTAAATACTTACTCACAAACGATGACGATGCCACAGGTGTACGTACAGGTGGTATCGGTAGCACTGGTGCTATGTAAATTACATACAATTCTGAATAGAATGGTGAAAGCCGCTCAACTGACGTTGGGCGGCTTTTTATAATTATATTTAGTTATAATTATATTAAGTTATGAATTATATATATTTATTTCTCTGTGTGGTATCATAATAGTTATAAACATTAAGGAGGCTATTATGGCAATTAGCAAAGAGATACAAAAATCTAGCGAAATGAAGTTTGATGGTAAACTAATTAAAGTTACTTATGATATAGCTGATGTAAATGGTAATGAAGCGTGGCGTGAGGTTGTTCATCATCCTGGTGCTACAGCTATTGTGGTTGTTACGGAAGATAATAAAATTGTAATGGAACGTCAGTTCCGTTATGCTTTGCAACAGCCTTTGCTTGAAATTCCAGCAGGTAAACTAGATCCTAATGAAGAGCCTCTTAACTGTGCGAAACGTGAGTTAGCAGAGGAAACAGGTTATCGTGCGAACCAATGGATTCCGTTGGGCACAATTGCTACAAGTCCTGGTTTCTGTAACGAAGTATTACATTTATATTTAGCAAAAGATCTTACTATGGGCGAAACTAATTGGGATCCAGACGAATATGTGGAACTTGAGTATTTTACTTTACCTGAATTATTAGAGGCTATCAAGGCGGAGCAAATTAAGGATAGCAAATCTTTGGCAGCCCTTATGCTTGCAATGCCGTACCTCAAATAATATTACGTAATAGGAGGATATATGTTTAAACGAATTATCCTATTAGTTATGGACTCTGTTGGTATTGGTCATGCCGTGGATGCTGCAAAATTTGGTGATGAAGGCTCTAATACATTAGGTCATATTGAATCAACAGCAGGTAAAATTCATTGCCCAAATTTGAAATCTTTAGGACTAGGACATATTGCCGATATTGCAGATACCGGTGAAAGCATTAACGGTGCTTTTGGTCGTATGGCGGAGCTCAGCACTGGTAAAGATACAACAAGTGGTCATTGGGAGATGATGGGGCATCCTGTTACCGTTCCATTCCCAACCTTTTACGAAGGTTTTCCAAAAGAATTAATGGATACTTTCACAAAGGAAACGGGCTATGGTTATTTAGGTAATGAAGTTGCATCTGGTACAGAAATTATTGAACGGCTAGGTGCGGAGCATATTAAAACGGGAAAACCTATTGTATATACCTCGGCAGATTCTGTATTTCAAATTGCAGCCCATGAGGATGTGATTCCTTTAGATGAGCTATATCGTATATGCCAAATTACCCGTGATAAGGTTTGCGTTGGAGATTACTATGTAGGCCGTATCATAGCACGTCCATTTGTAGGTGAACTTGGTAGTTTTGTACGCACATCTAACCGTCATGACTATAGTCGCATGCCGGAGAAAAAAATGGTACAACAAGAGTTACAAGATGCGGATGTTCCAACTGTAGCAGTCGGTAAAATTGGAGATATTTATGCCCATGTTGGTTGGGATGAAAGTTATCCTACAAAATCTAATGCTCATGGCATGAATATGGTTCCATATCTATTAGGGGCTACATTTGATTACGGTCTTATGATGGTTAATCTTGTTGAGTTTGATAGCCTTTACGGTCATCGCAGAAATGTAGAAGGCTATAAACGAGCTATTGAAGATTTTGATTACCAACTTGGTGGTTTAATACCAATGCTCAATGATGACGATTTATTGCTTATTACTGCGGACCATGGTAATGATCCAACCTGGAAGGGAACAGATCATACCCGTGAATTAGTACCTATTCTTGTATATAGTCCACGAATGAATGGACCTATAAATCTTGGAGATAGAAAAAGTTTTGCAGACATTGGGGAAACAGTTTTAGAAAACTTTGGTTTAAAACAATGGGGCATTGGAACATCGTTTTTAGAGAAACTTAGTAAATAATTTTCTCATATGTTTTTAGTATATTTAGGTTTAGAATACTATATTGCTACTTATGTACGACAATAACATAATTTCGAAATAATAAATATAATATGCTATATATGAGATACTACCAGTTAAAAATAAATAGTTTTAACTGGTAGTATCTTTAAAATAGATAGTTAAATCATAAAAAGACCAACTTATGTACATCATAAGTTGGTCTTTTTTTTCTTTATAGAAGTATATTTCTTATTTAATTATAGCAATCCTTTACTTTCCATCATTTCTTTAATATTTAGTAAAGTAGATTTACAAACTACATCATATTCTAGTGTACTTAAGAAATCTGCAAATTTTTTATCATCTTCATTTTTACAGTTTTCATAAGGTATCTTACCATTTTGTTGATATGGTTCTAGAATCCGATTTCGTCGGTGCTTCCACGTATTGTAATAAGGAACTTTAAATTTTGTCATAAAGCCATTGCTATCGACTAATACAAAGCCTTCAGACTCATGAAATGAATTAAGTTCCTCATTCATGATGGTTTCTAGTTCGTCCATAGTATTAACTAGTTGAATTGTTTTCACAATAGATATCAATGGTATGTCATATTTCTTAAGGATGGAGTCTAGTTCTGCTAGTCGTTCCCTAGAAAAAGATACATCAATATGCTTACCATTTACATCTAATGTATTTTGAATCATATCAAGTACATAAAGATGATCTTGGTCGTATTTAATAATATGAGTATCCTCTTGGCTAATGACTTCGAACATCATAGAGCAGTTATTACGCTTTAATAGTTCTTTAATTTCTTCTTGTAAGACTTCAGGTAATTTTTGGAATAAATCTTTAAACAAATCTACATGCATACCTTCTGTAGTAGATTTAGATGCAAAAACTAGTTCATCCTTGATAACACTAAGGATAGCAAGGTATCCATTTTCTTTAGTTCGAATTTCAACAGGGAAGAAGAGTGTGTTAGCTAAATTATTTAACTCTGTTTCTGGCCTCTCATTGAGATTAAAGAATTTATTATAACTACGTAGTTTCACATCTCCTGTTAAGCGATCTACAAATAATCCTCGCGCTTGTACGGTACTTTCATTCCATAGTCGTTTATGGAATACACGAGAGGTAAAATTCAAGGAGTATAGGTTAGGGGAGCATTTTTTTACTTTTACTAATTTAGAATTACCTAAAATATTAATATCTTCATTTTGTGTGAAGATAACATGTTGTGTCATATTTTGATATTCATGGCGCATGTAATCTTTATCGTACACATCGTTTTTTATTCCATGTTTAGTGAAAGAATCTGCAGTGATATCAATATATTTAAGCTCGCCACCAAATTCAACTTCGCCTTCTAAACAGAAGGAGTACTTACCATCGGGAACACCGCGGTGACCATGAATTTGAATAAAGTCCTGACACAATCCTTTTTCGTAATTAGTATCATATATTTTAGCAATATCTGTTTCGTAAGCTCCGAACCCATTAATAAAGGTAGACGTAGCTATAAAGGTCATGTTAGGTACATAGGAGAGACCACCATGGGAAACTAAATATTTTTTGCCATGAAAAATGAAAGGGTAGCATTGACGAAGTGATTTATAAAAGAGGCGTAACTCTCGTTGAAGAGATTCTACTTCTTTTTTCGTCATATCCTTAACAATAGGTGCTACAACTTCTTTCATAAATCGTTTTGAACGATCTAAATTTGTATTGAAAGCAAAGTTTGCGATATGTCGTTCGTGATTACCTTCTAACATAATCGTATTAGGCAATGTACTAAGACGCATCATTTCGTACATCATTTCTTTATTTTCAATACCGCGTTCCAAATAGTCACCACAAAAGATGTAAAGTATTTTTTCATCCCAAGGTAAGATAGCTTGTTGCAATGCCGTGTAACAACCGTGAATATCACCAATGATACGCACTCGTTCATATCGATTCGTCAAATCTACGGTAAAGTAATTGTTGATTTCATCGATAGAATTGATTTTTCTACAAAACTTTGGTAATGGAGTTGTCTTAATTACCTTGTGCATACGGTGAATGACTTGCTCTGGTACTCGTTTGTAATCTGTACGTCCTGCATTACGAGCCAAGCATTCCTCTAAAGATGTATCTGGTTCGTAGTAATATACAGTATATTTATATTTGTTAAGCAAATCTTTATATGCATTAACAGCTTTAGATGTAGTGTGGGTAGCATCTAAAACGACAAAGTCGCCATTGCTCATTCGTTTTTCTAAGCAATCTAGGAGGAGCTCCCAAGCCGGACCATTATCCTCTTGTGAAATATACCAGCCGTCTTCACCAAGAGAAGGGCTGCGTAATAGCATACGGAAATGATCGGCTTCTAAGGTGTAAGCCTCAAGATTGTTATCACGAATCCACTGAGACTTACCACTAGCAGGAGCACCACGCATTAATAATAGTGTTCTCATAGTAATAGTCCTCTAATCTGCCCATAGGGCGTAATAAAATATAACTGTATAAAAAACGATAAGATCATTATTGAAAATAAAAAAAGGGCATAAAAAAACAGTCTCAACGGTTATCCGAGAGACTGTCTTACTTGCTTTAAAATTATAAAGCGTTTACTTTAGCTGCAAGGTTAGATTTTTTGCGAGCTGCAGTGTTTTTATGAAGTACACCTTTGGAGGCTGCTTTATCAATTACGCTAGTAGCATGAACAAGTGCTTGTTTTGCTTCTTCTACTGCGCCTGCTTGAACAGCTTCTACGGTTTTACGACTTGCTGTACGGATTTGAGATTTTACAGCGGCGTTTTTCGCACGACGTTCAGCATCCGTTTTTACGCTTCTAATACTGGATTTAATGTTTGGCAATTGAGTCACCTCCTTAAAAATCGTTTCTTATACCTGAATGATTATATCATACCACATATTGATACGCAAGGACTTTTCAGCCCAATATTTTCCTTGTTGGTATGCAAGATAAAAGATCTTCTACTAATAATTAACTATACCATATAAGCCTATTTTATGAAATCAAGATTATTAATATATTGACTAGTGTTCTAATTAGTTAATTATGTAGATTTTAAAAGTTAGTTAGCTCCCTTATGTTATAATAAAAGATAGAATTAAGTGAGGTGTCTTATGAAAAAATTAATGATTATAGATGGCAGTAGTTTGTTATTCCGTGCATTCTTTGCATTACCACCGTTGAAGTCTGCTTTGGGGACTCCGACGAATGCAGTGTACGGTTTCTTAACAATGCTCATTAAATTATATGAAGAAATTAATCCTGATTATATTGCAGTAGCCTTTGATAAAGGTCGTCAGACATTCCGTACAGAAATGTACAGCGAATATAAAGGTAATCGCCCAGATGCACCAGAGGATTTACGACCTCAATTTAGCCTTATTCAAGATGTGTTAAAAGCGTTGGGTATTTGTGTTATCGAAGAAGAAGGTTTTGAAGGGGACGATATCCTAGGATCTTTGAGTAAGAAATTTGGTACACCAGAAATGGCTGTTAAAATTATTACTGGTGACCGCGATAACCTTCAACTCGTAACAGAACATAGTCATGTATTCCTAACTAAAAAAGGCATTTCTGACATGTTAGAGGTTACTCTTGATAACATGGAGGAACTTTATGGTTATGGTCCTGATAAGGTTATTGAAATGAAAGCTCTTATGGGGGATTCTTCCGATAATATTCCAGGTGTACCAGGTGTAGGTGAAAAAACGGCTCTTAAATTGATTACAGAATACGGTAATCTTGAGTCTGTATATGACCACATTGAAGATATTTCTGGTAAGAAATTAAAAGAGCGACTCGTTGAAAATAAAGACTTAGCGTTCTTATCTCGTGAGTTAGCTACCATCAAAACGGATATGGACTTATCTTACAAGGTAGAAGACTTTGTGCAAAATTTCCATGCCTCTGAGGTACAGCCTTTATTTGAAACTTTAGGCTTTACTAAATTAACACCTCGTATCGTTCAAGTAATGGGCGGAGAGGAAGCAGCTTTTGGTGAACCAGGCTCTCTTTTTGCACCACAAGAGGAAATTTCTTTAGACGATTTAGCTGATGCTAAGGCGCTAACCCCTGATTTCTATACAGATAAAACAGTAGCAGTACATGTTGTGCTTGATGGCAAAACTCCATTTAGAACTATCGAGACTGCCTATCTTTCTAATGGTGATACTGTCGTTAAAACAAATGATACAAAGGCTGTTCTAGCAGTATTACAAGGGGCTAAGGCCATTGTTACTACTCAAACAAAAGAACTAATAGAAGCATTAGGTGACGAGTCACCAGCTGAAATCTCTTTGTTTAATAATGATAACACTGCACGTATCCATGATATGTCTCTTCTAGCATACTTGTTAGATCCAACACGTACTAACTATGGTTATCTATATTTAACGGAACGTTTCTCTGTGCCTAGCATTGCCAGCGGTAGCGTAGATGTAGAGTGCGTATCTATGGTGAAAGCTTTACTTGCTATGAATGATTTAGCTTGTGAATCTGCTCGACGTGAAGAGTTATGGTCTTTATATGAAACTATTGAGTTACCATTGATTCATACATTAGTAGTAATGGAGAAAAATGGTATATATATTGATACAAATAAGCTGGCTGAAACGACAGCTCGCTTTAAAGATGAATTAGCCCAAGTACAACAAGAGATTTATGATTTGGCAGGTGAAACTTTCAATATTAACTCTCCTAAACAGCTAGGTGTTATTTTATTCGAAAAGATGAACTTGCCAGTTATTAAGAAAACTAAGACTGGATACTCCACAGATGCTGAAGTACTCGATATGTTGCGTAATGAAAGCCCAATCGTTGAAAAAATCTTGGCCTACCGTTCTGTAGCAAAATTAGTATCTACCTATTGTGAAGGCTTAGCAGTCCTTATTAATGATAAGACTAAACGTATTCACACTACATTTAATCAAATGGTTACAGCTACAGGACGTCTTAGTTCCTCTGATCCTAACTTACAAAATATTCCTGTTCGTACAGAAAAAGGCCGTGAAATTCGTGCTTTATTCTATCCTGGTGCAGGGTATGACACATTAGTGAGTGCCGATTATTCTCAAATTGAGTTGCGTATTTTAGCGCATCTTTCTGGTGATGAAGCTTTGATTAAAGCCTTTGTTGATGGTAAGGATATTCACCGTTTTACTGCGGCAGAGGTACTAGGTAAAGCCCAAGAGGATGTAACAAGCGAAGAGCGTTCTCATGCAAAAGCTATTAACTTCGGTATTATTTATGGTATTTCTGACTTTGGCTTATCTCGCGACCTTGGTATCACACGGGGAGAAGCTAAAAACTATATTGATTTATACTTTAGCCGTTATCCTAAGGTTAAAGAGTACATGGATTGTATGGTTCAGGAGGCCCATGAAACTGGTAAGGTTCGCACTATGTTCGGCCGTCAACGCGAACTTCCTGATATTAATAGCCGCAACTTTAACCGTCGTTCCTTTGCTGAACGTACGGCAATGAATACACCAATTCAAGGTACTGCTGCAGATATTATCAAGTTAGCAATGAACCAAGTTGAGCAAAAGCTAGAGGAAGGAAACTTCAAATCTCGACTTTTATTACAAGTACATGACGAACTTGTATTAGAAGTGGTGAATTCTGAATTAGAAGCAGTAGAAGAATTATTACGTACTACTATGCAATCTGTTGTGGAGTTACAAGTACCTCTTATTGTAGATGTACATCATGCGGAAAATTGGGCGTTAGTTAAATAATAGTTTCTTAATATTAGTTTATTAAAAATAGAAGGTATATATGTTTAAAATAGGATTAACTGGTGGTATTGCATCGGGCAAGAGTACAGTCCTTACCTATTTTAAGGACAAAGGAATACCTTACATCGACGCTGATATTGTAGCTCGCGAAGTAGTGGAGCCGGGGACTGAGGGCTTACAAGCTATTGTAGAGACCTTTGGTTCTAATGTTTTACATGCTGACGGCACACTCAATCGTGAAGCGCTTGGTGCTATAGTCTTTCACAATGAAGAAAAACGACAATTATTAAATAGCTGTCTAAAAACACATATACGCAATCGTATTATGGAATTGACATCTCAATATGAACAAGGTAATACACCAATTTTAATCTATGATATTCCATTACTCATCGAAGGGGAATGGTATACCATGATGGATGAGGTGTGGCTCGTATATGTGAATGAAATGACTCAAATCGAACGTTTAATGAGTCGTAATGGATATACGCGAGAGGATGCCCTTGCTCGTATTAATAGTCAAATGCGACTTGATGATAAATGTGCCTATGCAGATATAATCATTGATAATAATGGTACGCCTCATGATTTAACAGTACAGTTGAATACTATTTGGAATGAGCGTATAGAGACAGTTTTACAAGAATCAAAATAATTACCTATTATGTACTAAAATTGGTATATAAAAATTAGTATTAAATGGTATAATAAGCCCATAAAATTTTATATAATAGTAACCTACCATTAGGTGTATTACTATATTGTACCGATATCAAAATCGGATAAAGATTGTGTAAGGAAAGGGGGATATATGAAACGTGCAACGGCAACGGCGCTATCGTGCGTCGTACTTGGGTGGTTTTATTTTACTCATTTAGATGATCCTATAGCGCGTCAAGTGGCGTACCCCTTTAACTATAGAGATGTAGTGATGGCTGCAGCTGATAAGGAACAAGTACCACCCTCTTTGGTGGCTAGCGTTATCTTAGCTGAAAGTAAATATAAGAATACTGCCGAATCTGAAACAGGCGCCCTTGGATTGATGCAACTTATGCCAGATACAGCGCGATGGGTAGCTCAACAAGTTGGACATGGCAATTATACAGATCGCCAGTTAAAAGAGCCTGAAACTAACATTGAGTTAGGGACATGGTATCTAGGTCATTTGTTAAAAGAATTTAATGGTGATGAGGTACAAGCGTTAGCTGCGTACAATGCGGGACGTGGTCATGTTGAATCTTGGCTCAATGAGAATAAATGGAATGGCATGGTTGATACCATACCTTTTCCTGAAACGCGTAGCTATGTAAAATCTGTCTTACAGTATCAAGAAAAGTACGAGGCATTATATGGAAACGATTATTGAAGCTTGTAAAGCATTAGATTATTCATGGTTGCCTCAGCAAATTGAGGGATTTACCTTAGTGGCGTCAAATGAAGCTGATTATACGGCACTCCTTGAGCGTATTTCAGCAGGTGAAGAGGTATTAAAGGTACCTATTTTCCATTATCAAAATGATTTGGGGTGGCGATGGTCTGCCTTATATGATAAAGAGGTAGAGGATTATACAGTACATATTGAAATGCCACTATTTTCCTTTGTTGATATTTCTTTTGTGCGTGCTGATTTAGAGTCGTTTTGGCAAGGATTACAAGATCGCTGTGTCAAAGGGTTAACTAATATGTTAATAGAGCCAGCGAATAACTTTACCTTTACCTATCGTCGTCGAGGCATTCCTGAATGGGATTTTTCCGAGGTTATGCCTAAAGAACTGGAAGGCTTTGTATGTGATATTGATCCAGCTCATGCAATCCGGATGATTAATGGTTCTTTTATTATCGGTGAGTATCGTAAGATGGACGAATGTACAGGATTATTGCTATATTATAACGAATTGCGAGATGAATACTTTGCAGAACTTCGTTATAAAAATTATCCTGAAATAGACCATCACCTAGATGCTAAAAATTTAGATGATTTAACTACAGTTCTACGTGAACATTTGGGTCCTATATTAAAAGGATTAAATGAACGCGTCGACTAAGGATAATCATTATATATGACTATGCTATTTTTTGAGTTATTTTATATTCATATGAAATAATCTAAGTGGGAATGTTTGGTTAAAGCCCATAAGAAAGCGTAGAATTTGTATATACACAGCAAATGTGATATACTATATATGACTTTTATATAAATCTTTTAAAAGAGTGGGCTTATGTCCACTCTTTCATTTATGATTAGCCTAATTAAGGTATTTGAAAAAAAGAGATATATACAAGATGTAGTAATGAAGGAGGCGATGGCTATGAAGAGAGAAGCAGTAGAGGAATTTGTATCCTCTGTAGTTGAAGGTATTATAGCCGGCACCGAAATGGAACTAGTCGATGTAGATTACGTTCGTGAACGCGATTGGTATTTGCGTGTCTACCTTGATAAACCAGGTGGTGTAGATTTGGATGATTGTCAGATGGTTAGCGAAAAACTAAGTGCTGTCCTCGACGAAAAGGATCCAATTACGGAAAACTATTTATTGGAAGTATCTTCTCCAGGCCTAGATCGAGTTCTTAAGAAGGATAAGGACTTGATTCGCTATAATGGTCGTGATGTTGATATTCAGCTATTTAAACCGATTAATGGCAGTAAACAATTTACTGGTGCATTAGAAGGTTTTACAGACACAACTATCGATTTTACTATCAATGGTGAAAGTATGACATTCGAACGGTCTGCCATTGCACAAATTCGATTACATCTTGATTTTTAATATATGGAGGCATACGAGTGAGTCAAGAATTAATTCAAGCGGTAATGGTGCTTACAAAGCAAAAAGGTTTTGCTCCTGAGGTTATTTTTGAATCCTTAGAGGCTGCATTGTTGCAAGCATATCGCAAAGAACCAACATCTAATCCAGATGCTTACGTTGTGATCGATCGTGAAACAGGCGTTTATAAAGTTATGGCTAAGAAACAAGTGGTAGAAACTGTAGAATTGCCAGAAACAGAAATTAGCTTGTTAGAAGCTCGCAAAATTGACAAACGTTTTGAAATTGGTGACGTAGTAGAAGTTGATGTTACTCCAGCTAACTTTGGCCGTAGTGCTGCCCATACTGCAAAACAAATGCTTATTCAACGTTTGAAAGAGGCTGAACGCAGCGTAGTATATGAAGAATACTATAGTCGTGAAGGCGATATCATCACTGGCGTTATTACACGTGTAGAAGGTAAAAATGTGTTTATCGACTTAGGTAAAACAGAAGCTATTTTACCTCCTACAGAACAAATTGCTAGCGAAACATATCATGAAGGGGATCGCATTAAATGCTACATCGTAGAGGTTAAGAAAACTACGAAGGGCCCTCAAATCATGATTTCCCGTACACATCCTGGCTTATTGAAACGCCTCTTTGAATTAGAGGTGCCAGAAATTTATGAAGGTGTAGTAGAGCTTAAATCCGTAGCTCGTGAGCCTGGTATGCGTTCCAAAATTGCTGTATATAGTCGCGATGAAAATGTTGATCCAGTAGGTGCTTGCGTAGGTCCTAAAGGTCAACGTGTACAACATATCGTTGATGAATTGCACGATGAAAAGATTGATATCGTTAAATGGGATGAAGATCCAGCAATTTATATCGCTAACTCTTTGAGTCCAGCTAAAGTTGTTTCTGTTGATGTAAGTGAAGAAGAAAAATCCTCTTACGTTGTAGTTCCTGATTATCAATTATCCTTGGCAATTGGTAAAGCAGGCCAAAATGCTCGATTGGCAGCTAAATTAACTAACTGGAAAATCGATATTAAGAGTGAAACTCAAGCAGCTGAAGAACCTTTTGCAGGTTTTGGCAATGCTGAGGCCGGTGAATAGTCATGAAACCGAAATCCCAACCTATGCGCACATGCGTAGGATGTGGTGAGCCTAAGGCAAAACGTGAATTGATTCGCGTAGCCTTAAGTCCAGATGGCAATATCAGTATTGACCGCACTGGAAAAGCACCGGGACGTGGCGCATATTTATGCGAATCCATGTCATGCTTTGAGCAAGCCTATAAGGCTAAGCGATTAGAACGGTCATTAAAGCATAGTGTATCGAAAGATATATACGAAGCATTACAACGTGATTTACAAGAGAATGAGTAATCACCGATATACATGAATGAAGATAAAATTTTAAATCTCTTAGGATTAGCACAACGAGCTGGCAAGGTTATTTCTGGAGACTTTATCGTAGAAAAAGCCATGAAGAGAAAGGAACCTAAACTAGTCCTTCTCGCTGGCGATTGTGCATCCAATAATGAAAAGAAATATAATCAATTAGCAGAAACACATCATATCCCACTTCGTAGCATTGGTACTAAAGAAACTTTAGGAACTGCTATTGGTAAAGAGGTTCGGGTAGTGGTCGCAGTACTAGATGATGGATTTGCAAAGGCGTTACTAAAAGAGATTGATCGATAATAAGGGGGTATGTAGATGTCCAAAAAGCGCGTCCATGAAATCGCCAAAGAGTTCGGCGTAGAAAGTAAGCAGGTCATTTCTATCTTGCAACAACATAATGTAAATGTTACGAAAGCAGTTAATTCTGTAGATGATTCCGGTTATGAAATTGTAAAAAAACAATTGAGTAAGAAATCTGAAGCATCTAAAGTAGCACAAAAAACAGAACAAAAAGTAGAACAAAAATCTGCTCCAACTGCAGCTCATAAACAAGAAGCTGCGCCACATAAACAACAACATCCAAATCGTTCTAACGAACAGAAAAAGGATAATCGTAAACAAGGTGGTCAAAAACAAGACGATCAATCTAAACAAAATGACCATAAAAAGGGCAATGTACGTCATGTACAAATCTCTGAACCTACACGTAAATCTGAAGGTAACCAACAATCTGGTGACCGCGCTAACAACCGCCCTAACAATAATAACCGCAATAATGACAACCGCAATAACAATGGTCGTCCTAATGATGCGCG
This sequence comes from Veillonella sp., assembly GCF_041333735.1. Taxonomy (NCBI): domain Bacteria; kingdom Bacillati; phylum Bacillota; class Negativicutes; order Veillonellales; family Veillonellaceae; genus Veillonella; species Veillonella sp. The sequence goes on from NZ_JBGKFB010000001.1 coordinate 1,646,311, forward strand.
TAATAATGATAATCGCAATAACGACAATCGAAACAATGATAACCGCAATTCTAATAACAATGATCGTCGTAACAAGAAAAATAAAAAAGGTGGTAACAACCGTCCTCAATCCTTGTTATCTACATCTATGCAAAAGAAAAAGAATCGCGTAAAACATCGTAATGAACAGTACTTACAACAAAAAGCTGAAGCTGAACGTAAGGCTGAAGCAGCGATTGCTACGGAAATCGAATTATCCGGTCCTTTAACAGTTAAAGAATTAGCCGAAAAAATGGGCCGCGAAGTATCTGAAATTATCAAAAAGTTGATGCTCTTAGGTGTTATGGCTAGCATTAACCAAGAGGTTGACGTTGATACTGCTACAATCGTAGCTGAAGAATTTGGTGTAACTGTAACAGAAGTAGAACCTGAAGAAGATCCTACTGATATCATCGAGATTGAAGATGCACCAGAAACATTAAAACCTCGTCCTCCAGTTGTTACTATCATGGGTCACGTTGACCATGGTAAAACATCCTTGTTGGACGTAATTCGTCAAACTAATGTAACAGCTGGCGAAGCAGGTGGTATTACTCAACATATCGGTGCTTACCAAGTTCGTTATAACGACAATAAAATTACATTCCTTGATACTCCTGGCCATGAAGCGTTTACAGCTATGCGTCTTCGCGGTGCTAAATCTACAGATATCGCAGTTCTTGTTGTAGCTGCTGATGATGGTGTAATGCCTCAAACTATTGAAGCCATAAACCATGCTAAATCTGCTGATGTACCAATTATTGTTGCTATCAACAAAATGGATAAACCAGGTGCTAACCCAGACCATGTTAAACAACAATTGGCTGAACATGGACTTTTACCAGAAGAATGGGGCGGCGATGTAATCATGGTTCCAGTATCTGCTAAACAAAAACAAGGTATCGACGATTTGCTCGAAAATATCTTGCTTGTAGCAGAAGTTATGGAATTGAAAGCTAATCCTAACCGTAAAGCATACGGCGTAGTTATCGAGGCTCAACTTGATAAAGGTCGTGGTGCTGTATGTACAGTACTAGTACAAAAAGGCTCCCTCCGTGTAGGTGATACTGTACTTGCTGGTACAGCATACGGTAAAGTACGTGCTATGACAAATGAACGCGGTGAAAAAGTTAAAGTAGCTCGTCCTTCTATGCCAGTAGAAATCTTGGGCTTCTCTGAAGTTCCTCAAGCGGGTGAAATCATCAATGGTATGGATGACAACGAAGCACGTGCAATTGCTGAAAAACGTATTGCCAAACAACGTGTTCAAGAATTGCAAGCAACTCACAAGGTTACATTGGATGATATCTTCAACCAAATTCAACAAGGTGAGTTAAAAGACCTTAACATCATCATTAAAGCTGACGTTCAAGGTTCTGTAGAAGCATTGCGTCAATCCTTAGAAGGTATTAAAAATCCTGAAGTACGTATCGTAATCGTTCATGCTGCAGTAGGTGCTATTAATGAATCCGATATCATGTTGGCTTCTGCATCTAATGCAATCGTAATGGGCTTCAACGTACGTCCAGATGCTAATGTTCGCCGCGCTGCGGAAAATGAAAAAGTTGACCTTCGTACATATCGCGTAATTTATGATGCTATCAATGACGTTGAGTCCGCGATGCGTGGTATGTTGGCTCCTCAATTCAAAGAGGTTGTCGTTGGTCGTGCAGAGGTGCGCCAAGTCATCTCTACACCTAAAGCTATCGTTGCCGGTTCTTATGTAACAGAAGGTCGTATTACTAACGACTCTGAAGTTCGTTTGATCCGTGATGGTATTGTCGTATTTGAAGGTAAGGTTGACTCTTTACGTCGATTCAAAGACGAAGTGAAAGAAGTTAAAACATCCTTCGAATGTGGTATTTCCTTAGAAGGTTACCGCGACATCAAGGAAGGCGACGTAATCGAAGCGTACTTGATGGAAGAAATTGCACCTCAAATTTAGGAGGTTTATATGAGTGACGTTCGTGTCAGAAAATTACAAGAATTTATCAAACAAGAGGTAAGTCAAATGTTGATGCGCGGATTGAAAGATCCACGCATCGGCTTCACTACTATTACTGATGTTCATGTAACAGGTGATTTGCGTGAAGCTACGATTTATGTCTCCTTGTTTGGTTCCGATAAGGAAAAAGAAGATACACTTATCGCTTTAAAGCATGCAGCAGGTCATATTCGTACTGAGCTTGGCAAAGTACTTAAATTGCGCCATATTCCTTCTATCACATTCGATAAGGATACGTCTTTAGACTATAGCATGCATATTGAATCCCTTTTGAATGAAATCAAAAAGGACGAAGAAAAAAATTAACACAAAGGATACAGAACATGAGTAAGATTACTATTAATCAATTACATATGGCTCTGTGTGAAGCTAATTCTATTATGCTAACCGTCCATGTCAGACCTGATGGCGATGCTATCGGGTCCATGGTGGCCTTTTACGAAGCCCTTGTAGGGCAAGGTAAAACTGTATATATGGTAGTGGATGATGTAGTTCCTGAGAAGTACTCATTCTTACGATATACGGACCACATCCATGATGTAGCGTATTTTGAAACAAACCCTGTTGATATTGATATGCTAATGGTATTGGATGCTAGCACGTATGAGCGAATTGGCAAAGTAGGTGCACTATGGAGTGCACCTATTTTTAATATAGACCACCATATTTCTAATACGGAATTTGCTGATCATCTATATTTGAAGCCTGACTTTGCTGCTACTGGTGAAATCGTTACCGATTTATGTACAAAATGGAATTGGCCTATCACCGAGTCTATGGGTACTGCTTTATATATGGCTATTGCTACTGACTGTGGTTTCTTTAAATTTAGCAATACAACTGCCAATACGTTAGAAATGGCTGCTAAATGTGTAGCAGCCGGTGCTAGACCTAATGTTATTTCTGAAACGATTGAGGCTGTGTCTGCAAGTCGTCTGGAATTAACAAAACAAGTTATGCAAACTATTGAGTTCTACAAGAATAATACAGTAGCTACCATCGAGATGAATCGCGAGGCTATGAACATTCTCGGCGATGATACAGATGGCTTTGTGGATATTATTAGAAATGTAGATACTGTTGATATAGCTATTTTATTGAAAGCTGAAGCTGATGACAGAACACGGGTAAGTTTACGATCTAAAGGTACCGACGTGAATGCTATTGCTAGCAATTTTGGCGGTGGCGGTCATATTCGAGCTTCCGGTTGTACGATTAATCTACCATTACAAGAAGCGAAACAGGCTCTCATTGAGGTGATTAAATAATGGATGGCATTTTACCATTTTTAAAACCTCCTGGTATAACAAGCCATGATGCTGTTGCTATTTGTCGTCGCATTTTAAAAGAAAAGCGCATTGGTCATAGTGGTACTTTAGATCCTATGGCCTATGGCGTGTTGCCCGTTTTTCTTGGTAAGGCTACGCGTCTTATTGAGTATACAGAGGGGTTTGATAAAACCTATGTAGCAGAATGTAAATTTGGTACTTTTACCGATACTGAAGATAGTTCTGGTCAACCGGTATTACCTGATAAAGATATGGTATTGCGAGACGGCGTTCTATTGAATGAATACATTCAAAGTTCAGAACTTTCCGATGCTATGCTTAAACCTACTTTTGATGAATTAGTTAATACACTAAATACCTTTATTGGTGCACAAAACCAGAGGCCATCAAAATATTCTGCTATAAAGATAAATGGTATACGTGCTTATGAATATGCTCGTAAAGGGATTCCTGTAGAATTACCATTACGTCAAATTCATATTAAACATATTGAGCTGATAGCGTATGGTTTTCCTTATTTTACAGTTCGTGTAACTTGTTCTGGAGGTACTTATATTCGTTCATTATTGCGTGATATCTGTGTTTCATTAGGTATACCAGGAACCATGACATCCTTGGCACGTACTCAAGTAGGACCATTTGATATTGATTCTGCTAAAATGGCTGAAGAGTTGATGCTTCATGGTGAAAGCCTATTGTTACCAACGGATACAGCCGTTTCTCATCTTTCAAAAGTGATGGTAAATAGTGTACAATTAAAGATGATTGTGCAAGGTAAGGAATTGCCTATTGGTAACGAATTTTCTTATACTGAACCAGAACATTATTATAGAGCCTATGGTCCTCATGGATTTATAGGGATTATGAAACGAACTAACCACTCTTTGAAGGTGGAAAAAAATATTTTTATTGAAGGATAAGTATGAAGCAAATACATTCGTTTGATGAACTGCGTCAAATCAAAGATACAAAAGTATATGCCCTAGGTACCTTTGATGGTATTCATCGAGGTCATCAACGAGTTATACGCAAGGCCGTTGATGAGGCAATGGCAGTTAATGGTGTTAGTATAATCATTACCTTTGAACATCATCCACTAACTATACTACATCCAGAGCGAGTGCCTAAACGGGTCATTCAAGAAGAGATTATGGATTCCGTTCTTGAAGATTTGAATGTAGACTATATTTTACGGTTGCCTATGACTGAAGAGTTACTAAAAATGAGTGCTGACGATTTTTTGGGCGCTCTTTGTACAGATATGAATGTAGCTGCTATTGTAATTGGAGAAAACTTTACATTTGGTGCTAAAGGTCTTGGTAATCCAGATTATATGAAACAAGTATTAGCGGATAAAAATATACAAGTTTTAGTGCAGCCCTTATTGCCTTGTGATGGACTTAGTACTCCTATTTCAAGTACGGAGATTAGAAAGGCCATTCGCGAAGGGCGTTTAGAAGATGCTACTCATTGGCTTGGAAGACCATTCCAATTTAAAGGGACTGTAATTAAAGGTGATCAACGAGGACGCACATTAGGGTTCCCAACATTGAATTTGTTGCTTCCTAATGAAATGGCTACACCTCCAGATGGTGTATACGCTAATCGCGTGTGTATCGATGGTACTTGGTATGATGGGGTAGGTAATATTGGGGATAATCCTACATTTAAGAATCAGTACCATAGATGCGAAGTACATGTATTTAACTTTGACCAAGATATATATGGAAAAGAAGTAATTGTACAATTTATTTCCTATCTTAGAGGGGAAGTAAAATTTAATAACTTACAAGATCTTATTGATCAAATGAAGGTAGATGAAGAACAGGCTTTAGCTGTTTTAGCTAAAGCATAATAAGGGGGTTCTCATGGATATTAAAGAAGCTCGCAAACAAATAGATAGTATTGACTCCGTACTTGTTACAGAGTTTGAAAAGCGTCTTACATTGATTAAAGAGATTGGTAAATATAAAGATGAACATCATTTACCACTCATTGATGAAGAACGTGATGAAAGTATTATTGCGTTGCATACTGAAAACTGCAAAGATAAAACATTGGCACCTTATATTGAAAATTATATAAAAACTGTTGTGTCTATGAGCAATGAGTTTTTAAAAGAGCATATGCATAAGCATATTTTCCTCATTGGCATGCCAGGTGCCGGTAAGACAACAGTTGGCAAAATGCTAGCTAAAGAATTAGGCCGAGATTTTTACGATCTAGATCAAACGATTCAAGATAAGGTTGGGAAATCTGTTCAAAAAATCTTTATTTATGATGGTAAAGATGCTTTTAGTGAATATGAATATAACACGATTAAGGAATTAATTCATAATAAACCATCTGTTATTGCTACCGGTGGTGGTACTGTTACTTATGATAAAACAGTTAAGCTAATGCGCAATAATGGCCTTGTTGTATTTGTTAATCGTGATGTGAATCATATCTTAGATGATTTGGATCTTGAAATTCGTCCACTTGTAAAAGAAAGTATTGAATATATCTTCAATGTATATGAAGAACGATACCCTTTATACGAAGAAGTGGCACATATCAAAATTGGTAATGAAGGTAGCATTACCGATGCGGTACAAGAAATTATTGAAGCTTTGCCTAATACGGAGAAATAATGGACGCCATACGAGGATTTGTATACCGAACTATATATGAGAATACACAACGTACGTATTGCGTGTTTGTCCTTAAGGATTATAATGAGGAATACATTACTTGTACTGGTAAGTTTGAATCTCCTAAAGAAGGAGAAGATATTGAAGTTCGAGGCCGTTATGTAGAACATGAAAAATACGGTCGTCAATTTGATGCTACTAGTGTAGAAAAACTTAAACCTGATAACATGGGGGCTGCTAAGACCTACTTATTGAATTTAGGTATTAAAGGTTTTGGTGAAAAGTCCGTAGAAAAGGTTCTTGAGTATTTTGGTATCCGTATTTTAGAAGTTTTACGGGAGGAACGTCCCGAAGAAATTAAGGATGTTCCTGGACTTCGTAAAAGTGTTAAGGACGAATTATTTAATACCTTACTTGGTGAAGGTATTTTATCTGATTTAAATCACTTTTTTGAAAGCCATCATATTTCTTCTAAATGGAGTCGTATCGTATACACCTATTATGGTGTTCAGTCTATTGCTGTTATCGAGGATAATCCTTATACCTTGTTACGTGTGGCTCCAGATATGCTTTTTGGCACCGCTGATACGCTAGCAGAACACTTGGGTATTACAGGTAGTGATACACGCCGTTTAGAAGCGGGATTGGAATGGATTCTACGCAGTTTGGATAATCAAGGGCATACGTGTTTGCCTGTGGATCAACTTATCGGTCGTTTAGACGATTTATTACAAACTGATGTAGATGATATTGCTAACTTTATTGAAAGCCTATTGGAGCAAGGTGCTTTATATAGTACATATTATGAAGATATCCTATATATTTACCCTCCAGAAATGTACGTGTCTGAAGTGGAAAGCGTTCATTATACAAAAGATTTCTTATTAGAAGCAGATCCGATATCTCTTGATATTCCTAGCTTTATAGAAAAGTTTGAAGCTGATAATCATATTACATTTGGGGATGCCCAAAAAGAGGCTATACAGCTATCCTTCTTTGAAAAGTTTTCCCTTATAACTGGTGGCCCTGGTACTGGTAAGACGACGATTATTAAGGCTTTAGTAAAAGGCTTCCAACTTAGTGGACTAGGACGTATTATTCTTAGCGCTCCTACAGGACGTGCTGCAAAACGACTTACAGAGGCGACGGAGTTTGAAGCGACTACGATTCATAGATTATTAGTACCTGTTCAAGGTAGTGATTCCTATGATTTTACTAAGAATGAGGATGATCCATTAGATATTGATGTTATTATCATTGATGAAGCATCTATGCTCAATGTTCGTTTATTCTATTCCTTAATGGCAGCTATTCCTAAAGAAGCCCATGTCATTATCGTTGGCGACGTAGATCAATTACCGCCTATTGGTGCTGGTTTTGTATTAAAAGACTTACTCGATAGTGATTGTGTTCCTTACACACGGCTCAACCAGATTTATCGTCAAAGCTCTGGTAATATTATTGTTGAAAGCGCCTATGCTATTAACCGTGGTGAAATGCCGAATTTGGATAGCGTAAGTGAAGAGTTTTCTTTTATTCCTGTTAAGTCTTATGACATGATGATGAAAGCTATCATTGATGTGTATAAACGAGAACAAGAGCATGTAGACGATGAATTAGATATTCAAATTATTTCTCCTATGCGCCGTGGTGAAGCAGGTAGTACATTAATTTCTCAATATGTACAGCAAGCTGTTAATCCACCGGATAGCTTAAAAGGGGAAGCTCGTGTAAATGGTATTACCTACCGTGTTGGCGATAAGGTTATTCAAATTCTTAACGACTATGAGTTAGAGGTCTTTAATGGTGAAATTGGTGTCATTTACGCCATTACACGAAGCGATATTTGTATCCGATTTATCCATAAAGATGTTCGTCTACCTATTGATGAAGCTCATATGATTATGCCTGCTTATGCGATTACAGTTCATAAGAGTCAAGGTAGCGAGTATGGTGTAGTTATCATTCCATTTGTACCACGTTATGGTGGTATGTTGCAGCGTAATTTGTTGTATACAGCTGTTACAAGAGCAAAACGGAAGGTTATCATTGTGGGTACTACAAGCGCTATAGAACGTGCTGTACGTACTGTAAATGCAGATGAACGATATACATTGTTTAAAGAAAGACTACAAGGGAGATGTGATTCGTAATGAGTCTTTGGGATTTCCTATTTCCACCTGTATGTCCTCATTGTGGTGCCTCTGTAGCAACACAAGGGGATTGGTGTGAAACTTGTTTTAATGATCTATTACATATTCGTCATGTACCACATAAATTTTTACATTATGTAGATGATGTATGTGTGCTAGCAGACTATTGTGGTGGTCTAAAGTCTATGATTTACGATGTAAAATTTAATGAAAAAAAGGAGCAGTCCAAGGGGGCTGCTCCTTTTTTAGCATCGTACAACTTTTACATGAAATATGATGAGTTTAATATTCTAAATGGCAATTGTAAAACTGTATATGATTATATAGTTCCCGTACCTTCAAGTGAGACTAAGAAGAAAAAGAGAGGCTATAATCAGGTTGATTTATTTTTTAAGAATTGGGCATACTCGTTAGAGAACATAGATAAACGATATTTTGTATGGCTAGATTGTATATATAAGTTTGAAACTTCTAGTGATATGTGGTCCTTAACACATAAAGAACGACATCAAAATATAGATAATGCTTTTGTAATCAACGCAGAGTATAAAGACACTGATTTTTCCACAAAGCGTATTTTAATTGTAGATGACATTTATACTACAGGAGCAACAATCGAAGCCGTAGCAAAGGTTCTTAGGTCATATAATCCTAGTAGACTCGATGCTTTAACACTAGCCAGCGGAAGTTTTTAAATATTTACAAAAAAAGCGTTCACCGAATGGTGAACGCTTAATCATTATATTAGCCTAGAACATCGATAAATGCTTTTACTACATCTGGATCAAAGAGAGAGCCGGATGCACTAAAGAGTTCTTCTTTTGCTTTAGCTTTTGTTTTTGCCCAAAATTCTGTAGAAGGATTAACTGTTGTATCATAATAATCTGCAACAGCAATGATTCTAGCTCCTAATGGGATGTTAGCACCACGCAAATGTTTAGGGTAACCAGAGCCATCCCATTTTTCATGGTGGTAACGAATATAAGGCAAGATTTGTTGGCAGCAAGGGTAGTTTTCGATCATATTCGCACCACTTGCAGCATGTTGCTTATACTTGGACATTTCTTGTTTATTAAGATATGGAGATTTTTGGATTAATGCATTAGGTACCATTAATAATCCTACGTCATGAAGTAATGCTGCATGGCGAATTTGTTCAATTTCATTTAATGGTAAACCCATTTTAGCAGCAATACTAACTGCATAGTTTGAAACTTGGATAGAATGAGTGTACAGATGATAGCTTTTCATTTGTATCATCTGCAAAAGCTGAGCGCTAATGGCTTCTAAACTGTCCTTCTCCAGTTCGTACAACCCAGATGGTTGCATTAATGATAACATAAACATAATAAACCCCTTTAACTAACATGTAGAACATATGGTACAACCCCTCGTACTTATGTTCATATCGTACAACTTTAGGCCGTTCTTATTTAATAGTATACAAATTATACACCATAAATAATATTTTGTGTATGATACGTATGTTCTATTATACATGTTGTATTCATATTTGGCATACTAAAAATAATTGACATTTTAAGAATGTACTAAATATAGTACCTAGAAAAACTAATTTTATAAATATTAAAATAATATGAAGAATATTTTAGGTTTTCTATGACAATTTTCTATACATACCAAAAAAGGGGTTGCAAAATTTATTCTCATTTCAATGAGAACTGAACGATGCTATGTTCGGAAATATAATTTAATCGTTAGGCCTTATTTATTTTAAGAATGTATATATAATTATAAATCTAGACATGTATAGTGTTATTCTTTATAATACGTCTATACGGGTCTGTGGTTGAAAGTCGATGCCAGTCGCAGGCGAAACGATCCACATAAGCAACCCAAGGGGTTGTGAGCATGGTGCGGCTTAGGTGTAAGTCCTGCCGGTAAAACCGAGAGGGGTAGTAGTGGGGAGTCTCGGACTTATGAGCGAACCCTCCAGCAGGCGAGTGTGGGGGCAAAGACCAGGTCAGCCGTATGCGGGCACATGAGGCTTTTCTCATGTGCTTTTTTCTTTTTATACATCTGTATATTTAAAAATGGTGAAAATACCGATTCTTATGGGAAAGTTTTTATACATTATTGTTATAAATATACAATCAGTGTATAAAAATAAAATATAAATATAGTGATTAATTGATATTTAGGATGATTCTATACAAAATTATTGACATAATTATACTAAGTGGTATACTAGTGGAATAAAAATAGTTAGTTTAGTAAATGAGGATGATTCGATGTTAAATAGCAAGTTAAAAAAATTAATCATTGGTGGTTGTATGTTAGTAATGGCCGGTACTGTAATTGGCGGTTGTGGATCTTCTACACAAACAACTTCTAATAAACTCATTGTTGGTACTAATGCCACATTTGTACCATTTGAATTTAAAGATGAAAAAACTCAAGACTACACAGGCTTTGATATTGATTTAATTCGTGCCATTGGTAAACGTATCAATAAAGATGTAGAGCTTAAGAATGTTGCTTTTGATGCTTTGATTCCAGCTTTAAATACACATGATATTGATGTAGCTGCATCTGGTATGACGATTACCAAAGCTAGAAGTGAAAAGGTATTATTCTCTTCTCCATATTATGAAAATGCCCTTGCTGTAGTATATAAAGATGGCGCAAATATCACATCTCTTGACGATCTTAAAGGCAAGAAAATTGCTGCTCAACTAGGTACTACTGGTGCAGATTTAGCCCATAAAATCGAAGGTACTACTGTAAAAGAGTTTGACCATAGTAATGAAGCTTTGTTAGAATTACAAAATGGTGGTGCTGATGCAACTGTTATTGATTTGCCAGTGGCTCAATATTACAGTACTAAACATCCAGATCAACATATTAAATTTATGGCATATCCAAATACAAAAGAATATTTGGGCTTAGCAATTAATAAAGATAATAAAGATTTACAAGAACAAATCAATAAAGCAATTGCAGATATGAAGGCTGATGGTGAATTTAATACATTATATAAAAAATGGTTTAATGTAGATGCACCTGCTGATATGCCAGTAGTGGTAGAATTTAAATAATAGGAGAGATCATGAGTTTTAATTGGGGGTTAATTGCGGATAATTTACCGCTCTTATTACAAGGTGCACTTGTAACCGTAGAAATTACAGCTATGTCTGTTGGCTGTGGTTTCTTTATCGGTTTATTAGTAGCCTTAGCAAATTTATCTAAATTTACTGTAGTTAGATTATTAGCAAAATGTTATGTAGATATCATTCGTGGTACACCGTTATTGGTACAAATCTTCTTGATTTATTTTGCTTTGCCAATGATTACAGGACAACGTATTGATCCATTTATTGCAGCTGTTACCGCATGTAGTATTAACTCTGGTGCATATGTGTCTGAGATCTTCCGTGCTGGTATCCAGTCTATCGATAAAGGTCAAATGGAAGCAGGTCGATCTCTTGGTTTAACTTGGGGTCAAACTATGCGTTATATCATCATGCCTCAAGCTTTCAAAGCAATTATCCCACCATTGGGTAATGAATTTATTGCTATGTTGAAAGACTCCTCATTGGTTTCTGTAATTGGTTTCGAAGAATTGACACGTCGTGGTCAATTAATCATTGCTAAAACGTATGCATCCTTTGAAATCTGGGGTACAGTTGCTGTTATTTACCTTATTATGACAGTAACAATTTCACAATTAGTTGGTTACCTTGAAAGGAAATATAGCATTAAATGATTAAATTAGAAAATGTACATAAATCCTTTGGTAAAAATGAAGTATTAAAGGGCATTGATTTACATATAGAAAAAGGTCAAGTTGTCGTTATAATTGGTCCATCTGGTTCTGGTAAAAGTACAGTATTGCGTACTATGAACTACTTAGAAGAGCCTACATCTGGTAAGGTAATTGTAGATGGTATGGATCTTTCTGATAAGTCTAAACTCAATGAAGTTCGTGCTGAAGTAGGGATGGTATTCCAAAACTTTAATCTTTTCCCACATATGACTGTAATGGAAAATTTAACATTAGCTCAAACTAAGGTTCGTAAAACTTCTAGTGATGAAGCTAAGAAAATCGGACAAGCTTTACTTGATCGCGTTGGGTTAGGAGATAAAGCTAATGCATATCCTGATTCCTTATCTGGTGGTCAAAAGCAACGTGTTGCTATTGCCCGTGCCCTAGCGATGAAACCAAAAGTTATGCTATTTGATGAACCTACATCTGCACTCGATCCAGAAATGGTTCGTGAGGTTCTAGATGTAATGAAGTCTCTCGCAGAAGAAGGGATGACGATGGTTATTGTTACTCATGAAATGGGCTTTGCTAAAGAAGTAGCTGACCGCGTATTATTCGTTGATGGTGGATTAATCTTAGAAGATGATACTCCTGAAAAGGTATTTGATGCTCCAACAAATGAGCGAACAAAATTGTTCTTGTCGAAAATTTTATAATAATATTTTCTAACATAAAAGGAAGTAAGTTCTGAAATTCAGAGTTTGCTTCCTTTTTTTGTATTTTTAAAGATAACCAAATTTGTAGATATTAAATTTCTTAATATATGAATCGATTTATATCTATTAATATATTTGATGACTTATTTTATCCGTATCTGTTCAACCCTTGTAAATAAGCGCTTTTAGGCTTTTCTTAATCTATAAAATACGATTATCGCCATAAATATTTGTGATATATAAATATTTTATACATATATATTTTGGAGTAATAATTTTTAATTCATATAATTTTATGATTATAAAATTATGTAATAATTTAATGTGCTGTTCGGAAATATTTATAATATAGATAAATAAAGGTTTTAAAGTAGTTTTTAGGGGATGAATTATCAATAAGATATATTTGTATATTCATTAAAAGCGTTAATATTATTGTTTGATATTTTATACATGCTGTGTTATGATACAAGTGTAGTGCAAGACAGTAAGACAATATATATATTTTTAGGAGGATGTTACCATGTTAGGTAAAGTAAAATGGTTTAGCGCAGAAAAAGGTTATGGTTTTATTGAACGTGAAGACGGTAGCGATGTATTCGTACATTACTCTGCGATCCAAGACGAAGGCTTCAAATCTTTGACAGAAGGTCAAAATGTAGAGTTTGATATCGTTGATGGTAACCGTGGCCCTCAAGCTGCTAACGTTGTAAAAGCGTAATAACATACCAAAAAATACATAAAAGCAACATATAAAGAAACTCCGATATCGCATGATATTGGAGTTTTTCGATTGTTACTGGAAATAATATTTATAATTCTGCAAAAAATATAAAAATTCTTTTGAAAAAAAGAGGAGTTTTATACCTTGATGTAGAAATACTAAATATAACACGAGAGATAAGTAAAAAATTACTACACACTCGTATCTCGTGGATGATTTTTAGAAAGGGTGTTGACTTATGAAAGTAGCAATCAGAGGTAAAAACATTGAAGTGACAGATGCTCTAAGAGCATACATCGAAAAAAGATTGAGCAAATTAACTCGTTACTTCGATGATGAGTTAGATGCACAAGCGGTTTTATCCGTTGTTAAAGATAAATCTACTGTTGAACTTACATGCTTCGTTGATAAGATCGTTCTTCGCGGTGTAGAAACAAACGATGATATGTATGCAGCTATTGATTTAGTAATAGACAAGATCGTACGTCAAATCCATAAACATAAAACTCGTTTAGCAAAACGCTTCAAAAAACAAGAAGCTTTCCATCCTGAAGCTTTAGCAGCTCCTGTAGAAGAGGAAACTATCGAAGTTGTAAAACGGAAACACTTTGCAGTACGTCCTATGGATGTAGAAGAAGCTATCTTACAAATGAATCTTATTGGCCATGACTTCTTTATGTTCTTCAATGCTGAAACAGAAGCAATGAACGTAGTATATCGTAGACATGATGGATTCTATGGTTTGATTGAGCCAGAATTACAATAACCTATAATATCGGCTGACAATAATCCTAACTCCTTTCTACTTTTTAAATCAGCCGATTATTATATCAAGGTGGATGACCATTTTGAGTCATCCACCTTTTTTATAAAATGCTATAAATAATCGTGAAATGCCTTGAATTCTTTGACTATTCAAGGCATTTTCGTTATAATAAATTAGATAAAATAATGTAAGATGTCCTATAGAGGAGTGATTTGTTTGTTAAGCTTTTTACAAAGGCTATTAGGCAATAATAACGCAAAAGAAATTAAAAAAATGCGTGCTATTGCTGATCATATTAATGAAATTGAACCGAATTATGTTAAATTAAGTGATGCTAACTTAGTAGCAAAAACCGATGAGTTTAAACGTCGTTTGCAAAAAGGGGAAACGTTAGACGACATTTTGCCAGAAGCATTTGCTGTAGTTCGCGAAGCATCTAAACGTGTGTTAGGCATGCGTCATTTTGATGTGCAGTTGATCGGTGGTATTTGCCTTCATAGAGGTAATATCGCAGAAATGCGTACTGGCGAAGGTAAAACATTAGTTGCTACATTGCCAGTATATCTAAATGCATTGACAGGTAACGGCGTACATGTTGTTACAGTAAATGATTATTTGGCTACTCGCGATAGTGAACAAATGGGTCGTTTATATAACTTCTTAGGCCTTTCTACAGGTCTTATTGTGGCTAATCTCGATTATAACCAACGTAAAGAAGCATATGCATGTGATATTACATATGGTACAAATAATGAGTTTGGTTTTGACTATTTGCGCGATAACATGGTATCTGATGTATCTCAAATGGTACAACGTCCATTGAATTACGCAATTGTCGATGAAGTTGACTCTATTCTTATCGATGAAGCGAGAACTCCATTAATTATTTCTGGTCCTGGTCAACGTTCCACAGATAATTACTACAAGTTAGCTAAAATTGTTCCTCATCTTGTAAAAGATGAAGATTATACAATTGATGAAAAACAAAAGACTATTGCACCTACTGATTCTGGTATCGCAAAAGTCGAAAAAATGCTTGGTGTTGAAAACTTGTATGATGCAGAAAACATCGAGTTAAACCATCTACTTGGTGCATCTTTACGTGCTTATGCTATGATGCATCGCGATACTGATTACGTAGTTAAAGATGGTGAAGTTGTTATCGTCGATGAATTTACAGGTCGTTTGATGTTTGGTCGTCGTTATTCTGATGGCTTACATCAAGCTATCGAAGCTAAAGAAGGCTTGAAGGTTGAACGTGAAAGTCAAACATTGGCTTCTATTACATTCCAAAACTATTTCCGTATGTATAAAAAGCTTGCTGGTATGACTGGTACAGCTAAGACTGAGGAAAAAGAATTCATCGATATTTACGGTTTGGAAGTATTGCCTATTCCTCCAAATAAACCATTAGCCCGTGTAGATTTGCCAGATCAAATCTTTAAAACTAAGGCTGCTAAATATCGTGCCGTAGTACGTAATGCTGTAGAACGACATCAAACTGGTCAACCTATTTTGATTGGTACTACATCTATTACACAATCTGAAGAGCTTTCAGATATGTTATTACGTGCAGGCGTACCACATAAAGTATTGAATGCTAAACATCATGAAAAAGAAGCTGAAATTGTTGCCAATGCTGGTCAAATGGGCATGGTAACAATTGCTACAAACATGGCAGGTCGTGGTACTGATATTACATTAGGTGAAGGTGTACCTGAATTAGGTGGCTTGGCCATCTTAGGTACTGAACGTCATGAAAGTCGCCGTATCGATAATCAGTTGCGTGGTCGTGCTGGTCGTCAAGGTGACCCAGGTTCCTCTCAATTCTTCTTATCTTTAGAAGATGATTTGATGCGTATCTTTGGTGCTGACAATATTACAGGCATTATGGATAAACTTGGCATGGAAGAGGATGAACCTATTGAGCATTCTTTGATTACTAAATCTATTGAACGTGCTCAAAAGAAAGTAGAAGATCATAACTATAATATTCGTAAATATGTACTCGAGTATGATGATGTTATGAATCAACAACGTGAAGTATTATACGAACAACGTCGTCGTATTTTACGTAATGAGTCCTTACGTGACACAATCAATGAAATGATTGATAAACTTGTTACTGAATCTGTAGATGCTTATGCAGATGAGAAATTATATCCAGAAGAATGGGATTACGAAGGTCTCTACAAGCACTTGAGTCAATATTTCTTAACCGAAGATATTATGACTCCTCAAGATATGGAAGAATATAGTCGTCAAGAATTATTAGAACGCTTGCTTGAAATTGCTCATGCTGAGTATCAAGATCGCGTTGATATGCTTGGTGATGCTATGTTTGGCCAACTTGAAAAGGCTATTATGTTGCGCGTTGTTGATAACAAATGGATGGAACATTTGGATAATATGGATATGTTGCGTGAAGGTATCGGCCTTCGTGCATATGGCCAAAAAAATCCATTGGTGGAATATAAATTTGAAGCCTTTGATATGTTCCAAAACATGATTGCTGCTATCCAAGATGAAACAATCATGGCGTTGTACAAAATTCGTGCACA
Organism: Veillonella sp.; assembly: GCF_041333735.1. Classification (NCBI taxonomy): domain Bacteria; kingdom Bacillati; phylum Bacillota; class Negativicutes; order Veillonellales; family Veillonellaceae; genus Veillonella; species Veillonella sp. Next base: position 1,662,903 of record NZ_JBGKFB010000001.1, read on the forward strand.
ATTGATTCAAGAAATTGAAGAACCAGTTGACCACTTAGAAGGTGCACAACCCCATCATGAAGATGTGTTGGAGCCACAAAACATAGATTAAGATTTGTGAATGGCACGTTGCTCAATGGGATTTCCTTCTGGGCAACGGCCATTTTTCTATTTTATTAAGGTGATAGTTTATCGATGTAATAAGCTAATAAGTTAAAGGTGGTGAACATAAATTGTTAGAAGATTTAAAACCTATTATTTCTAATCTAGAAGAACGTATTTATGGAATGAGGGATTCACTTTAACATCGCTCAGAAAGAAGATCGAATCTTTACACTTGATGTGCAAATGAGCGACCCTACATTTTGGGATGACCCAGACAAGGCTCGTGAGATTTCTCAAGAAGCCACACAATTGAAAAATGCTGTAGAAAGCTATAAACAACTTGTTAGTGATATTGAAGATGCTAATGTAATGCTTGAGATGGCAATAGAGGAAGATGATTGTTCTCTAGAAGGTGAAATCAAGGATTATGTTCAACAAATAGAAGAAACTGTAGAGAAACAAGAAGTTCTTTTATTGCTTAGTGGTGAATATGATGCTAATAATGCGATTTTAACATTCCATGCCGGTGCAGGTGGCACAGAGGCACAAGATTGGTGTTCCATGCTAATTCGCATGTACTTGCGTTGGGCTGAAAAAGCAGGATTCTCTATTGAATTGATGGATGAACAACCAGGTGATGAGGCGGGCACAAAATCTGCTACATTTTTAATTAAAGGTGAAAATGCCTTTGGTTATTTGAAATCTGAAAAAGGTGTACATCGTCTAGTACGTATTTCACCATTTGATGCTGCTGCACGTCGTCATACATCCTTTGCTGCTGTTGATGTAATGCCGGAAATTGATGATACAGTAGAAATTAATATTGATATGAAAGATGTACAAGTAGATACATATAGAGCTAGCGGTGCTGGTGGTCAGCATATTAATAAAACTGATTCTGCTGTACGTATGACGCATAGACCAACAGGTATCGTAGTACAGTGTCAAACTCAACGTTCTCAAATGCAAAATAGGGAACAAGCATTACGATTATTGCGCGCCAAATTATTTGAATTAGAATTAGAAAAACAAGCAGAACTTAAAGAGCAAATTGGTGGTACCTATCAAGCGATTGAATGGGGTAGTCAAATTCGGTCGTATGTATTCCACCCATATAATCTCGTTAAGGATCATCGCACAGGGGTTGAAACAGGGAATGTACAATCCGTTATGGATGGTAATTTAGATCAATTTATGGAAGGTTTCTTGAAAAAAGAAGCGAATTTAACAATTTAGGAGTTCTTATGAAAAAGTTTTTACTATTCCTATTAGTGCTGATTATTGCTTTAGCAGCAGCAACTCAATTTTTATTACCTTCTTATATTAGTTCCCGTATTGAAAAACAGTTAAATGATTCACTAAAACCATCTTCTCAAACAGTAAATGTTGAGTCTCAACCAGGATTTAAATTACTCTATGGTGAAGCTGATCATGTATATGGTTCTTTAGATGATGTAAAACTTGGTAAATTAAACTTTGCAAACTTCAATTATGATGCAACACAAATTCTTGTAAATCCAATTTCATTATTGGCTAGCCAAGAAATTGATGTAGTAAGTGTAGGTAGTTCTAGTATCGAAGGTACTGTGACTAATGAAGATTTGGCTAAATTCTTAAGCACTCAAGCTGGTAGTGAAATTCAAGATGTAAAAGTAAACATCAATAAAGATAACATCAGCTTAACTGGTAATATGAATGTTGGCATGGTATTTAAAGGTTCTGTTAGATTAGATGGCAACTTAGAATTAAAAGATAATACTTTACTATTCGCACCTAAAAAGTTCACCATTAATGGTGCTACTATCCCAGGTTTGACATCTAATGTATTAGAGGCTACAGAAGTTTATAACTTTAATAACTTCCCAATTCCTGTGAAAGCTGAAAGCTTAACTGTTGATAATGGTGAAATTCACATCAAAGTTAAACCTGTACTTAACTAGAAAGGATTTATCGTGAATCATCGGAATACACAAAAAAGTAAGTACTCTTGGATTCTAATACTCTGTATTATAGTGGGACTTGTATCCTCTTTATATTTAGTATTTGAACGCCATCAGATTGAAAAATCTCAAAATCATATTGAAAATATCGTAGATTATGATGCTGTTCTAAGAGCTAATGCCTTTGAAAAGCGTAGTCAACAAGAGGCTTTTGATGCACTTCGTAATGCAGGTGTAACAGCATTTGCCATTTATGATCGTACCTTAGAAAAAGCTAAAGATGCAGGTCAAGTTAAGGTGTTAAGCTCCGAAGAGATGGATGCAGTGCGTATTAATGGGGCATCCGTTAAAAATGGTGCAACCTATGTAGCATTAATTTCAGGTAAAGAAGGCTATTATAAAGAAATTCGCGAAGACTTGTATCATCGTATTGGTAAAGATAAAGTTAAAGAGCTTAATACTAGTATTGGTCCGGTCCTTGAATTATATGGTGCTACCGCTGATAGCTATCTAAAAATGAATCTTGGTATTTCCAAGCTACAAGCTCAAGAAGTTGCTAATCGTGGATTTAATGTTATAGTTCGTCCTACAAACTACAGAAATGTAACATCAGATGACCTCCAATATGTGTTTAAGCGTCTTGAAGGAATTCCACATGTAACAGGCATGATCTTTGCTGGTAAAGAGGCCCTAGGAGCTCCTGATTTAACGGATGAAACATTAGAACTATTACATAAGAATCATATTCCTCTAGTTGGTATTGAAGCCGTTAACCAACTTCAATATGAGCCACAACAAGGTTTCTTGGAAATGGCTGCTAAAGATAATTATAGTGTGGGCCGTGTATATACAATTGCTAAGGATGAATTAAAGAAAATCACTCCAGAAGAAGCAGCTCAACGATTCTATATTAGTGATATTGAACGTAATATTCGTTTTAACTTATTCCCTATGTATGAAACAGGTGTAAACAATGAAACAGTATTACAAACAACTATTAACTATATTGGGATGACCACTGAAAAATTATCTACTAAAGGTTATGAATTCGGTCCTGCTGATATTTATCCTCCTTATACGCCAAATCCTTTATTAGTAGTCATCACAATGATTGGTGCTATTGCGCTATTCGTTTATGTTGCTCAAATGTTAGTTCCAATGCGTAAACATACACAATTGGTAGCATTCTTTGGCATTTCCCTTGTATCTGTAGTATTATTCATCATTACAAGTGGTACATTGATTACTCAAATCTGGGCTTTATCTAGTGCTATTATGGCTCCTGTAGGTGCCATGATTCGCTTGATGGAGGAATGGCGTCGTTATGATGGAGCTCGTCCATTAGGTGCTATTAAATCTACCGTATTAGCAGTGCTTTATCTCGTAATTGCTGCATTATTTGCGGCTATTGGCGGTATGTATATTGCATCTTTATTAGGAAATACGAAATTCTTTATGGAATTTGCTATCTTTAGAGGTGTTAAGTTAACATTTGTACTTCCAATTGTATTGGTGATCATCGCGTACTTACAACGTTTCCCTTTGTGGAAAGGTCGTATGATTAACTCTAAAGAAGAAGCAAAGAAATTTGTAGTTGAATTCTTAACAATGGATGTTAAATTTTACGTATTCTTTGTAATGGCTGCTCTTGGTGGCGTGGCATGGGTATTTGTTGGCCGCAGTGGTCATACAGCAGGTGTTCCTGTACCAGGATTTGAACTTATGCTTCGTCGTTTCCTTGAAAATACATTGTATGCAAGACCTAGAGAAAAAGAGTTCATTATTGGTCACCCAGCATTAATGTTGGCTACGTTTGCATTCTTACGTAAATGGCCTACAGTAATCCATTTCTTATTAACTATTGCAGGTGTTATCGGCATAGCTTCAATGGTTGAAACATTCTGTCATATTAGAACTCCTGTATTCATGTCTATTATGCGTGGATATGATGGTTTATTAATTGGTGCTCTCTTAGGTTTGCTTCTTATCATTGCTGTACGTTTCATGATGTATGTAACACAATGGTTCCAAGCGCGGGAGGTTGACCATGAGTAATATTGTTATCTCTGGTTATTATGGTTTTGGTAATGCTGGCGATGAAGCAATGCTTTGTGCCATTATCGATGCCATTCGCAAAGAGGAAGCAGATGCGCATATTACGGTTATTTCTGGTAATCCTACAGAGACAAGCAAAAAACATAACATTCATGCAGTGGGGACATTTTCCGCATTTGGTATTTTAAAGGCAATTGCCAATTCTGATTTAGTGATCAGTGGTGGAGGCAGTCTTTTACAAGATGCTACAAGTATTCGTAATACATATTACTATTTAAGTATTATGGCTTTAGCTAAAATGATGGGAAAAAAGGTAATGCTTTACTCTCAAGGTATTGGGCCTTTAAATCGTCCCTCTACACGAAGAGCTGTTAGCTTTATATTGCGATTTGTGGATACCATTACAGTTCGTGATTCTATTTCAAAATCTGAATTAGAGTCCTTAGGAATTGAAGATGTAGAGGTTACAGCTGATGCTGTTTTGGCTATGCAACCGGCAGATTTGTCTATTGGTAAACGTATTTTAGAAGGCTATACATCTAAACTACCTAAATCTATAGAGAATCCAAAACGAATTGGTGTTGCTGTTCGTAGTTGGAAAGATGATACAGAATATCGTGAATCATTAGCCAATGTGTTGAGCCGATTACAAGAGCAAGATGAGGTAGAAATTATTTTTATTCCTATGTCTCATCCAGAGGATACAAAAGAAGCTAAAATTATCGCTAGTTATATGCCAAAGGGGGCTATTGTTCTTGAAGGCCCATTCTCTACAGAGGAACAAGTATCCTTATCGGGGAATGTGGATCTAATGATTGGTATACGTCTTCATGCTCTAGTATTTAGCTCTTTAATGGGGAAACCTGTTATTGGTATTTCCTACGATCCTAAAATTACAAGCTTCTTACATATGATTGGTCAGGAACCAATAGGAACAATGACACATCTTAGAGAAGAGGCGCTATATCAGCGATGTCATAAGCTCTTAAATTCCAGAGAAGAGTATCAATCCTCTTATGATTGTATTGAAGCATTGCGTTTAAACTCTCAACGCAATGCAGAAATCGCTATTTCATTACTTAAAGATTATTAATATATTGGATCCAATCCAGAAAGTGAGGTCTCTATGGCTACATTAACACAAGATGTTAAACAACTAGTTCAAGAGAAGGCAAAAGCTATTCGCGTTAGTATTGTTCAGTCTGTAACGGCAGCAAAATCCGGTCACCCAGGTGGTTCTTTATCTATCGCTGATGTGATGGCCTTGTTGTACTATGTAGAAATGAATGTAGATCCAGCAAATCCAAAAGCTCCAAATAGAGATCGTTTTGTCCTTTCTAAAGGTCATGCAGCTCCTGCTTTATATGCTACATTGGCTGAAAAAGGTTATTTCCCTAAAGAAGAACTTTTGAATTTACGTAAAATTGACCATATGTTACAAGGCCATCCTGATATGAAACATACTCCTGGCGTAGATATGTCTACAGGTTCCTTAGGCCAAGGCATTTCTGCCGCATGTGGTATGGCATTGGCAGGCAAAATTGACAATGCTGATTATCGCGTTTACTCCATTTTAGGTGATGGCGAGCTTGAAGAAGGTCAAGTATGGGAAGCAGCAATGTTTGCTGGTCATTATAAACTCAATAATTTGACTGCTTTTGTTGATTTTAATGGCCTTCAAATCGATGGTGATATTACTAAAGTACTTTCTCCATTGCCAATTCCTGAGAAATTTAAAGCTTTCAATTGGAATGTTATTGAAGTCAATGGTCATGATCTTGATGAACTTCATAATGCCATTGAATCTGCAAAAGCTTTCACAGAAGGCCCAACATGCATTGTAATGCATACTGTAAAAGGTAAGGGCGTTGAAGAAATGGAAGGACAAGCAGGTTGGCATGGTAAAGCGCCAAGCGCAGAGCAAGGTGAAGCCTTTGTTAATGAAATTATGGGGGTAAAATAATGGGTAAAGCAACACGTGAAGCATATGGTAATGCGTTAGCTCGCATTGGTAAAGAAAATACAAATATTATTGTTTTAGATGCAGATTTGTCTAAATCTACTAAAACTGACACATTTAAAAATGTTTGCCCTGATCGCTTCTTTAACGTAGGCATTGCAGAACAAAACTTGATTTCTGTTGGTGCCGGACTTGCAGCAGCAGGCAAAATTCCATTTGTTTCTTCCTTTGCTATGTTTGCAACAGGTCGTGCATTTGAACAAATTCGGAATGCTGTATGTTATCCAAAATTGAATGTAAAAGTATGTGCTACTCATGCTGGTATTACTGTAGGTGAAGATGGTGCTACACATCAAAGCTTGGAAGATATTTCTTGTATGCGTACTTTACCTAATATGACTGTAGTAGTACCTGCAGATGAACGTGAAACAGAAGCAGTAGTTGAATGGGCTGCATCTTATGAAGGTCCTGTATATGTTCGTTTAGGCCGTGCTGGAGTAGATGATGTTACAGCTGAAGGTTATACATTCGTACCTGGTAAATCTACTACATTAGTAGATGGTTCTGATGTAACAATTATCGCTTGTGGTGCTTTGGTTGGACCTGCAGTAGAAGCAGCTAAAACTTTAGCTGAATCTAATGTGTCTGCTCGCGTTATCAATATGGCATCTATTAAGCCTATCGATGCAGAAGCAATTGTAAAAGCAGCTACTGAAACAGGTGCTATTGTAACAGCAGAAGAACATAATATCATTGGTGGTCTTGGTTCTGCTGTGTCTGAAGTTGTTGTGGCAAATAAGCCTGTTCCTATGGAATTCGTTGGTGTCCAAGATACATTTGGGGAGAGTGGTACGCCAAAAGAATTGATGGCTAAATATGGTTTGACAGCAAAAGACATTGTAGAAGCAGTAAAACGTGTAATCACTCGTAAATAATCAAAGGGGATCCCATGATTGAATTTAAGAATGTTAGTAAAGTCTATGATAATGGTTCTGTTGCATTAGACGATGTGTGTTTAACTATAAATGAGGGCGAATTTGTCCTCATTTGTGGTCACAGCGGTGCAGGGAAATCAACTCTATTTAAATTGTTAACTCATGAAGTAGTACCTGATTCTGGTACTGTCATTGTTGATGATTTTGATGTTACGCGTATGAATCGTAGTAAAATTCCAAAATTACGTAGAAAACTTGGTGTTGTATTCCAAGATTTCCGTTTATTACCAAACAAAACGGTATCAGAAAATATTGCCTTTGCGCTTGAAGTAATTGAAGAAAAACCAAAGGTAATTAAGGAAAAGGTAAGTCATGTACTAGAACTTGTTGGCTTAAGTGATAAAGCAAATGATTTACCAGAGGATCTGTCTGGTGGTGAACAACAACGTGTTGCTATTGCTCGCGCTATTGTAAATCGTCCATCTGTACTTATTGCTGATGAACCGACTGGTAACTTAGATCCTGATACAAGTAAAGGTATTGTAGATTTGTTTAAGCATATCAATAATTTTGGCACAACTGTTATTATGGTTACCCATAATATGGATCTTGTTTCGTATTTAAATAAACGTGTTATTCGTCTAAAAGATGGTCGCGTTCAAAGTGATAATATGAGAGGTGCAGAAATTAATGAAGCCTAGAACATTGAAATACTTTTTTAAAGAAGCCCTCAAATCTATGAAGCGTAACGGTCTTATGACGTTAGCATCTATTTCTACAGTGGCTTTATCTTTATTTATGCTTGGTGTATTCCTTTGCGGTGTTATCAATTTGAATAACATGGCATCTAGTTTAGAAAACCAAGTTCAATTGAGCATCTATTTAAAAGATGGTTTAACAACTGACCAAATTATGGCGGTAGGTAAGCAAATTAAAGCTATACCAAATCTTAAGCATTTAGAGTTTGTTAATAAAGAACAAGCTATGAAAGAATTCAAAGCACGGCTCGGTGATCAACAGCAATTGGTAAATGCATTAGGCGATGTAAATCCATTGCCAAATTCTTATGTATTAACCTTTGACAATCCTAGTGATGTTAAGGCTACAGCTAAACTAGCCACTACATTCCAAGGTGTTGAAAGTACACATTATGGTCAAGATATTGTAGAAGAACTTTTCCGTATTACTCAAGTTATTAGAATTGGTGGTATTGTATTAATCGCATTCTTAGCAGCAGCTACATTATTCATCATTTCTAATACAATTCGCTTGACTGTATTCGCCCGTCGTAAAGAAATTGCCATTATGAAATATGTTGGTGCTACCAATGGTTTTATTCGCTGGCCATTCTTGATTGAAGGTATGTTGTTGGGCTTAGTTGGGGCTGTAATCGCCGTACTTTGTGTAGGTGAGTTTTACCATTTCATTACCATGGAAGTTTCTGAGTCCTTAGCATTCTTCCCATTAGTACCAATGTTCCCATTCTTCTATGATGTGGCTATCTATATTTTAGGTGGCGGTATTATAGTCGGTGCTATTGGTAGTACGATTTCTTTAAAACAATACATGAAGGTGTAATGTTTATGAAATACAACACAATCAAATCTCGTCTTGTAGCAACAATTTTAACAGGTATGGTGGTACTGGGAACACCACTATATATTGTTGCCGAAGATGAGGATTTAACGAATCAATTAGATTCAATTCAACAACAAGTTAATCAACAAAATTCTATTAAAGCGGATGCAGAAACTGTCATTGTAAGTGTATCTGAACAGTTGCGACAAATTGAAGAGCAATTGCGTCAGGCCCAACAACAGTTAGAATCTATTCAACAGCAACGTGTAGCCGTTGAAAATGATATTACTGTTAATGAAAAGTTACTAGCTGAAGCACAAAAGCGCTTAGAAGGGCGAGAGGCTGTATTTTATAAGCGTGTACGAGATATTTATATCAATGGTCGTCTAAGCTATTTAGATGTTGTTATTGGATCTAAAGACTTTAGCGATTTTGCAAATCGATTAGAGATCTTAAAACGCATTATCGATTCCGATATTAAGTTAATCGATGAAATTAAAAAAGAACGTGCTGAAATTGCGGCACGTAAACAAGCTCTTGAACAATCACGAGCTAAGTTAGTAGAGCTTGAAAAAGCTGCTGTAGCAAAACAAGCTGAAATTGAACAAAAGAAAAAAGAACGTGAAGTAGTTCTTCATAAGGCACAAAATGACCGTGCTACGGCGATGCAAGCAGTGGAAGAACTTAATGCTTCTTCCGCTCAAATTACAGCATTATTGAAAGCTCGCCAAGCTGAACGTGCGGCAGCTCGTGCAGCTGCAGAAGCAGCAGCGGCAGCTGCGGCTCAACAGTCTGCACCAAGCTACTCTTGGGTTCAAGGATCTGGTCAACTTGGTTGGCCTGTAAGTGGTGAAATTACTTCTCCTTATGGCTATCGTACACATCCAATTTGGGGTACAACTATCTACCATTCCGGTATTGATATTGGTGTTGATGAAGGTACACCAGTTCATGCTGCTGATGGAGGTACTGTTGTTTGGTCTGGTTGGATGGGTGGCTATGGTTACGCTGTAGTTATCGACCATGGTAATGGTATGTCCACCCTTTATGGACATAATTCTGAGCTTGCTGTCTCTGAAGGACAAGATGTATCTAAAGGTCAAGTTATTGCCTATGCTGGTAGCACTGGTAATAGTACTGGGCCACACGTACATTTTGAAGTTCGTATAAGTGGGGATCCTGTTGATCCTATGGGATATTTATAATATGAAATTTGATACACGTACGGTGTTATGGAGTCTATTGAAATATATAGGCTCCGGCATCGTTATTATGTGGCTTACGTTTTGGTACTTATCTGGTTCATTCTGGGGATTACCAAGACTATTTGTAGCCTACTATGCTGCGAGTCAAGTCTTTATGACACCGATGTCTAAAGCGACCCTTTATGATGGTATGCTTAAAGGCTTAATTGGCTCTTTGGGAGAGCCCCATAGTATTTATTTAGATGCTGACGAATTTAAATCCATGAAAATGCAAACATCTGGCACTTATGCAGGTGTTGGCATGGTTCTTGGTCATGATGATAAAGGTTTATATGCAGTTAGTATTATGGAAGATCAACCAGCTTTCAAAGCGGGCATAAAACCTGGTGATCATATTATTGCTATCGATGGTCAATCTACAAGTGATATTACTGTAGAAGATGCATCCTCTCGAATTCGCGGAGAGGCTGGTACCGTTGTCGCCCTTGATATAGAGCGTAATGGTGAAAAATTACACTTTGATATTACTCGTGAATCCATTGTGTTACCTACTGTTAAAAGCAAAATGCTCACAAGTACAGTTGGATATATTCGGATTAGTCAATTTGCAGAAAATACAGCTGATGATTTCGAAACACAATTTAAAGAATTACAAGCTCAAGGTATGAAGGAATTAATTTTAGACCTTCGAGATAATCCTGGTGGTTTATTATCTACTACAGAAAAGATTTCTAATTATATTATGCCTCCAGGAACACTAGTAACCGTACAAAATAGAGCTGGGAAAAAAGAGGTTTATAAGTCTAATGGTCCAGACGTAGCTATGCCATTAGTAGTTCTTGTTAACAAAGGGTCTGCTAGTGCATCTGAAATTATAGCTGGTGCTATTCAAGACCGTAAACTAGGTACTATTTTAGGTACTAATACATATGGTAAGGGTACAGTTCAAACTATTTATCCTAGCCTTGATAATGAAGGTGTTAAGGTAACTATTGCCAAATACCATACACCAAATGACCGTGTTATTGACGGCATTGGTATTAAACCTGATGTAGAACTGGATTTACCAAAAGGTGTAAATCCATCTAGTACATTAGATGATATTCAAATTAAAAAAGCATTAGAGTTATTACAGCAATAATGCATAGGAGTTAAAGTATGTTTATAGATAGAGCGCGTGTCTTTGTTAAGGCCGGTGACGGTGGGGACGGCATGTCTAGCTTCCGCCGTGAGAAATACGTGCCAAATGGCGGCCCTAGTGGCGGCGATGGTGGTAAAGGGGCAGACGTTATTTTTAAAGCGGATAAGAATATTAATACTCTTGTAGACTTTAGATATAAACGTCAGTTTAAGGCACCTGCTGGTGGTAATGGTGAAAGCTCTAACAAGCATGGTCGCGGTTCTGAGCCACTTATTATCCCGGTTCCATTGGGTACTGTAATTAAAGAAGAAGAAACAGGTAAAATTTTCTGTGACCTCGTTAACGACGGCGATACGTTTGTTATTGCTAAAGGTGGTCGTGGTGGCCGTGGTAATGCACGCTTCCAAACAAGTGCTAACCGTGCACCTACATTTGCAGAAAAGGGTGAACCTGGTGAAGAGTTCTGGTTACAACTAGAGCTTAAAGTATTGGCAGATGTTGGTCTATTAGGCTACCCATCTGTTGGTAAGTCTAGTATTTTACGTAAGGTTTCTAAAGCGCAACCAGAGGTAGCTGCTTACCACTTTACTACATTGACACCTGTACTTGGGGTAGTAACAATCTCTGGAGACCGTAGTTTTGTATTAGCCGATATTCCTGGTCTTATTGAAGGGGCTAGCGAAGGTGTTGGCCTAGGACATAACTTCTTGCGCCACGTAGAACGGACTAATATTTTAATTCACGTCCTTGATGTATCTGGTATGGAAGGACGCGATCCAAAGGTTGATTTTGATGCTATTAATGAAGAACTTCGTAAATATTCTGAAAAATTAGCCAATAAAAAACAAATTGTTGCACTCAATAAGATTGATATGGTCTTTGATGATACAACAATTCCTGATACAAAAAAATATTTTGAAGATAAAGGATATGAAGTATTCCTTATCAATGCATTAAGCGGTGAAGGTTTACCAGAGCTCATGGAACGAGCTTACTACTATGTAGAAAACTATGAACCAGAACCGGAAGCAACTGATGATACAGTTGTATACGAAGCAAAACCAGATGTAGAATTTGTTATTACACGTGGTGATGATGCTGCATTCTATATTACCGGTAAACGTATTGAACGCTTAGTGGCAATGACAAATTTAAGTGATGATCAATCTCTTCGTAGATTCCAACGCATTTGGCGTTTTATGGAGCTCGATGCTAAATTGAAGGAAAAAGGTTGTAAAGACGGTGATGAAGTTGTGATTGGCGATCAACGCTTTACATTCCAAGAGTAGGAGTAATAATGACAGGAAAACAAAAACGGTATTTACGTTCTTTGGCAGCAACAATGCCACCAGTAGTTCAAATTGGTAAAAATGGTTTAGAAAATAGTGTTATTGATAGTGCTCGCGCAGCATTAATGGCTCGTGAATTAATCAAGGTAAAATTACTCAACAATAGCCCTGAAGATAAGACGATTTTCCAAGAGTTAGCTGATATGCTTGGTGCTGAATTAGTCCAAGTTATCGGCTTTAACGGTGTATTATATAAAGCTAAAAAAGAACCAAAAATTATTCTACCTAAATAAATCGTCATATTACTAACATGTATTATATGGGGGTCTACATAACCTGTTAGCCCTAGGAGGTTATTCTATGCGCAGTGCTATCATCAACGCAAAAAGAATAGTAGTTAAAGTAGGCAGTAGTACGCTTTGTTATGCTAATGGTCATTTAAACCTAGAACGCATTGAACGATTAGTACGCCAACTATCAGATTTAGCTAACCAAGGTAAAGAGGTTATTCTCGTTTCTTCTGGTGCAACAGGTGCTGGACTGGCCCCTTTAGGATTTAAGGAAAAACCTAGAGACCTCGTATTAAAACAAGCTGCTGCAGCAGTAGGACAAGGCATCCTTATTCATATGTATGAGCGTATGTTTCGTGAATATGGACGTACAGTAGGTCAAATTCTTTTAACAAAAGAGGATAGTACTGGTCGCCATAGTTATCTTAATTTGCGTAATACATTACATACGTTATTGCAACTTAATGTTATTCCTATTATTAATGAGAATGACGTGGTTGCTATTGAAGAATTTAAAATCGGAGATAATGATACTTTATCTGCTACCGTAGCAGGTATTGTAGATGCTGATTTGCTCATTATTTTGTCCGATATTGAAGGTTTATATACAGCTAATCCAGTTACTCATCCAGGTGCTACATTAATAGAAACAGTTTCTGAAATTACTGATGAAACCTATGCTATTGCAGGTGGAGCAGGATCTAACATGGGTACTGGCGGTATGTATACTAAAATTAAAGCAGCTCATATGGCTACAAACTCAGGCGTACCGATGGTAATCACATCTGGTGAAGTGGAAGATTCTGTTCGTCGTGTATGTAAGGGCGAACAAATTGGTACTCTCTTTGAAGCGCATGATGCTGGGCTATCAGGTAAACATCATTGGCTTGCCTTTGGTAAACGATTGAAAGGGTCAATCACTATTGATGATGGTTGTGCACGTGCTGTATTAGATAAAGGGGCAAGCATTTTACCAGCTGGTATTATTGATGTAGATGGTTCATTTGGACCTGGTGATACAATTTCTATTTATCATGGTGGTAAAGAAATTGGCCGTGGACTTATCAACTATGGCATCGAAGATATGAAGGCCATTAAAGGTCATAATACAAATGATATAGCTCAAATTTTAGGTATTAATACAACCTATGATGAAGCAGTACATCGTAATAATCTAGTTTTATTACATTGAGGATATCCTATGAACCAGTATGAAGAAATTTGTAAAGATATGGGTCAAAGAGCTAAAGCGGCATCCTTTGAATTAGCTCAAATTGATCAAGGTACATTAGATTCTGCATTATTAGCAATCGCTGATGCTGTAGAAGCACAAGCCGATGAAATTATGGCTGCTAATCAGTTAGACTTAGATAAATCTGGTGATTATAATGTGCCTCAAACCATGATAGATCGACTAACATTGACACCTAGCCGTATTTCTCAAATGGCAGAAGGTGTTCGTCAAGTAGCTGCTCTTGAAAGTCCAGTAGGTTCGGTTATAGAAACAATTACACGGCCTAACGGTTTGACTATTGAAAAAAGAGCGGTACCTTTTGGTGTTATTGGCATTATTTTTGAGGCTCGTCCAAATGTAACAATTGATGCTGGTGTGCTTTGTTTAAAAACATCGAATGCTACGATACTGCGAGGTGGTAAGGAGGCATTCCATACCAACCAAATTATCGTGACTATTATGCGTAATACCTTAGAATCTTTAGGTATTACGCCAGATGCTATTCAACTTGTGGAAGTTCTTGATCGGGATATGGTTGGTGTATTATTGCACCAACGTGAATATATTGATGTCATCATTCCTCGTGGTGGAGCTGGACTGATTCGTCGTGTTGTAGAGGAAAGTAGTATTCCTGTTATTGAAACCGGTAGTGGTGTGTGTCATACATATATAGATGAATATGCGAATCTCGATATGGCATTAGAAATTGCAATCAATGCAAAGGTACAACGTCCGTCTGTATGTAACTCTATGGAAACATTGCTAGTACACCAAGCGGTGGCTGGTGAGTTTTTACCACGTCTTGATGAGGTTCTACAAGAATATGGCGTCCGAATTCACGGTGATACAGCTGTGGCTCAATATATGGAGAATACAATTCCTTTAACAGAGGATTCCTTCCATACTGAATATAACGATATGGACTTAAATGTACGTATTGTTGAAAATCTTGAAGAAGCCATTAATCATGTTAATTGTTATTCTACACATCATTCAGAGGCTATCGTAACAGATGAACCGATGCGTGCAAGAGTATTCATGAACTTAGTAGATTGTTCTACTGTGTATCATAATGCTTCAACGCGTTTTACTGATGGTTTTGAATTTGGTTTTGGTGCTGAAATCGGTATTAGTACTCAAAAGCTCCATGCTCGTGGGCCAATGGGATTACAAGCACTAACATCATATAAATACTTTGTATTTGGAGAAGGCCAAGTTCGAAAGTGAAGACAGTATATTACTTAATAAGGGCATACTACAGATATATTCAGACCCCAAAAGGTCGATACGAATGGATATCCTATGGAAAAGCACTGCTCTTATTTATCATTATTTGTGTCATTGTCATTAAGGGTGTGACATTATTATGGTAGAGAAACGTCGTATAGGTATCATAGGTGGAACATTTAATCCTATCCATTTAGGGCATCTAATGATTGCTGAGGTGGCTTGTGAAAGTTTTAACCTTGAGAAGGTTATTTTCGTGCCAGCACGGATACCACCTCATAAGCAACATGATGTAATAGATAGTCATCATCGATATGCTATGACAGCAGCAGCCGTGTCAGATAATCCAAATTTTGAAATTTCTGATGTAGAGATGCGTCGTGAAGGCCCTTCGTATACAGTTGATACGATTCAACATTTTAAGATGCTCTATGGACCAAATGTTGAATTTTACTTTATAGCGGGAACGGATACAATTCGTGCGTTGCCAACGTGGAAATTTATTGAGGAATTATTAGATGAGGTCCACTTTATTGGTGCTACAAGACCTGATGGATCTAGTGCAATTGATGAAACATTAGATATTTTAGGACCAAAAGCACGAGAAAAAATACATCTTATGGAGGTTCCTGAGATGAAATTATCTGCTACGTATTTGCGAGAGCGGTTACGTTCTGGAAAAACTGTTCGGTACATGTTGCCTAAATGTGTAGTGGAGTATATAGAAGAAAACCATATTTATGGGAAGGAATAAAGGATGTTATCATTTGATGAAATACAAGTTAGCGTGAGTCAATGGTTGAGTAAAAAACGTTTTAAGCATACTCTTGGCGTTGTTGAATCAGCCACTCATTTAGCTGAACTTTATGGCGTTGATGTGGAAAAGGCTAGATTAGCCGCATTACTACATGATTGCGCTAAAGAATTGCCTTTACAGGATATGCAAAATCTTGTGAAAAGTGAATCTTATGATGCTGATCAAGAATTATTAAGTAATGGTAATCTCTTACATGGTTTAGCTGGTATGATTCGTGCTAAACATGAATTTTTTATATCTGATAATGAGGTTTTAGAAGCTATTAGGGTTCATACGACTGGAAAGGTACATATGTCTACGCTAGATAAGGTGATATTTTTAGCAGACTATATTGAGCCTAATCGAAATTTTCCCGGTGTGGATGAGTTGCGTAACGTTTCAGAACTAGATTTAGATAAGGCTGTATTGCTTGGTTTTGATAATACTATTATTCATCTTATAGAGCAAAAACAATCTATTTATCCTTTGACCATTCTTGGTCGTAATGATGTGTTACAATCTTGTAAATAATGGAGTTTATATATGGAAGAACGTGAACGAGCAAGAGCTCGCCGTCGAAGAAGAAGACGTCAACAAAAGTCATCTGTTAAATGGCCTAGAATTATATTAGCTATTATTGTAGTAGTAGCATTACTTGGCGGTATAGGATACGGTCTATATACTGGCGTATCTTATGCATATAGAGCTATTGTAGGTACTACTGAATCAACTGATGCATCTGGAGATAATGGAAATAAACAAGATGGTAATACGGTATCTGTAGAGCAAAAAGGCTTAGATAAACCATTATATATTCTTGTTGTCGGTACTGATGATAATAATCCCAGTCAAAGTGATAGCTTATTCTTGTTATCTATTAATTTAGATCAAAAGACTATGGATGTTATTGGCATACCTAGTAATAGTAAAATTGATAACAGAGATCAGACTGATGCAACAATGCTCAATAGCATCTATGAAAAAGGTGGTATTGATCTAACAAAGGCTGTTATAGAAGATATGTTCCATATTTCTATACCATATTATGTTGTAGTTAATCAAAATGCTTTCAAAAAGACTAACGATGTATTAGGAAATCAACAAATCTATGTAGAACAGACTATGGAACACGTGGATGCAGACGGAAATAAAGATATTGATTTGCAACGAGGATATCAAACATTAGATAGTGATAAGGCTTTATCCTATTTACGGTATTCTGATCCAAAACACGATACATTTACACGTGTACAACGACAAGAAAGATTTTTGAAACTTTGGGTAGAAGAAGAGCATAATTCGTTCTTCTTAACAAATGCATGGCATATTTGGAGAATTTGGGATCATTATGATAGTAATATTTCTACATTAGATGCCATTAAGCTCGTGTATAATGCTAGTAAAATTAATAAGGAAGAGATTCATTTCTATATTCTTCCTGGTGAAAAAGAGTTAGTTGGCGATATGACATATTGGAAGGTAAATCCAACGGAAGCACAACGATTAGTAGGCATTACGATGGGAAATCTACCAGCCAATGAAATGACACAATTTGTAACGGCTCCAACCAATAGCACAGCTAAGGTTGCACCTGAATCAGAACATAATGGCGGCACTATCACAAAGCCATCAGAACCGGGTGATGAGAGTACTAATAAACGTTAAAAGGGGAATAGTATGAAAAATAAAGAAGAAGTTAAACAAATCGTATTACAATTAGCACAAGCTGCTTTTGATAAAAAAGGCAGAGATATCGAAATTCTCGATTTAGAAGGTGTATCTATGTTAGGGGATTACTTCCTAATTGCTAGTGCAAATAATATTAAGCAATCTCAGAGTATTGCTGATGAAATGGAAGATAAAGCAGCAGAATTGGGCATGACAGTAAATCATAGAGAAGGTTATCGTGAAGGTGAATGGATTTTACTTGATTTTGGCGATATTATTTGTCATGTCTTTGGTGGTGATGAGTTGCGAGAATTCTACGGTTTAGAAGAATTATGGAATGATGCAGTTCGAGTTCCATTTGAAGGAGTATAGTATGGCTACAGAATTGTTGGAAAATACAATTGCCACATTAAAAGTATTGCGTACTAGTGATCAAGGGGCTTTTCTAGATGGTCAAACTGGCAATACAAATGATGATATTTTGCTTCATAAGGATCAACAAACATCTCCTGTTGCCATTGGTGATGAAGTAGAGGTATTTTTATATCGCGATCCAAAGGGGCGTTTGACTGCTTCTATGCGTTTACCAGCGATGAAGGTAGGGCAAATTGGGTATGTTGAGGTAATCAATACTACAAACTTTGGCTGTTTCGTAGAGGTTGGTACTGAGCGTGGTATCTTCATGCCTCACGCGGAGATGCGTGGTCGTCCTCAAGTGGGCGAAAAAGTTTGGGTTCGTCTCTATACAGATAAATCTGGTCGTTTTGCAGTATCTATGGATGTTGATGACGAAATGCGTCGCGCATCTAAGGCTGCTACAGATGCTAAAGTAGGACAACTTGTTAAAGGCGCTATCTACAACTTGACTAGTGATGGGGCATTCTTCATCACTCCTGAACGATGGATTGCCTTTTTACATCGTTCTGAGATGACTAGAAAATTAAATGTAGGAGAAATGGTTGAAGGTCGTATTACTTTCAAACGTGAAGATGGTCGTGTCAATGTATCGATGCGTCCTACTAAGGAAAAGGCACTCATTTCTGATGGAGACATTATAATGGAGTACCTTCTTAATCGTGGAGGCAAGATGCCATATAGCGATGAATCTTCTGCGATGTTGATTAAAGATAAATTTAATATCAGTAAAGCTGCCTTTAAGCGTGCTTTAGGGCATTTGATGAAAGAGAAAAAAATTGTTCAAGATAATGGTTGGACATTGTTAACTGAAACAGGACGTCAATGGACACCTCCTGTTGGTAATGAATCACAAGAAGAGGAATAAAGGCGATGAAAATTGTCATTGTAGGTGCTGGTAAGGTTGGCTATTCCTTAGCACAACGCTTGATACAAGATAATCATGATGTATATGTAATTGATCGTTCTCCAGAACGTATACAAAATCTTGAAAATACACTAGATGTTAGCCTTGTTCAAGGAAATGGCAGTGATATACAATTGCTCAACGAAATCGGTATGGATGATGTAGGAATGTTTATTGCTGTTACCGATTCTGATGAAGTAAATATGTTATCTTGTTCTGTAGCTAAAATTACAGGTGTTCCTACAACGATTGCTCGTGTGCGAGATAATACCGTAGCAGAACATATGGATGATGAGATGCGTGCTAAATTAGGGGTCGATTTATTTATCAATCCTGAAATGGTTACGGCTCAAGAGCTTTTACAAATTCTAGAGACTCCATCAGCTATTGATGTAGAAGAATTTGGCCAAGGTACTGTACGCCTTATGGAATTTAAGATTACAGATGATATTCCATTAATAGGTCAACCTTTAAAAGAAATTAAATTCCCTGAAGGTGTTTTACTAGTAGGGGTTTTACGTTATGGTGAAATGATTATTCCCCATGGTGAAAGTATTCTACAAGTTGATGACAGTGTATTCTTCTTAGGCTTAAAAGAGTCTGTTGAAGAAGTAGAAAATCTTTGGTTCCATAATCACAGTACATTTTATAAACGGGCTGTTATCATTGGGGCTGGTCTATTAGGTAGAAATCTAACAGTTCTTTTAGAACAAGCTGGATTCTCTGTTAAGGTTATTGAAAAAGATTTTAACCGCTGTGAAAAACTTGCTAATCTTGTAGATAAGTCTATGGTTATCAATGGAGATGCTACAGACTTTGACCTTTTAGAAGCAGAAGAAATTGCAGATAGTGATGTTATAATTGCTGTTACAGATGATGATAAGCTCAACTTGCTCGTTGCTCTTGTAGGCAAGCATATGGGCATACCAAAGACAGTTGTGCGCGTAGGTCGACCTGAATACATTATGCTTATGGAACAAGTGGGAATTGATGTGGTATTCTCGCCACGTTTATTTACAGCGAGTCAAATTTTACGTTTCGTGCGTAGTGGAGAAGGTGTTTTATCTATTTCGACCTTTGAAGGTGGAAAAGCGGAATCTATAGAGGTTGCCATTACAAGTGAATCACCTGTGGCTGGTAAACAATTAAAGGACATCCGTTTACCAGGGAAGGCGTTAGTTGGTGTAATTTTACGTGGAGATGAAGCCATCGTACCACGTGGTAATACTGAAATCTTAGATGGAGATCACATTGTTCTATTTGCGTTACCTGAATCTGTAAGTAAATTACTTAAATATCTTACCTAGTATGGAGGGACTATGCGCATTCAAATTGTCATGTCCTTAGTGGGGCGATTATTATATATCTTTGGGATTTTTACATTAATTCCTTTTATATATGGTATTGTATTTGAAACTGCATATTGGTCGTTTTTGGTTACTACTGGTATTTCATTTGGCTTAGGTGGACTTTTATCTTATTATGGTCATGAAACTCAAAGCTTTAGTCTTCGTGATGGGTTTTTAGTTGTATCATCTACATGGATATTAACAATTATCTTAGGTTCCTTACCATTTATTCTTAGTGGTATATTAACCAATGTATTTGATGCTCTATTTGAAGCTACATCAGGGATTACAGCAACTGGTGCTACAATTATTAATAGCGTAGATGATTTACCTAAGACATATGTTTTATGGCGTGGATTAATGCACTGGATTGGTGGGATGGGGATTATTGTCCTTATTTTATCGTTCTTAAAGAACTTAGGTGCAGATGCAGCTCATATGTTTAATGCAGAAGCATCGGTACCAAAACCTGGTGTTGTTATGCCTCGTATTCAATCAATGGCCAGTAAACTTTGGCGTTTATATGTTGCTTTTACCGCCATTTGTTTCGTTATGCTATGGGCTGGTGGTATAGAGCCTTTTGATGCATTAAATTATGCATTTTCCATTATTGCTACAGGTGGTTTTGCACCTACATCTGCAGGTACATTTATTTATGAACAAAGCAACTATATCTGTTTTGTATTTATATTTTTCATGATACTTGCTGGTGGTAATTTTGCAGTATATTATAATGCACTGCAAAGAGGCATTCGTGTTTTGATTGATGATTTTGAAACACGTATGTATTGGCTAGTTATTTTTATTGGAATTGCTATAGTATCAATTTCGATGGTAGTACAATCAAATATTAATGATCCAATTCAAATCTTTAGAGATGTTTCCTTTAATTATGTATCGATTCAAACTGGTAGTGGATTTGCTGTAAGCGATTATGATTTATGGCCAGCCGCTGCACAGATGATGTTATTTATTTCATCATTTTTTGGTGGTTGTAGTGGTTCTACAACAGGGGGCGTAAAAATTATTCGCCTCATTATTCTAATTAAGAGCAGCATTATTTATTTAAGAAAATCAATTCATCCGGAGATGGTACAAGTCGTGCGCATTAATGGTAAACCGATGCCTACTAAATGGATACAGATGTCACAGCAATTTTTATTTTTATATTTAATGATTTACGTTATATCTGTTTTCCTTATGACTTGTTCTGGAATGTCTACTTATGATGCGATGCAAATTATAACAGCTTTTCTTAGTAATGTAGGCATTGGATTTGGTGGTTTTGGGCCTACAGATGCCTTTGGTAGTATGTCTGATAGTGCTAAATGCGTAGCAATGGCAGACATGTTATTAGGTCGTTTGGAATTATTTACAATTCTTGTTATGCTTCATCCTCAATTCTGGGAAGGGTATTTTATAAAAAAACAATCTGCTAAACGGTATCGTATCCTATAGGAGGGCGAATAATATGAATATTATAAAACGCCCTCTAGGGCTTTATAAAGCAAATTGTTATGTATTAATTAAAGATGGAAAATCTCTTATTATTGATCCCGGGTTTCATAGTAAGCATATAATTGAAATGGTAGGAGATTCTGAGCCTATAGCAGTATTATTAACACATGGTCATTGTGATCATGTGTCGGCTCTTGATGAGGTTTGTGAGTATTATAATATTCCTGCTTATTTACATCCTTTGGATCAAGAGTTATTACAACTAATCCGACGTAGACCTAGTGTATATAAAAAGAAGATGTACACGAATTGTAAAGATTTAGTGGCCGGTAAATTAGAAGTAGGGCCTTTTAAAATAATCGTACATCATACACCAGGCCATAGTGCTGGCTCAGTTTGTTTGGAGATTGGTGGACATCTATTTTCTGGAGATACTTTATTCAAACAAAATGTAGGAAATACCGACAACTATAAGAGTAATCCCCGTGATTTAATCATTAGTTTGAAGCATATATTAACGTTGTCAAAGGATTTAATTGTCGAACCAGGACATAAAGAATCTACAACATTAAAAGATGAAGAAGAATTCATCAAAAATATTGTAGGATAGTGTTGACAAAAGTCCTGATAACCGATATACTAAGCAAGTACTTTGGATACGGCCCCGTGGTGTAGCGGTTAACATGTCGCCCTGTCACGGCGAAGATCGTCAGTTCAAATCTGATCGGGGTCGCCATTCATGCCTCGGTAGCTCAGTTGGTAGAGCAACGGACTGAAAATCCGTGTGTCGACAGTTCGATTCTGTCCTGAGGCACCATGTACATGCGGGAATAGCTCAGCGGTAGAGCACCGCCTTGCCAAGGCGGGGGTCGCGAGTTCGAATCTCGTTTCCCGCTCCAACTTTATATGGCGGCATAGCCAAGCGGTAAGGCAGAGGTCTGCAAAACCTTTATTCCCCAGTTCGATTCTGGGTGCCGCCTCCACAATCGTTACCCATGCCGGGGTGGCGGAACAGGCAGACGCAACGGACTTAAAATCCGTCGGTTGGAAACAACCGTACCGGTTCGATTCCGGTCCTCGGCACCAATTAAGACTAACTTCGGTTAGTCTTTTTTCTTATGTAAATCTAGATTTTAAATGTGTATAATTTAAAAATATGAGAGTGCGTTTGTTATTAGAATGGCATATTTCAAATACGATTCTCTATGTTTAATAATGTTATGAATAATAAAGCAAAATTATTAATTAGTGAATGTTTATGTGGCGTATCCTGTCGTTATGATGGGAAAGACAATCTTATAGAACAGTTACCACTGTTAAAGGATACTTTTGATCTAGTAACCGTATGTCCAGAAGTATTAGGTGGTCTTACCATACCTCGAGATCCTGCGGAACGACAAGGTAAACGTGTATGTACGGCTAATGGAACTGATGTAACCACAGAATTCCATAAAGGAGCTCAAATTGCATTGCATATAGCAATTCAACGGGGATGTAAGCAGGCTCTAATGAAAGCAAAAAGTCCTAGTTGCGGTTATAAGCGTATTTATGATGGTACCTTTAGTAAAACCCTGCGAGAGGGGCACGGATGTACTGTAGAGGCCTTATTAATGAATAATATAGAGGTTTATACGGAAGAAGAAATTGACTTATTAATGGAACAAAAAAAGAGATGAGTTTTTAACTCATCTCTTTTTTCGTGTTAATGAAACCTAAACTACTTTATACTAACATAATAAAAATGCTTTTATATTACTAGAAATGTTAAAGTTTATTTTCCTGCGTTTACAGGATCATTAGTTAATGGTTGTTCCCCTAGTAAGGTAGTTAGGTTATGTAAATTGAATCGATATTTACCATTACTAAAGTCTCTTGTTGCATCATACCGTTGATTAGGTGCGTGCATAAGACCAATCAATGTGTCATATAGTAAATCATTTGTAAAGTATTGATGTTCGTGTTTAGAGAGTTCTTCTGCTGTTTGAGGATACTCAGCACGATATTGAGGTGATAAATATATCCAGAATGGAATATGAGTCATAACAAAGTCAAATGTATCTGGATTATGAGATTTATCTAAACTTTCACCGTGGTCAGAGAAATACACCATGGCTTGCAAGTTTAATTTTTCCTTACCATAAGTATAAATTTGTTGTAATAACCAGTCTGTATAAAGTTGGCTATTAGCATATGCTTCTTGACCATCTGGATATGGGCCCTGTTTCCATTTACTAAATTCATGTGGATAACGGTCGTTGTAGTAAATATGACTACCCATGATATGAATGACGATGAAGTTATTTTTACTTGGATCAACAGACTGTAATAATGGTAAGAGTGATTCATCATAGCGATCAGAGAAAGCATAAGATTCATGTGACCATTTAGTGGTGTCTGCTGTTTTAGCCATTAATGAAATAGCTGTATCATATTCACCAAATACACCTTGGTTACTAAACCAAGAAGTAGTATATCCAGCTTTTTTAGCAACATCTAAAATATTTGCAGAATCGAGGAACGGTTTATCATCATATTGATTACGTTCTGATAAAGCACGTTCGAGGGTAGGTACTGTTTGTACGTATGATGAATATGCGTTATCAAAGAAGACAAAATCTTTATTATCTGCACGCATAGTACCTTGCCATGGCGTATCATCATAAGGGAAGTTTGGATTATATACCTTCATATAATCACGAGAACTAGATTCACCGATGACTAATATGATAGTACCTGGTGTTTTATTAGCAGAAGTTTCCTTTGTATCCAAATTGAAGGAATCGAATACTAAATGATGGTTATCATTATATTGTTGCATTTGTTTTACATAGTCGCCAGCTGCAATCCAGTTTGCTACAATACATGTTTTCGGGAATAAGAAGAATGGTACGTATACTAAGAATGCTACTATGGATGCAATGAGCAATGTAGAGCGCATAGGTCGTGTAGTATTTAAGTTTACTACCGCTTTCATTCCTAGATTAGACCAATAGAGTAGATAGGTCCATATTACAAGGCCAATACCAACAGCGATAAGACCAGGAATACCAGCAGCATTTTTTAAGAAACCAAATGCTTCTTCAGGATTTGTCATGTATACTGCTAGTAAACTAGCTGGCGTTAAACAATGCCATGTAGTTAGATAGTATCCTATTTGTAAGAATGGGATAAGGCTCAATATCATGGTAATAATTGCCATGATTAATGATGTAGTTTTATGGAGACGATTCGTTTGGTTCAGTAAAAATTGAATCCCCGATAAACCCATAAAGATTAATAAGCCAAATAAAAAATCATTAGCAAATTCATAAAAATATAAAGGTTTTACATAGGACCAGTGGAACAAAAGTGGGAATGTAAGGGCCCAAAGAATACCGACTAAGCCATATCCCAAAAATGGTCTATGAAAAACGGTACATCCCATAAAATATTGAAATAAAAAAGTACCTACAATTGTTGGTACTGCTAAAATCGTTATATCTTCAACATCTAGACCTAGTGTAATAGGTTCATAGATGAAAAATAGAGCTATATATAAAGCAATACCAATGATACCAAAGCGAAAGATGGGGTTTCTCCCAATTTGCTTTAAATTAGATGACATAATAAATCCCCTCTTGAAGGAATACACAATAATTTATTTCTATAATATATAATAATTACTATAATAAAGATAGCAGATGACTGTAAAAAAAACAATTATTTGAAAGTACTACTATAAATGCTTTATAATTATATAGTTAAAGTATATTTTCTAAGGATTGGGGTTTATGGGAGATTATAATTATAAGTTGGATGTCTTTGAAGGCCCTTTGGACTTGCTTTTGCATCTTATTGAAAAACATAAAATAGAAATCACCGATATTCCTATCGTTGAAATTACGAGTCAATACCTAGAATATTTAGATAATTGGAATCACTTTGATATTCATTATAGTAGTGAGTTTCTTGTAATGGCTTCTACTTTGTTACAGATTAAATCGCGTATGCTATTACCTAAAGCTGAACCTGAGCCAGAAGATGCTGAAGATCCACGTGATGAATTGGTAGCTAAATTAGTAGAGTTTAAAAAAATCAAAGATTTTACAGCTATACTGATGGAACGTACGGCTGTATCCGCCAATATATTTAGTAGACCTGAAGAAACAAGCGTACTTGGGTTAGATAATGTATATAATTTAGAACTTTCCCGATTATATGAGATTTTTTATCAGACCATAAAACGCGCTAAGGAATTACCTGAAGAGGAGCCTATTCGCGAGGTCAAGGTTGAAAAAGACAGTTATAGTCTAGAGGATATGATTTTGTCTTTATCTAGTCGAGTACGACGTGGTGAAAGTTTATATTTTAGGGAGTTATTAATAGCAATTGAAACAAAAAGTGGTATGGTAACAATCTTTATGGCTGTTTTAGAATTGTTGAAGCAACAAGTTATGGAAATGCGCTATGAAGAGGATGATATTATATTCACTGCAGCCTTAGAAGGTACCGTATAGAAAGGGGGCTATATGAGCTTACCAACAATGCATTTAGAGGCCGTGTTGTTCTCAGCGGCAAAACCTATATCAATAGAAATGCTTGAAGAAGTATTTGAACTTTCAAAAGAGGAAGTACAAGATTATATAGATACATTACAACGGGAACTAGAAGAGCAAAATCGCGGCATCCGTTTGAGAGTATCTGGAGCAGGTATTGAGTTAGTTAGTGCCATGGAAAGTGCTGACTATGTAGGTCATATCCGTAAGAGAGAAGATAAATTATCTAATGCAGCGATGGAAACATTAGCTGTCATAGCCTATAAACAACCTATAACTAAAGCTGAAATTGAAGAAATCCGCGGTGTAAATAGTGATAAGATTATTAAACAATTACTCACTCGATCTCTTATTGCGGAACTAGGTCATAAAGATACTGTAGGAAGACCTATTCTTTACGGAACAACTGACGAGTTTTTAAGAAGTGCTGGCGTAGAATCTATTGAAGCTTTACATCAAGAAGTTTCAGAAACAGAAGGATAATATGGAACGATTACAAAAATTTATTGCTAGTTGTGGTGTAGCATCACGACGCAAGGCAGAAGAATTAATTACGGAGGGGAAAGTTCAGGTTAATGGCCGCAAGGTAACTGAGCTGGGCGTTAAAATTGACCCTCAAAAAGATAAGGTTAAGGTTAATGGCCAATTATTGGCGCAAGAAAAGCCTGTATATTATTTATTAAATAAGCCAAAAGGCGTTATTACATCGGTATCTGATCCTCAAGGTCGAGAAACTGTTTTAGATTATATCAAAAATGAATCTAAACGCATTTATCCTATTGGTCGTCTCGATTTATATACTGAAGGTTTATTATTACTTACCAATGATGGTGAGTTAGCACAAAACTTAACTCATCCGTCTAAGGGCGTAGAAAAAACATATGAGGTGCGTATTAAGGGCCGTGTTCGTGATGAAGATTTACAGGTTATTGCCAATGGTGTAGCACTGGAAGATGGTATAACAGCTCCTGCAACAATTGTAGATCTCGGTTTTGATGATCATAATGGTGTTCATGAAGTAGAAATTACAATCCATGAAGGTCGTAATCGCCAAGTTCGTCGTATGTTTGAACACTTTGGGTACCGTATTCATAACTTAAAACGAATTGCCTATGCTGGGCTTACCTTAGGTGGTGTTAAACGTGGTGGTTCTCGTCAGCTTACAATTCGTGAAGTAAAAGCTCTAAAAGCGTTAGGAGCAGATAAGGAATGAAACAAATTGTAGTCATTGGCGGTGGTGCAGCAGGTCTTATGGCAGCTGTTATAGCTGGTCGTGAAGGGGCACGTGTCATCTTACTAGAAAAAATGAATATGGTTGGTAAGAAGATGGGCATTACAGGTAAAGGTCGCTGTAATATTACAAATAGTGCAGATATGACCGAGTTCATTAAAAATACGCCTGGTAATGGTAAGTTCCTATATGGCGCTTATGAACGCTTTAGTAATGAAGACTTGCTTGAATTATTACATAGTTGGGGCTTAAAAACTAAGGTTGAACGAGGGGGACGTGTATTCCCAGAATCTGATTCTGCTTTAGAAGTACGCAATATATTCATGAAAATCCTTAAAAAGTATAAAGTACAAGTTCATTTAAATGAACCTGTTACATCAATTACTGTTGAGGATGGTCGTGTTGTAGGAGTTACAACAGATAAGGAACAATATGCTTGTGATGCCGCTATCATTTGTACCGGTGGTGCCTCTTATCCGTTAACTGGTTCTACTGGTGATGGATATGCTTTAGCTAAAAAAATTGGTCATACCATTACAGATATAAGACCATCATTGGTACCAATTGTAACAGGGGAATCTTGGGTAAAAGATATTATGGGGCTTAGTCTTCGTAATGTTGAGGTATCCGTTATTTCGAAAAATAAGTTACAAGCAAAACAATTTGGGGAAATGATGTTCACTCATTTTGGCCTTACGGGTCCTACAATCTTGTCTTTAAGTCATACAGTAGGCAAATTGTTGCGTAAGAAAAATCCACAAATCACTATTGAAATAAATCTGAAGCCTGCATTAACTGCAGAAGTTTTAGACAAACGCTTACAGAAGGATTTTGATTTATATTCAAAAAAACAATTAGCTAATGGGATGAAAGATTTGTTACCTGTCAATCTGATTCCGATTGTGATAAACCTTGCTGAATTAGATCCAAGTAAACCCATTAATCAAATTACAAAAGAAGAACGTATGCGTTTATGTCATGTATTACAACATATGACATTAACTGTAAAGGAGTTACGCCCTGTAACAGAAGCAATTGTTACAGCCGGTGGTATTTCGTTAAAAGAGTTTAGTCCCAAAACCATGGAATCTAAATTGGTGAAAGGCTTATATGGTGCTGGTGAGGTTCTAGATATTGATGCCTTTACGGGCGGCTATAATTTACAAGCTGCTTTTTCCACTGGTTATGTGGCGGCAATGCATGCTGTACATGGTGATGAAGAATAGAGGTTATTATGAATACTAAAAAAATTGCCATTGCTATTGATGGTCCTGCAGGGGCTGGTAAAAGTAGTATTTCAAAAGTAGTGGCCAATGAATTGGGTTATTTATATATTGATACAGGCGCTATGTATCGAGGTGTAACATGGGCGATTCTCGATAGCCATGTTAATGTGAACAATCAAAAAGATGTAGAATCATTGCTCCCTTCATTAGATCTAACATTAGAGCCTACTGCAAATGCTTGTAAAGTATTTGTAAAAGGTCAAGACGTGACAGATCTAATTCGACAACAACAAATCAATGAGAATGTATCGACTATTGCTTCTTATAAAGGTGTTCGTGAATACTTAGTTGAACGCCAACAAGCTATGGCTGCTGTTGGTGGTGTTATTTTAGATGGTCGCGATATAGGTTCTGTTGTACTACCAAAGGCTGAGTTGAAGATATATTTAACAGCATCTGTAGATGCACGAGCAAAACGTAGATGGCTTGAAGTTCAAGGTACTTCTAATGAACAATCATTAGAAGACATTAAAAAGAATGTTGAAAGTCGCGATGAAATGGATAAAAATCGCGATGAATCTCCACTGGTGTGCGTTGAGGATGCTATTGTTGTGGATTCTAGTAACATGACGTTTGATGAAACAGTGGAACATATATTACATCTAGTACAGGAGCGAATCTAAGATGAATAAATTTTCTACATGGCTTTGGCGTACTGCCTTTTGGTTGCGCTATAAAGTCGGTTATGGACTAAAGGTATATGGGCGTGATAATTTTCCTATGGAAGGTCCCGTTATTGTTGTACCAAATCATTTGAGTAACAATGATCCGCCTATCTGTGGCTATGCATTACCTAGACATGTACATTTCATGGCGAAACAGGAATTATTTGTGAATCCCATTTCTCGATTTTTCTGTACATGGCTTGGTGCATTTCCACTAAATCGCGGTGCTATCGACAAGGTAGCTATACGTCATGCCTTAGGATTATTGAAAGACAATAAGGTGCTAGGGATATTTGCTGAAGGAAACCGTCAAAAGAGCGGTAAGCTTGGAAGATTTCATGATGGCGCAGCATCAATTGCATTGCGTACAGGCATTGGTATAACACCAGTTGCTATTATTGGATCTCATAATATGAAGAAAAATCAAGTAGCTTGTATTATTGGTAAACAAGTTCCTGTAAATAAAGCTAAACCAACACCTGAAGCAATCAAAGAGGTTAATGATCGTGTTAAAGGTGAAATTCAACGCATGATAGATTCGTATCATGAAAATCGTATAGAGGAGACTTTATGGAAATAATTTTGGCTGAAAACCATGGCTTTTGTTATGGTGTTAAGCGAGCCGTTGAAATGGCTAATGAAGCTGCCGATGGTAAGGGTAAAAGTTATACATTAGGTCCTATCATTCATAATCCTCAAGTTGTAGGTCGCCTTGAAAGTAAAGGTGTAAGTCCTATTCAAGAGGTAGCAGATATTGACGAAGGGACAATGATTATTCGATCTCATGGTGTAGGCCCTGCTATTTATGAAGAAGCTGAAGAAAAGGGATTACATATTTTAGATGCTACATGTCCTCATGTAAAAAAAGCGCAACAAGATGCTAAGTCTGTCATAGAAGATGGAATGACTTTGGTGATTTTGGGCGAAAAAAACCATCCTGAGGTAAAAAGTATCAATTTATGGGCAAATAACAAAGGAATAATCATTGAAGATGAAGAATCCGCCAAAAAACTACAAATTGTGGAAAAAATGGGTGTTGTTGTACAAACAACCTTTTCACAATTCAAATTTAACAGTATAATAGAGATATTAGAGAAAAAATCTAAGAATCTTAAGGTTTTCAAAACGATATGCAATGCAACGCAAGAACGACAGAACTCTGCCGTTGACTTAGCACGTAATGTAGATCTTATGATAGTGATAGGCGGTAAGAATAGCGGAAACACAAACCGATTGGCAGAGGTTTGTCGTGACGTTGGATGTACAACTTATCACATTGAAACTTCTACTGAATTACAACTGGAATGGTTTAACCGAGTACAGACGGTAGGAGTTACAGCAGGAGCATCGACTCCCGACTGGATTATTAAGGAGGTCATTGAGACAATGAAAGATTTTGCAGAATTATTAGCAGCAGAAGGTCAAGAAGAATTTAAGAAAGGGAACGTTGTAGAAGGTACAGTAGTTCAAGTTGAAGATGAACGAGCTTATGTATCTTTTGGCTACAAAACTGAAGCCATTTTGAACAGAACTGAAATTTCTTATCCCGCACCAGAATCTGCCAAAGATGTGTTGAAAAATGGTGATGAAATTAAAGCAGTTATCATGAACCACATCAAAGAAGATAATCCTATTTATCTTTCCATGACTCGCTTGGCTAAAGATGAAGATTGGCAATATGTTATCGAAGCACAAGAAAAAGATGAAGCTATCGTATGTAAAGGTATTGATGCTATCCCAGCAGGTTTGGTAGTAACTGTTAAATCCCTTCGTGGTTTCATTCCATTGTCCCAAGGTGATGTTCATTTCGTAAAATCCTTGGACAACTTGGTTGGTACAGAATTCGAAGCTAAAGTACTTGAAATCGACGAAAAGAAAAACCGTTTGGTTCTTTCCCGTCGTGCAGTATTGGAAGTAGAACGTCAAGCTAAATTAGCTGAAGCATTGAAAAACATCAACGTTGGCGACAACTATAAAGGTATTGTTCGTAAAATCATGCCTTATGGTGCTTTCGTAGATATCGGTGGTATTGAAGGTTTACTTCACATTTCCGACATTTCTTGGCAAAAAATCAAAAAAGTGGAAGATGTTCTTTCCGTTGGTCAAGAAATCGAAGTTAAATTACAATCCTTCGACGCTGAAAGCAACAAATTATCCTTGTCCTTAAAAGCTTTGACTAAGAGCCCATGGGACGTAGCTGAAGAAACATTGCATGTTGGCGATGTTATTAACGGCAAAGTTGTTCGTTTGGTAGCTTACGGTGCATTCGTAGCTGTTAACGACGACATTCAAGGTTTACTTCACATTTCTCAAATTACAAAACAACGTAATGCGAAAGTTGAAGACTACTTAAACCGCGGTCAAGAAGTAGAAGTTAAAATCATTTCTCTTAACAAAGACGAAAAGAAATTGGGTTTGGCTTTAACTGAATTGATGGAAGCAAAAGAAACTGCAGAAGACGCTGAATAATTCATTGTCTAATATAAGGCTAACCAAGGTTTCCTTGGTTAGCCTTTTTGCGTACTTTACGTAGAATATGATAAAATATAGTAATGTATTAGATTAGATAATGAGGTGAAACCATGGCAAAACCATTAGTGGCTGTTGTAGGTCGTCCAAATGTAGGGAAATCTACACTTTTTAATGCCATTGTTAATAAACGAATCTCTATTGTTGAAGATATTCCTGGTGTAACACGGGATCGTATTTACTTTGACGCAGAGTGGTTAAATCGTGAATTTACAATGATAGATACAGGTGGTATCGAATTCATAACAGATAATAGTCATGTTATTCCTAAGATGATGCGTTTACAAGCTGAATTAGCAATTGAAGAAGCGGATGTAATATTATTTGTTGTTGATGGTAAACAAGGGATTGTTCCGGCTGATGAAGAAGTTGCAAATATATTACGTGCTAGCGGCAAACCTGTAGTTTTAGTTGTTAATAAAATTGACAGTGTTAATCAAGAACCTAATATTTATGAATTCTATAATCTTGGCTTAGGTGATCCAATTGGTATTTCTGCTAAGAATTTAATGAACTTAGGTGACTTGCTTGACGATACTGTTAAACATTTCCCTCCAGTTGGTACAAATGTTGATGATGAAGATACTATTCACGTAGCAGTTATTGGCCGTCCTAATGTAGGTAAATCTTCTTTGACTAATGCATTATTAGGACAAGACCGCGTAATCGTATCTGATGTAGCAGGCACAACACGTGATTCTATCGATACATATTGGACTCATGGAGACCAAAAATTTGTCCTTATCGATACTGCAGGCATGCGACGTAAATCTAAAATCGAAGAAGCTGTTGAACGATATAGTATTGTGCGTTCTTTACGCTCTGTAGACCGTTCGGATATTGTTGTTCTTGTGCTTGATGCTCAAGATGGTGTTACAGAACAAGATAAGAAAATTGCTGGTTATGCCTATGAAGCAGGTAAGGGTGTAATTATTGTTGTAAACAAATGGGATCTTGTTGAAAAAGATGATAAAACAACTCTGCGCTTTACTGAAGATATTTATGATGAATTAGGGTTCTTACAGTTTGCGCCGATTCTATTTGCATCTGCTTTGACTAAGCAACGTATTCATCGCTTAGCAGATATGTTAAAATTCGTTTCTGAACAACAGTATCGCCGTGTATCTACAGGTACATTAAATCAATTATTGCAAGATGCCCAAACAGTTAATCCTGTACCATCTCGTAATGGCAGAATTCCAAAAATTTATTATATGACACAAGCAAGTGTTAAACCACCTACATTTATTTTGTTTGTAAATGAACCAGAGTTAATTCACTTCTCGTATATGCGTTTCTTGGAAAATAGATTACGTGAGTCCTTTGGCTTTGAAGGAACACCAATTCGTTTAGTGTTGCGTGGTAAGAAACGGGATGATGAAGACTAATGGATATTATGGTTATCGTATATGCTATATTGGCATATCTTATTGGTTCAATTCCTAGTGGCTTAATTATTGGTAAGACCTTCTTTAATACAGATGTCCGCCAATATGGTTCTAAAAATATAGGTGCCACTAACACATATCGCGTTATAGGTCTCAAAGCTGCATTACCTGTATTTCTCTGTGATGCCTTAAAAGGCGCGGCTGGGGTAATATTATTATCCTCTTATGGACCTATGTATATGATTTTAGGAGGTATCCTTGCTATGATGGGCCATAACTGGTCTATATTCTTAGGCTTTAAAGGTGGTCGTGGCGTAGCTACAGGACTAGGTGTATTAATTGCTTTGTCACCATTAGTTGCTTTGATTGCTTTCTTGGTATGGGGCGTTATTGTCTATTTCACTAAGCTCGTATCACTAGGATCAATTATAGCTGCCGCTTTGGTACCAATCTTAATGTATTTTACAGGCGAATCGTATTGGTTCGTTGGCTTTGGCGCTTTGGCTGCTTTATTTGTCATTGTTCGCCATTGGGATAATATCAAACGTTTACTTGCAGGTAATGAGTTAAAAGTAGAACGTATCAAAAAGGATTAATATATGAATGTTGTTGTTGTCGGCTCTGGTAGCTGGGGTACTGCTCTTGCTATTAAATCCGTATTAGCTGGAAATACTACAACTTTATATTGTCGTCGCCCAGAATTTGCAGATCAATTAGCTAAAGATCTAGAGAATAAAGAGTATTTACCTGGCGTAACATTACCAAATGAATTAGTATATAGTTCAGATCTTGCTACCTGTATTAAAGGGGCCGATATCATTCTCATGGTTACGCCATCTGTACATGTACGTACTAGTTTAGAGTCTATTAGACCATATGCTCATAAAGAACAATCGTATATACTTTGTTCAAAAGGTGTAGAGCGTACTACTGGCAAATTGCTGACTACAGTTATGAGAGAGGTTCTAGGAACAGTTGGATGTAATCTCGCAGTTCTATCTGGTCCAAATCATGCAGAGGAAATCGGTCGTGATCTGCCCGCTGCCTCTGTATTGAGTACAGAAAATCTTGAAGTGGCCACTATGTTACAGAAGATATTATGTAGTCAAAATTTTAGGATTTATGCAAATACAGATATTACTGGTGTTGAATTAGCTGGGGCTACAAAGAATATTATTGCTCTCGCTGCTGGTATTGTAGACGGTCTAAAGTTAGGGGATAATTGTAAAGCATTGCTCTTAACTCGTGGTTTACATGAGATGACTCGCTTTGGTGTAGCTTTGGGGGCACAAAAGGAAACCTATGCTGGTCTTGCTGGTATGGGTGATTTGATTGCCACTTGTATGAGTCCTCATGGACGTAATAGAGCCGCTGGTCAACAATTAGCAGATGGAAAAACAATGGACTATATCATTAATCATACGAATATGGTTGTAGAAGGCTTTTTTGCTACAGACATTGTTTATAAGATGGCTTGTGAACATCATATTGAAATGCCTATAACTAAGGCTTTATATGAAGTCTTATATGAAGAAAAATCTCCAGCTTTGGCATTAGCTGAATTGATGGGACGAGATATTAAAATTGAAGTATCATAAATAAAAGATACTTTTAATTTGGTTATTTATATACTATAATTAATGAGTATAATCTTGTGAGGGTTGTATGCGAATTATTGGCGGAACTGCAAAGGGACATACTATAAAAGCACCTAAAGGGGTAGATACTAGACCTACACTTGATCGTGTTCGTGAAAGTGTGTTTAATGTATTATCTAATAGAGGTATATTTGGTACTAATGTATTAGATATATTTTCAGGTACAGGTGCAGTAGCTATTGAAGCCTTAAGTCGTGGTGCAGCACATGCAGTAGCGGTAGACTTTAAAACAGGAAAATTGATTTTGGAGAATGCCAAACATTGTCATGTGGAAGATCGGTTAGAAATCATTCCGAGGAAACTTTCACAATTAAAAAATTATATAATGGGACGACAGTTCGATTATATTTTTTCTGATCCACCATATGAAAATGGATTTATACAAGAGACCATAGATATGGTTGTAGACTGTGATTTATTAAAGCCCGAAGGTGTTTTATTACTAGAGCACCATAAGGACGAGGCATTTACCTTGCCTGAATCATGGAAATGTATAAAAGAACAGAAATTTGGTTATACGATGGTTTCCTATTTTGTAAACACAGCTGAAAGGAGCTAAACCTGTGCGTATAGGTGTGTGTCCGGGTAGTTTTGACCCAGTTACAAATGGACATGTTGATATTTTTGAACGTGGCAGTCGATTAGTTGATAAATTAATTATTGCTGTTAGCTCTAATCCGAATAAAAATTCCTTGTTTACCATGGAAGAACGGGTTGAGATGATTCGAAATTCTGTCAAACATATTCCTAATGTTGAGATTGATTGTACAGGCGGTTTGCTTAACCAATATGTTAAATCTAAGAATGCTACTATAATCATTCGTGGTTTGCGCGCGTTAAGCGACTTTGAATATGAATTTCAACGTGCTTTGTTTGCAAAATATTTGGATGATGATATTGAAACTGTATTTATTATGACTAATAATAAATACTCTTTCGTCAGCTCCACAGGTATTCGTGAACTTGCAAAATTTGGCGGTAAGCTAGATGGGTTAGTTCCGGATGATGTTAAGGAAAAACTTGAAGAACGCTTTAATACGGTCCATAATAAATAGGGGTGAATTGTATGAAAACAGAAAAATTATTAGAAGATTTAGAGGTTCTTATTGAATCTAGCAGCCGTATTCCTATGACTACTAAACGTATGGTTGAGGAAGACGAAATTATGCGTATTATTGATTCTATTCAAGAGTCCTTACCATTGGAACTTGAAGAGTCTCGTCGTATTGTAGCTGATAAAGATAAAGTATTAGCTGATGCTCAACGTCAAGCTGAAACTTTAATTGATCAAGCAAAAGATTACATTGCTAAATTAACTGCTGAAAGCGAACTTGTTAAACAAGCGCAAGAACAAGCAAATCAAATTATCAATGCAGCTAACCAATCCTCTGAAGAATTGAAATCTAGCTCTATTCAATATGCTGGTGATGTTCTTAAATATGTGGAAAACAACTTAGAGAAAACATTGGAAAGCTTACGTCAAAATCGTGAAAGTTTGAAACAAACTGAACAACGTACAGAAGAAAACCAATAATATAAATAAAAAAGAAGCGAAGGAAATCCTTCGCTTCTTTTTTATTCAGTATAATTATCAGGTTTTTTAGGCTCTACAATCATTGTTTGATGAGTATTAAAGATAACAAATCCAAGAGGAGACCCAGGTGGTTTTTTAATATTTTTAATATATGTGTAGTCTACAGGCACCTTACTAGTTTCACGAGCCTTACTAAAGTAGGCTGCATATTGAGCAACCTTAGATAAAATCATATCATCAGGCTCCACATTGAGTCTTAATATGAGGTGGGAACCTTGAATATCTTGTGTATGGAACCAAATATCGGTTGGTTTTGCAAATCGATGAGTTAAATATTCGTTTTGTTGATTGTTTCGACCTATAAATATTTCGCCTTCATCAATGGTTAAATGAATGTAATTGGATTTCCCTAGCTTATAAGAGAGAGGCTTCTTAGATTTTTTTATGATGCCCGCATCCATACATTCTTTGCGAATTTCTTCTAAGCTTTCACGGGTAGTAGCTAATGAAATACTATATAAAATCGATTTGAGGTATTCAAGTTTTGTAGTACTAGCATTAAGTTGATATTCACCGCTGACCATACGATTTTTTAATTTAGTATAGAGCTTATAATACCATTGAGCGTTTTCTACAATCGTAAGATTTGGCTTTAGAGGGATTGTTAATAACTCTCCATCTTCAGAAAGAAGATTTGGTAATTGGATAGAAGGTTCATATTGCACCTGTAAGTGAGCATTGATCATTAAGATATCGCCATACAGTTTATAGGTATCCATTTTATTAGTATCATCTAATTCATCTTTGATTTTTTGATGACGGATTTCTTCTTTTTTGATGGCTGCTGTTAAAATCTTTTCTAGTTCCTTATCAGCAGTGTGAATAGATTTTGTATTGTGAATCGATTCTTCTAGAGCTTCTGAAATCGTACTATATTCTTTTAGTACCTTGTAATTGTGTAACGTAAAGGTGGCGTGAGCTTTTTTATTATTCTCATTGATTAAAGTAAGCAAGCCATGACTGTCTTGGAGTTTTGCTTTTAGGTTATATAATGATTTAGCTAATGTATCTATTTGATCTGGACTTAAATCAGTTATAGATTCATCTCCATTTAGATTGGAAGTCCATAATACTTCATCTAATAAAGGTTTACCGAAACCGTTAAAGATAGCTCGTATAGATTGTTGTACATTACCATTACCAAAGGAAGTCAGTAGATTTCTTATTTCTTCATAATTGAAGTCCATTAAACTAACACGATTAGCATTTGGTGGTAATTCATAGTGTAGTTTGGGGCTAATAGAACGTTCACGATTCATTAAAGGGGATACGTGAATTAAGGATTCTAAAATAACTCCATCTTGCACAAAGATACAGTTTGAATATTTGCCCATTAATTCTACATAGATAAATGTACTTGTAATAGATCCATCCATTTCAAGCTTATCCGTTTGGATACACATGATTCGGTCACCATTAATTTGTTCCACCTTTACAATGCGGCTACCTTCAATATGTTTACGAAGAAACATGCATAGTGAACTTGGTTCTTTTGGTAAATCTTGGAGCGGTTTGCTAAGATACATTGCAGGGGTTGCACCAACGGTAATAATCAAGTTTTGATCTTCGTTAAGGGCTCGAATTTTAAATAGTAATGTAGTTTTATCTATTTGATATAATTTTTGTATTTGACCTGTTTGTAATCGCTCGTTTAATTCTTTAGCGAGAACAGACATGGTAAGTCCGTCTAAATTCATGGTACTCCTTTCAATTTTATTTAGAAGTATAGTTTAGTATAACATAATGTACATATAATTCTTAGTATTTAAACACGGAATGTATAATTCGTGGTACAATAATAAAAACTGCTAAGGAGGATATCACATGAAAAGTATGACCGGTTTTGGTTCTGGCACGGCAACCAAAGATGGCATTACCTGCACGGTAGAAATAAAGTCCGTAAATGCGCGATTTCTTGATTTGTTTATACGTAGTCCAAAGCAAATAAACCCTTTTGAAACCATTATTCGCGGTTTAGTACAAGATCGAATTACCCGCGGTAAGGTCGAAGTATCGGTTTCTATCCAAGATACGGGAGAGAGACCTAAGACCTTTACAATAAACAGTGTATTGAGAAAACAGATACAAGAACTACTTGTTCAAGAAGAGTTTTATGATGACCCTAAAAAGGTTCCTTTACAAGCGGTCAATTCTATTTCTAATGAATGGATACAACAACAAGATACTCCGATTGCAGAAGATGTGCTTTCAGAAATAGTACAAGAATCTACAAACCAAGCACTAGATGCCTTAATAACAATGCGTACTGTAGAAGGTAAACATATTGAACAAGATTTATTGTCTCGTATCACTACTTTAGAAAATATAATCAAGAGTATTGATGAGAATAAGGCCGGCGCTGTAGATGCGTATCGTGAGCATATAAAGGGAAAAATTCAAGAATATTTAGTGTCTTTAGAAGCGAGTATCAGTGAAGATCGTTTTTTGCAGGAAATTGCTTTATTGGCTGATAAGACTGATATTACGGAAGAGATTGTCCGATTTACCTCACATGTGGTACAATTAAAAAACACACTTGTAGATGAGAATTCCATCGGTCGTAAGGTGGATTTTATTTTGCAAGAAATGAATCGTGAAGTGAATACAATTGGTTCCAAAGCTATGGATTCAAGTATTACAGAGTTTGTGGTTCAGCTAAAATGTGAGTTAGAGAAAATTAGAGAACAAGTACAGAATGTAGAGTAATAGGAGGTCCATAAATGAGTATTCAATTATTGAATATTGGCTTTGGTAATATGGTATCTGCTAATCGTGTTATGGCTATTATTAGTCCCGAATCTGCACCAATTAAACGTATGGTTCAAGATGCACGTGATAAGGGCCTGCTCATTGATGCTACATATGGTCGTAAGACTCGTGCTGTATTAGTTATGGATAGTGGTCAGATTGTATTATCTGCAATTCAACCAGAAACCGTAGCACATCGACTTGTGCAATATGATGTAGACGAAGATACAGTAGAATCATAGGAGTACATATGTCAGACAGAGGATTATTAATCGTTATATCCGGGCCATCTGGCGCAGGTAAAGGTACGATTTGTGCGAATATTCGAAAAGAAATGCCTAATTTAGTATATTCTGTTTCAATGACCACACGGGCACCTCGTGTTGGTGAAGTAGAAGGGGTTAATTACTTCTTTCGCTCGAAACAAGAATTTGAAACTTTATTAAGTGAAGATGCATTTTTAGAATATGCAAAAGTATATGATAATTACTACGGTACACCGAAGCAACATGTAATGGATTTATTGGATGATGGTAAAAGTGTACTGTTAGAAATTGATATTCAAGGTGCTATGCAAGTAAAAGAGCGTTTTAGTGATGCTGTGTTTATTTATATAGTACCACCGTCTTTAACTGAGTTATCTGAGCGCTTACACAACCGCGGTACAGATGCGAAAGAAGTTATTGATAAACGGTTGTCATTAGCTTGTTCTGAATTGGCATTAGCCCATCGATATGACTATATAGTTGTAAATGATGATCTCGGAGAGGCATCTGAGAAGGTTGCATCTATTTTACGAGCTGAATCCTGTAAGATTAGTCGCAATAAAGAGCAAATTCAATTTATTTATAAACAATATCAAGAGTCTAAGGAGAAGTGATAGTATGATGGTAAAACCTCCATTGAAAAAATTGGAAAATCAAGTAGATAGCAAATACACTTTGGTAACATTGGCAGCTAAACGCGCTCGTGAACTAACAGATGGTGAACCATGCTTAGCTGAATCTACACATGCAACTGACAAGCCTGTTTCCTTGGCATTCTATGAAATTGCCGAAGGTGAAGTGACTTATAAACGCACTAAAGAAGGCATTAAATAAGAACAACAATTCCTTGTATCATTGATACAAGGAATTTTTAAAAGGAGAAGAAAATGCGAGGAAAACATATCATTGTCGCTGTATCTGCAGGTATTGCTGCGTATAAGGCAATTGAAGTAGTTAGCAGATTTCGTAAAAAAGGTGCTGAAGTGAAGGTGGTTATGACTCAAAACTCCACTCATATAGCTTCACCTCTTACATTTGGTGAAATTAGTGGACATCCTGTAGCTATCGACATGTTTGAACAAGTACATCAATGGGATGTGGAGCATATTGCATTAGCTACATGGGCAGATGCATATGTGGTTGTTCCAGCTACGGCAAATGTAATTGGTAAAATATATGCTGGTATTGCAGATGATATGCTAACAACAACAATAATGGCTACTAAGGCTCCAAAATATCTTTGTCCCGCTATGAATACAGAAATGTATAACAATCCGATTACTCAACGTAATTTGGAAGGTTTACGTTCTCTTGGCTACCATATTATGGAACCTGCTGAAGGATGGCTTGCTTGTGGGGTTACCGGTATAGGGCGTTTACCAGAGCCTGAAGCCATTGTAGATTGGCTTGAATCACAGATGTGCAAATCTAATGAGCTTGAAGGTATTACAGTACTTGTTACAGCAGGTGGTACGCAAGAAAATATCGATCCTGTTCGTTATATTGGTAATCGTTCTAGCGGTAAGATGGGGTATGCTATTGCGGAACAAGCTGTTCGTATGGGAGCCAATGTGATTTTGGTAAGTGCTCCTACATCGTTACCTGTCCCAAGTGGTGTAGAGTTTGTTCCTGTAGATTCTGCTTTATCTATGCAACATGCTGTTGAATCTCGATATGATGAGGTAGATGTTGTTATTATGGCGGCTGCTGTATCTGATTTCCGAGTTCTTCATAAGGCAGAACAAAAAATAAAAAAAATGGAGTCCATGACTTTAGAACTTGTTAAAAATCCAGATATACTACAAGGTTTAGGTACTAAAAAGAATCATCAAATTCTTGTAGGTTTTGCAGCAGAAACTGAGCATGTTATTAAATACGGTCAAGATAAGGTTGCTAGAAAAAATTTAGATATGCTCGTAGCAAACGATGTTAGTAAATCTAATGCAGGCTTTAATGTAGATACAAATGAAGGATACTTCTTATATCCTCATAAAGATCCAAAAGAAATGCCGAATATGAAAAAATCTGAATTGGCCCATAATATTATGAAAGAAGTTGTGGAATTAGTAAAAAATAAATAACACCATACATGAGAGAATCTTATGTTTGTAGTTTGTAATTGATAGAAAGATATGTAATAATGACTTGCTTTATCAATGTAAATACACTATAATATTTCTGTAACTCATCAAGAGTAGTGGAGGGATAGGCCCTATGAAGCTACAGCAACCATTCCAAGAGGAAAAGGTGCTAATTCCTATGACAAATGTCGTTAGATGGGAGGGTCTCTCATGAGTACATGAGAGGCTTTTTTTCGTATTAGGAGGATAAAATGGCTGAAAAACATATGTTTTTTACTTCTGAATCTGTTACTGAAGGCCATCCAGATAAAATAGCTGACCAAATTTCTGACGCTGTTTTGGATGCGATTATTGAAAAGGATCCAACTGCTCGTGTAGCTTGTGAAACTTTAGTTACTACTGGTCTAGTTCATGTAGTAGGTGAAATTTCTACTAATACATATGTAGATATTCCTCGCATCGTACGTGATACAGTTCGTGAAATTGGTTATACACGTGCAAAATTTGGCTTTGACTGCGACACTTGCGGTGTACTTGTTTCTATTGATGAACAATCTGCTGATATCGCTATGGGCGTAGATGAAGCTCTTGAATCTAAAGATGGTAATGGTGAAGCACTAGATAAAATCGGTGCTGGTGACCAAGGTATGATGTTCGGTTATGCATCTAATGAAACACCTGAACTTATGCCAATGCCTATTTCTTTGGCTCATCGTTTATCCCGTCGTCTTACAGAAGTTCGTAAAGACGGCACTTTGACATACCTTCGCCCAGATGGTAAAACTCAAGTTACTGTTGAATATGTTGATGGTAAACCAAAACGTATTGATACA
Organism: Veillonella sp.; assembly: GCF_041333735.1. NCBI lineage: Bacteria > Bacillati > Bacillota > Negativicutes > Veillonellales > Veillonellaceae > Veillonella > Veillonella sp. The sequence continues at coordinate 1,705,247 of NZ_JBGKFB010000001.1, forward strand.
ATTGTTATTTCTACGCAACATAGTCCTGAAGTAACTCAAGAACAAATTAAAGCAGATTTGAAACGCTTTGTTATCGACGCAGCGTTACCTGCTGAATTTGTTGATGAAAATACAAAATACTTCATCAACCCAACTGGCCGTTTCGTAATCGGTGGCCCTCATGGGGATGCTGGTTTGACTGGCCGTAAAATTATCGTAGATACTTATGGTGGTATGGCTCGTCATGGCGGCGGTGCTTTCTCTGGTAAAGATCCATCTAAGGTAGACCGCTCTGCAGCATATGCTGCTCGTTATGTAGCTAAAAACGTTGTTGCAGCAGGTCTTGCTGATAAATGTGAAGTACAAGTTGCTTACGCAATCGGCGTTGCTCATCCTGTATCTATCTTAGTTGATACTTTTGGTACAGGTCATGTTGAGGAAACTAAAATTCAAGAACTCGTTAAGAAACATTTCGACCTTCGTCCAGCAGGTATTATTGAAATGCTTGATTTGTTAAAACCTCATTATCGCAAAACTGCTGCATATGGTCACTTCGGTAGAACTGATGTAGATTTACCTTGGGAACGTACTGACAAAGCAGCAATTTTAAAAGCTGAAGCTGGCTTATAATACAAAAGGTCTTAGTAGAATTTCTACTGAGACCTTTTATAATAAATGAAAGGAAATAGTGTATGCGTGTCGCAAAAGTTATTATTAATAGACCTGCTAAACAACTTCATAAACCATTAAGCTACTTAATGCCTGAAAAGTTTGGGAATGTCTTACCTGGCACACGTGTACTCATTCCATTAGGCAATAGTCGTGAAGAGGGTATTCTAATTGGTTATGAAGAATTATTAGAACCCCCTGAATTTAAATTACGAAATATTGTTCAAGTATTAGACAATGAACCGTGGTTTACTCCTGAAATGATGGATACTGCACGTCGTTTAAATGAATATTATTTATTCTCTTATGGCGATGCATTACGTTTGTTTACAGTTAATAAAACTCTTAAATCCTATGAAGCACCTAAGGAAGAATGGCTTGTTGTTACGCCTGCTTTTTCTATAGAACAATTTAGTGAGCGAAAAAAGAAGCAACGAGAGTTAGCCAAATATTTACTTGAAGTAGGTGGTGCATCAAAAGCTTTATTATTGGCCAAAGGATTTTCACGTATGGTCATTAAACAAGTGAGTGAAGCTCAAGGGATTACCATTGAATCTAGATTTAAAGCTACAAAGACTACCTTTGATGAACTGTTTACAGAAGAAGTAAATATACCATTAACTGATGCACAACAAGCGGTATATGAGCCTATTCAAAAGGCGATGAATTCACATCAACATAAAACCTTTTTATTGCATGGTGTAACAGGTAGTGGGAAAACGCAACTGTATTTAAAAGCCACAGCAAAATGTATAAGTCAAGATAAGACGGCTATTATACTAGTTCCAGAAATTATTCTGACAGATCAAATTGTACGGCGCTTTGTAGAAACCTTTGGTGATGAAGTTGTAGTATTTCATAGTAAATTGACGGTCCAACAACGCAATAATAACTGGGAGCGTTTACGTCGTAAGGATAGTCATATTATTATTGGTGCTCGATCAGCAGTTTTTGCTCCAGCAGAGGATATTGGTCTTATCGTAGTCGATGAAGAACATGATACATCTTATAAGCAAGAGGATATGGTTCGTTACCATGCCCGCAACGTTGCCTTATGGCGTGGAGAAGCACATGGTTGTCCAGTTATATTAGGCTCTGCTACACCAGCTGTTACTTCTTATTATAAAGCCAAGCAAGGGGAGTATCAGTTGCTAGAGTTGCCACATCGAATTTTTGAACAACCAATGCCAAAGGTAACGATTGTTGATATGAAGGAAGAAATTCTTCATGGTAACTATTCTGTTTTTTCTGATGCTATGAGTAGCTTGATTCAAAAAACATTGAATGAACATAATCAAATGATTATTCTTTTGAATAGACGTGGTTACAATACCTTTGTTATGTGTAGAGATTGTGGGGAAACCATAATGTGTCCACATTGTGATGTGGCCATGGTGTATCACCAGGCTGGTGAGGAATTACGTTGTCATTATTGTGAACATCATGAACCAATTCCTACAGTATGCCCAAAATGTCATAGCAAACGTATTAAGTTCTTTGGCTCAGGTACACAAAAGGTTGAAGAAGAATTACGACGGCACTTTAAATCTGCACGTATTGCTCGACTTGATCAAGATGTGACAAAGAATAAGCAATTAGCAGAAGATATTTTACATGATTTTGGGGCCCATAAATATGATATTTTATTGGGAACTCAAATGGTATCAAAAGGGCATGACTTTAAAGATGTAACAGCTGTTGGTATTTTAACGGCTGATTCCGTTTTAAATATTCCTGTATATACTGCATCTGAACGAACTTTTGATCTGCTTACCCAGACTTCTGGTAGGGCTGGCAGAGGTGATAAAACGGGCAGTGTTGTTATACAAACATATAATCCTTTAAATTATGCTATAATAAAGAGTAAGGCTCATGATTATGTAGGCTTTTACAATGAAGAAATTCAAAATCGTAAAGCCTTAGGATATCCTCCATTTAGAGAGATGATACATATGGTAGTGCGTCATCAGAACATGGACACCTTGGAGACCATTGCTAATCGCATTGTAAGCGATTTAGAGGCTCATAAAGATAATAGCGATATTCTCATCAATGGTCCTTATGAAGCAAGTATTAAAAAGGTACGGGATATGTATCGTTTAGCGATTATGATTCGCGGTACCGATTTATCAAATTTAAAAGAATATATATATAATTCGTGGATCTTCACACAAGAAGGACTTTTGATTGATGTAGATCCAGTTTAGTATAGGAGTATAAATGGCAGTATTAGACGTTGTGAAAGCAGGTCATCCCGTTTTAAAACAAATTGCGGAACCTGTAGAACATGTTAATAAAAAACTTAGAGCCCTTATCGATGATATGGCTGAGACAATGTATGAAACCGAAGGCGTTGGACTTGCTGCACCTCAAGTAGCTGTATCTAAACGAATTATCGTCGTAGATGATCATGCTGGTAGTGGTCTCATTGCTTTAATTAATCCTGAGATTACTCATGCTGAAGGCTCCCAAGTGGGCCCAGAAGGATGTTTGAGTGTACCTGGTTATTTTGGTGATGTTGAAAGATTCGATAAAATCACAGTTAAAGGTATTGACCCTCATAATAAAAAGGTAACAATTAAAGCTGAAGGGTTCTTGGCGCGTATTTTTCAACATGAAATTGACCATTTAGAAGGGCATTTGTTTATTGAAAAAGCAACTAATTTACGATTGATTACGGATCATCCAGAGGAGAAAGAAATTGTCTAATCAAAAACAATTGCGCGTCGTATTTATGGGGACGCCAGACTTTTCGGTTCCTACTTTAGAAGCATTAATTAAGGCTGGACACTCTATAGTTGGTGTATACTGTCAGCCTGATAAACAAAAAGGTCGCGGTAAACAAGTTCAAATGCCACCTGTAAAAGTGGCAGCTCTGGAACATAATTTACCTGTTTTCCAACCTGTTACCTTACGGGATGAGCAAGTGCAAGCTGAATTAGAAGCATTAAAACCAGATGTAGTAGTGGTTATTGCATACGGTAAAATCTTACCGCCATGGCTTATTCGCTTACCTCAATATGGATGTATTAACGTTCATGCATCTATCTTACCTAAGTATAGAGGGGCTGCGCCGATTCACTATGCTATTTTAAATGGGGATACTAAAACAGGTGTTACCATTATGCATATGGATGATGGTCTTGATACTGGTGATATCATCGATATCGTAGAGACCGATATTTTACCTGGTGAAACAACGGGTCAATTATTTGAACGTATGGCCGTACTTGGTGGCGAAACGATTGTACCTGTATTAACTCGTTGGGTTAACGGAGAGATTGTAGCTACTCCACAAGATGACTCAATAGCTACACATACGACCAAAATTACAAAAGAAATGGGACACATTGATTGGTCTAAGCCTGCTAATGAAATTGCAAACCTCATTAGAGGACTTAACCCAGCTCCTGGATGTTATACATATCTCGATGGAAAACGTTTAAAAGTATGGTCTGGAGAAGTGGTTCCCAGTGATACGACTCACTGTTTGATAGATGTTCATGGTAAACATGTACCAATTGCTATTTCAGCCACAACTGTTCCTGGTACAATCGTATCTAAAACAGCCGGGTTAGGTGTATTTTGTGGTGATGGAAATATACTTCTATTAACAGAAGTACAACCGGAAAATAAAAAGCGTATTTCTGCTACCGATTTTATTAATGGACATCAAATAAAGGAAGGTATCGTTTTTGGAGACTCAATGTAAGCAGTACGAAACGTATCCGTTATACCTGATATTATCATCAATTACATGTGCTTTAATTACTGCCATAATCGGCTTTCTAATGTATGTGTTAGAACCGGGGCTTACACAATTACATCCTATTGCACCCATAATTATTACAGTTGTTTTTTCTGTATGTATTGGTGTTATATGGTTATTGTGTTTATCCTTGATTATTGCTAGTTTCGGTATAATACGGTTACATCCTATTGTTTTAAGACTAGCCAATCAGTTTATATATGGATTATTTCCATTATCCTTATTGATTGGTAAAGTGAGAGGGGTTACTAAGGATCAATTGCGTCAATCTATGATTGATTTGATTAATCATCTCGTGATGCTAGATATGTATACGGTTGATCCAAAACGCATATTGTTATTAACACCGCATTGTTTACAGGAAAGCTCTTGTGTTCATAAGGTTACACATGATGTATATAATTGTAAGCAGTGTGGTAGATGCCAGGTTGGAAGTTTATTACAAGTTGCCAAAGATTATGGTTGTCAATTTATAGTTGTTACAGGTGGTACATTAGCGCGAATGAAGGTAAAAGAAGCAAGGCCTAAGGCTATTGTAGCCATTGCTTGTGAACGTGATTTAGCAAGTGGTATGGCCGATGTATTTCCTATACCTGTCATTGGTGTTTTAAATGAAAGACCTAATGGACCATGTTGCAATACTACAGTGGATCCTGAACGAGTTCGTGCAGCAGTTGAACAATTAATTGGTAGGAAAAACGATGACTGAAGTAAAAAGTTATGAACAACAAAATATTCGATTGCTCGCAGTGAAAGCTTTGAGTGATATTAATCGTAATGGTGCTTATGCGAATATCAAGTTACAGGAGTATTTACAGAAATATCATCTATCCGATTTAGACAGACGATTTTTTACTGAGTTGGTATATGGTGTTATTCGTAGAAAAAATTATCTTGATGCCATTATTATTCACTTTGCAAAACGACCTCTCAAGAAATTATCTTCAATGGTTGTAGAAATTCTTAGACTAGGTATTTACCAAATTATCTATATGGATAAGGTACCTGAAAGTGCAGCTGTCAATGAATCTGTTAAATTGGCTAAAAAGTTAACTAGAGGTTTATCTGGTTTTGTAAATGCAGTGTTACGTTCCGTTTTGCGTGAAAGTGATAGTATTTCTATTGGTGAACTTGCTAAATCTGAGGCTGAAGAAATTTCTTTCATTTATAATCAACCATTATGGCTGGTTAATTTATGGATGAATGAAATGGGTAAGGATAAGACTATAGATCTTTGCGCTTGGTTTAATGAACAACCTAGATTGACGGCACGTATCAATACGATAAAAATATCTATTGAGGATTGCCTAAAAGAATTACAAGATTTAGGTTGGACCGTTGAGCAGGATACATATATTCCAGAAGTAGTTTATATTAATGCGCATCAAGGCCATTTAGAAAAAGCAAAACCTGTTATCGATGGGCACATTACCTTTATGGATAAAGCATCTATGTTAGTGGCCCATGTAGTAAATCCGCAGCCAGGAGAGCGCATATTAGATTGTTGTGCTGCGCCAGGTGGTAAGTCTATGCATATGGCAAGCCTCATGAATAATACAGGCGCTATTATGAGTTGTGATATATACGATCATAAATTAGACCTTATGAATCACAATGCTCAGCGATTGGGCGTATCTATTGTTTCTACTAAGCTCCAAGATGGTCGTTATTTACCTGATAATTGGAAGGAACAATTCGATCGTGTCTTAGTTGATGCACCATGTTCTGGACTTGGCATTTTACAAAAAAAATTAGATATGCGTTGGAGAAAAACAGAATCCTTACTTACTGAATTGCCTCCATTACAGCTTGAAATATTAGAAAAAGCCGCTGAAATGGTCAAAGTTAACGGATATTTAGTATATTCTACATGTACGATCAATAGCGGTGAAAATGAGGATGTATTGGAAAAATTCTTAGCAACTCATAAGAACTTTGTTATTGACCCTGTATCCTATGAAGGATTACCACCATCTACCGATGGTATGATTACAACATATCCACCGCGAGATCATATGGATGGATTCTTCATGGCTCGTATGAAGCGCATATCATAATAATAGAAATGGAGTACCATGATAGAATTATTGGGTAAGTCTTTAGAAGAATTACAATCTATCTTTAAGACCCATAATATACAAAAGTTTCGAGCGAAACAGTTAATCGACTATATCTATCATAGATATGTGTTTGATTTTCAAGACATGACACAATTTCCAAAAGAATTGCGTCAATGGTTAAGTGATAACTGTATTATTTCTTTACCTACATTAATTACAGAGTCTGTTTCTCCAGATGGGAAGACTCGTAAAATACTCGTTGAAATGACAGATCAAAGCCGAGTAGAAGCCGTTTTGATGGAACAACATTATGGATATTCTGTATGTGTTTCTTCTCAAGTGGGCTGTGCTATGGGATGTGTATTCTGTGCTTCAACACAAGGCGGTTTATACCGTGATTTGACAGTGGCTGAAATCATAGGTCAAGTTGTTATCTTCGGGGCTCTTACTAAAGAGCAAATTCATTCTGTTGTCGTTATGGGCGCAGGTGAGCCGTTACAAAACTATGATAATGTGTTACAAGCTTTACAACTGTTACACGATCCTGTAATTTGTAATATTAGTTATCGTAAGATGACGATTTCTACCTGTGGATGGGTTCCTAACATCTATAAGCTAGCTGATGAAGGATTGCCTATAACATTAGCACTCTCATTACATGCTACAAATAATGAAGTGCGTCGTAGTATTATGCCTGTTGGGGCTCGTTATGAATTGACGGAAGTCTTAGATGCGGTAAAATATTATTATGATACGACTCAACGTCGTATTACCTTTGAGTATATCCTTATAGATTCTGTAAACGCATCTATGGAGGAGGCTCATGCTTTGGGAGAAATCTGTAAGAATTTCCCTAATTGCCATGTAAATTTAATTCCTGTTAATGGCAATGAACATATTGAATTATATAAACCATCTATTACGAATATGAATACATTTAAAGACATCGTTGCTTCCTATGGTGTATCTGTAACGGTACGTAAAGAGATGGGCGATGCGATCCAAGCCGCATGTGGGCAATTAAAAGCAGCTCACGGTCGGAAAAAGGAGAATCATGAATAATTTTGTTGGTTTAAGTAAAATTGGACTTGTGCGTCAGCGCAATGAAGATCGATTTTTTATAGACGGTCCTATTTGTGCTGTCACTGATGGCATGGGTGGCTATAGTGGTGGTGAAATTGCTAGTACCTATGCTGTTGATGAAATAAAAGAATATTTGGCCTCCCTTCAAACGGTTGGTCAACAAGACTTATGTGATGCTATTATTCATGCAAATGAACGTATAGCCAATCGCGTAGCTCATGAAGAACGTCTTGCTGGTATGGGTACTACTGCTGTTGTTACAGCTATTAATGGTAACCAATTATACTGGGCAAGTGTTGGCGATAGTCGTTTGTATGTATATAGAGATGGTCTTTTACGACAAATTACTACAGATCATTCTATGGTACAAGAATTATTAGCTGCTGGAGAGATTACAAAGGATGAAATGCTAAATCATCCTCAAAGAAACTTATTAACCCGTGCAGTCGGTGTTGATGATACTTTAGAGGTAGATAGTGGTGTAGAATCCATTCTTCCAGGTGATCGTATTTTACTTTGCACTGATGGACTATGCGGTTATGTATCAGATGATGTAATAGCTAGTGCTTTACAATCTACTGATGATGATATGAAAGTTATAGAATCATTAATGGAAACCGTATATGATGTCGGCGCAGGAGATAATGTGACCATTGTGGTGGGAACAATCTAATCTAGAAATGGAGAAATAATGAGTACTATGAATATAAAAGGTATACTTCTAGATAACCGCTACCGAATAGTTGATAAAATTGGCGTTGGTGGAATGGCTGACGTATACCTTGGAGAAGATACCTTACTAGGTAGACAAGTAGCAATTAAAGTATTGCATGCTAACTTTGCCAATGATGATGAGTTTGTTACGCGTTTTAAACGAGAAGCACAAGCTGCAGGCAAACTAAATCATCCTAATATTGTAAACATGTATGATGTAGGGTTTGATCAAGACTTACACTATATCATTATGGAATATGTAGATGGTGAAACATTAAAAGAATACATTACTCGTCATGGCAGACTATCCATAGATGAGGCTGTTAAATTCACAATTGCTATTGCTGAGGGTTTAGAGCACGCGCATACAATGGGAATAGTACATTGTGATATTAAACCACATAATGTTATTATCACTCGTACTGGTCGTGTAAAAGTTACTGACTTTGGCATCGCTCGAGCTATGAATGCTACCAATACCGTGATGTATACGAACTCTATTTTAGGGTCAGCCCATTATTTATCACCAGAACAAGCTAGTGGTAAACCTGTAGATGGAAATACTGATATTTACTCTTTAGGGGTAGTTTTATATGAAATGCTTACTGGAAGGGTTCCTTTTGAAGGGGAAACACCAATCGCAGTAGCATTAAAACATGTGCGTGAAAAAGTAGCTCCTCCAACCCGATATAATCCGTCTATTCCACCGCTTTTAGAAGCAGTAGTAATGAAGGCTCTATCTAAAAATCCTGCGGATCGTTTTGATTCTATTTCTGATATGATTAGCGATTTACGATTGTCCCAAGGATTTACAATGGGAAAAACACAACGTCATGAACCATATGACTTTGCTACACAAATGATTCCAGCTGTCGATCCTGAAGCTATGGAGGATTTCAGCACCATTGAAGAAGAGCAAAAAGATGAGGGTAAAAAGAAGAGTATGTTAAGCAAAATAGCATCGATTCCACAAAAATATATTGTTCTAGGTGCTGCTGTTATTTTCTTAGTAGCATTCTTAGGTGCCTTCTTGAGTTATGGTAACTTCTGGAGCAATACAACAGTAGATGTACCTAATGTTGTAGGTAAGCAAGTATCTGTAGCTAAAAATATTTTAGAAGATAAACATTTGCGCGTATCTACAAGTGAAGTTACAAACCCTGATGTACCAGCAGGTCAAGTTATTTCTCAGACTCCAGGGGCTGGGGAAAAGGTTAAAGAACAGCGAACAATACACCTTGTCGTTTCTAAAGGTGTTGGTGATATTACAGTACCAGACTTATCCGGTTTAACTGTAGAACAAGCACGACAACGTCTCAAAGATGTAGGTTTAGTTGTTGGTAAAGTAACTCAACAATCTGTTGATAATAAACCTGATGGCGTTATTATTGCTCAAAGTCCATCTGGTGATTCTAAAGTTTCTAAAGGCACTACAATTGATCTCGTTGTAAATAAAGCAAAAGCTAAAAAGATTCAAATGCCAAATGTTATTGGTATGACCTTAAAAGATGCGCGCGATAAATTGAGCAATGCTCATCTTGGCGTTAATCAAGTCGCTGGTTCTGTAGAGGAGAAATCTATTGTAACAGAACAAAGCATAAAAGCTGGCGATGAAATTGATGAAGGTACTGCAGTAAATCTAACTACTGAATATAAAGATGGCAAAAAGAAAGATGATAAAAAATCTGACAGTAGTAGTAATAAAACTACTGGTACGGTAGATATTACAGTACCGGCAGGCTCTAAAAACCAAGAGTTAAAAATTGTCGTAAAGGATGATGAAGGTTCTGCTGTTATTTATGATGATACAAATAAACCTGGTGATCGTATCGTTAAAAAAGTGTCTGGTGTAGGTAATGTACGTATTGAGGTTTATCTCAATGGTGCATTAGTACAAGAAACAGCATTATAAGGGGAATTATGATTACAGGCATTGTTGTCAAAAATATGAATGGTTACTTTTACGTACAAGACGATAACAGTACTGTTCATGAATGTAAAGTTCGAGGCAGATTAAAGAAAGGTCGCTACAGTTTACTTGTTGGTGACCGTGTTACGATTTCAGAGGATGGATTCGTTGAGTCCATCCATGATCGTCATAATGCTATGGTAAGACCTGCGGTAGCCAATATAGACCAAGTTGTATTGGTTGTAGCTGCCCATGAGCCGGATATTAATGAGTTATTGCTCAATAAAATGTTGGTTATGATTGAGCATGCAGATATTCCTATTGTATTATGTATCAACAAATGTGATTTGATGGATTCAGATACGGAAGAGATGGTAAAACTTTATCAATCTATCGGCTATGAAGTATTGATGACATCAACATATAATATGACTGGTATTGATGACTTACGTCATGTCTTAGAACACAAGGTAACTGCTTTTGCAGGTCCTTCCGGGGTTGGTAAAAGTAGTTTATTAAATGCAGTGGACCCTAAGTTTGCATTCCAAACGGGAGAGGTTAGTGACAAAATTAAGCGTGGTAAACATACTACTCGTCATGCTTCCTTATATAGTTTGGATTCAAATTCCTTTATCATGGATACACCAGGCTTTAGCGCCATTGAGTTCAATGATGTTTCATTAGAACGGTTACCTACGTTATTCCCTGAATTTAGTGATTATGTTGATACATGTAAATTTAATCCTTGTTATCATGAACATGAACCTATTTGTGGCATAAAAGATGCTTTAGAGGCTGGCCATATTCATCAAGGACGATATGATGCATATATGTCTATACGTAATGACATAGAAAGTCAACGAAAGAGGTTTTAAAATGATTAAAATTGCACCATCTATGCTCTCTGCAAATTTTGCAACATTAAGTGAAGAAATAAAATCTATTGAATTAGCCGGAGCAGACTTATTGCATATTGATATTATGGATGGTCATTTTGTACCAAACCTAACCTTTGGTGCACCTATAGTAAAAGCAATCCGTCCTTATACACAACTACCATTTGATGTTCATTTAATGGTTACTAATCCTGGTGATTACGTAGAAGAGTTTGCAAAGATTGGTGTAGAGTATTTTACATTCCATCAAGAAACAGTGCCTCATATGCATCGATTGATTCAACATATCAAACAATGTGGTATGAAAGCAGGGGTATCACTTAATCCAGGTACACCAGTATCTTTATTGGAGGATGTAGCAGGTGATCTTGATATGATTTTAATTATGTCCGTAAATCCTGGCTTTGGTGGTCAATCCTTTATTCCAAACGCTATTAAAAAAGTTAAACAAGCTAAAATGCTATTAGAAGAAGTGGACAACACAACTGCAGTTATTGAAGTAGATGGCGGTATTAATGATATTACTTGTGTACCTATTAAACGAGCAGGTGCTACAATTTTAGTTGCTGGTTCCGCTGTGTTTGGCGCTGATGATCGAGCAAATATGATTGAGGCCATTCGAAATAACTAGTTATTATAATAATTGTTATTTTGAGTTTACTATCTTAATAATATGAGTAGTATCTAAACAGTATTATGTTTTGAAATAATAGCTACTAGAAAAATAATTTTATAATCAAATAGAAGGAGTGAGGTTTTCTTAAATAAATCCTCACTCCTTGCTTGCTTTTAGAATAATTTTTTGGTAAAATTACTGGGTATGAAAAATATGCACGTCGGTGGACTTCGGTACTGTGCCTAATTTTGGGTGACCCGAAGGATGAAGCGGCGGAGGTTAATTAACAGGAGGTGCCACAATGGCAGTAGTATCAATGAAACAATTATTAGAGGCTGGTGTACACTTTGGTCATCAGACTAGAAGATGGAACCCTAAAATGGCGAAATTCATCTTCACTGAACGCAATGGTATTTATATCATTGACTTGTCCAAAACAGTTAAAAAAGTAGAAGAAGCTTACAATTTCTTGCGTGAAGTTGCTTCCCAAGGCGAAGTAATCTTGTTCGTAGGTACTAAAAAACAAGCTCAAGAAGCTATTAAAGAAGAAGCTATCCGTGCTAACATGTTCTTCGTTAATGAACGTTGGTTGGGCGGTATGTTGACTAACTTCAAAACAATTGAAACTCGTATTAAACGTTTAAAACAATTGGAAGCTATGGCAGAAGATGGTACTTTCGAAGTATTGCCTAAAAAAGAAGTTATCGGTCTTCGTCATGAAATGGAAAAATTGGAAAAATATCTTGGCGGTATCAAAGATATGCCTAAAATGCCAGGTGCTCTTTTCGTAGTTGATCCTAAAAAAGAAAAAATCGCTATTGCAGAAGCTAAAAAATTGGGTATTCCAGTTGTTGCAACAGTTGACACTAACTGCGATCCTGATGAAGTAGAATTCCCAATCCCAGCAAATGATGACGCTATTCGCGCTGTAAAATTGTTGGCTGGTAAAATGGCAGACGCTGTTCTTGAAGGTCGTCAAGGCGAATCTTTAGACGGTGCTGAAGCTGCAGAATAATTCTGTTAAGCTACTTAATCATTTCTGATTAGCATTTGAAAGATAAATCTATAACATATATAATTAGGGTAAGGACTATATCCTTACCTTAATTAGTACTAGGAGGAACAAAATAATGGCAATTACTGCTGCTTTGGTAAAAGAATTGCGCGACATGACTGGCGCAGGTATGATGGACGCTAAAAAAGCATTGGTTGAAACTGACGGTAATATCGAAAAAGCGGTTGACCTTCTTCGTGAAAAAGGTTTGGCTGCTGCAGCTAAAAAAGCTGGTCGTATCGCAGCTGAAGGTGTAGTACAATCTTACATCCACGCTGGTGGCCGTATCGGTGTATTGGTAGAAGTTAACTGCGAAACTGACTTCGTTGCTAAAACTGATGATTTCCAAAACTTGGCACGCGATATCGCTATGCAAATCGCAGCTGTTAATCCTACATACTTGAACCGTGAAGAAGTTCCTGCTGAAGTAATCGAACACGAAAAACAAGTATTGTTGGAACAAGCTAAAGTAGAAGCTGAAGAAGACGTTAAAGCTGGCCGTAAACCAAAACCTGAAGCTGTTTTGGAAAAAATGGTTGCTGGTCGTATTGAAAAATTCTATAAAGAAAACTGCCTATTAGAACAAGTATTCATTAAAGATGGCGACAAAACTGTTACAGACATCATTAATGAAAATATTGCAAAAATCGGTGAAAACATCAACGTACGTCGTTTTGTTCGCTACGGTTTGGGCGAAGGCATTGAAAAACGCCAAGATGACTTCGTAGCTGAAGTAATGGCATCTGTTGGTAAATAATTAAGAAATAATAAGAGAACACCGTACAGTGTTCTCTTATTTTGCAATAGAGGAGTAAACACATGGCAAAGAGAAACTTTAGACGTATTGTTTTGAAGTTGAGTGGTGAAGCATTAGCGGGTGAACAAGGTTTTGGTATTAACCCTGATGTTGTTGAAGAATTTGCAAAAGAAATTGCTGCTTTAGCAAAATCCACTGATTTAGAAATCGCAATTGTTGTTGGTGGCGGTAACTTGTGGAGAGGGTTAGCTGGTAGTAACCAAGGTATGGATCGTGCTACAGCTGACTATATGGGTATGCTAGCAACAGTAATGAACTCCTTAGCATTGCAAGATGCATTAGAACAAGCAGGCGTAGACACTCGTGTTCAAACTGCTATCGAAATGCAAGAAATTGCAGAACCTTATATTCGTCGTCGTGCAATTCGTCACTTAGAGAAAAAACGTATCGTTATCTTCGGTGCAGGTCTTGGTAAACCATACTTCTCTACAGACACAACAGCTGCATTGCGCGCTGCTGAAATTGAAGCAGATGCAATTTTGATGGCGAAGAAGTTTGCTGACGGTGTATATGATTCTGATCCTAAAACGAATCCTAATGCCGTTAAATTTGATGAATTAACATATAATGATATCATCACAAAAGAATTAAAGGTTATGGATGCAACATCCACAACTTTATGTAAAGATAATAATATCCCTATTATTGTATTTAGCATGGACATTCCTGGTAACATTACAAAAGCCGCTAAAGGTGAAGAGATTGGTACCATAGTTCGAGGAGAATAATTCAAATGGAAATTAAAGAATTGTTGCAACAAGCAGAAGAACGCATGAATAAGTCTATTGAGGCTTTAAAACATGAATTTGCATCTATTCGTACAGGCCGTGCTAGTGTAGCATTGCTTGACAAAGTAATGGTTGACTATTATGGTAGCCCATCTCCAATTAACCAAGTTGCAAATATCTCCGTGCCTGAGCCGCGTATGATTGTTATTGCACCTTGGGATAAAACTATGATTGGTGCTATTGAAAAAGCAATCTTACAATCTGATCTTGGTTTAAATCCAGGTAATGATGGTGCTCAAATCCGATTGACTATTCCTCAATTGACTGAGGAACGTCGTAAAGAAATCGTTAAAGTTGTTCATAAAAAAGCTGAAGATGCTAAAGTTGCAGTACGAAATATTCGTCGTGATGTAAATGATGCATTGAAAAAAGAAGAAAAAGCTAAAACAATTACTGAAGATGATGCTAAAGACGGTTTAGATCAAATCCAAAAACTTACAGATTCTAAAATTAAGCAGATTGATGAGTTAAAAGTAGTAAAAGAAAAGGACGTATTAGAAGTATAATGTTAGATTCTAATAGCCTTATTGGAATGCCATGGCAGCTTGCAAAGTCTCGTTTGCAGGCTGCCCATATTCCTTTTAAGGTAATGATTGGGGGATCCTTTAATCGCTTTTTTGATATTGCCGATAAAGGACTTTATGTAGCACGTATTACCAAGGTTGATGAGTGTTTACATATACTAGTGTATAGACCAATGATTGCCAGCGACTTCGGAAATTCTATCGAGGTAGACTATGCTAAAGAAATTATTTAACCGTAAACCATCTGATACGCCTGATATTGATAGTAATGCGATTCCAAAACATGTTGCTATTATTATGGATGGCAATGGTCGTTGGGCTAAACGAAGAGGGATGCCACGATCTATGGGGCACCGTGCAGGAGCCGACGTATTAAAGCAGATTGTTATTGCTGCAGATGAGATTGGAATTAGAGCTCTTACGGTATATGGTTTCTCCACAGAGAACTGGAAGCGTCCTGAACAGGAAGTTTCTTTACTTATGGCTCTCATAAAAGAATACTTAAACAATAATGTTAAGTATATGCATGAACATAATGTACGCATTCGCTTTATTGGATATATTGGTGCTCTTTCAGAGGAGCTTCAAAAGATTATTCGCGATGCAGAATTATTAACTCAGAATAATACAGGCCTTACTTTACAGTTAGCTCTTAACTATGGTGGGCGTGATGAAATAGTTAGGACTATCCGCAACATCACCAATTCTGTTGTAGATGGATCTATTACTACAGACGATATTACAGAAGACTATGTTAGTTCTCAACTTTTCACTAAAGAGTTTAGTGACGTAGACTTATTAATTCGTCCAAGTAGTGATTTTAGAATTAGTAACTTTTTATTGTGGCAGCTAGCTTATGCTGAATTCTGGTTTACTGATTTACATTGGCCTGATTTCACTAAAGAAACATTATTAGAGGCTGTTGCAGCATATCAAAAACGAGAACGCCGATTTGGTGGCTTACGTGATGAGGAATAAAAAATGTTAAAAACACGTGTTATAACCGCTGTTATAGGTTTTATTATTGCCTTAGGGGCCATTACATTAGGCGAATCTGTGTATGATATTCTTATTACATTATTAGCTCTATTGGGATGGCGTGAGTTTGTTTTACTAGGTAAAGCTAAACATGTGCGAATGTCCATTTTATGGGGTTATATTAGTATTTTATTATTGATGATTGCCTTTGCATGTCATCAGTATATTTTAGCAATTGCTATATTAGTATTGAGTTTATCAGCCAATTATATGTTATGTACATTTGGTGAAAATAAATACTCTTTAGCTAGTGTTTCTTTTAGTATATTTGGTTTATTATATGTTGGTATTGGCATGATTTCTTTGCTTATGATTCGTCATGACTCTATTTACATGTCTTTATCAATGCCATTTGAATTATATAATTGGGGAACAATTACTCTTTGGTTATTATTATTTACCACATGGGCTAGTGATACTTTTGCGTACTTTGCAGGTCGTGCCTTTGGTAAACATAAAATTGTTCCATCCATTAGTCCTAATAAAACATTAGAAGGTTTTATTGGTGGCTTTATTGGCTGTATCATTACAGGTGCAGTATTTTCGTATATCGTGGGTATTCCATGGTGGATGGGTATTCATGTTGGTATGATTAGCGGTATACTTGCACCATTAGGTGATTTATTTGAATCAAAGATTAAACGATTATGTAATGTGAAAGATTCTGGTACCTTATTACCAGGTCATGGCGGTGTATTGGATCGATTTGATAGCTTATTATTTACGGCACCTATTACATTGATTTATATATTACTATTCTCGTTCTAATCTAATAGAGGTAAGCTTATGAAATACCTAAGTATTATTGGCAGTACTGGCTCAATCGGTACACAGACACTAGATGTGGTGTCTCAACATCCAGATCAATTCAAGGTGGTTGCCTTAGTGGCACATCATAATATTGACCTCTTAGAAAAACAAATTAAAGAATATCAGCCATTAGTAGCCGGTCTAGTTGATGAAAGCGCTTTTAAAGAACTACAAGGACGCTATACCGGTCCTACAAAACTTGTGGGCGGTAAGGAAGCACTCATAGCTGCTGCTACGATTCAAGAAGCAACTATGGTTGTAACTGCTATTGTTGGTGCTGCAGGTATTGAACCTACTGTAGAGGCTATAAAGAAAGGTAAGACTATAGGTCTAGCTAATAAGGAAACATTGGTTGCTGGTGGACCATTGATTACATCTTTGGCTAAGGAGTATGGCGTACAAATTCTACCTATTGATAGTGAACATAGCGCAATATTCCAGTGTTTAGAAGGGCAAAATCGCGAGAATGTTGATTCCTTAATTGTTACCGCTTCTGGTGGTCCTTTACGCACTTGGGACTCTGATAAAATTCAAACTGCCACAGCTGCTGATTGCCTACGTCATCCAACTTGGAATATGGGCAACAAGATTACGATTGACTCTGCATCTCTATTTAATAAAGGGTTAGAAGTAATTGAAGCTCATTGGCTATTTGGTTTTGATTTTGATCATATTGACGTAGTGGTACATCCACAAAGCATTGTTCATTCAATGATACGAATGAAAGATGGGGCCATCTTAGCACAAATGGGGAATCCCGATATGAGGGAGCCTATTCAGTATGCTTTGACATATCCTAAACGTGAAACTTTACATATGAATCACCTAGATCTTTCAAAGGCTTTACAATTAGAATTCTTGCCACCTCGATATGATGATTTCCCGGCTCTTCGTCTTGCTTATGAAGTGGGCCGATCAGGCGGTTTTAAACCAGCTGTGTTTAATGCTGCAAATGAAACTGCAGTTTATGCATTTTTAGATGATAAAATCGCCTTTGGTGATATTTATAAAGTCGTCACATCAGTCCTTGAATCTATGGGACCTGAAGATGACTTTACATTAGACAATTTATTGGCCATTGATAGATGGGCTCGAGAAAAGGCCACATCATTGATGGTATAGGAGTATATATGACAACGGCATTAGCCACAATATTTGTATTTGGTTTAATCGTGTTTATTCATGAATTAGGCCATTTTATTACAGCAAAAATGTCAGGTATGCAAGTAGATGAATTTGCCATTGGTTTTGGACCTGCCATATTCAAGGTTCAAAGAGGGGAAACTTTATACTCGATTCGTATCATTCCTCTTGGTGGATTTAATCGTATTGCAGGTATGACACCTGACGAGCCTCTTAATGAGCGTTCATTTTATACTAAACCTGCATGGAAGAAATTTATTGTTATTTCTGCAGGGGCTGTATTTAACTTTTTATTGGCCATAGTTTTATTCTTTGGTCTCAATGCAACAGTAGGTAATCTCACGTATACAAATGATCCTGTTATTGGTAATATCATCCCAGGTAGCGCTGCTGAACAGGCACATTTACAATCTAACGATAGAATTCTTACCATCGATGGTAAAAAAATCTCTACATGGGATGAAATCCGTCCTAGCCTACAAGGTACTGCCAATCATGGTGTTACTGTTGTAGTAGATAGAGAAGGGGAAACTGTAGAAACTACAGTGATTCCAAAAATGGAACAGGATAGTCCTAAAATTGGTATTTATCCTAGTTATACTCGAGAAACTTATAGTATTGGAGAATCTTTTAGTTTAGCCGTTACTCGCACAGGTCAAACAATTGTTGCTATGTTAAGTGGCTTATATGATATGATTCGAGGCACACAGGCAGCAGAGCTATCTGGCCCTGTAGGGATTTCACAAATGGCTGGTACTATTGCACAATCTGGCTTTGCGCCACTATTAAGTTTTGCAGCGTTTTTAAGTATTAACTTAGGGGTTATTAATCTTTTGCCATTACCTGTATTAGATGGTGGTCATTTAATTATTATTTTGGCTGAAGCCATCACAGGTCGTAAGTTACCTGCTAAGGCACTTATGTATATTCAAATGGTTGGTGTTGCTTTGATGGTAGCATTATTCTTATATGTAACAACTCAGGATATATTCCGATTACTATAAGATAGATGGGAGATTACAATGATTGTACGTAAACCAACAAATGGTATCTATGTAGGTACAGTTAAAATAGGTGATTATGCACCGGTAAGCATTCAATCTATGATTACCACTGATCCGGTTCACACGGAAAAGGCTATTGCTGAAATAAATCGCTTAGCTGAGGCTGGTTGTGAATTAGTACGTGTTGCAGTACCTACAATGGCATCTGCAAAAGCTTTAAAAGCAGTTCGTGCTGGTATCGATATTCCTTTAATTGCTGATATTCATTTCGACTATAAATTAGCTTTAGAAGCTATTGAGAATAATGTTGATGGATTGCGTATTAACCCAGGAAATATTGGCGGAGAGGATAAAGTATTAGCTGTTATTGAAAAAGCTAAACCTAAACAAATTCCAATTCGTATAGGTGTCAATGCTGGTTCTTTACCTAAGCATATCCTCGATGCTCATGGTGGTCATCCTACAGCAGATGGTATGGTAGAGACTGCATTAGAACATGTGCGAATTCTTGAAAAGCTCGACTATCGCCAAATGAAATTATCCATTAAAGCAACGGAAGTTCCTTTAATGGTAGAAGCCTATCGTAAGTTATCCGATAAGATTCCTTATCCTTTGCATTTAGGTGTTACTGAGGCTGGGACGATAAAACAAGGTACCATTAAGTCTGCTATGGGCATTGGTGCTTTATTATTAGACGGCATTGGTGATACATTACGGGTATCTTTAACGGGTGACCCAATACATGAAATAGAAGTAGGCCGTAGTATTTTAAGTAACTTGGGATTACGCAACTTTGGTGCTACAATGATTTCCTGCCCTACATGTGGCCGATGCCAAGTCAATCTGTTTGACATGGCGGGAATTGTAGAGGAGCGCTTAGCATCTATTAAAGCACCGATTAAAGTTGCTGTTATGGGATGTGTTGTAAATGGGCCCGGTGAGGCTCGTGAAGCTGATTTTGGTATTGCTGGTGGTAATGGTCAAGGTATTGTTTTCCGAAAGGGTGAAGTTATCAAGACTGTACCAGAAGCTGAATTAGTAGATACATTATTTAGAGAAATTGATCAATATTTAGAAAGCTTAAATGAGGAGTCTTTATGTTAGCCACTAAATTATATGCACCTACATTGCGTGAGGTTCCATCTGATGCTGATGTAGTTAGCCAACAGCTTATGCTTCGCGCTGGTTTTATGCGCAAAACTGCAAATGGTTTATATAGCTTTTTGCCATTGGGGTGGAGAAGTATCAAAAAAATTGAAGCCATTGTACGTGAAGAAATGGATCGTGCTAGTGCTCAAGAAATCATGATGCCTATCTTACAACCTGCAGAAATTTGGAAAGAGTCTGGCCGTTGGAACGCATATGGCGCAGAAATGATGCGTATTAATGATCGTCATGATAATGAATTCTGCTTGGGGCCAACTCATGAAGAGATGATTACAACTCTTGTAAAAAATGAGATTAACTCCTATCGTCAATTACCAGTAAATTTATATCAAATCCAAAGTAAATTCCGTGATGAACGTCGTCCACGTTATGGTTTGATGCGTAGTCGCGAATTTATTATGAAAGATGCATATTCTTTTGATGTAGATGAAGCTGGTTTAGACGAATCTTATAAATCTATGTATGATGCATATACACGTATTTTTACGCGTTGTGGTCTTTCATTCCGTCCTGTAGAAGCTGATAGTGGTGCTATCGGTGGTAGTGGAACACATGAATTTATGGCGATCGCTGAAGCTGGTGAAGCTGATATTATATATTGCACAAAATGTGACTATGCTGCAAATATTGAAATTGGCAAACCTGGTGTTATGAAACAGGAAGAAGAAGCACTGCAAGAGTTATCCGTTGTAGATACTCCTAATGCAAGCTCTATTGAAGCTGTGGCGGAAATGTTGAACTTACCACTACATAAAACTATCAAAGCTGTAGTATTCTCCATTGATGGTAAAGTGGTATTAGCAATTGTTCGTGGTGATCATGAAGTCAATGAAGTGGCAGTACAACATGCGGTTTTGGGTTCTGTAGAACCTGAAATGGCTACACCTGAAGAATTAGAAAAAGTTGGCTTAACAGCTGGCTTCATTAGTCCAGTAGGATTAAAACAAACAGAGGAGTTTGTTATTGTTGTGGATGAATCTGTTATGGAAACTTACAATGTTTGTGGCGGTGCCAATAAAAAAGATGCGCACTATGTTAATATCAACCCTAAACGTGACTTTAATGTAGAAGATATTATTGTTGCACCAATTCGTTTAATTACAGATGATGATGTTTGCCCAACTTGTGGTGGTGCATTAGAACATGCTAAAGGTATTGAAGTTGGTCAAGTATTTAAATTAGGCACAAAATATTCTGAAGCATTACAAGCTACATTCTTAGACCAAAATGGTCGTCCTAATCCAATGATTATGGGCTGTTATGGCATTGGTGTATCTCGTACATTAGCTGCAGCTATTGAGCAATACCACGATGAAAATGGTATTATTTGGCCTCGTTCTATTGCACCATTTGAAGCTGTTATCGTACCTATTAATGCTAAAGATGAAGCGTTGATGTCAACAAGTCAAACCATTTATAGTGCATTACAAAATGCAGGTGTAGATGTGTTACTTGATGACCGTAAAGATCGAGCTGGTGTAAAATTTAAGGATGCTGATTTAATTGGTTATCCACTTCGTATTACAGTAAGTAAAAATACACTTGAAAATAATGAAGTAGAAATTCAAATTCGTAAGTCTGGAGAGGCCATTACATGTGCCATTGATTCTGTAGCAACTAAGGTTACTGAATTGCTTCAAGATTTATAATTAAATTGCGATTCTAGTGAATACTCATTAGGGTCGCAATTTTTCTATCTCATCTTGAATAAATTAGCTAAATCAGTCATAATTAAAAGATAGGATAATTGTAATGGGAGGTGCTCTATGCTTGTTGATTTTCACATGCATTCTATCTATTCTGATGGTGTTAAAAGTCCAGAAGAATTATTACGTCATGCTTTAGAATGTAAACTATCTATGATGGCGTTAACTGATCATGACGAAATTGATGGCATAAAAGCATTGCGTGCCGCTCAAAAGCAATTAGATCCGGAGAAAACTATTAAAATTATTAATGGTTGTGAATTTAGTGCTGACTATAAAGATAAATCTATTCATATTCTGGGATATCGTTTTGATGAAACAAATCAAGAATTAAAAGACTTTATTCAATATTTTAAAGCAAAACGAGAAGAACGGATTGATGAGATTATCAAACGTTGTAATAATGCTGGATATGTTATATCAAAAGATGACCTACTTAAAAAATTCCCTAAGACGCAAGCTTATGGGCGTCCACATATTGGACAGTTATTAATTGATGGTGGTTATGCTAAGGATATTAATGAGGTATTCAAAGGTATTCTTCGAAAAGATAGTCCATGCTATGTGCCTAAGGTAAAGATTGAGGTTCCATATATTATAGACATAATTCATAAAGCTGGAGGCCTTGCCGTTATGGCTCATCCTAAATTAGTATCTAGTGATGAGTATGTTGTAGAAATGTTAGCCTATGATTTTGATGGTATGGAGGTTTACCATACTAAACATAATGATGATGATGTGAAACGATATAAAGCATTAGCAACAAAACATAACTTGTTTATTACAGGTGGTTCTGATTATCATGGTATTCCAGGAAAAGCACCAGATAAATTTGGAGACTACTTGGTATCATCTGAGAATGTATCAGAATTTATTAGTTTGTTATAAATAATGAGGTTGACTATGGAAGTCGTTGCATTTGTAGGTAGTAGTGGCACTGGTAAAAGCCATCGTGCGCTCGTAGTTGCTCATGAAAACAATATTGAATGTATTATCGATGATGGTATTTTAATTCACGATAATAAGATTGTAGCTGGTTTTTCTGCTAAGAAGGAATCTAGCCGATTAAAAGCTGTTCGTCGTGCCATTTTCCAAGATGAAGTGCAAGTAAAATCAGTACGTGAGCAATTAGATAAAATCAATCCTAATAAACTTATGATTATTGGTACATCCGATAATATGGTTAAGAAAATTACTAAAGCATTAGGCTTGCAAGATCCTGATCGGTATATTCGCATTGAGGACGTTGCTACACCTAAAGAAATTGAAAAGGCACAACATGCTCGTCTAAAAGAAGGTAAACATATTATTCCAGTTCCAACGATGGAATTGAAACCTCACTTTAGAGGGTACTTAATTGATCCAATCAAAACTATGTGGCGTCGACGTACATTAAAAAAACAAGACCAAGATACATTGGGGCAAATTGGGTCAGAAGGCTTTGAACGTTCTGTAGTACGCCCTGCTTTCAGCTATTATGGACGACTCACCTTTGATGATGATGTAATTATTAAATTGATTCGCAATGGCCTTAAAAAAGTAGCTGGTGTTGACGAGTCTAGTGTTATTTCTTTCAAAAAAGGTGATAAAGGCCAAAATGGTCTCGTTGTTGATATGGCTGTTGTTATTGAACATGGTTATCCTGTAAAAACATTGATGCAGCAAGTACAAAAATCTGTACGCAATGAGATTGAATACATTACAGGCATGTCTATAGAACGGATGTCCATAAAAGTTAAAAATATTATAGAAACAAAACGTAAGATTGTTAAAGTATAGGAGTTAGAATGAAGTCTTATTATATTTACACCTATGGTTGTCAAATGAATACTGCTGATTCTGAGCGCTTATCGCATCAGTTAGAATCTGTTGGCTATACACCTACAGAGGACGTAGAAACTGCAGATTTAATATTATTAAATACTTGTGCAGTACGTGAGAATGCAGAAACAAAAGTCTATGGCCGCATAGGTGAGCTAATGAGACTGAAGAGAAAAAATAAAAACTTAATTCTTGCTGTTACAGGATGCATGGCACAGAAGAATCAAGCAGAAATGTTTAAGCGCGCTCCACATATTGATATTGTCTTAGGTACTCATAATATTCAACATATTAATGAAATGATTGAAGAGGTACAACGAGGTCATACACACCAAATCAATGTAGATATGGATAATTCCGTGTTACCTGAATTGGAAGCAAAACCTAATGGTACCTTTTATGCATGGGTACCTATTATGAATGGATGCAATAAGTTCTGTACGTACTGTATCGTTCCTCACGTTCGTGGTAGAGAAATTAGTCGTCCTATAGAGGCCATCGTAAAAGAGGTAACCGAACTAGGGGCAAAAGGGTTTAAAGAGATCACTTTATTGGGGCAAAATGTAAACTCTTATGGCTTAGATTTTAAAGATGGTACTGATTTTGGTACATTAGTGGACGCTCTTGATGGTATTCCAGGTATTGAACGTATTCGTTATATGACAAGTCATCCTCAAGATATGACTAAATCTATGATAGATGCCCTTGGTCGATCTTCTAATATTGTTACTCATTTACATTTACCGATTCAATCTGGTTCGGACCGTATCTTGAAGAAAATGAACCGACATTATACAGTGGAGCATTATAAAGAACTACTTTCTTACTGTCGTGAGAAAATTAAAGATCTAGTGGTTACTACTGATATTATTGTAGGTTTTCCTGGGGAAACAGAGGAAGATTTCCAAGCTACTTTACAACTCTTAAAAGATGTTCGTTATGATATGGCATATACGTTTATCTATTCTAAACGTTCTGGTACGCCAGCAGCGACTATGGATGATCAAGTTCCAGAAGAGGTTAAACGCGTGCGTTTACAAACATTGATGGACGTACAAAATGAAATCTCTTATGAACTAAATAAACCTATGGAAGGTCAAGTGTTTGATATTATTGTAGAGGGGCCAAGTCCTCGCGATGAAGATATGTGGTTTGGTCGGACATCGGGCAATAAAATGGTGTTATTTCCGAAAGACGATTCTTTATCAATTGGCGAAACTGTACCTGCATATATTGATAAAGCACAAACTTGGGTTTGCTACGGTACAATACAAAAGGGGTAAGTATGGCAAAAAAGCAAACACCTATGATGGAGCAGTATTTAGATATTAAATCTAGATATTCTGAAGAATTACTGTTCTTTCGGTTAGGTGACTTTTATGAATTATTTAATGATGATGCATTAATTGCATCTCGTGAACTTAATATAACCTTAACAGGTCGCCCAACAGGAGATGAGGAACGCACACCAATGTGTGGCGTTCCTTTTCATGCTGCTGAAAGTTATATAGAAACATTGGTAAAAAAAGGTTATAAAGTTGCTATTTGTGAACAATTAGAAGATCCTAAAGCAGTTAAGGGTATTGTTAAGCGTGACGTTATTAAGGTTATTACACCGGGAACTGTAATGACTGAAAATGGTAATGATGCACGGTCAAACAATTTTTTATCATTATTTTATATGGTAAAAGATGCATGGATACTCGTATTTTCAGATGTATCTACTGGGGAAGTTATTTGGCATCGTATTACTGATTGTGAAAAACGAAGTGATATGTTTGATGCACTCAGTATGTATCGTCCAAGTGAAATTATATTGCCTGAAGGAACTGTATTACCGCAAGATATAAAAGACTTTATGGATAATCAATTCAGCAATATTGTATTATCTCCATTTAGTACATATCATACACAACGAGAGGTAGCGGAAAAAGCAGTTACTCACTTTGGTGATTTAGGCCTTATGGAAGAGGATGTATGGGAAGCATTAGGATATATGCTTTTATATTTAGAGGATATTATTAAGTCTGAAATTTCTCATATTAACTATGTACATCAATTGAGTGTAGGTAATCGTCTAATCTTAGATACATCTTCCTTACGGCATCTTGAAATTACCCATAATCTACGTGATGGCGGTCAAAAAGGTACATTACTCGATGTACTTGATCGAACATTGACACCAATGGGGGCGCGCCTATTAAAACAATGGCTTGAAAGTCCGTTGACTGATGTAAATCAAATTCAACGTAGACAAGCTGCCGTAGCAGAACTTATTACACGTGGTGCTGAACGGTCTCATATGCGTAGCTTATTAGATTGTATTTATGATTTTGAGCGCATCGTAGGTCGTGTAGAAACAGGTTCTGTGTCACCTAGAGATTTAACGGCTCTTCGTGAATCTCTAGCAGTATTGCCAGATATTAAAAATGTATTAGGTACATGCTCAAGTTTAGCATTAACATCTATTAATGACCGCATACAAGATCATAAAGACATTTATGATTTATTATGTCGTGCTATTGCTGACCAACCAGCATTGACATTAAAAGAAGGCCGAGTTATTAAAGATGGTTTCAATCCAACTTTAGATGAACTACGTTCTTTAGCTACTAATAGTGAGCAATGGCTGGCTAAGATGGAAGCTGATATTAAAGAGGCTACTGGTTTATCTAAAATTAAAACTGGTTATAATAAGGTATTTGGATATTACTTTGAAGTATCCCATAGTAAATCTGAACAAGTACCGGATTACTTTATTCGAAAACAAACTTTAGCTAATGCAGAGCGTTATATTACGCCTGAGTTAAAGGAGTTTGAAATCAAAATTCTTAGCGCTAAGGACAAGATAATCGCTTTAGAGCATGAATTATATCAACAATTGCGAAATGATATAAAACTTGTTATTAAAGATGTACAAGAAACAGCTCGTGCTCTTGCTGAGCTTGATGTATTGTGTTCTTTGGCACTAGTAGGTTACGAAGAGAATTATATTTGCCCTACCATTGTAATGAATGGCCAAATCAATATTCGAGATGGTCGTCATCCTGTTATTGAAAAATTCTTGAAGCGTGAAGTTTTTGTACCAAATGATATTGTTCTAAATCACGATGATGAGGAATTCTTGCTCATTACAGGCCCTAATATGGCCGGCAAATCAACATATATGCGTCAAGCTGCTATTTTGATGATTATGGCTCAAATAGGCTCTTTTATTCCTGCCCGTGAAGCATCTATTTCTCCAGTGGATCGCATCTTTACACGCGTAGGTGCTAGTGATGATATTTCTACTGGTCAAAGTACTTTTATGGTGGAAATGAAAGAGGTAGCCTATATCTTAGAAAATGCTACCCATAATAGCTTGATTATTCTAGACGAAATTGGTCGTGGCACTAGTACATTTGATGGGTTAAGTATTGCCCAAGCCGTAGTTGAGCATATTTGTAAGCATATTCACGGCAAGACATTATTTGCTACCCATTATCATGAGCTAATTTGTTTAGAAGAAAGCTATAGCAAGTTAAAGAATTACACTGTAGCTGTAAAAGAAAAAGGTAAGGATGTTGCATTCTTGCGCCGCATCATTAAAGGTGGTGCAGACCGTAGCTATGGTATTCATGTAGCTAGATTAGCAGGTTTACCTAATTCTGTACTAAAACGGGCAGAAGTGATTTTAGAATCTTTAGAAGACCAAAGTCATGATATTAGTGATTTAAATAATCGCGTTATTGGTGGTCAATCTACTAATGTGTCTAAACCAGCTGTAAAACAAGTTAGTGATTCTCCTCTAGGTAACTTATTCACTCATTCCGTAGTAGATAGCTTGCTGGAAGTGGATGTAATGAGCATGACACCGATTGAAGCATTAAATAAATTATATGAATTACAAGAGGAGGCTCGTAAAGGAGGCGGGAAATAATGGCTACCATTCATGTATTGGATGAAACCACAATCAATAAGATAGCTGCTGGTGAAGTCGTTGAACGTCCCGCATCAGTTATTAAAGAGCTTATTGAAAACTCCATTGACGCATCTGCTACTAATATAGAGGTAGAAATTGGAGATGGTGGTGTGGCCTATATGCGCATTACCGATAATGGCATTGGCATGACTGAAGAGGATGCGCGGTTAGCAATCCTACGACATGCTACATCTAAAATTCAGCATGTAGAGGATTTATTTGATATTGCGTCTCTTGGATTCCGTGGTGAAGCATTGGCTAGTATTGCCTCTGTATCTCAATTCTCATTGACTACACGTAAAGCAGACTCTGATTTAGGAACCCGTATTACTGTAGATGGTGGTACTTTTACTGATTGTATTCCTTACGGAGCTGCACCTGGTACGACAATTGAGATTAGAGATTTGTTCTATAATACGCCAGCCCGTCGTAAATTCTTGAAAACAGAACGTACAGAATCTTCTAAGATTCAAGATATTGTGGGAAAATTAGCCCTTAGTAATCCACATATTTCCTTTAAGCTCATCATTGATGATCGAGTGGCTATTATTACGCCTGGAAATGGTAATATTGGTGATACTGTAGCGGCCCTATATGGCTATAAAACTAAGGATGATATTTTTTCTGTTGCTTATGAAAGTGACTCTATTTATATCGATGGTGTAGTAAGTAAACCTACACTTCTTAAAAGTACGAGAATTTGGCAGACTATTATCGTTAATAACCGGGTTATTTCTGATAAAACCATAATGAAGGCTATAGATAATGCATACCATGCACTATTGCCGAAAAATGGTCATCCTTTAGTAGTTCTAAATATTACTGTTCCTGCTGAGATGGTTGATATTAATGTGCATCCTCGCAAGAGTGAAGTAAAATTCTCTGATGATAAGATTATATTTAAAGCCGTTTATCATGGTATTTTAAATGCCTTAAATAATCCTCTCCATGAGCGATATGAACGAGAATCATCCTCTTATATGAATGGTACAGTCACTAATGGAGTTGACTTCAATAGTAACAATAGGGATAGTAATAGTAGTTCATTTTCCGCTGGCAATAGTACGTATGATTCGTATCGAACACCTTCTGTGGTAGAAGATGAGATGCAGTCTGCTGAACATATAGCAACAGCGGTAGATTTTGATAAGGTCTTTGGTGGACGACGTACAAAAGGGTACGAAGTCATGCGTATTGAAACTACGCAGTTTGTAGAGAACCTTAAAACTAAAGGGTACACACCACCTGCGCCTAAGGCAACTTATGAACAGTCATCCTTTACAGATGAAAGTTTTGATGCTGTCCCTACTGAATATACTAGTTATACGAAAGAGGATGTTGAGAGATTTAAGTCCTTAGCTCAAGATATTCGGAAAGACAATACGGAAGAACGTACGATTCAAAACTCTGGATTCTTACCGATGGGACAAGTTGCGTCTTGTTATATTTTGGCTAAAAAGGGTGATGATCTCTACATTATAGATCAACATGCGGCCCATGAACGTGTACGTTATGATAAGCTTTGTAAGTCCTCTGAAGCAATTCCGATGCAATCTATACTAGTTCCTCAATATAGTGAGGCCACTGATGATGAAATGAATTTGGTAGAGGAAGAACGAGAAACATTACTTGATCTTGGATTTGATGTCGAATTAGGTGGTCCTACAAAGATAAAACTTGTAGGCGCTCCTGTAGATTTAGTAGAGTCAAAGGCATTTGAAATTCTCCAATATGTATTTTCTTACTTACATGACCACCAACAACCTACTAAGGCTCAGTTACGTCATGAAATGCTAGCCTATGCATCTTGTAGAGGTGCCATCAAGGCAGGACATAATTTAAACATGTATCAAATGACTACCTTAATTGAGGATTTATTTAGTACTGAAAAACCATACGTATGTCCTCATGGTCGTCCAACAATTATTAAGTTTACACCTGATGAATTAGGGAAATTATTCTTACGGTCCTAATATGAATATTTTAACTACATCTCAAAAATCTAATGAGGCCATTCAGGAGGAAGCCAAAGCATTGGCTTCCTCTATGCATATGACCTATATAAAACGTGGAAAAACATCTATACCGGCATTATTTAGAGAACATCAATGTGAATATATTGCAGTTCTTTCAGGATCTGGATTAACCATCCACTTTCCTGAAAATAAACAACATAGCTTTCATCTTTCTATGGCACAACTACGTATATTACGTATAGAACGTGGTGAAGGAGATCATCTAGTTAATGCTGTTCAAACTATTCTGGATAAAAAAGGCATACTTGATGGACAGCAGTTTACATATCTCGACTCTACTATAGGCCTAGCTAGTGATAGCATTATTGTTAGTTATGCTTTTCCTAATGTAGAGATACAAGGGTTAGAAGGTTCGTTTCCTATATGGCTTGCTACTTCCTATGGATTGGCTCATTATATTCATAGTGAGGATAGTGTAACAAATGCGTTACGTCGTATTCAGGTACAACATGATACCTTTGAAAACTATTTACCTAGCCTACCAGATAATAGTGTTGATATTATTTATTTTGATCCCATGTTTGAAGTGCCTGTAGAGGAAAGTCCTCAATTCAAGCCACTTCGTGGTCATACTGTAGAAAGTCATATTGATGATCATATCATGGCTGAGGCTATGCGTGTTGCCTCTTATGGTGTTATTATAAAAGAACGATCCTTTAGTTCGGTCTTTCAAAAGTATCCACCTCATCAATGGGTGGGGGGAAAGTATAGCCGTATAGGCTATGGTGTATATATGAAGGAGTTATCGTGAATCCCTTAATTACCATCGTTGGACCTACGGCGGTGGGCAAAACTGATCTTACCTTGGAATTAGCTGAACAACTTAATGCTGAGGTTATTTCTGGTGATGCTTACCAAGTATATAAACAACTTAATATCGGTACCGCTAAACCATCGTTGGATGAACTTAATCGGGTAAAACATCATCTCATCGATATACTAGAACCAAATGATTCATATTCGGTATCTATTTTTCAGGACCAAGCGAAAGAGATTATCGCTAGTTTAAAAGATCGGAATATTCTTCCTATTTTATCTGGTGGCACAGGACTGTATGTTCAATCATTATTGGAGAACTATAACTTTAATGATGTTAAGCCTGATGAAAATTTACGAGCAAACCTTGATGATCTTTATAATACAAAAGGTATTGAAGGCTTACGAGAGTATGCTTTCACATTAGGTAAAGAACATAATATAGAGATACAATATAATGACAAACATCGTTTGTATCGGGCTATTGAGATATTGCATCATGGTGATGTAGATTCATTACGTAATCAAACAAAAGATGGTGTATCTTATAAAGGACCTGTTATAGGTCTTATGAGAGACCGTGATAAGTTATATGAACGCATTAATTTACGCGTTGATATGATGTTTGATGCAGGTTTGATTGAAGAAGTAGAGCAACTTGTTACATCTGGAGTAAATCCAGATTGCCAAGCTTTTAAAGGCATTGGTTATAAAGAGGTTGTAGAATATATGAATGGTGGTATTACCCTTGATGAATGTCGTGATTTAATCAAGAAGAATACACGACATTTTGCGAAGCGCCAAATTACTTGGTATAAACGTATGCCATATATTGAATGGATACATATTGATAACGATACATCTAAAGATTTTATATTTAATAAAGCTATGGATTTAATCCGTAGAGAAGGATTAGCATGACATTAGAAGAAATACGCAGTAAAGCCCTTGAGATGGCTGAACCAGAATTTAAGAAATTTGAACCTATTGCATTGGCCAATACTAAAAAGGTGTTGGAAGCCTTTAAAGAATGCCAAGTATCTGATTATCACTTCACAGGTACTACTGGATATGGATATAACGATGTAGGACGTGAAAAATTAGATGAAGTATTTGCCTATGTATTTAAAGGTGAAAAAGCCATCGTTCGTCCTCATTTCGTATCTGGTACACATGCACTAGCAACGACGTTGATTTCCTTAATGGGGAATGGTTCTAAAGGTAAAGAATTTATCTATGCCGTTGGGGCTCCTTACGATACAATGCAATCCGTAATTGGTGCTGCTCGTGAAGTACGTGGTTCTTTAGTAGAAAAAGGGTTTACCTATACTGAGGTGCCTTTAAAAGATAATACCTATGATGTAGAGGCCATTGCTAACGCTGTGAATGATAATACGCGAGTAGTAGTCATTCAACGTTCTCGCGGCTATAGTACGCGTGAGCCATTATCCATTGCCGATATTAAGATCATTGTAGATGCTGTAAAAGCTAAGAATCCTAACACCATTTGTTTTGTAGATAATTGCTATGGCGAATTTACAGAGTTACAAGAACCATTAGAAGCTGGTGCCGATATTATGGCTGGCTCACTCATTAAAAATGCTGGTGGTGGTTTGGCACCAACTGGCGGTTATATTGTGGGTAGAGAAGACCTTGTTGAAGATGCAGCGTATCAACTAACTGCTCCAGGACTTGGCGATCATATGGGCTCCTATGCTCCTGGTTATCGCTTGTTCTTCCAAGGTTTATTTATGGCACCTCACGTAGTATTACAAGCTCTTAAAGGTGCCGTATATACGGCTGCGGTAGGTGAATTGTTAGGCTATGATGTATTCCCTAAGGTAAATGCTGATCGCTATGATTTGATTCAAGCTATCAATCTAAAAAATGGGGAAGAAATGGAGCACTTCTGTGTAGGTATGCAAGCCTATTCTCCTGTAGATGCTCACGTACATCCTATTCCCGGTGATATGCCTGGTTATGAAGATAAAATTATCATGGCTGGTGGTACTTTTGTACAAGGTTCTTCCATTGAATTAAGTGCAGATGGTCCTGTTCGTCCACCGTATACTATTTTCATGCAAGGTGGCCTTGTGTTTGAACACTCCATGCTCGGTATTTTAGGTGCTGCAGAAGAAATATTAAAACATAGATAACAGTTAGAATCTCTTTCTCTTTGAGAAAGGGATTCTTTTGTTTCAAATCTTTTCAATATACCTAGTTCTAGGCTATAATATAAGTTGCTATAATTTCATAGCAATACTACTCGGACTTTTACACCGAACTAGTGTTTTTTTACACGTCAGGCTTTCACCCTGATTAGTTTTATGATCAAGAGATCATTAAAAGGAGAAAGTATGGAAAAAGTTATCGCTGTAGCTATGAGTGGTGGCGTAGACAGTTCTCTAACTGCTGCAATGCTACTAAAACAAGGCTATAAAGTATTTGGTATTACCCTGTGGCTGTGGGTGAGTGGTACACCTTATGATTCAGTTCCCCTTGCTGTAACAGATGCTAAGAAGATGTGTGATTTTCTTGGTATTGAGCATCACGTTATCGATGCTCGCGATGTATTCTACGATAATGTGGTAGATTACTTTGTAAAAGAATATGCCTATGGTCGTACACCAAATCCTTGTGTATTCTGTAACAAAAATATCAAGTTTGATTTGATGCTTAATCGTGCACTTGAACTGGGGGCCACACATATGGTTACTGGTCACTATGCACAGGTTAATTATAATGAAGAAACAGGTTTATATGAGTTACATAAAGGCGTTGATCCTACAAAAGATCAAAGTTACGTTATGTATAATATGAACCAACGTATCTTGAGTCATCTTATGTTCCCACTAGGTGGTCAATGTAAGACTGAAACACGTAAATTAGCTGCTGAATATGATTTACCAGTAGCTAAAAAACCAGATAGTGTAGATATTTGTTTCTTGCCTCACGGAAATTATCAAAAGCTCGTGGTAGAAGAAATGAAGGATAAACCAAAGTCTGGTAATATCGTTACTGAAGATGGTGAAGTATTAGGTAAGCATAACGGCTTATTTAACTACACTATTGGCCAACGTAAGGGCCTTGGTATCGCATACAAGCACCCATTATATGTTATTGGCTTTAATGGTGAACGCAATGAGGTTATCGTAGGTCCTAATGAACGACTCTTTACAAATCGTATGATTTGTAAGTTCTATAACTTCTTAGATGATACAATTCATAAAGAATTAAAAGCAGAAGGTAAAATCCGCTACGCTGCGAACCCTTCACCTTGTACTGCACGTATCTTAGATGATGATACGATGGAGGTTATCTTCGAAGAACCACAACGGGCTATCACACCAGGTCAGTCCGTAGCCTTTTATAATGGCACTCAATTATTAGGAGGTGCTGTTATCGATCGCGTATGTTAGAAAGGAGAATACAAGTTCTTTGAACTTGTTCACATAGTATGTCAACGAAAAAGATTAGAAACTTCTGTATTATAGCTCATATTGACCATGGTAAATCTACCATTGCCGATAGATTAATTGAATATACTGGCACATTACAAAAGCGCGAAATGGAAGCTCAAGTTCTAGACTCCATGGATTTAGAACGTGAACGTGGTATTACTATTAAAGCCCAATCTGTTCGCATTTTGTATAAAGCACAAGATGGTGAAGAGTATACTCTGAACCTTATTGATACTCCGGGCCATGTGGATTTCAGCTATGAAGTATCTCGTTCTCTTGCAGCTTGTGAAGGCGCATTACTCGTAGTAGATGCTGCACAAGGTGTAGAGGCACAAACGTTGGCGAATGTGTATCTCGCTTTAGAACATGATCTTGAAATCATTCCTGTTATTAACAAAATTGATTTGCCTTCTGCAGATCCTGATAGAGTTAAACAAGAAATTGAAGATATCATTGGTTTAGATGCATCAGAAGCTGTATTATGTTCTGCTAAATCTGGTATTGGCATTCCAGATATTTTGGAAGCTATCGTAAATAAGGTGCCTGCACCACCAGATAAATCTGATGAACCTACAAGAGCATTGATTTTTGATAGTCGATTTGATGCGTACAAAGGTGCTATCGCGTATGTTCGCGTAAAAGAAGGTTCTATTAAAGCAAAAGATACAATCCGTATGATGCATGATAAAAAGGATTTTGATGTAACAGAACTTGGTATCTTTACACCAAATCTCGTGCCTGTTCAGGAATTACCATGTGGCTCCGTAGGTTGTATTGCTGCTAGCATAAAGAATGTAGCTGATTGTCACGTTGGTGATACTGTAACATTAGCTAATAATCCTGCACCAGAACCATTACCGGGCTATCGCAAAGCTGTATCTATGGTATATTGTGGCTTGTATCCAACAGATTCTAAGGACTATGAAAATCTTCGTGATGCATTAGAAAAGTTACAACTTAATGATGCAGCTTTAGAATACGAAGCAGAAACATCTTTGGCATTAGGCTTCGGTTTCCGTTGTGGTTTCCTCGGCCTATTACATATGGATGTAATTCAAGAACGGTTGGAACGTGAATATAACTTATCCCTTATTACAACAGCTCCATCTGTAAACTATAAAGTGTATAAGACAAATGGAGAAATGCTCGAAGTCGATAATCCTGCTAAATTACCACCACCAACAGAAATCG
Organism: Veillonella sp.; assembly: GCF_041333735.1. Taxonomy (NCBI): domain Bacteria; kingdom Bacillati; phylum Bacillota; class Negativicutes; order Veillonellales; family Veillonellaceae; genus Veillonella; species Veillonella sp. Next base: position 1,740,219 of record NZ_JBGKFB010000001.1, read on the forward strand.
ACTACATTGAAGAACCTTATGTAAAAGCCACTACTATTGTGCCTAAAGATTTTGTTGGCACTATTATGGAGTTATCTCAAGATAAACGTGGTGAATATCAATCCATGGAATACTTGGATGAAACACGGGTATCTGTTGTGTATCACTTACCTTTAAGTGAAATCATTTACGATTACTTCGATAAGTTAAAATCTGCTACAAAGGGCTATGCATCTCTAGACTATGAATTGATTGGTTATAAACAATCTCCAATGGTTAAGATGGATATTCTATTAAATGGTGATCCTGTAGATGCGTTGTCCATTATCGTACACAAAGATCGTGCTGCTACACGTGGCCGTGCATTAGCGGAAAAATTAAAAGAACTCATTCCTCGTCAAATGTTTGAAATTCCTATTCAAGCAGCAGTAGGCACTAAAATTGTAGCTCGTGAAACTGTAAAAGCTTGGCGTAAGGACGTTTTAGCAAAATGTTACGGTGGCGATATCTCTCGTAAACGTAAATTGCTAGAAAAACAAAAAGCCGGTAAGAAACGTATGAAGTCTGTAGGATCTGTAGAGATTCCACAAGAAGCATTCATGGCTATTCTCAAGGTTGAGGACTAATATAATGAAAACAGATTCTAATACTTTGAATCTGTCTACACTTGGGGATATGGGCTTTTATGTCCATATCCCTTTTTGTAAACAGAAATGTATGTACTGTGATTTTCCAGCCTATCAAAATCTACAAGATTACTATGAAACCTATGTATATGCATTAGTACAAGAAATAGATTTGTGGGTTACAGAACACCCAGAATCTAAATTTAGACCTATTGATACCATTTACTTTGGTGGCGGCACGCCGACTGAATTATCGATTCAACAGTTACAGATGATTGTAGATAAAATCAAAAGTACGTTTACAATTACAGATGATTGTCATATGACTATTGAATCAAATCCTGGGGAAGTGGATTTATCGTATTTAACGAAACTTGTTAAACTAGGATTTAATCGCATAAGCTTTGGTGTTCAAACCTTTGATGATAAAGCGCTTACCATGTTGCATCGCAGCCATAATGGGGAGAAGGCTAAACAGGCGGTTTACGATGCTAAAGAGGCTGGATTTACTGATATTAATATTGATTTAATCTATGGCTTGCCACGACAAACATTAGAGGATATTCAGCGTAATTTAAATATTGTAAAAGACCTACCAATTAATCATATTTCTACGTATGGCTTACAAGTTGAGATAGGCACATATTTATATCATTTAGTACAAAAGAACTTGATTTCTATTCCTAGTGAAAGTATAGATGAATCAATGTATGATACGATGATGGCTGGTTTAAAAGAGCTGGGATTTGAGCGATATGAGATTTCAAATTTCGCGAAGGGTAATTCCTACAGTCGTCATAATTTAAAATATTGGCATTATATAGACTATTTAGGCTTTGGTGCAGGTGCTCATTCTTTTTATGACGGAGTACGCCGCAGTAACAATCGTAATGTAATGCCTTATATACAAGCTGTTGATCGATATACTATGCCTATTATCGATACGGAGACTATTACGGTAGAGCGGGCCCAAGAGGATTTTTGTTTTTTAGCACTTCGCACTAAATGGGGCCTTGATGAGCTAAAATTCAAAAATAGATTTGGTGTATCTGTTCATGATTTATTTGGCGCTACAATAAAAGATTTAGTTAGCAAAGGCCTATTAGAATATGAAAATGATAGTTATCATTTGACCTCGGAAGGGGCAAAACATGGTAACTATGTATTTAGTCAATTTATTCGTGAGTAATTTTTCACAGTTTCTCAAAATCTAATATGTTAGTATAAATAGGATGATGATGAATAAGCATGCTAGATTTGAGGAGGAACGATGAAGACATCGGTTATTTTACACGGTTTACATAATGAATTTACTTTAGACCAAATGAAGGCATGCATAGAATTAGCTGAAAAATATGGTGGATCCTTCCGTCATGTTGTAACAGGTATACAAATTACAGGTATTGAAAAAGAAGATAAGGAACAGCTTATTTCCGAATTACCTGAAGGTGTAACTACGGTTATTCATAGAGGGGTTAATTCCTTAATTGCCTGCGTTGGTAAAGGCTATTGTAAAAATGGCCAAATGGAAACAAAAGAGTTAGCTGATTATGTGGAGAGAAAACATTACGGCCGAAAAACATCTCATAAGTGCAAAATTGGCATCAGTGGATGTGGTCGTAACTGTCCAGATGCAATGGTAAAAGATATTGCCTTTATTGGTACGTCTCAAGGTTTTATGTTAGCTGTTGGCGGCAATACAGGTATGAGACCAGAAGCTGGCAAAATTTTGGCTAGACAACTTACTGTAGAGCAATCCAAAAAAGCTGTAGATATTTTAGTTGATTGGTATGCGGAACATGGGAAACCACGTGAGCGTATGGGAAAACTGTTAGAACGACTTGGTAATCCATTAGAAGGTGTAGAACTATAAATTATTATATTTATACTTCTCATTGATTTATGGTTCTGGTTTACGTTTCTTAATCTATAAATTTGCATGGCTAGAAAGTAATCTAACTAAGAGCTCATTAACAACAAAATTACAATAGAATTATTACAAATATTAACACTTATACTATTTCAGGTTTTAATAACATAAATTTTATTAGACCAACATATTCTAAGATTGAAATTTTAGTATATGACATAAACGTAGATAGTATAAGTGTTTTCTTATTGTTATACTTTGATTTTTTGACTAATTAATTAAAAATATTGAATTGTCTTTTTGACTAAATAGGTATTATTTGACTTTTTAAGGATTTTTTTGCTTGACAATTTTTTCCAATGTGATAATATTATACATGCGATTAGCACTCAAAGTTTATGAGTGCTAACAAGAGGTGTCATTATGGATGAAAGAAAACAGCGCATCTTGCGAGCCATAATTGAAGACTACGTTAAATCTGCTGAACCGGTAGGGTCAAGAACCATTGCTAAGAATTATAATCTTGGTATAAGTCCGGCAACAGTGCGAAATGAAATGTCCGATTTAGAGGAGTTAGGCTATTTGGAGCAACCTCATACATCGGCTGGACGTATTCCTTCAGCTAAAGGCTATCGCTTATATGTTGACTCTATGTTGAGTCGACAACCTGTTCCATTACAGGATGCTGAAAAAATTGAAATGTTATGGAAACATTCCAATGGATCAACGAGTGAGCTCTTCTTAAATATGGCTAAATTATTATCACAAGTAAGCCATAGCATGAGTTTATTCTTAGCTCCAGCTCATGATAGAGCATTAATCAAATACATTCATGTGTTGCCCCTCGATTCACATCAAGCAGTTATGGTTGTTATTACTGAGACTGGTGCTCTTGATAATGAATTGATGTACTTTACTGAAGGCGTTTCGCCTGATGTATTACAAAGTTTGGCTATGCAATTTAGCAATGCATTACAGAATGTAAGTATTGGTCATGTAACGGCTGAAGCGTTAGGAACACTTTTGATTCATATGGAAGGACCCCAAGGGATTTTGATGATCCTTTCAGAAACATTATTACGAGCAATTAATAAACGTAAGTTGTTCTATTCTGTAGGTACCACGGAGTTGTTAAATCAACCAGAGTTTAAGTCTGTTGAAAAAGTACAACCCTTACTTTCATTAGTGGAAGAGCAAAATCAATTGGGACAACTTTTAAAGGATGATTCACCTACACCGGTGAAGGTAAAGATTGGCGATGAAAATGATACTGAAGCACTACATTCTATGAGTGTGGTACAAGCTGATTTCACAAATCAAGATCAGCCTATTGGTACACTTGCTATTCTAGGACCGACACGTATGGAATACGGTCGTATTATTGGAATGTTGTCTCACATGAAACATATGATGGAATCTATGGTAAAAGAACAAAAATAGAAAGGGTATATAATGGCTGAAGAACAAGACATTAAACAAGAAACAGTAGACGAAACAGCAAATGCTACTAATGTAGAGGAACCGGCTGTGGAAGAAACTGAAGAAGTTGTTGCTGACGCTGCTCACGTATTAGATGAGCTTAAAGCAGATTTCGATAATCGATATAAGCGTTTGCAAGCTGACTTTGAAAACTTCAAACGTCGTACTAATCAAGAAAAAGAGCAACTTGCAGGATATGTTAAAGGGGATGTGCTTACAGATTTACTTCCTGTATTAGATAACTTTGAACGAGCTGTTCAAAGTCCCGCAGAAGGTGATGCTAAGGTATTCCTTGATGGATTTATCATGATTCATCAAAACTTGATGGCTATGTTATCTAAACATGGTTTAGCCGTTATCGATGCGGTTGGTAAACCATTTGATCCAAATTTCCATCAAGCGATTATGCGAGTGCCGTCAGATGAATATGAATCTGATACGGTATGTGAAGTATTGCAAACTGGCTATACTGTTGATGGTCGTTGTATTCGTCCAGCAATGGTAAAAGTTGTTGAATAGATTATAAAGGTTTTAGGAGGCATATATTATGGCAAAGGTAATTGGTATTGATTTAGGTACTACAAACTCTTGTGTTGCGGTTATGGAAGGCGGCGAACCTACGGTTATTACTAACCAAGAAGGCGCGCGTACAACTCCTTCCGTTGTTGGTTTTGCAAAAAATGGCGAACGTTTAGTTGGTCAATTAGCAAAACGTCAAGCTGTATCTAACCCAGAAAACACAATCATTTCTATTAAACGTCACATGGGTACTGACTACAAAGTAACTGTAGAAGGTAAATCTTATACACCACAAGAAATTTCTGCTATGATTCTTCAAAAAATCAAAGCTGATGCAGAAGCTTACTTGGGCGAACCTGTAAAACAAGCTGTTATTACAGTTCCAGCATACTTTACAGATGCTCAACGTCAAGCTACAAAAGACGCTGGTGCGATTGCTGGTCTTGAAGTACTTCGTATCATCAACGAACCTACAGCAGCTGCTCTTGCATATGGTGTAGATAAAGATGAAGACGGTAAAGTTCTTGTATTTGACCTTGGTGGTGGTACATTCGACGTATCTATCCTTGAACTTGGTGATGGCGTATTTGAAGTATTGGCAACATCTGGTAATAACCATCTTGGTGGCGATGACTTCGACCAACGCATTATGAACTACCTTATTGAAGAATTCAAAAAAGAAACTGGTATCGATTTATCCAATGATAAATTAGCTGATCAACGTTTAAAAGAAGCTGCTGAAAAAGCTAAAATTGAATTATCTGGCGTAGCTAGCACAAATATCAACTTGCCATTCATCACAGCTGATGCTACTGGTCCTAAACACTTGGATGTAACATTGACTCGTGCTAAATTCGAAGAATTGACAGCTGATTTGGTACAAGCTACTATTGAACCTACTCGTAAAGCTATGAACGATGCTGGTTTATCTGCATCCGATATCGATAAAGTATTGTTAGTTGGTGGTTCTAGCCGTATTCCAGCTGTACAAGAAGCTATTAAAAAAGTATTGGGTAAAGAACCAACTAAAAACGTTAACCCTGATGAATGTGTAGCTATCGGTGCTGCTATTCAAGGTGGTGTATTAGTAGGTGAAGTAAAAGACGTATTGTTACTTGATGTAACTCCATTGTCTCTTGGTATCGAAACAATGGGTGGTGTATTCACACGTATTATCGATCGTAACACTACAATTCCTACATCTAAATCTCAAGTATTCTCCACTGCAGCAGATAACCAACCATCTGTAGATATCCATGTATTGCAAGGTGAACGTGAGTTCGCAGCAGATAATAAAACATTGGGTCGCTTCAACTTGGATGGTATCCCAGCAGCTCCTCGTGGGGTTCCTCAAATCGAAGTAACATTCGACATCGATGCTAACGGTATCGTACACGTAAAAGCTAAAGATTTGGGTACTCAAAAAGAACAAAAAATTACAATTACTTCTTCTAGCGGCTTGAAAGAAGACGAAATCGAACGCATGGTTAAAGAAGCTGAAGCTCATGCAGCAGAAGATAAAGCTAGAAAAGAAGAATTAGATGTTAAAAACAATGCAGATTCCTTGGTATACCAAGCTGAAAAAGCATTGAAAGAACTTGATGGTAAAGGCGATACTGCTTTATTGAAAGAAGTGGAAGAAGCAAAAGATAAATTGAAAAAATCTATCGAAGCTGGCAACATCGAAGACATCAAAAAAGATAGTGAAGCTTTGGAACAACCATTACATAAATTAGCAGAACAAATGTATGCAGCAGCACAACAAGCTCAACAAGCAGCTGGTGGTGCAGATCAAGGTCAACAACAAACAAAATCTGATGATAATGTAGTTGATGCTGATTACACAGTAGTGGATGACGACAAGAAATAAGAAGGGTTGGTAACTAATGGCACGTGATTATTATGACATCTTAGGGGTTAGCAAAAATGCCTCTCAAGATGAAATCAAAAAAGCCTTCCGTAAAAAGGCACGCCAATACCATCCAGATGTAAATAAAGATAATCCAAAGGAAGCGGAAGCAAAGTTTAAAGAAGCTAACGAAGCTTACGAAGTATTGTCTGACGAAACTAAAAAAGCTCAATATGACCAATTCGGCCACGACGCCTTCAAACAAGGAGGCGGCGCTGGCGCCGGTGGTTTCCAAGGTGGCTTTGGCGGTTTCGGTGGTCAAGCTGGCGGCTTTGGTGATATCTTTGGCGACATTTTTGGAGGCATGTTTGGCGGTGGACACCAACAACAAGGCCCTCAAAAAGGCAATGACTTGCGCGAAGATATTGATATTTCCTTTGAAGATGCAGCCTTTGGTAAATCTATGGAAATAGAAGTGCATCGTCATGAAGAATGTGATCACTGTCATGGTACTGGTGGTGAACCAGGATCTCGTGTCGATACTTGTCCAAACTGTCATGGTTCTGGCCAAGAAGCGGTTATTCAAAATACTCCATTTGGACGTATGCAATCCGTTCGCACTTGTTCCCGCTGTCATGGTACTGGTAAAAGCATTGAAAAACCTTGTTCCAAATGTCGTGGAACAGGTGAAATGTTGGCAAAACGTAAAATCTCTATCAAAATTCCAGCAGGTGTAGATAGTGGTTCCCGCTTACGCGTTGCTAATGAAGGTGAACCTGGTATCTTAGGTGGTCCAAAAGGCGATCTTTACGTATATATCTTCGTTCGTCCTCATAAGGAATTTGAACGTAATGGTAATGACGTTATTAGCCGTGTAAATATTAGCTTTGCTCAAGCAGCATTAGGTGCGACTATACAAGTTAACACCTTAGATGGTAAAGTAGAGTTAAAGATTCCGGAAGGTACTCAAACGGGAACGGCATTCCGCGTAAAGGGCAAAGGTATTCCATATTTGCGAAACCCTAAACAACGGGGGGACCAACATATTGTAGTAACTGTTCAAACGCCTAAGAAGTTGACAGACACTCAACGTGAGTTATTATTACGCTTTGCAAATGAAAGTAACGAAGATGTAAATAACTTACAAGTGAGCAAGAGTCTCTTTGAAAAAATTAAGGACTGTTTGACTAAATGAACAGCTCATGTGAAGGAATGGTTTGTTCCATCACATTCCCTATAAAGGAGTATATATGCAATGGATAGAAGTATCCATTGTCTGTGAAAGAGTAGCCACCGATGAGGTGACTACTCTTTTTGACGATTATGCAGACAATGGAATTATAGAAGAAGATGTAGAAAATCAGCCAAATTTAATTAAACTAACAATGTACGCAGATCCATCTTTGGATTTAGATACAATTAAGTCAGATATAGAAAATCGTCTTACAGACGCCAATATTAGTGTTACATCAATTGATACTACTATATTAGATGAATCTACATGGCTCAATTCTTGGCAGCAATATATTGAACCCACAGAAATTCTACCGAATTTAATTATTAAACCAGCTTGGCAGGAATACGATAATGTGGATCACAAAACTATTATTGAAATCGATTCAAATATTTCCTTTGGTACTGGAGCCCATGAGACTACACGAACTTGTGCAGAGTTATTGAAATCATATAGTGAATCTATGGATCTTGATACAGTTACTTGTTTAGATATTGGTACTGGTACTGGTATTCTTTTATTGATCGCAGCCCAGTTAGGCATCAAACATTTAGTTGGTATTGATATAGAAGAGTATGCTGCTAATCAAGCGCGCATTAACTGTGAGAATAATCATGTATCAGCTGAAATAATTTGTGGTAATTTGGATAGTGATTTCAATGGTACTGCTCAAATAATTTTAGCGAATCTAACCGTAGATCCACTCAAAATACTATTACCTCAAATTGGTAAGAAACTGGATAATCAAGGCATTTTAATCATTAGTGGTATTATAGATGATCGGTATGATGAAATCATGCCATACATTGAGGCTGATTGGCATATTATTGAGGAGCGCATTGCAGGGCCTTGGCATACATTTGCGCTAGAAAAACGATGAAAAAGATTTTTATTCCTACACCATTAGGTGAAACCATAGAATTACCAACAGATGTGACACATCATGTGTTACATGTATTTCGACATAATATGGAGAAGCCCATAACGGTTACCGGCAGTGACAATCGGTGTGGTACATATCAAATTACAGAAGAAATAGATGGTAAAGCTCAAGCAAAACTTATTGAGTATGTAGAATCAAATGTATCTTCTTATCGTACTATCCTTGTGCAATCTTTATTAAAAGGTGAAAAGCTAGAATGGGTATTGCAAAAGGCGACAGAATTAAATGTTGATACAGTCTATCTTGTATCTACTGCTAATTGTGTTGCTAAATATGATGACAAGAAATTACAAACAAAGGCTACCCGTTGGGAGAAAATAATGCTAGAAGCGGCTCAACAATGTGGGCGTAATCAACTGCCAACACTTGTAGTGGGGGAAAAACTTTCACAAGTATTAGAAATAGAATCCAACGCATTAAAATTGGTAGCCTATGAAAATGAAGATGGACATACTATTAAAGATGTTCTTTCACAGGTCAACTCTGATGAGTCAATTACAGACATACTAATTTGTATTGGTCCAGAAGGGGGCTATCAAGAGAACGAAATCAATGCTATTATAGAGAGTGGTGGAAATTCAGTTTCTCTTGGTAATACTATTTTGCGTGCTGAAACGGCTGCTATTGGATCATTAGCGATGATTCAATATGAATTAGAACTATAAATTAAACAAGAATAGAGAGGTGCAATGAAAACCGTTGCGTTTACAACCTTAGGGTGTCGTGTCAATCAATATGATACAGATGCCATGAAAGGTTTATTTTTACAAAATAATTACGAAGCTGTAGACTTCGATGAAAAAGCTGATATATATGTAATCAATACATGTTCTGTAACGAATATGGGGGAAAAGAAATCCCGTCAATTGATTCGCAAAGCGAAGCGTCAAAACGAAGATGCCTATGTGATTGTAACTGGTTGTTATGCTCAGCTTGATCCAGATGCAATTGCTGCTATCGATGGTGTTAATCTCGTTATCGGTACCAATAACCGGTCAAAAATCGTTGAGCTCGTAGAACAATTGGAATCTACAGAGCGTCAAATCAATGCTGTACGGGATATCATGAACGAATCCAACTTTGAAGAAATGCCATTATATGGTAATGAATCTGATAAAGCTCGTGCATTCATGAAAATTCAAGAAGGTTGTAATAACTACTGTGCCTTTTGTATCATTCCTTATACTCGAGGAAAATTAAAATCTCGTAAAGTTGATGATATTGTACAAGAAGCAAAACGATTAGTAGAACATGGATTCCATGAAATCGTATTAACGGGCATTCATTTGGGAAATTACGGCGTTGAATTGCCAGGTCGTCCTACATTAGCCGATGTAGTCAAAGCCTTATTAGAGATTCCTGATTTATACCGCATTCGTTTCGGTTCCATTGAATCTGTAGAAGTTTCTGATGAGTTAGTAGAATTAATGGCTACTAATAAACGTGTTTGTCCACATTTGCATTTACCTCTACAAGCCGGTTCTGATCATGTATTAAAGTTGATGAAACGCCATTATACATTGCAAGAATATAAAGATTTGATTGCAAGTTTACGTTCTCGTATTAAGGATTTATCAATTACCACTGATATCATTGCAGGATTCCCGCAAGAAACAGATGAAGACTTTGAAGAAACCTTAAATACAGTTCGTGAAATTGGATTTACCCATATTCATGCCTTCCCATACTCTATTCGTGAAGGCACACCTGCAGCTACTATGCCAGATCAAGTACCAGAAGCTGTAAAGAAAACTCGTGTAGCACTTTTGAATGGGCTTAGCCAATCTGGCTATGAAGCATACGCAAAATCTCGCATTGGTAAGCCTGGTGAGATTCTCATCGAAAAGGAAGAGAATGGATACTACATGGGCTTAACAAATGAGTATGTAAATGGTAAAGTTAAATCTGATGGGACACATAAAATTGGTGATCTCATTGGTGGTACTGTTGTAGGTTTAGAAGATAATTATTTGATTATTGAATAAGGAGTTATAGTATGAGTGACTGCATTTTCTGTAAAATTATCAATGGCGAAATTCCATCTAAAAAAGTGTTAGAAAACGATAAATTCTATGCATTTCATGATATTGAACCAGTGAAAAAAGTACATGTTTTAATTGTACCTAAAAACCATGTTTCCAATATTGCTCATCTTAACGAAAATAATGAGGACTATGTAGAAGGTTTATTGCCATTCGTTCGTGATGTAGCTAAAGAACTTGGTATTTCTAAAGATGGTTATCGTTTGATTTTTAATACTGGTAAAAAAGCTGGTCAAACTGTATTTCATATGCATGCTCATCTCTTAGGTGGCGAAGAAATGGGATGGCCAGAAGCTTAAAATTAGGTATAATGTATTCTTTTTATAATACTTATTAAAATTCCTATAAAATATACCGGAAAATATTGACAACATCTATACCTATACATATAATATTATATGTGCGTATGTAAATTATCAGCACTTCCCGAGATTATTTTTGGAGGGAGGGATATAGATGTCTGAAATCAAAGTCGGTAAAAACGAAACGCTTGAAAGTGCTCTTCGTCGATTCAAACGCTCCTGCCAAAAAGCGGGTGTTTTGTCTGAAGTAAGAAAACGCGAACACTACGAAAAACCAAGCGTAAAAAGAAAGAAAAAATCTGAAGCAGCAAGAAAACGCAAATTCAGAGCATAAGATGATTACCCTAATTCTGCCTTTTCATGGCTTTATGAAATCCAGGATTAGGGTTTCTTTATATTATTTTATCTATAATATAATAATGTTGTATGACTAAATGTGTTATATCTTTGCAAGCTGTAAAGATTAACCTTTATAATAGTATGATGTAGATTGTTATTAATTAAAATAGATCAGGAGGATACAATGAGCTTAAAAGATCAATTAAAAGAAGATATGAAAGCTGCTATGAAAGCACGCGAAGAAGGTAAAACTGCGCTTTCTGTAATTCGAATGGTTAATAGTGCGATTAAGAATACAGAAATTAATGATAAAGTTGAGCTTGATGATAATGGTATTCTTGGTATTTTGGCAAAAGAAATGAAAACTCGCCAAGACTCCTTAACTGAATTTGAAAAAGCGGGCCGTGAAGATTTAATCGCTCATGTAAAAGAAGAAATGGCTGTACTACAAAAATATTTGCCAGCTCAAATGAGTGAAGATGAAATTCGTACAGTTGTTAAAGAGGCTATTGCTGCCTGTGGCGATGCTGTAAATATGGGTAATGTTATGAAACATGTAATGCCTAAAACAAAAGGCCGTGCGGATGGCAAGGTAGTTAATAATATCGTTAAAGAGTTACTTGGTTAATATATTGTAAAATAGTCAAGTAAATGCTTTATATAGTTAGTATGTTCAATTTATTAAAATAGAATTCTTAAACCTATAATTAAGAGAATTATGAAATTCTATAGAAAGTTATTGACATATATTTTCACTATATGATATTATGAATTCAACAAAATAATTGGTCAACGAAGACTCCACTTTAGATATATAGAATATATATCTATTTGTTGGAGTCTTTTTATTTTTAGGAGGAACCATTATGGCAAATACTAAAGATTTATTGTATTACATTCCAGCAGGTCAATATGGTAAAGAAGGCGTTCTTGCATTATTAGAACAACACCCAGAAATTAAATTCGTATCTCTTGTAGGTATCGATTTAGCTGGTAATGATACAGATGAAAAAATCCCTATGTCAGCATTCTTTGATGATTATGAAGCATTCTTCGAAGGTCGTGCTGTTCAAACAGATGGTTCTTCTGTAGTACTTACAAATATTGCAACATTGAATAATGCACGTGTTGATATGTGGGGCGATCCAAGTGTAAACTGGTTCGTTGATTATAACTATGAAAATATCGATGAAGCAACAGGTTTGCCAACTGGTACACTTCGTATTCCTGCATTCTTGATGCATAACTATCGTTATGTTGATTCTCGTTCTATCTTAAAAAATAGCTGTGACTATGTTCGTGCAGAATTATTATCTTTGATTAAAGAACATGGTTTACCTGGTATGCCTCATGTGAAATCTGATGATGTTGTAGATATTATCTTCACATCTGCTACTGAATTGGAATTCTGGGTAAAAACTCCATCTAGAACAGTTACTAAAAAAGAATTATCTGTATCTCAAAAATTACAAGAACAATACTGGCAACGTACTCATGGTACAGTTCGTACTGCATTAGAACAAGCGGTAGAACGTCTTGATCAATATGGTATGGAAGCAGAAATGGGCCATAAAGAAGTAGGTGGCGTTAAAGCTAAACTTGATGAAGATGGTCATGAAGCAGTAGTATTAGAACAATTGGAAATCGACTGGAAATTCTCTGGTAACCCATTACAAACAGCAGATAACGAATTACAAGCTCGTATTATCGTTCGTGAAGTATTCCGTGAAAACGGTCTTGATGTAACATTCAATGCGAAACCTATTATTGGTGTAGCTGGTTCTGGCGAACATACACACTTTGGTGTTATGGCTAAATTGAAATCTGGTAAACTTGTTAACTTGTTCAGCCCAGAAGATATGCGTAAAGAATCTGCTAGCTCCTTAGGTATTGGTGCAATCATGGGTCTATTGAAACACTACGAAGCAATCAATCCATTCATTAGCTCCACAACAGACTCCTTAAATCGTTTGAAACCTGGTTTCGAAGCACCAGTATGTATCGTTACATCCTTAGGTACTGATCCTTCTGAACCTAGCCGTAACCGTACCATCCTTTGTGGTTTGATTCGCGATATCGATAATCCTATGGCTACACGCTATGAATTGCGTTCTCCAAACCCTTACACAAACACATATACTGCATTAGCATTGATCTTCATCTCTGCATTTGATGGTATGAAATATGCTATTACATCTGGTAAAACACAAGCTCAATTGGAAGCAGAACTTTCTAAAGAAGTTGGTGAACCAGCTGAATACCTTGCTACAAATCGTGCATACCGTACAGAAAAAGATGTATTCGATGATTTCACTCAAGAAGAACGTAATCAAATGTTTGGTATTGCACCAGCTACTGTATGGGAAAATATTAAAGGTTACCAAAACAACCCTGAATTAGTTGAAACATTGGCTCAAGGTAATGCATTTGCTAAAGACTTGATGGATTCCTTCATTGCATCTATTTTGAAACGTTGGAAACTTGTATTGGCTCACCGTTTGATTCCTAATAATCTTGATACTGTTCGTAAAATGGTAGCTATTCATACTGATAGCCGTAATAGTGTAGATGATAAACGTTTTGCAGAAGTTAACGATTTACGTTTCTATCTTGCTAAAGATAGTGATGATCGCAAATCCTTGTTCACTCGATTAATCGATGCACTTAATGACGGTGAATATGACTTAGCATCTCAATTACAAATTGAAATGAACGATAAAATGGAAGAATTAGAAGCTAAATATGCTAACTATGCAAAAAACATCTTCTAATATCGGTTGATTCTATTACTCAAAAAGGGCTCCTACATTTGTAGGAGCCCTTTTATTCATATTAACTTTTTATAATTTAGCCGTTAAAGCTATTACTCGTTATGTCCTATAAACTTTTCTACTAGTACTAAGCTACATACAAGTACAAAAATTGCAACAGACCAGATTAAATTATCATATGACGATTCATGATCGATGATTAGCAGTCTAACAATTGCAGTTATGCCAATATATAAAAAGAAATTAAGCGGGAAGTGGAAGTTATTTTTAAAGTATTTTACGATGAGAGCAATAAACTCAAAGTATAAGAAGAAGGTAATTAATTCTTCAATTAATAAATAGTAAGTGCTATAACCTTGGATATTTGCCCACGTAATAAATCCTAGGCTAATTAAGGTATTAATGAGGGCAATACAAAGAGCAATGCCTACACCTACAAGGGCTATATTTTTTATAGTTAATAATAATTTAGAAATACGTATCCACATATATAATTCACCTACAATAAATATCTAAATACTATACCACATAAAAAAGACCGTACACCGTACGGTCTTTTTTCGATTACACTACAGTATAATCAACAGCATATCTAAGAATTAGATATCAGCTTTAATTGCTTCTAATGCAGCATCGAAGTTAACTGCTTGAGTTACTTCAGGTACATATTCAACATAAGTAACTTTGTCTTCTTTGTTGATTACTATTACGCCACGAGTCAAAAGACGAAGTTCTTCGATCAAGAAACCATAGTTTTCACCGAAGGAAGCATCTTTGTGGTCGGATAAAGTAATAACTTTATCAACGCCAGCAGCGCCACACCAACGTTTTTGAGCGAACGGCAAGTCCATAGAAATTGTCAATACTACAACATCATCAGAAAGTGCAGTAGCATCTTGGTTGAACCAACGAGTTTGAGCGTCACAAACGCCTGTATCAAGGGAAGGAACAACGGAGATAACTTTTACTTTACCTTCGAAATCTTTTAATGTTTTAGGTTGTAAGTCGTTGCTTAAAACTGTGAAGTCAGGAGCTTGTTGACCTACTTTAACTTCTGGACCAACCAATGTGATAGGGCCACCTGCAAATGTTACTACGCCAGTACGTTTTTCCATGTTGTATTCCTCCTAAGAGTTTTAATTCTAATGTTTGTAAGGATACGTTTTGTATCTATGCATAGTATAACACTTACATTACCATAAGTAAACTAAAAAATTCGATATAGTGTTATTATAGATTATAAAAATTATATTATTGGTAACTACTAATGAGAGAATATTGTAATAAACTACATTATATACGTATAGGTGTATTAAGATATATGAAAAAAATGTGTATACTATAAGGAGTATATTTAAATAATGATAATCCTGTAATATAGAAATTTAACTGAGAGGTCCTATGAAACCTATAGAGCTATTTATGCAGTTTTTCCGCCGAGAAGGCTGGGTTTATGCCATCGGCTTAACTATGCTAATTGCTATTGATATAGCATTTTTATTTGTGCCACAATTCATTGGTAATGCCATCGATACCCTAAGTCACAATAAAGAAGGCTTAGTCAATTATATTATTTACTTTATTCTATTATTTATTATCATAACGATTCTAAAAGTTATTTCACGACGTACCTTACTTGGTTCCATCCGTCGTATGGAGTACCTTTTTCGTGAAATTTTGTGTAGAAAAGCATTACAAATAAAAACAACATACTATGAGGCAAATGGACCTGGTAAAGTAATGGCGTTAATGACGAATGATGTTACATCTCTTCGTGTAGCGTTAGGTTTAGGTGTAATGATTGTGGTGGATATCATATTTTATTCCATTGTAGGATCAATTATTCTCATACAAAAGATAGATGGTTTATTAGCTTTCAAAATTATGACACCTGTATTTTTCATCATTGTAGCTATCTTTGTGTTAGGTCGGAAATTGCGTGCTAAACAGCGTAGTGCGCAGGCAACGTATAGTGACATGACAGAATTTGGCCAAGAATTATTTCAAGGTATAGATGTAATTAGAGCTTTTAATAGGGAACGTATTATTTCTAATTCTTTTGAAAAAATAAATAAATTGAACTATAAGAAAAATATGGATGTAGCATTATTAGATTCTGTACTAACCCCTTTAACAAGAATTGCGCCCTTTATTTGTATTAGTATTAGTATTTTTATATGTGGACATCTAGCTGTCGAAGGCAATATGACTATAGGTGAATTTGTAACTATCAATTCCTTTATTATGTTAATAGTAGGACCTTTAATTGGATTTGGTGGGCTTATTTCTATTGTACAAAAAGGTTTGGCATCCTTAGATCGTATTACGGACTTCTTACGTCTACCAATCGAGTCAATTGATGACACTACGGAGGTATTACCACTTGAAGATATCAATATACGTTATTTAGATTTTAACTATGAAAACTCTAAAGGTCATGCATTATCACAAGTATCTACAACCATTCGGAAAGGATCTTTTATTGGTATTGTAGGTAAACCTGGTTCTGGTAAAAGTACACTCTTTAAACTACTTATTGGTCTACAAGAATGTCCGCCGAAGTCTATATATATTGGAAATCAAGATATATCAGATATACCATTATCTAAGCTTAGAAATTCAATTGCTTATGTGCCAACTCAATCTTATTTATTGAGCACTACCATCGAAGATAATATTAAATTTGGTAAAGACTTACCTATGCATGAATCGGTTGAGGTAGCCGCAAAAAAAGCAGACTTATATAGAGATTTAGGAGACCTTTTACATAATGATTTACATAATCTTGCAGAAGAAGGTCATGACTTATCGGGGGGCCAAAAACAACGCATTAATATGGCTCGAGGTTTTTACAAGAATGCACCATATTTATTATTAGATGATTGTTTCTCTGCGTTAGATGCAGTAACCGTCAATACTATTTTAGATACATTACATACGGTTCATACACAAACTATATTATGTATTTCTCAACGCTTAGAGGTCATTGAAAAGGCGGATAAAATTATTGTCTTTGATGAAGGCCATATAGTTGAAGAGGGTACACATGAAGAATTGTTAACTAGAAATGGTTTATATAAAACCCTTTATGAAGCGCAGAAAGGAGAAAGTCATAATGAATAAGCATAACGTTAGAAATGACTGGGCTCTATTCTCCTATATAACTGCATATATTAAACCCTATTTAGGTATCTTATTAATAGCTACAATCGCACTCGCTGGAAATCTTATATTATTATTATTTAGACCGTATCTTACAAAACAAGTAATAGATCTAGGATTTGCCACTAATGATATTCATGTCATTGAATATTATGCTGTTTTATATGGCTTAACAATCATTGGTAGTGTATGTTTTATTTTCGTAGAAAATTACTTTTTAAAAAGCTTTGGTCAAAAAATAATCTATAATATTCGCCATATTGTGTTCCAAAAAATTCTACATAAACCACATGATGAATTTTATAAATTGCCTATTGGCAATTGGGTAACCCGTATTACTAATGATGTGGAATCACTGCGCACCTTATATACCGATGTATTGTTAAACTTAGCTAGTAGCGGATTAATGATTATTGGTATATTAGCCTTCATGTATGCCATTAATGTACCGTTAGCTGTTATTATGACGATTTTAGTACCTATTATGGGCGGGATTATTTGGGTATATCAAAAGTTTTCTAGAAAGGCTTTTCGTCAAGTAAGACGGTCTGTAGCGGCCTCCAATGCGAGCATTAAGGAATTGCTGAACTATATTGTTATAGTTAAATCCTACGGTGGAGAAAAAGCCATAGAAGGTAGATATGAAACTGTTAACAAAGGTTTTTTAGAAGCTGGTCTTTTTGAAGTTACAACATTTTCTATTTTCAGACCTCTCGTTGATGGCTTGTTTTTCGTAGCTTTAATCGTCATATTTACTACTACTAATTTAGTAGATTCTGTAGCCGATGCAGGTACTGTATTTGCTTTCATTCAATATATGGATCGTTTCTTTCAGCCATTAAAGGAAATTGCAGACAAATATAATTCATTGCAAAGTTCATTAGCTGGAGCTGAACGATTAGTACCATTATTAGAAGAGAAAGACCGAAATATGGTCGATGAAGTTCCGAAAGAACTGATTCCTGTTGAATCAATTGAATTTGATCATGTTTGGTTCTCTTATGAAAATAATGATACCTATGCATTACAAGATTTCACCTTACATATTAAGTCTGGTGATTTTACAGGCATTGTTGGTCCCTCTGGTAGTGGTAAATCCACATTGTTATCTTTATTAATGGGTATCTATAAACCTACAAAGGGTACCATCTATATAAATGGTATTGATATTGCTAAATACGATAGCTCTGTACTCCGTCACTTAATGGGGTATGTATTCCAACAAGCGTATTTATTTAAAGGGTCTATTAAAGATAATCTTACACTGTTTGATACTTCTATCAGTCATGATGAAATGGTAAAAGCAGCAAAACAAGTTAATTTAGATACTATGATTGAACAATTACCAGAAGGCTATAATACACCTGTAGGGTACTTAGGTTCACTATTATCAGACGGTCAAAAGCAACTACTAGCCTTTGGACGTACGCTCATAAGAAATACACCTATTCTATTATTAGATGAAGCAACGGCTAACGTAGATAGTCATACTGAAAAACAAATACAAGCGAGTATTGAAAATATCCGTGGTAGTAAAACAATCGTAAGCATTGCTCATCGATTATCCACAGTACAAGAAGCAAATGAAATTGTTTATATTGAATATGGTAAAATAATAGAAAAAGGTTCTTTCAAAGAATTAATTGAGTTAAAAGGGGCTTTTTATAATCTATGGATTCGTCAAAAAAGCGGGAGTTAGCATGGAATTTATCCAATCTAAAGATAATAAGACTATTAAACGTATAGTTTCTCTAGGACAACGTAAAAATCGTAATAAACATGGTGAGTATATTGTTGAAGGTATCCGTTCTATCCGTGATATATCATCTAATGGTGTAATAAAAACAATTGTTATACGAGAGTCTAAATGTAAAGATAATAATATCGAAGCGTTATTAGCTTTAGATTCTATGCAATCAATTCCTACTTATATTGCGCAAGATCCAATATTTGATAAAATCGATAATACCGTAAATGGACAAGGTATTATTGCCATTGTAGCTAAACCCAAACATAGTATAGAATCTATCTCTATTGAAGATGGTGTCTATATTACACTAGATGGCGTACAAGATCCTGGTAATCTAGGTACGATTATACGTACCGCTGTAGCAGCAGGTGTGAAGGGCATATTTTTAATGAAAGGTACTGTAGATCCTTTTAATGATAAGACGGTACGTAGCACAATGAGTGCGTTACATAAAATACCAGTCTATGAAGATGTGACATTATCTATGCTCAATGATCTGATTGCGGAATCTAATATGTCTACCTATGTAACTGCCTTAGAAAACTCAAAACCATATCATATGATTACATACGATAAACGATGTATGTTGATTTTAGGTAATGAAGGGAATGGGGTAACACCTGAGGTTATGAATCTATGTAAGCATCGAATCATGATCCCCATGTATGGTGACATTGAATCGTTAAATGTGAGTGTAGCAGCAGCTCTATGTATGTATAAAGCTCAAGAGCAATTGATGTCATAATTAAAATACTTGAGAATCAGATCAAGTATTTATGATAAAAATTTATAAGTATATCGAAAGTCCTCTACTAGTATACAAGTAGGGGGCTTTTGTATTGATTTTATAGTTCTGTATTTGGTACAATAACATATATCCTTTGTGGGAGAACAAAGTTCTCCCCTTTTTTAATGAAAAGGAAGAAAACTATGTCCAAATTAATAGTAAATGCCGACGATTTTGGTCTTCATAGTGCAGTTAATGCTGCAGTCATTGATGGCCACCGTACAGGTATCATTACGAGCACCTCTCTATTAGCGGGAGGCGAAGCTTTTACAGAAGCCGTAAGTATGGCAAAAAATAACCCTAAGTTGGGCATTGGTGTTCATATCGCCTTAGTAGGTGGGCTAAAATCGGTATGTAATCCATCTGAAGTACCATCTCTGCTTACATCCGAAGGCGTCTTTCCAGAAACATATATCGATTTTATGAAACGAATTTATACTGGAAAGATTAACTATAGTGAGTTGCGCAAAGAAATTCACGCTCAAATGGAACGAATCATGGAGTCCGGTTTACACGTAACGCATATTGATGGTCATCAACATATGCATGTATTACCAACGGTACTACCAATCGTTATTGAGCAAGCGAAACACTATGGTATTAATGCAATACGCATTCCAGATGAATCTTCTTTATTTGTCAATTATATGTACTCGCCAGTGCGATTACTAGGCAAGGTCGGTTTATCTACTGTAGCGGCAAAGGCAAGGCCTACAGTGCGGGATAATGGTATGTATTCCACACAATATTTTTGGGGTATGGTAAACGGGGGACACATTAACCAGAAAACGTTAATGGGTATATTAAAATCCGTATCTAAAAAATCAGGTACTCATGAATTGATGATTCATCCAGGTTTAAATAATACGATTTTGGGAAATCAATATAAATGGGGCTATCATTGGGAGGATGAATTACAAGCTGTTTGTTCTAACCATACGCGTTTATATATTAGACAACATAATATTGAGCTAATTAATTATGGAGACTTGATATGAGTAAAATGATGAAGAGAGGCATTTTTATGTTTCTCTTACTATTGGCTGTGTCAATTGGTATCATTTACTACACTATTGATTTAGATGCATTAAAAACAATTTCATCATTTAATAGTATTTCTTTATTATTAGCTTTGATAGCTTTAGCAGCAGGTATGTATTTTGATGGCCTACGGTTACAAAGACTTGTAAAAATCGGTGGGTACAAGCTATCCATAAAGGCGGTACTTCGCGTAATTTTTAGTAATTATTTTATGGCCATGTTGACACCAGGTGCCAGTGGAGGTGCTGTAGCGCAAGTTCTAGTATTGAAAAGTTATGGTGTACCAATATCTAAAGGCACGCCAATCGTATTAATACGCACCGTATTTTCTATTATGTTCTTGGTCATCATGTTACCTTTAGTATTTTTACGTGATGCCATTGAAATTCCTTATATCTCACGAGATATGCTATTAATTTTCGCTGTATTAGCTGTTATTGCCACGCTTTTAGGTACATATATCTTGCAGACTAAATATATGCGTCAATTTGTATATAATTTAGCGCAACGTTTTAAAGCACATAAAACAAGAGATTGGCTCTCTAAATTAGAAACCTTGAATCAAGGTTTAGGATTGCTATATAAACAACCGATTCAATCCTTTATTGTGTTTATTGAGTCTGGATTGAGTTTATTATGCTTATACTGTATTGCACCTGCATTGATGTATGCTTTCACACCAGATATTCCTATCATTGATATATTAGATCGAATGATTCTATTAAATTTAATTTTATATTTCGCACCAACACCAGGGGGAACAGGGATTGCAGAAGGACTATTTGTAGTATTGTTTAGTACCTTTGTACCTAATGGAACTGTTGGTATTGTAGCTGTAGCATGGCGAGTTATGGCAGAATATTTGCCATTTTTTATCGGTATGTATGCAGTATTAACATTATATGGGCGTCAATTTGTGGCCCAAGAAACTTCAAAAGAACAATAAGGGAGTGTGTGTTCTATGACTAAACCAAAAAAAGATAAGTTTTATCTGGTGCAAGAAGATATTTTACCAGAAGCGATAAAAAAGACGATCAAGGTAAAAGAGATTTTGAAGCTAGGTGAAGTTAAAACGATTAATGAAGCAGTTGAAAAAATGGATTTGAGTCGTTCTGCATATTACAAGTACAAAGATTATGTATTCCCATTTTTTGAAATTGCCCAAGGTAAAATCGTTAGTATTTATGTTTCCATGTCTAATGAATCTGGCATGCTATCTAGTGTATTAAAAGCCATTGCAGAACGGAATGGTAGTATTTTGACAATCAATCAAGATATTCCTTTACAGGGTATTGCAAACAGTAGCATTTCCTTTGAAACGAAAGATTTACAAGGATCATTAGAAGATTTATTATTAGATATTCGCTCTATGAAGGGCATTATTAAGGTAGAAATTTTAGGCCAAGCATAGGCTATTGAAGAGAGTAGGACAATTATGACCACTATAAAAATTGCGTTATTAGGTTTTGGTACTGTTGCACAAGGTACATTTAATTTGTTGCAAGATAATGCTGAGTTAATTAGAAATCGTACAGGTGTTAATGTAGAAATTTCTAAAATCTTTGTGCGTAATCCTGATAAATATAGCCATATTACATTGCCTGAAACAGCTCAATATGTAACTGATATTGATGAAGTATTAAAAGATAATTCCATTCAAATGGTTGTGGAATTAATGGGTGGTACAACCTTTGCTAAAGACTGTGTAGAAGGTGCTTTAAAGGCCAAGAAAAATGTAGTAACAGCGAATAAAGATTTATTAGCAGAATCTGGCCCATACCTATTAGATTTAGCTAGCAAAAATGGAGTGGATTTGCGCTTTGAAGCATCTGTATTAGGTGGTATTCCTATCATCCGTACATTATATGAATCCTTAGCGGGCAATCGTATTACTGAGATCATCGGTATTATGAATGGTACGACAAACTTCATTTTAACGAAAATGTCTGAAGAAGGTTTAAGTTATCAAGATGTACTAAAGGAAGCACAAGAGCTAGGTTATGCAGAGGCTGATCCTACAGCTGACGTTGAGGGTCTAGATGCAGCACGTAAATTGGCTATTCTTGCCTCTATTAGTTTCAATCGTCGCATCTTCTTTGAAGATGTTTCTGTAGAAGGTATTACGAGCATAGATACAGAAGACATCAAATTCGGTAAAGAGTTTGGCTACAATATTAAATTATTAGGTATTGCTAAGGAAACTAGCCAAGGTTTATCTTTAAACGTATACCCTGCATTTATTCCTACAACACATCCTTTAGCATCCGTTCGTGGCTCTTATAATGCTATTTATGTTAAAGGTAATGGTATCGATGATGTAATGTTATATGGTCGCGGTGCTGGTAGCTTGCCTACAGGTAGCTCTGTTGTATCCGATATTATGGAAGTAGCAAAAAATGTTTCATACAATGAAACAGGTCGTTTGAAACCATTCTATTACGATCAAAAGAACATTTACTCTCCTGGCAAGATTCAATCTAGCTACTACTTGCGTTTAGAAGTAGATAATAAAACAGGTGTGTTAGCAAAAATTTCTGCAAAATTAGCAGAACAAAAGATTTCTGTTTTATCTATTGTTCAACGCAATATGGATCCAGAAACTGCAGTTCTTGCAATTGTTACGTCCAAATGTCCTAGATCTTATATTTTAAATCTTATTGATTCCTTTAACAGCTTGCGTTCCGTTAAGTCTGTTAATAGTGTCATTCGTATTATGGAAGCTTAAACTATGAATACCATTCGCGTACAAGTGCCCGCTACTAGTGCCAACTGTGGGCCAGGTTTTGATTGCCTAGGATTAGCGTTAAATCTTTACAATATCTTTAGCTTTACACCAGATCCAAATGCTACTGAATATACATATACCTTTGAAGGTTTCGGTGCCGATATTCTTCGCGCTGAAGACCCTAAAAAGAACCTTATTGGATTTGCTATGGATCAAGTTTTTGCTACTGCTCAAGAGCCGATTCAATACGGACATATTACGTCTGAAACCTTAATTCCACCTTCTCGTGGACTCGGCAGTAGTAGTACAGCCATCGTAGGTGGACTTTTACTAGCTAATGCACTAGTTAAACACCCTCTTACAAAAGAAGAACTATTGGTTATTGCAAACCGTATGGAAGGTCATCCAGACAATGTAGCACCTGCTATTTTTGGTAACTTATGCTGTGCTACTGGTTTAAAAACAAAGGTATTAAATACAGTCATCTCTGTTCCATCGGAATTACATTTTGCTGTTGTGGTACCGGAGGTTATGGTATCCACAGAATATGCACGTTCTGTTTTACCTAATCATGTACCATTTAAAGAGGCTGTCCAAAATGTGAGCCATGCATCTTTATTTGTAACAAGTTTAATTACACATCAATTAAGTAATTTATCTGTTGCATTAGATGATAATTTGCATGTGCCATACCGTAAAACATTGATTCCTTATTGTGATGCAGCCTTTGAAGCTGCTAAAGCAGCTGGAGCATATGGTGCTACTATTAGTGGATCTGGCTCTACTTTGATTGCTTATGTTGATAAAGCACATGTACAAGCTGTAGCAGAAGCTATGGGTACTGTATTTACAGCTAATGGAATTGAAAATAAAACATACTGTTTAGAAGCCGATAGTATAGGAGCGTCAATTATATAGTTTGTGGTATAATTATAGTGTTAGGCTAGTCCATAACTATAATTGGAGGAAACTATGAACAATATGAAAACAACGCTATTATTAGCGACTCTAACGGCCATTTTAGTGGTCTTAGGTGATATGATTGGCGGTAGAAGTGGTATGATGATTATGTTTGTTATCTCCATGGGCATGAATTTTATGTCCTATTGGTATAGCGACAAAATCGTTTTAGCACAATATAATGCACAACAAGTTACTGCTCAATCTAACCCAAAACTATATGCTATGGTAGAACGTTTGGCTAAGAATGGTAACTTACCGATGCCAAAGGTGTATATCATTCCAAGTGATGTACCTAATGCGTTTGCTACAGGTAGAAATCCAAGTCATGCAGCGGTAGCTGTTACAGAAGGTATTCAACGTCTATTAACTGATGATGAGCTAGAAGGTGTTCTAGGTCACGAATTAACACATGTTAAGAATCGCGATACCTTGATTAGCACGATTGCCGCTATGATGGCAGGGGCTATTTCTATGATTGCCCATGTGCTTCAATTCTCAGCTATATTTGGTCGCTCAGATGACCGTGAAGGCTCTAATCCGTTAGAGTTAATAGGCGCCATAGTTATTGCACCTATTGCAGCAGGACTCATTCAAATGAGTATTTCTCGGGCTCGTGAGTTTTTAGCTGATGAAGGGGGCGGAGAGATGTGTCGAAATCCATTGGCTTTAGCATCTGCCCTCGCTAAAATTGACTACTATTCAAAACATGGTGCATTGCCAAATGCAAGTAATGCAACAGCCCATATGTTTATCATCAACCCTATGGTTGGTATTGGTGAAAGCCTGAGCAATCTTTTTAGTACACATCCTCGTACAGAGGAACGTATTGCAAAATTGAAACAACAAGCAATGAATCCTAAATATAAAGAGAAAGCATTATTTTAATTAATATCTACAGGAGGATATCATGCAAGAAACATTAGTTTTAATAAAACCAGATGCAGTTAAGCGTCAATTAAGTGGTGAAATTATTAGCCGTTATGAACGTAAAGGTCTTGTCATTAAAGCGTTAAAACTTATACAAGTGCCTCGTGAATTAGCGGAAGAGCATTATGCTGAACACAAAGAAAAACCATTCTTCAGTGAATTAGTTGACTTTATTACATCTGGTCCAGTTCTTGCTTTCGTATTGGCCGGAGACAATGCCATCGTATCTGTACGTGCTTTAAACGGTGCCACAAATCCTGTAGATGCTGCCCCTGGTAGTATTCGTGGTGACTATGCCTTAACAATGGACGCTAATGTAGTACATGCTTCTGATTCTCCAGAAGCTGCTGCTCGTGAAGTTAGCCTTTGGTTCCCAGAATACAAATAATCTCTAGGTTGAGATCATTTAGCTTTTATTTCTACATCCATGTATATCTATAGGAGGTAATAATATGGCAAGTAGTGTTTATACAAAAACAGGTGATGCTGGTACAACTGGTTTATACACAGGTGAACGTGTACAGAAGTCATCTTTACGCGTAGAAGCTTATGGTACAATCGATGAATTACAAGCTTTCTTAGGTTTGGCTCGCTCCTATGCTGAAAATCCTCGTGTTGCAGCGGAATTATATGATATTGAGCGCAATTTATGGACATTAATGGCCGATATTGCTAGTCTAAATGCGGCTCCCGTAATTACTGAGCAACATGTAAAACATTTGGAAAAAGTCATCGATTGCTTCGATGAAAAGCTAGAACCATTATCTAGTTTTGTGATTCCTGGTGAAAAACAATCTTCAGCTTATTTACACGTAGCGAGAACGATTACTCGACGTGCTGAACGTGATTTATGGCGTGTATTAGATGCTGGTGAAAGCATTCACGAATCTAATTTAAAATATTTAAACCGTCTATCCGACCTTTGCTTTATTATGTGTCGTGTAGAAGAGGAACTTGGAGCTGAATAAATAAAAAAAGCTATGTATTTTACATAGCTTTTTGCTCGTTATAGACCTTATTGTGAAATCGTTTGATTTAAAACATCGTGAGGACTTGGATAGTAGAAGAAAATATGAGGAATTTCATAACGGAATTTTTCTCTCAATAGATCAGAAAGTGTTGTTTCGAAGTTTATAATCTTATCAGCTTCGAAATCAAAATCTTCTACTAAAACCAATAACTGTGGTTCTACTTGAGGTGCATTTTCTGGTAACATTTCTGGTGGTAGTGGAACATTTACAACTACACGTGCAGTGCCAATATATTTACCTTGTCCATCGTCGATGGCAACACGATAGGTATTATCCCATAAAGTAGCCATCATTTTTAGTTTCATATTAATAATTTCCATAGTATCGCTCCTTTGTTATACTTATAATGATACTGAAATTATAAATTCTTGTATAGGTGCATTATGAAATCACAAATTATATTGTGTTCCGGTGGGGCACGAAGTGGAAAAAGTGAATTTGCAGAACGTTTAGCCCTTGCCACAGAAGGTCGAAAAGCTTATGTGGCAACAGGACAAGCTTTTGATGATGAAATGGTTGATCGTATAAAGAAACATCAAGAGCGACGTGGTAATATATGGACGAATTTTGAAATACCATTATATTTGGCCGAAGAGTGGCAACATATTAGTAGTGTAGCGGATGTAATACTCATAGACTGCTTAACCATGTTTACAACAAATCATATGATGGCTCATGGGTCAATACAAGGCCAACAAGATGCAAATCGGTTAGAAGATACTGTACTTTCAGAATTAGAAGCATTATTAAATCTAATTAAAGTAAGTGATGATAAAATAGTTATATTTGTAACTAATGAAATTGGTCTTGGTATTGTACCAGATAATAAGCTAGCAAGATATTTTAGAGATATTGCAGGCCGCGTCAATCGAACAGTAGCAACTGAGGCTGACAAATTATACTTAACGATTAGTGGCGTTACCATTGAATTAAAATCCCAGGAGGTTCATATAAATGGCTAAGAAAATTATGTTCCAAGGAACAAGTTCCAATGTAGGCAAAAGTATTTTATGTACTGCATTATGCCGTATCTTTTATAGAAGAGGTTTTAAAACTGTTCCCTTTAAAGCTCAAAATATGGCCCTCAATTCTTATGTGACAAAATGGGGCGATGAAATTGGCCGTGCTCAAGTAGCGCAAGCTGAGGCTGCTGGCATAGATCCAATTGTACAAATGAACCCTGTGTTATTAAAACCTACAGGTAATCAATCTTCTCAAGTTGTATTGATGGGTAAACCTGTGGGCGTTTATAGTGCTAAAGAATACCATACAAAATATTCCTTAACCGCTCTTGATAAGGTAAAAGAATCTATCGATTTCTTAGATTCCAATTTCGATATGATGGTTATTGAAGGTGCAGGTAGCCCTGCAGAAGTGAATCTCAAGGCTAATGATATCGTAAATATGCGCATTGCTAAGATGACGAAAGCACCTGTATATCTCATCGCTGATATCGATCGTGGTGGTGCTATTGCATCTATTGTGGGTACATTAGAATTGCTCGAACCAGAAGAACGAGATCTTATTAAAGGTATTGTTATCAATAAATTCCGTGGTGATATTAAACTATTAGAACCTGCCCTTACCTTCATTGAAGAAAAAACAGGAAAAAAGGTAGTTGGTGTCATTCCTGCCATTGAAAACCTTGATATTGATGAAGAAGACTCTGTTGCACTGGAAAACAAACGCAATAGTGGTGCTAAAGAAATTCAAGTAGTGGTTATGCAAACACCTAAAATTTCTAACTTTACTGACTTTGATGCATTAAATTATGAACCAGATGTATCTGTTCGATTCGTCGGCCCTGGCGATGTTATTGGCAATCCTGACTTAATCATTTTACCGGGCTCCAAAAATACACTAGCAGATCTTACATATCTTCGTAACTCTGGTTTTGCCGATGAAATAAAAAAACTTGCTGACCAAGGTACACCTGTTATTGGTGTATGTGGGGGCAATCAAATGTTGGGTAAAACGATTTATGATCCGCATCATATGGAAGGAGATATTGAAGAAATTGAAGGTCTTGGTTTAGTCGATTCTTCTACGACTATGAAGGATCAAAAAACAACACATCAAGTAGAATTCAATGTTTCAAATCTTCAATTTTTAAATGGTACATTTACAGGTGAAAAACTAGTAGGCTATGAAATCCATATGGGTGATACTACACCATTAGTAGATAGTGTGCGCCGTTGTTTCACCATTACAAGTCGCAGTGAAGAAGCCGTTAATGTAGTCGATGGTTTTATCGATGGTAATCACCAAGTAATGGGGACATATATTCATGGTGTGTTTGATAATGATGAATTTAGACGCTTTATTATCAATCAGTTACGTGAACGTAAGGAGTTAGAACCATTAGATGTAGTATTCCATTATTTCGAACACAAGAATGCAGCTTATAATCGATTAGCTGATATTGTAGAGGAACACTTAGATATGGATTATATTATGTCTACCTTGGGGTAATAGGGGAGATATATGGAACATTTAACAATCTTGCATTGGTTTACAAAGTATAGCTTTGTATGTATACCAGTCTTAGCATTTTTATTAGATTTACTCATTGGAGATCCTAATAGTAAATACCATCCTGTAGCTATTATTGGTCGCATCATATCCTTTTTTGAGGCTGTTCTCTATAAAGATACTGATAACGATACTAAAAAATTATGGTACGGTGGTATTGCAGTTGGCTTAATCCTCGTTTCTGTATACATTATAGTGTCTTTAATACTATGGCTTGGTGGCGTAGTTGATGAATGGGTAGAATATGCTCTTGAAGTAATTATTTTATATATTGCTATATCTCCACGTTCACTAGCTGGTGCAGGCTTTACTATTAGCCAATTAATTAAACAAGATAATATTGTAGAGGCACGCAAACGATTATCTTGGATTGTAGGTCGCGATACAGAAGAATTAGATGAAAGTGAAATTACACGAGCTACAGTAGAAACCATTGCTGAAAACACAGTGGATGGAATTATTGCTCCGTTATTCTTCTTTATCCTTGGCGGTCCAATGGGTGCAATTCTATATAGAACTGCCAATACTATGGACTCTATGCTTGGGTATAAGAACCAAAAATATTTATACTTTGGACGAGTAGCAGCTCGCTTTGATGATCTGCTCAATTGGATTCCTGCACGCATTACCTTTATATTATTAATAATTTCTGCATTCTTTTTACGCTTTGATGCTAAAAAAGCCCTACAAATAGGCTTGCGTGATGCCCATAAGCATCCAAGTCCTAATGGCGGTTATGCAGAAGCACCAGTTGCAGGAGCCTTACATATCCGATTAGGTGGATACAACCAATATTTCAAAAAAATGACCTTCCGTGAATACATGGGAGATCCCATTGAAAAATTAAATCGTAACCACATTACACGTACAATTTATATGATGTATTTTACGACTATACTAATGATCATAATTAGTACAGCCATTACTTATGGGATGAATGTATAATGACACCTTTTTTCATAGCATTACAGTTTCTAACACGTTTAAAAATCGTTAATCAAACAGAATGGTCTGTAGAAGATTTTGGTAAATCCGTTGTAGCCTTTCCCTATGTAGGCTTAATTATTGGCCTTATTTTAGCATTATTGTATGGTATATTATCACCATTTATACCGTTAGTACCATTGATGTTAATCCTTGTTATAGCGGAATTCTTAATTACAGGTGGTCTCCATGCTGATGGCCTAATGGACACCAGTGACGGTTTATTTTCTGGACGTGAAAGGGACCGTAAGTTAGAAATTATGAAAGATAGCCGTATAGGTTCTTTTGGTGTTGTTGCTTTTGTATTTGTTACACTTTTAAAATGGCAATTATTAACAGCGATTCCAACAGCGGAATTTATTCCAATGGCACTGATTATGATGCCATTAATGAGTCGTTGGTCCCTTGTGTTGAGTATTCGATCCTATCCCTATGCACGAGAGCAGGGGATGGGGGCTGCATTCGCTAATTTAGCACCCAAACATGTTATTACATACAATACACTATCAACCTTCTTTATGCCTATTGTAATATTACTAATTGGTGTAATTTTATATACCCTTTTATATGGCGTATATTCCATTTTTTCTATAGCTGATGTAGGCTATGTTGTTGGATTAGGCGTATTGGTTTACGCTACATTAGGTATTTTTCAAATTAATATTGTAAGTATGATTATTACCTATATTATTAATCGTATACTCAACCATTATATTGTTAAGCAACTTGGTGGTACTACAGGTGATACTTACGGATTTGTTGTTGAAGTTACAGAGGTTTTACTACTTTTAATTTATATTATTATATTATCTGTATTATCTGCTTCTGTGGCTTCTAATACTACGATGTTTTAATAATTATTTATCCATTATTTTGTAAAAACAATTACTGTTTTTGTTTAATGCGAAAGGAGTTTAATGTGACCTATTATGTAAGAGCCCCAGGTACATGTGGGGAATTTCTACAAGGTTCTATTAATGGCCAGTCATTTTTAGTGACTTGTCCTATTAATCGTTACTCCTACGCATTAAGTAATGTAAAACATCCATTTTCACAACATTATTGTGCATTACAACCTAAGTCAGCTCTGGCAAGACAATTAGTACAACGATTATTAGAGATAAAAAATAAAGATCAAACTTGTCCACCTGTATATGTACGTTCTGACATTATACAAGGTAAAGGGATGGCTTCAAGTTCTGCGGATATTTCTGTAACGGCTATGGCTACTGCTTTAGCTATGGATTATAATTTATCACTAAAAGAACTAGAACAAATCTGTTTATCCGTAGAACCTACAGATGCTTCATTTTATCAAGGTGTTACGCAGTTTGATTATATTAAGGGTACCATTTCTCAACCACTAGGAATGTGTCCGCCATTGAAAATTCTTGTATTTGATGAAGGCGGTAGTATAGATACCATTACCTTTAATCAACAAGTAGATTTACAAGCTAAAATTTTAGAAAAAGAGTCTATTATACGTGAGTCATTAGATTTATTTAAACGAGGCTTACATACACATGATATCAATTTAATTGGTCAAGCTGCTACATTGAGTGCTTTTGGTAATCAACGCATTCTATATAAAGCAAATTTATATGATTTTCACGATATAGGTAATTACTATAACAGTGTTGGTACAATCATAGCTCATAGTGGTACTATTATGGGACTGCTATTTCCAGTAGATTACAGTCGCATTGATGATTGTAAGCAAGAAATCATACGTAAGTTACCTCACTTATCCTATGTGGATACAGTAGAAACCACAAATGAAGGATTAACCTATATTAAACGATAATATATTTAATAGAAAGAGAATTAAATGTCTAAGATACATGGGGGCAATATATTTCAGTTTGCCCATGAACAACGAATTGAACCATATGAGGTGGTCGACTTTAGCGCTAATATTAATCCCCTTGGACCTAGTCAACGTGGATTAGATGCATTAAATGCACAATTACGCTACATTTCTCATTACCCTGATGCTACCAATGATGATGTATTAAATGCTATTGCTGATACATATGAAATGGATAAACATCAAATTATAGTTGGTAATGGTGCAGCCGAGCTATTATATGCTATTTGCCGTTTACCTGGATATACAGGTGCTTTTGTACCAGCACCAGGATTTTCTGAGTATAAAGAGGCTCTTGAAGCAAGTAAGATTCCTGTACGTGATATTTTTTATCGACCTTGGGAAGATGATAATGGAAAACCTTATTTTGAGGTACCATATTTGGCATTAGAAACCTTTGCAGCTGAACTAAAAGGGCAAGATGGTCGCATCATTGTATTTTTAGGTAATCCTAATAATCCAGATGGTACATTACTTGATAAAGATCATATTCGCACTGTAGCGAGCATGTTGAAAGATGCAAATAGCTTACTTGTTATAGATGAATCATTTATCGATTTTGTTGGAAATGATCCATTACAAGATAATGAGCATTCTATGCGCTCTTTAGTAAATGAATTCGATAATATCATCGTAGTTCATTCCTTCACAAAATTCTATGCTGTACCTGGTTTACGCATTGGTGCCGCTTTTACTAACAAAACATTAATTACTCAATTACAGCAATATATCCCTAGTTGGTCTGTAAATACATTAGCGCAAGCTTATACAAAGGCTGCCTTAAATGATGTGGATTACATTAAACGAACAAAACAAGAATTAAATGAAGAAAGAGCATTCATGTACAATGCATTAGATGCCATAGAAGGAATTACTGTATATCCACCTTCAGCTAATTTTATTTTGTTCCAAGTTAATCAAGAAGGAATTACAGCAAACTATATTAATGAAGAGCTAAAAAAATATAATATGATTGTGCGCAATTGTGACTCCTATGTAGGTTTAACTAATCACTGGGTACGCATTGCTATTAAAGATCATGATACTAATATTAAACTGGTGGATAAACTGACAAATATTTTGAAAGTATAGGAAGATTATGAAGACATTATATATTGTGCGTCATGGTGAAACTGATTGGAATAAAATGGGGAAATATCAAGGTATTACAGATATTCCCCTCAATGAAAACGGTTTGAATCAAGCTAAAGCATGTGGTAATGCCCTTAAAGATGTTACCTTTGACCGTATCTTATCTAGTGATTTAAGTCGTGCCTTAGTTACAGCCGAAACGATTCGAGGTGACCGCACAACATCTATCACAGTAGATAAACGATTGCGAGAGCTTAATTTTGGTGACTGGGAAGCTATGCTATTTTCAGACATTGAAGCACGTTGGCCCGGCCTTATTGATGAGATGTATTTGCGGCCTCATCTTGTAAAAGTACCAAATGGCGAAAGCTTTAAAGATTTGCAAGATCGTGCCTGGGCAGGTCTGGAAGAATTCCTCAATGTTAATGATGAGGAAGAGACTCTTTTAATAGCATGTCATGGCGGAACTATTAGAACCTTATTATGTAAATTATTAGATATTTCTATTAGTCATTGTTGGAATTTTAGCCAAGGTAATACAGCTATTAATCGTATTTTCTATAATGGTATGGGCGAATACGATCATAATATTTTGAATTTGCTCAATGATACAGCTCATGTTGAATTACTCCAAGGACATGTATGATGAGACTCGATAAATTATTGGCTAATAAAGCTTATGGCAGTCGAAAAGAAGTTCATCAACTCTTAAAGGATCAAAGAGTTACTATTAATGGTGAAATAACAACAAAAAAAGATATCCACGTTGATATTGAGTCTGATGTAATAACGGTTGATGGACAAGTGGTTAATACTAAGCAGCAGTATTATGTAAAATTTCATAAACCCAAAGGCTATGTTACAGCTGTGGAGGATGCAAATCATCCCGTTGTAATGGATTTATTGCCACCTGAATATATTAAAATGGGGGTAGTTCCTGTGGGAAGATTAGACAAGGATACAGAAGGATTACTGTTGCTTACCAATGATGGTGTTTGGGGACACTCAATCATCAATGGTAATAAACATGTATCCAAGGTTTATTACGTAGAATATGATGGTGAGTTAACAGAAGAAGGAATTCAACGTATAAAAGAGGGGATTGTACTAGGTGACGGAACCCATTGCAAGCCTGCTTTAATTGATGTTGTATCTTCTCAATCTCTGCATATTACCATTGAAGAAGGCAAATATCATCAAGTAAAACGTATGATTGGTGCAGCAGGCGGTACTGTTACATATTTAAAACGGTTAACTATAGGCCATATAGATTTAACAGGCATAGAAGAGGTTGGTTCTATACAGGACTTAACCATTGGTGATATAGAGGCTTTTAAAAAATAGCATAAAATTCTATTCAATATAGGTATTTTATGGTAAGATTAATTGTACTTTATAGACTAGGAGCATGATTATGAATGGATTAAATCTGCTACAACAGTATATTAAAGAGCAAGAATTAACAGGCGTCATTTTGATGAGCCCTATAAATTTACATTATTTTGCTGGTTTTACTGGTACTACAGGCTTTGCTATCATTACACAAGATAAAGCCTTTATGATTACTGATTTCAGATATACTGAGCAAGCTACAAAACAATGTGAAGGATATACAGTCATTCAATATGAATCCTCTGTTATGGATACTCTTGTAGATATATTCAATGAGCATCATATTCACGAAGGTTTATTCGGTATTGAAGGCAAGCAAATGCCGGTAGATACGTATGAAACCTTATGTGATACATTAGATGAACGCTTTAATTTTACTTCTATCAATTTTGCTAAACTACGAGCAGTTAAGCGAGAAGATGAATTAGAATTATTGCGAAAAGCTGCTAAAATTGGTGACGACGCCTTTGCTGCATTATTACCACAATTAAAGGTAGGAATGACAGAAAACGAAGCGCGCATCATATTAGAAACAGAAATGTTAAAACGTGGATCAGAGGAGCCTTCCTTTGCAACCATCGTTGCTTCTGGTAACCGTTCTAGTATGCCTCATGGTGTAGCTAGTGATAAGGTCATTGAAGCAGGTGATTTTGTTACCTTCGACTTTGGCTCCGTATATAAGGGTTACCATTCCGATATGACTAGAACTATTGTAATGGGTCCTGCCTCTGAATTACAAAAAAAGCTGTATAGTATAGTTTTAGAAGCACAAAAACGCGGCGTAGCTGCTGTTCGGGCTGGTATTACCGGTAAAGAACTCGATGCAGTATGTCGTGATTATATCAAAGAACATGGATATACCAAGGAATTTAATCATGGTACTGGTCATGGCGTAGGTCTTGAGATTCACGAAGAACCAGTGGCTAATACAAAATCCGATACGGTATTTACAGAAAATATGATCATTACGGTAGAGCCTGGTATTTATATTACAGGTACTATCGGATTGAGAATAGAGGATAGTGTCATCGTCAAATCTGACGGCTATGAGGTGTTGACACATAGTCCAAAAGAGTTAATTGAAATAGGTATTTAGAAGGAGAAGAGTTAGATGATTTCCAGTAATGATTTTCGTCCAGGTGTAACCGTTGAAATCGACGGTAATGTATGGCAAGTAGTTGATTTCCAACACGTTAAACCAGGTAAAGGTGCTGCATTCGTACGTACTAAAATGAAAAATTTGCAAACTGGTTCTGTAGTAGAACGTACGTTCAATGCTGGTGAAAAAGTGCCTAAAGCACATGTTGACCGTCGTCGTATGCAATACTTATACGAATCTGATGGCGCTTACACATTCATGGATAACGAAACTTACGATCAAGTTGAACTTAACCTTGAACAACTAGGTGATGCTAAAAACTTCCTTCTTGAAAATATGGAAGTATCCATCATGTTCTTCCAAGGTATCGTAATCGGTATCGATTTACCTGTATCTGTTGAACTTCGAGTAGTTGAAACAGACCCTGGTATCCGTGGTGATACTGCTACTGGTGGTAACAAACCAGCTGTATTGGAAACAGGCTACACTGTAAAAGTACCTCTCTTCATTGAAGTAGATGATGTACTTCGTATTGATACTCGTACAGGTCAATACATCGAACGTGCCTAATACTTATTGATATGTATTGGGGCTAGATCTTTTCATGGAATCTGATTCCCCATATATCTAACATTTGCACTGTAAGCACTTGTCGTCTATGTAATTATATATAGGGACAAGTGCTTTTTTTGAAAGAGGCCAGTATGACCAAGAAAAATACTGAACTAGAGTCTGGTAAAATTAAGATTAGTGAAGATGTATATGCTACGATTGTTACTATAGCAGCGCTTGAAACAAAGGGTATACATCATATGAGTTCTACCTTTAATGATGATGTAAATGCCTTCTTTAGACGTAAATCTGATTATGAAGGTGTAAAGATATCATTTAACGATGAAGGAGCTCTTTCTGTAACATTATATGTTTGCATTCAGTATGGATATCGTATTCCTGATGTGGCTTTACGTTTACAAGAACGTATAAAAACGGCTTTAGTTTCTTATACCGAAATTGAGGTACAAACTATTGATGTAGTGGTACAAGACATTATTTTTGATGATTTAGTAACACCATCACAGCCTTAGGAGAGGATCTATATGAGTTCAGATAAAGAATTAAACTACGGATTAGATATGGATACTATTAATATTGCAGACTCTGTCATCATAGATGTAGCAACAAAAACTTTAACCACTATACCAGGTATTCATTCTTTAAGCCCTCGCTTTTACGATGAACTAGTAGAGGGTATTACACATGCCTTTGGTCAACGCAGTTTACCAGGTATTAATGTTAAACATCGTAAAGATTTTATTGAAGTCAATATTTATATTAAAGCATTATATGGATACAATCTTATTGAATTATCCAAACAATTGCAGTTAGAAATCAAACAAACCTTAAAGAATATGCTCGATCTTGATCATGTTAAGGTTGATGTTCATATTGAAGGTATTGTTAAAGAAAAGGAGCCAACTCCACATGGTAATTAAGCGAAATCGACGTGAAGCACGTCAATACGCATTTCAAATGTTATATGCTAATGAATTTCATGCAGACCAAAGTGATGTTCAATTTCCAGAAGGACATATGCATAAATCTATGGATAAGGCCTATGCAAATAATATTATAAATGGTGTATTATCCGCTTCTGAAATTATAGATGCAGCATTACAGCCATTTTGTAAATCACGTAAAGTGGAAAACTTAGACAAGGTTGATCGTGCTATTTTACGTATTGCTCTATGGGAAATGACAAATGAAGATGAACCTTTAGAACCATCTATAGCCATTAATGAAGCTATTCAATTAGCTAAGGATTTTGGTTCTGATTCTTCCTATAAATTAATTAATGCAATTCTAGATGCATATAATAAGAGTAAATAATGAAACGATATTACTTAGGCATTGATACTAGTTGCTACACTACAAGTTGTGCCATTATAGATAGCGACTTTCAAATAGTTGGAGAAGCCCGCAAAATATTAGAGGTCAAACAGGGTGAGCGAGGACTACAACAATCAAATATGGTCTTTCAACATACAAAGGCATTGCCTAAGTTGATATCTGAATTGCCACAACTACCAATTAGTGGTATCGGTGTTAGTGGTTTTCCTAGACGTGAGGAAAATTCTTATATGCCAGCCTTTATGGTAGGGCTAGGGTATGGTCAATCTCTAAGTCATATGATGAATGTACCTTTACAAGTTTTTGCACATCAAGAAAATCATATTTTAGCTGCCCTTCGAGAACTAAAAACAATTCCTAAAGATCCATTTTTAGCACTTCATTTATCTGGTGGTACTACGGAGCTCGTATATTGTCATTATAAAGGAGAAGGCATATTTGAGTCTCACATTATTGGCGGCTCTAAGGATTTACAAGGCGGTCAATATGTAGATCGTATTGGTGTTGCAATGGGTTTGCCATTTCCTGCAGGCAAACATCTAGAGTCATTAGCATTACAAACTAAAGAATATGAACCATTACCATCTTCTGTAAAAGAAGGTTGGATAAGCTTTGCTGGGCCATGTAGTGCGGCTATGCGACGCATTAGTGATTCCATGAATGATATGGAAAAATCTAATCTATCGCGAGCTGTATTCACCTCTATTGGAAATGCACTAGAAAAAATGATTACCTATCATTTAAAAAATAAACCTGTTAAAACATTAATTGCCGTAGGTGGTGTAATGAGCAATAGTATACTTCGTCATCGAATGGAGCATTATTGTATGCGTAATCACATTACATTACACGTGGCACAACCACAATTTTCTGTTGATAATGCCACTGGCAATGCTTTTGGCGCTGCTTTTTTAGAGGAAACTAGAGGATAATCGTGAATGTATTAACCATTACACAATTAAACAATCTTATAAAGCGCACCTTAGACCGTGAATATCTACTTAAGAATCTTTATGTTAGCGGCACCATTATTAATGCAAAGCGTCATAGTAGTGGTCATATGTATTTCTCTTTAAAAGATGAAGAAGCCGCTATTGATGTTACCATGTGGTCTAGCACTGTTATGCAAAAAGGGTTGGCTAATGCCATTCAAAATGGTCTATTAGTAACTGTAAAAGCATCTGTTAATTTTTACAATAAAATGGGCCGTTTAAATCTCATTGCATCCGATATGCAAATAGGTTCTAAAAGCCCATTACAGCTTGAATTTGACGCTTTAAAACGAGAATTAACTGCCTTAGGATACTTTGATGATAGCCATAAACAAAATTTACCGTATATGGCAAGTTGCATAGGGATTGTTACATCTCAATCTGGCGCCGTATTACATGATATTTTACATGTCAGTGAAAGACGAAACCCATTAGTTCGATTTAAATTGTTCTCCGTTCCTGTCCAAGGTAATACAGCAGGACCTGTTATAGCTAAAGGAATAGCAGCGGCTGATGCTGACCCAGAGGTAGACCTTATCATCGTTGGTCGTGGTGGCGGATCTATGGAGGATTTATGGTGTTTCAATGATAGAGCAGTTGTAGAGGCTATTTATACTGCTAATACACCGGTAATCTCAGCAGTAGGTCATGAAACAGATTATACCTTATGTGATTATGTAGCAGATGCTCGTGGAGCAACGCCAAGTCACGCTGCAGAAATGGCTGTACTTCCTATCATTACACTACAAGATCAATTAACAGAAAAAGAAGAATACCTACACGAGTTTATACGTTATACATTACAACAGAAACGTACAGATTTAACATTGCTCTTTAATCGTAAATTAGGTATTCCAGCTCTACAATTTTTGCATAAACAGAAAACGCATTTACAAGAGCTTTCACAATCATTAACTAATGCTACAAAAGAACGATGCAATACAGAGAAACATAGTTTAGCATTATTAGCTCAACAATTAGAATCTCTAAATCCATTACAAATGATGGTAAAAGGGTTTGCAAAGGTTGAACATAATGATAAACCTATAACGTCTGTTACTCAATTACATCCAAAGGATGATATACGAGTTACACTTGCTGATGGTTATGTGAATGCTACGGTAAAGGAGGCGCACAAAGATGGCCGCATCACTAAAAAATTATGAAAAGAAATATAAAGCCTTAGAGGATATTGTGAAACAATTAGACGATGGTGATATGACCATCTCTGAACTCTTAACTCAATATAAAAAGGGCTTAACATTAGTAAAAGAATGTGCAGAAATGCTCGATTCGGTTGAAAATGAAGTTCAACAAATTATCGAAGAAGTCCGCATCAGCGAATAAGGAGATTCTATGTTCAAAGATTATTTAGGGTCTAGCAAACAACATATTGAACAATGGTTAGGTGAGGTCTTAAGTAGCCCAAATCAAGAATTTAAACCTCTTTATGAATCCATGAGTTATAGCTTAATGCAAGGCGGCAAGCGAATCCGACCAATCTTATCTAAAGCTGTGTTAGAAATGCTTCATAAAAATCCAGCTGATTATAAGGAGTTTCTATGCGCCATGGAGTGTATCCATACATATTCCTTAGTACATGATGATTTACCAGCTATGGATAATGATGATTATCGCAGAGGTAATTTAACAAATCATAAAGTTTATGGTGAAGGTATGGCTATTCTAGCTGGTGATGGTTTATTAACTTATGCTTTTCAACTAATGACTGAGAATAAAACTGCTACGCCTCAGCAAAAAATAGATGCTATTCAATGTGTAGCTGCTGCAGCAGGCCCGGAAGGTATGGTCGGTGGTCAAGCCTTCGATATGCTCAGTGAAGATAAGCATATCCCACTAGAAGAGTTAAAGGTTTTGCACAGTGGAAAAACGGGTGCATTATTTAATGCGTCAGTAGAATTAGGCCTTATTTTAGGCAATGCAGATACGGCTACTCGAACAGCGCTTATGGAATATGCTAATTGTTTAGGATTGTTATTCCAAATTACTGATGATATTCTAGATGTAACTGGAACTATTGAAGAATTAGGAAAGACTCCTGGTAGTGATATTCGACAACATAAATCGACGTATGTATCTTTGCTTGGTTTAGAAGGAGCAAAAGAGCAAGCCCTATTAGTTGGCAAACAAGCTCACGATGCATTAAACTCTGTTTCTTATGATACATCTATATTATCTGCTCTAATTGATTATCTTTTAGAACGAACTAATTAATTGGTATTACCTGAAGAAGGTATAAATAATGATTGATATATTACCACAAATAGCACACAACTACATAGCGCAAGCTGCATTTTGGGGATGGTTTACTGCGCAGGCTATCAAATTTGTATGGCAACTAGTTCGGCATGGTAAATTTTGTCCAGAACGCCTTGTGGGCTCTGGGGGATTTCCCAGTTCCCATACATCCTTTGTAATCGCTACAACTACGGCTATATATCTAAAAAGTGGGGCTTCGGATCTATTTATTCTATCCTTAGTATTTTCTATTGTAGTTATGTATGATGCATCTGGGGTGCGATTAGAAGCTGGGCGTCAAGCTCAAATTCTAAATCAAATTGTAGATTATTTTACAAAGAAAAACATACCTGTTGTCATTACTCGTAAAGAGGCCTTAAAAGAATTATTAGGACATACACCAATAGAGGTATTTGGAGGATTAATCCTCGGTATTCTTGTTGCATGTGTTCAATTTTATTATATTTATAATGGTGTTATATGAGCAGTAAAGAACGTTTAGACATACTCCTCGTTAACCGAGGACTTTTTGAAAGTAGAGAAAAGGCAAAAGCGGCCATAATGGCTGGCCAAATCTTCATGGATACTACGCGTATTGATAAAGCAGGTACAAAAATTCCTGTAGATGCCAATATTGTAGTAAAGGGTAATACGTTGCCTTATGTTAGTCGCGGTGGATTAAAGTTAGAAAAAGCTATTCAAACATATCCTATCAACTTACAGGATGCTGTTATGGTTGATATTGGTGCTAGCACAGGTGGTTTTACAGATTGCGCCCTACAAAATGGTGCCTCTAAAGTCTTTGCCATTGACGTAGGCTATAATCAATTAGCTTGGAAATTGCGTCAAGATCCGCGTGTGATTAATATGGAAAAGCAAAATATCCGTACTGTTACACCTGAGCAACTTGGTGAACTTGTGGACTTTATTTCTATTGATGTAGCATTTATTTCTTTGGACAAGGTTCTGCCAGTTGCGACTACCTTATTAAAGGATACAGGAGCTCTTGTTGCTTTGATTAAGCCTCAATTTGAGGCGGGGAAAGAGAATGTAGGTAAAGGCGGTATAGTGCGAGATCCTGAAATCCATAAAGAAGTTTTACATCGTATCTTACATGTTGCTCATGATTGTGGATTATATATTCACGGCTTAACGTTCTCACCAATTAAAGGCATGGAAGGTAATATTGAGTTTTTAGGTTATTTTAAAAAGTACAAAGAAGGGGCTTTAGCCATTGATGATGCATTAATTGATACAGTGGTTGCAGAAGCCCATTCATTATAGGAGATTACTATGCGTATCGGATTCTTCCCAAACATGGGGAAAAGCAATATTATGGCAGTTCTAAAAATGGCTGCACATATTTGTAAAGATGAAGGTATCGAAGTATTTTTGCCAGATGATCTCGAATCAGATGCACCTGCACGAGTACTTAAGATTCCTGAAACTCATATTTTAAGTCGTCCAGAAATCTTTAAACAAATTGATATTGCCTTTAGTTTTGGTGGTGATGGCACCATCATCCATTTGGCAAGACAAATTTACCCATATAATGTACCTGTTTGTGGTATTAACCTTGGTGAGCTAGGCTTTTTAAACCAAATTGAAGTTCATCAAATGCAAAGTCATATTAAACGTATTGCAAATGGTGATTATAATATAGAAAAACGCGGACATTTATATGCATATATTGACCGAAATAATGGTAATGAAGAAGAGTTAGTACCTATTATTAATGAAATCGTTATTACCCGTGCTGAACCAGCAAAAATGGCACGTATTAACATGTCCATCAATAATCAACATACACAAATGTATCCTTCAGATGGTTTGATTATTTCCTCTGCAACCGGGTCTACGGGATATAATCTATCCGCAGGTGGTCCTATTATGAAGCCTGATAATAGATCCATTATTGTTACACCTGTAGCGCCACATCTAATTCAAGGTGTTTCACTTGTATTAGAAGAGCATGATACAATCCAAATCACGATGCCAGAACGTGAACCACAATTACATATCTGTATAGACGGTACATTTGACTATACGTTTACCAATAAAGAAACACTACATATAAGCTCTAATCCTGTTTATTGTTTATTCGTACGTTTTAAAGATCAATGTTTCTTCGGTACATTATTTAAAAAACTAGCATCTCGTCGTGACGAGTTGTTGTAATACTAAAATCTCAAGTGGGGTGATTTTGTGATTAACATTAACAATGCTGTTCAGTTTCAACATTTAATCTGGGATCGAGTAATGAAACACGCTAATATAGTGGTAGACGCAACATGTGGTAATGGCCATGATTTACTATATTTGGCAGAACGAGCAAAAAAGGGCTGTCATCTATATGGCATCGATATTCAAATGAAAGCCATTAATAGCAGCCAAGAGTTATTGCAGTCAAATGATATAGCACAAGATGTAAGTCTAACATTTATTCATGACTCCCATGATCGTGCATTAGCTAATCAATTAAAAGATGAAGTTATTGATTTAATGATCTTTAACCTAGGCTATTTACCAGGTGGTGATCATCAAGTTATAACTAAACCGCATCAAACTATTGATGCCATAAATGAAGGCTTAGAAAAATTATCGAAGTCTGGAGTTATCACAATTGTTGCTTACCCTGGAACAACAGAAGGGTTTGAAGAAATGCAGATGCTTAAATCGTATTTATCAGATTTAGAACAAAAATTGTATAATGTATGTCATTGGCATCCAATGAATCAAATCAATAATCCACCTGAGTTATTTATATTGCAAAAACGATAAAACGAAATATATCTTTATTCATTATGAATAAAAGTCATAAGAAATATGTAAAAGCCCCTTTATAGGGGCTTTTATTTATACATGTATAATCTTCTAATTTTAAATTATTAATTTCATATAAATAGATGAAGCCTATAGGATATGTGTTTATACGCTATCAATATATAGAAAGTTAACAATATTTTAAATATTAATATAATATGCATAACTAGTATGAGACATGCAATTTATACCATATATTAATTATGAATATATGGTATAATAATAGCAGAAAGATACTATTCTCTTTTATGTGCAAGGTTTAAAAAAGGGAGTTCAAAATGAAACGCTATCGCTATAACAAAATCAAAGAAATCGTGCAGTCCAAGGCGATTGAAACTCAGGAGGAATTAGCAGCGGCCTTATTAGAAGAAGGTATTGAAGTAACGCAAGCTACAGTTTCTCGTGATATTAAGGAATTGATGTTAATCAAAATTCCTACAGGCGATGGACACTATCGATATGCATTATCTCCAGAAGAAAATGTAGTTCTATCTCGTAGTCGAATCAATCGATTATTCCAAGATTCTCTAATTAAGGTAGATCATAGCTTGAATCAAGTTGTATTACATACAATTCCTGGTTCAGCTCAATCCGTAGCATTTTCTATTGACCATGCAAAATGGTCTGAAATTATTGGTACATTAGCTGGTGATGATACAATTTTGTTAATTGCAAGATCTGAAGCTGAAGTTCCAGCGATTTTAGCTAAAATTCAAGATTTAATGAAGGACTAAATAGATGTTAACGCAAATGAGCATTCGCAACTTTGCGTTGATTGAGCAAATGAATATTTCATTTAATGATGGCATAACTATCTTTACCGGCGAAACTGGGGCAGGGAAATCCATATTAATGGATGCCTTTAGTATCCTTTTGGGAGAACGCGCAAGCAGCGAGTTCATTCGTCACGGTAAAGATAGTTTTG
The DNA here is from genome assembly GCF_041333735.1 of Veillonella sp. Classification (NCBI taxonomy): domain Bacteria; kingdom Bacillati; phylum Bacillota; class Negativicutes; order Veillonellales; family Veillonellaceae; genus Veillonella; species Veillonella sp. The sequence goes on from NZ_JBGKFB010000001.1 coordinate 1,784,431, forward strand.
TTATAGATGGAATCTTTGATATTGCCGATCACCAAAGTATACAAGAGCTATTAGAATCTAAAAATATTATGGTTGAAGAAGGGGAATTAATTCTCTCCCGTTCATTTAATCGCAATGGTAAATCTACTATCTTAGCTAATGATCAACCTATACCATTAAAAGCATTAAAAGAAATTGGTCAACATTTAGCAGATATTCATGGTCAATATAGCAATCAACGATTGTTAGATGCAGATACTCATCATGAATATTTGGATACGTATAATAAAGAAGGACAAGTAGCTTATAAGGCCTATTTAGATGCCTATAAAGTATATAAGCAAGCTAAACAAGATGTGGATCACTTACAAGAAAATATGTCTGAACGAGCGCGTGAGCTCGATATGCTACGATACCAAATTGATGAAATTGAAGAAGCCGGTCTCACTATGGGTGAGGATGTCTCTATTGCAGAAGAATTAAAGCGTCTTGATAGCTTTGAGCATATTGATAAGGTATTAGGTTCTTGTTATGACGCCTTCTATAATGGACGCCAACCATTACTAGACACTATTAACTCTATCAAGGTAGAGGTTAATGATCTTGTAAAGTATGATAGTGAATTAAAGGAAGTATCTGAAATGGTTGACTCTGCTTATTTTCAATTAGAGGAAGCAGCCCAATCATTAGATCGCTACAGAGATACTATCAGCTATGATGAAGAGCGCTACAAGTATTGCCAAGATCGTGACACATTACTTTATGGGTTAAAGAAAAAATATGGTGAAACTATAGAAGAAATTCTAGCATACGAAGAAAAAGCACAAGCCCATTTAGAGGAACTTGAAAGCCTTGTATTTGCACAAGATGAATTAGAGGCTCGTCTTCATAAGGCGCAAAAAGTGGCAGAAGAGGCTTTAACGGTTTTACATGACATTCGTCAAAAAAATGCAAAAGCTATAGCTGTTGCATTACATCAAGAATTAGTAGATTTAGGAATGCCAAAAGGTGATATTCAGTTCCATATAGAGGATGGCGAAGGATTATCTTCTTTAGGTGCTAAATCAATTGAACTACTATTTTCTGCCAATAAAGGGGAGCAATTATTACCGCTTCACAAGGTAGCCTCTGGTGGTGAATTAGCTCGTATTGCGCTAGCCTTCAAATCTGTATTCCGTACTGACACTTTCAAAACAATGGTATTTGATGAAATCGATGTTGGTATCAGTGGAGATATAGCGTTAAAAGTAGCTGAAAAGATTCTACATCTATCTAAAACGAATCAAGTATTCTGTATCACTCATTTACCTCAAACAGCAAGTATTGCAAAACAACATTATCACTTATCTAAAATAGAGCAAGATGACCGTACAATTTCAACATTATCTGTACTTAATGAGGATGAACGAGTTACGCAAATCGCTTCAATGATGTCTGGTCGAGGTATGTCGTCAACAGCATTAGCAGCAGCTAAAGAACTAATTGCCCATTTTAATTGACTAAAATCGCATAATTACTTATACTAATAGTATTAAGTGAATATGTTGATAGAGGTGCGAGTATAAATAGTAATCATGAGGAGTAGGCATGCATTGATCCATGATAAAAGGGATGCTTGCCGAAGTTCGGTGATTGCGACTCATCGTTCTGGTTGTCTATTTAATAAATGGACGACTGTCATCAATTTGAATTGGTGGAGTGCTATCATTGAGCTTTTAGTAACAGTTATAAGCTATATAAACTATAAGGCCAGTGGATGCATCCACTGGCTTTTTTGGAGGTATATATGATTCGAGTAATGGTAAATGGCGCTGGCGGTAAAATGGGCCGCGAAGTAGTCAAAGCAGTACATAATGATCCTGAATTAACATTAGTAGGCGGCATCGATCCTACTAAGGCAGGTCAAGATGTAGGCTCCGTAGCAGGCATCGAACAATTAGGAATTACAATGAATGCCTCCATCGATGAGGTTCTAGGTACTAATAAACCTGATGTAATTGTAGATTTTACAAATCCTGCTGTTATTTATGAAAATGCTAAAAAAATGTTATCTGCAGGTATTCATGTAGTTATTGGTACTACAGGTTTAACTGCGGAACAACGTGACGAATTAGATGCTATTGGTCGCCAAAATAATGCAAACTGCCTTGTTGCACCTAATTTCTCTCTTGGTGCAGTTATGATGATGAAGGTTTCTGCAGAATTGGCACCATATTTCCCTAATGTAGAGATTATTGAACTACATCATAACCATAAATACGATGCCCCATCTGGTACATCTATTTTAACAGCTAAATTAATTAACGAAGCTAAACAAGCGGCGAATGCAACGCCTGATGAGGATTTGACTCGTGAAAGTTTACCAGGTGCTCGTGGCGCTAAGGTTGATGACGTAACAATCCACAGCGTTCGTTTACCTGGTTACGTAGCTCACCAAGAAGTACTATTTGGTGGCTATGATGAAACGTTAACAATTCGTCACGATAGTTTAAGCCGACTTTCCTTTATGCCAGGTGTAGTATTAGCATGTAAAAAAATTAGTGCTAAAACGGGTTTAACTTACGGCTTAGAGCATTATTTATAATATTAGAGCAAGGAGATATAGTAATGAAAAAACCTAATGTTGCAATTCTTGGTGCTACTGGTGCAGTAGGTGCTGAATTTATTACACTTATTGAAGAGCGTAATTTCCCATATGAAAATTTAAAATTGTTGGCATCTGCTCGTTCTGCAGGTACTGAACTTACAGTGAATGGAAAAACATATGTAGTAGAGGAAGCAAAACCAGAATCCTTTGAAAATATTGATATCGCTTTATTTGCAGGTGGTTCTATTTCTAAAACATTAGCACCAGAAGCAGCTAAACGTGGTGCAATTGTTATCGATAACTCTAGTGCATTCCGTATGGATCCTGAAGTACCTCTAGTTGTACCTGAAGTAAATCCAGAAGATATCTTAAAACATAAAGGTATTATTGCTAACCCAAATTGCTCTACTATTATTATGAGCTTAGGTTTAAAACCACTACATGATATTTCTCCAATTAAACGCATCGTTGTAAGTACATATCAAGCAGTATCAGGTGCTGGTAAAGAGGGTATTGAAGAACTTGAAAATCAAGTAAAACAATATACTGCTGGCGAAGAAATGACTGCAAACTTATTGCCAACAGGATCTGCACCTAAACATTATCCTGTAGCATTTAACTTATTGCCACAAATCGATGTGTTCTTGGACAATGATTACACAAAAGAAGAAATGAAAATGGTCAATGAAACACAAAAAATTCTTCATGACGACACAATTCAAGTAGTACCAACTACTGTACGTGTTCCAGTGTATCGTTCCCACTCTGAATCTGTTTTAGTAGAAACAGCTGAACCAGTTTCTGTAGAAGCTTTCAGAGCAGCATGTGAAAAATTCCCAGGTTTACAAGTAAAAGATAACCCTGCAGAACAAATTTATCCAATGCCATTATATACGTCTAATCAAAACGACTGTGAAATCGGTCGTATTCGTAAAGATTTATATAACGACAAAGGTATGAATTTCTGGATTGTAGGGGACCAAATTCGTAAAGGTGCAGCACTTAATGCGTTGCAAATTGCTGAGTACTTGGTAGAAAAACAAGCATTTTAATCTATCAAGGGGAGGACAGATATGAAAACCTTTGGTCGAGTATTAACGGCTATGATTACATCATTTAATAATGATGGATCCCTTAACATAGAAAATAGTGTAGCTATTGCTCATCATTTATTAGATAATGGATCTGATGGACTCGTTGTATGCGGTACAACAGGGGAAAATCCATCCATGACGAAAGAGGATAAATTAGCATTATTTACAGCTATCGCTAAAGAATGTGGTCATAAAGGTTCCATTATTGCTAATGTAGGTTCAAATGACACAAAAGCTTCTGTAGACTTTGTAAAAGAAGTATCTAAAATTGATGGAATCGATGGTTTATTAGTTGTAGTACCTTACTACAATAAGCCAAATCAACAAGGTCAATACTTACACTTTAAAGCTATTGCAGAGGCTACTACACTGCCAATCATGGTGTATAATGTACCAAGCCGTGTAGGAACAGGCATTTTCCCAACAACACTAGCACAATTACATAGTGAGTATCCACATGTATGCGCGATTAAAGAGGCTAGTGGCAATCTTATGATTGCATCTGAAATTAAACGCTTAATGCCTGAGGATGACTTCATGGTATATAGTGGAGATGATGGTCTTACATTGCCAATGCTATCTGTAGGTGCATGTGGTGTTGTATCCGTAGTTTCTCATGTAGCGGGCAAAGATATGAATGCTATGATTCAAGCTTATGAATCTGGTCATAATCACGAAGCACTTCGTATTCATCAAAGCTTAGCGGATATCATAAAAGCTATGTTTATTACTACAAATCCTATTCCTGTTAAATATGCAGTCCGTAAAATAGGTTTACCTGCTGGTGTATTTAATTTGCCAATGTGTGACCCTAGTGCCGAAGAAGCAGCATATATTGATAAAGCGTTAACAGAATATATAAAATAAAATAAAAACAGGAGCTATTTAATATAGCTTCTGTTTTTTATGTAGGGAGCATTACTATTGATACAGACCTATTGAATGCATCTGGAATACGAGAATATGAGCAAGTTCAAATTGTAAATATTAATATAGTTTAACATAATATATAAACTTAATAGATACAATAAAAAACCGGCAACCATAAGTTGCCGGTTTTTTCTATATTCTATCTCGTACAAGACCAATGACAAGACCTTCAATATGACAATCATCTACAATGATTGGATCGAAATCATCATTTTCTGGTTGTAAACGAATATGTCCATTTTCTTTATAAAAACGTTTTACTGTAGCTTCGTCATCAATACGTGCTACAACTACATCACCATTATTAGCCGTATTTTGATGGCGTACGATGAGCATATCACCTTCATACATACCAATATTCATCATGGATTCGCCTTGAACACGTAGTAAGAAGCAGTCAGAATCACCAGTTAATTGAACAGGTAATGTAAGAGTAGACTCTAAATTTTCTACCGCTGTAATAGGCATACCTGCTTGTACAGTACCAATAAGAGGAACTTGTTTTAATCCAGCCCCTAAGAATTCAAAATTATCAGAACTAGATGTTTCATTACCGTCTACAGAAATAGAAGGTTTTGTATCCTCTAATACTGTAATAGCGCGATTTTTATTAGGATCACGCTTAATATAACCAAACTTTTCAAGAGCATTCAAGTGAGATTGCACAGTAGAAGTAGAACTAAGGCCTACATGCGTACAGATTTCTCGAACAGTAGGACAACGATATTCATTATGTAAAGAGTCCTTAATAAAATCTAATATACGGCGCTGTTTTGTATTAATATCTGTAGCAGGGCGTCTCACGATAAACCTCCATAGTCAATGTAACGTCAAAATAATATCAATATATATATGTGGAAAAATTTACTCATTTTGTACTATATAATAAATACATAAGATAATTATTAATCTTATATACCTATTATAGGCAATTTTAAAAGTTTTTGCAAACATTTGTTCTAAAACACTTGACCGAACATTCGTTCGTGTGCTAATATAAGCATGTAAACAAACAAATGTTCTCAGATATTATGTTCGATGTAAATGTGAGGTATGAGATGAAAAATATATTGATGATGGTAGGAATGTGCTTAACAATCTTGTTCGGCTATAATATGACAAATCCTGTAACAGCTACAAATACACATGCAGTACGTGAAGTAAAGGTACAAGCAGGCGATACAATGTGGGATATTGCAGCTCGCACAGCTCATAAAGATATGGATGTTCGTGAAATGGTATATGCCATGAAAGAACTTAACAATATCAGTGATTCTGGTACACTGGTACCTGGTACAGTTTTAAAGGTACCAGCACATAAAACTGATAGTCCAGTTAGAGCTTTGGACTATGTGGCTCAAAACTAAATATATATGGGTGTAACCCACACAAAAAAGCAGCTACTCAATAGAGATAGCTGCTTTTTGTTGTTTCATGTATGTTATTAACCGATTTATAGATATTATCTGAATCAACTGATTTATAGTTTTTATCTAAATCGTTTTTCAAAGATTGTTGAAATAGGATTGTCTACAAACTTGTTCGCTTCATTAATATAACGACGAACCATATTAACGCTATGGTGGCGTGTTTGTCTCATAATATTACGTTCTTCCACACCATAGGCTGCAGCAGTCGTTGCAAAGCCATGACGCAAGCTATGGGCTCCATACATGGCAGGATCAAGACCGATAAGAGAAATATATTTCTTTACGATTTCGGCAATCATCTTATCGGATATAGCTGTTTTACGTAACGACATATTTTTAGTAAAGCCTCTAAATACAGGTCCTTCTGTTATACCAGAGACACGTAACCATTGCTGTAAGGCACGAACTGCGTCTAACGGAGAACCAGATAGATGCGGAATCGCCACTACAGCACCTTGACCTTCTTGGTCGGCTTTAGATGATGGTACAAAGATTTCAACACCTTGTGGAGAGAATTGAAGATGTTCTACTGTAATAGCCGCAATTTCGCTACGACGAAAAGCACCCATAAATCCGATTAAAAGAATAGCTTTATCACGTAATAGTTGTAATTCCGGTACATCTAGCTTGGTCATACAATCTAAAATATCTTCAATATCCTCTAATAGGACTGGTGTCTTACCTTGTTGGAATGTACCTTTTAAACGTCTAATGCCCCGTAACGCTTGTTTTACGATGGGAGCCATACATGGATTATCCCGATGGCCAGACGCATTATAATTCTCTGATATAGCGCTAATACGACGAGAAATCGTGTTTGCCTTAGCATAATCAGCAAGATCATTAATATAGTTTACTATGGTTTCTGGTGTAGCCGGAAAATAAGATACCTTTTGATAGGTACACCAATCTACGAAATCGTCCCAATCCGATTCATAAGCATCTACAGTATTTTCAGCCTTAGATAGCAATATACTTTGTTTGGCTTTCATAGACAACTTTGTACTATTCATAAGCGCATCGTTATTACGCAAATAGAAATGTTTTTGTTGTTCCTTAGACTCTGACATAATTCACCCTTACCCCTAAAAATATCAATATAATTGTACCATAGAATAGGTACTTATATGCTATAATTAGAGAATATAATGACTAATTTGGGAGAGTTTATAATACAATGAGTAAAAAATATATAATATTAGGGACTATGCTAGTCCTGCTGAGTACGAGCGGCTGCTCATACATCCCAACAGAAAATACATCGTATGGCGTATTTTACAATGATACAGATTTATCTAATACACCAAAGGGTGAATTACAAGCTCGAATACAAGAGCTAAATAGTAAAATACCACAACAGACTATATCCATTGATATGGGGAATAATAAAAAACAACAGGCTACGTATCATGATTTAGGTATTCAAGTAGATACAGAGGCTGTAGTAAAAGCTATTTCTACATATGGGTATGAAGATGATTGGTGGACATTACTTTCACATAGATTTAATGCCTTATATTATGGCCAACATTTTAAACCACAATATAAGCTAGACGAGGTAAAAAGTAAAACCTACCTTACAGAACTTGCCAAATCAATTGATACGCCAGGTCATGATGCATATCTAACTATTGAGAATGGTCAAGTTGTATTCCATCCTGCTAAAGAAGGTAAACGCATTGATATTGATGCAACCTTACAAAACCTTAAGGATCAATTACAATCTGGAGAAAGCATCACATCTTTATCTATGGTATTTACCACCAAAAATACTATTAAGGTTACTGATTCTGATTTAAAACCATTAAATACCGTTCTAGCATCCTTTAGTACAGATTTTGATCCAAATAATGAAAGCAGAACACATAATATTCAACTCGCATCTGATAAAATCAATGGTACATTGATTAAACCTGGTGCAGTATTCTCCTTTAACGATGTTGTAGGCGAGCGTACTGCTGAGGCTGGCTATGATGATGCACCGGTAATGATTGATGGCAAATTAGTTCCAGGTATTGGTGGTGGCATTTGCCAAGTTAGTTCTACCATCTTTAATACAGCCTTATTATCTGGCATGAATATTGTAGAACGTACACCTCACTTTGAACCTGTTGGATATATTCAAGCTGGTCGTGATGCTACAGTAGCATGGGGCTATTTGGACTTTAAGTTTAGAAATCCATACCAGCAATCCATTTATATTCTCAGTGTGATGAATCATGGTACACTAACCATCTATATTATAGGTACTGCTCAAGACAAGCCTAAAAATGTATCTATTTCAGTTGGTGATCGTAGTGAAATACCAAATAAGACAATTACACGCGTAGATCCATCTTTAAAAGAAAAAGAAGTACAAGAAGGGCATGTAGGGCTAACAATGAATACGTATAGAACCATTACATATGGTAACTGGGTAACCCAAACTGATTCCTTTGAATCTGTATATGACCCAGTAGATACGATTATAACAATGCCCCCAGAAAGTGCTACTAAAAAAACAGATAAAAAGAAACCATAATTAAAGATTTTATTAAATATAGCCTAAACTATTGACCATGAGGTATAAATAGTTTAGGCTATTATTTGGATGTAATTGAGAAACCAATATATACATATTACAAAGTATATGGAAATCCAATACAGAATATTGAGGATATAATCTATTCTCAATCATTCTCAATAATTATCATTTAGTTAAATAGAAGAGGAAACTATGGACACAATCTTACAATTTGATCACTCCTTGATCTTCTATGTACATGACCATCTTGTATATAGTTTTTTAACACCAATTATGGCATTTATTTCAAAAATTACTGGCAGCGGTGCCTTATGGATTGTCATTGCCTTATTATTGATGTTACAGAAAAAATATCGTGTATTAGGCATTGCGATAATAATTGCATTAGGATTTGTATTTATCATCGGTGACCAAGGTTTAAAACCACATGTAGCTCGATTAAGACCATTTGTAGATTTTCCTAATGTAACAGTACCATTAGAGTCTGCATTACCAAAAGCAAATAGTTATTCATTCCCGTCAGGCCATAGTTTTGGTTCATTTGCATCTGCCATGACCATTTACCTAGGCTTGAGTCAAATAGCGCCTCAGAAGCGATATTTGGGAATTATAGCATTACTTGGGTCATTAGTAGTAGCATTTTCTAGAGTATATCTATTTGTACATTATCCAACAGATGTATTAACAGGCTTAGTATTGGGCATTATCGTAGGCTTCATTGCATGGAAGCTTGCAAGAATCGGTTGGAACTGGTGGACTAACCGTCATAATGATGTAGAATACGAACCATACACATTTAAACGTAAATAAGCTTAAATAGCTAAAAAACTATATAACATAAGGGATTGGGCCATATAGGCCCAATTTTCTTTATATAATTACTTCCGATAATATATCGTTATCGGAAGTAAAATGCAAAGAAATAAAAATAAGCCTATATATCTATATCCTAGTTTATTTATCTTCCAACTATAATAATCAATAAAAATGACTATATGTCAATAAATCCACTGTCTTCGGCCTATGCCTTAGACTTATATAAACTCTTATATAACCTTTGAGATCTCATATAAAAATGATACTGTATTATCCTATATTTATTTCTATAAGTCTTATATAGTTTTAATATATATCAAAGCAACTTAACACTTAATAATCCTTAATTTACGAGGATCTATTGTTATTACAGTTTTACTATTATAGATATATGTGTAGAATTATTATTATTTAATTTTAAATACATATTGAAATTTTTGATATAACGTTGTAAAATAAGCATATAAATTATGTAATTTACTCATATTAACTCTCATGGAGGTATTATATGTGCTGGTGTGATATCGTAAGTAAAGCTAAAATTGGCAGTTTAAAACATTTAGGTAATGGTATGGAAGGTTCTTTAAGATTTTTAGCAGAAATCATTGTAGGTCTTAGTATCCTTCGTGTATTCGTAAACTGGATTTTTGGCATTTAAGCCTTACAATTATATAGAAATATATAAAAGACGCTTAGTAATCTAAGCGTCTTTCTTAGTATGTTATTAAGTTATTAAGTTATCAAGCTCTATATATATCGCTTGATTATATTATTGATATGCTTCGCTGCAATCTATGTATTCCATAATAAGTTGGCAGATTTGTCCATCTTTATCAAATGCCCAGTATGCAGGATATAAACCATCACCAAAGCCGGATTGAATCATAGGCACTGTTAATTCAGTTTCAGGAATTGTAAAGTTGATCCAATCCCCTTTAGATCGTTGGAATTGTGGATATGCCAATGCATTTAACTGGAATAAGTCGCTGTAGTAATCATCATAGATATTTTTATCAGGATAGTTTGTATGCCATTGATCATAGAACTTTCTATAAGTTTCGATAGTTTCTGCATCAACTACAGTAGCAAGTCCAGAATCTACAGGGAACCCGATGTAGCTTTCACCATCATCAAGATCTGTTAAGTCTTCCGTACCTTTTAAAGCCAATTCATAGTTCACAGGCTCATTGCCACTAAAAACAACACGGCTTGCCACATAGCGATACTCATTTGGTTCCATTTCAATAATTTTTGTTTCTAACAAATACGTACCTGGTTCTACTGTTCTAATATACGTATCTGGTTTATTAGGTAATGTTACCAAAGGATCACAGCATGTAATATGACCTGTTGGGAACGTTACAGTCCACATTGGCAATGTATGCAACGGAAAGCCTTTTAGCTCTTTACGGTTGAATAAATCATGATATGGTACGGTAGGTTTTAATTTACCTTCAGAACCTAAACGATTAAACGTTTGAATCCATTCACTTGTCAATTTAGATTGTTCCATATTACTCCTCTGCTTCGTGTTTACAATGAATATACTCGCCCTCTAACACTTCATATGCTGCTGTTTTACGTATAATTTGTTTAACTAATGTATCTAACTGGGAACCATTTGTATAGTCTGCAGGTGCATAATAGCGTATACGGTGATGACGCATCATCTTATACACCTTATCTTTATCCTTTTTAATAGGATCATACACACCTATAGAATGGCCTCCATTTGCGTTAACAAGGCTCATGCAAGGAATATCTGTATCACTATCCCCAATATAAATCATATTGCGGAATGGAACACGTTGGTCCTCAGGCTTAATATAATCGTTAACGCCTGTATCATTAATATCTAGAATTCCCTTTTGAATACGGAACAAAAACTGAGTTTTATTCGTATAGTTAATTGCTTGCGCAGGCCATACGGCTACACCCTTGTCGTCGAACATAAATGCACTGGCATATATTTTAGTGAAAGCTCCCTCTTTCGCCATTTCTGTGCCTTCTATCATCTCCTTCAATCCAGAAGAGATAATGTAATGTTCAATGCGAACACCATGTTCTAATCCATACTCTCTAATACGTTCAAACCAAGTGCGAACACCATCATACAACTCTACTTGATTCCCATATTCCATGAGCTTTTCTTTAGTTACATAAAAGCGACCTACAGCCTCTTGGATCATCTTGTACATATAGGCTAAGTTATTATCCATATCATTTTTCTTAGCCAATTGATTCGATTCTTGCCAGAACTGCTTGATTTGCTCCTCATCATAGCCAACAGATTGAATAAAGCCTTGTGCCTGCATATCATCCGGTGTTAAGGTCTTATCAAAATCGTAGCACATGGCAAGGACTGGCATAGAGTCTTCACGAGGTCCCAAGGATGAATCTTTAGAATCACTTTTGTATGTTATCATACGACACCTCCTTTAATATAGTATAAACATAACAATCGTCGTTCTACCCTCTTATATTCCTGAGGTGTCTCTTTGACAACCCCCTTTGTTATCTATTTTACACGACACGTCAACGAAATAATCGTTATATAGCATCGTAATTCCATCTAAAATAGAGTTTCTTGCCTGTAATTTGTATCAATAATCCAGCTTTTTTCCATGCTTTCTTTAATAATTGCTGTTTTTGAAAGCTGGTCAATAAGTAAACTAGAATTTGGATCATGTAACAAACGATTATGCCGGACCGCCGCCTGATTTGTATTAGCATAACAATAGCGACAGAAATGACTACAACTATCATAGGCACCTATATCACCATGTAAATAACAATTACATTCCGGTCTCGCTGGTGCCCGTTTAGGTGCTTTTAACGTAACATTCCAAGCCCGTTCATAACAATCTAAGGTTAAACAACCTTCCGTATTAGCCCCTAATTCTTTAAATGCGTCCCCTTCTCCACAGGTTTTAAGGTCCATATTGCAAGAATGAGCAATAGAAATAAGCTCCTTAATAATGTTATGTTGTACATCAACACTTGGTCTAAAACCTTCAGGAAAGTTCTGAGCCACCTTATCAAATATATCTAAGAAACTTACAACTACCGTATCCGTATATCCTTCTAGCGCCTTAGCCATGTTATAAAAGCTTTCAAAATGGAAATCTATTGTGTAGATATGGGTTAAAATAATAGGATCATAACGCCACACCATGGATTGAGGATTCAGTCTTGTTGATATTTGTTTAAATCCGTCTATTACAGAATCTGCTTTTGGTACATAGGGCTCGATATCTGGACCATAAGGGGTTATAGTCATGTGCCAAAACTGTCTATAATCATTTATTTCATGTAAGAGCGGAATAAATGGCAAAGGATTCTTTGTACAAAACGCAATACCATCTACTACTTCATGATTAATAGGATACCGTGTTATCTGCATTGGGTTATAGGGATTTCGTACATCTACAAATCCTTGATGAACACGATTAATCAACCATTGCCCATAAAAGGCAGGAATATCCGTACGTTGTCCCGTCTGTAAAATCATTGTCCTGCCCTTTCATAAAACAAAAATATAGATGTATTATATCATATTCAATATTAATTATTTATGTAGTAAGTGTGATATTTATAGTATGGTACATTCTCATTTTATGGTACTATTAAGTGTATTAAAAATGAGGAGAACAAAAAGATGAACGATATATTTGAAAAGAATCATCCTATGAAGGATGACAAAGAGTTTATTACCGCTTATTGGAGCGATCGAGCACGTGATTTTGGGTCATTGCGAGCTAAAGAATTAGAAAGCCCTAAACTTAAGCTTTGGCGTGATGAATTGATGAGCCATATCTTTGACTCTGATCGATCTCTACGCATTTTAGATATTGGCTGTGGCGCTGGATTTTTTAGTATTATTCTCTCTGAATTGGGCCATACAGTACATGGTATTGATATTACCCCAAATATGATTGATGAAGCTAATCAACTTGCCGAATCACTAAACTCCGATGCCACATTCTCCGTCATGGATGCTGAAAATCTTAGCTTTGATTCTAATACCTTTGATATTGTTGTAGCCCGCAATGTAACATGGAACTTACCACATCCAGATAAAGCCTATGCAGAATGGTTACGCATCATTCGTCCAGGTGGTTTAATCCTCAATTATGATGCGGAATATGCTCGCAATCACCATGACTTGCCACCATCTGTTCATCATGCCCATGAACATGTAAGCAATGATTTAAAAGAGCGGTGCCATACTATTTATCATATGCTTGAAATTTCATCCTTTACACGCCCTCAATGGGATAAAGAAGTGCTCACAAAATTAGGTGCTAGCTCCGTCACTATTGACTCCACAGTAGGACCTCGTATTTATAACGAAAAAGATGAATTTTATATCCCTGTACCAATGTTCTTGGTAAAAGTAATAAAATAGCATTCAAAGTAAAACATTACAAAATAAACCCACTCCATATGATATGTACCCCTTTTATTAAGTATCTAATAAAGGAATATATCATACTATGAGTGGGTTTTCTTTTATAAATCATTTCTTATTGTCTTTAATGATAGAGTCATCAAAGTTATAGGTTGTTATAAATTTTGTTTTAGGATTTGCTGCATTGCCAATCTCTTCTAAATATTTATTAGAAGCTATTTGGAGATCTTTCTTATACGCATCAGCCAAGGTTTGTAAATTATTTGTATTGCTTACCCGTTTAAAGGTTTGATCCATAAATTTAATAGTATCTGTTTTTGAATCATAAATAAGAGCAGTATTTGGTATGCCAGTAATATCCATCTTGATTGTATTAGAATTTGAGCTATCTGCGTTACCTACTATATCGTTAGCACTCATTACAAGTGTAAGAGCCGTAATATAATTTAGACGAGTTTCCTTTATATCCCCTACCATTTGAGTAGATTCAATAACAGGTCTCTTTTCAGGCGTCGTATATTGATAGTTATAAGCTTTCATATCTGCTGTATAAATCGTCTTACTATCATTTCGAGCTGTAAGATTCATCGTAAAAATAGGCGTATCAACAGCGCTGACTACATTTTGAACGGTATAGCCTGAGTAAGCAATCCATTCCCCTTCAGCTCCTTTAGGCTGAGAAGACGCACTATTACTACTACAACCAGCTAATATCAACAAACTAACTAAGGCGATACAAAGTGAAAGGTATTGAAGTATTCTTTTTAGCATAGCAGTACCTCGCATACAAACTTATATTATATAAATACAAACCTAACTAGTACTAAACTAGACAAGAAAAAGCTAATCAATTACAGCTATAGTTTTTTTAATATATTAGTTACTGAAATACGCTTGAGCCATAGTGATTTCTACACGAAGTTTTTCTTCATCAATAGTAAGCAATTCTTTATCTTTCATAAGAACTTTGCCACCTACAATTGTAGTATTTACATCAGAACTGTTTGCAGAGTATACGAGTGCCGCTAAATCGTTGTAACGTGGCATCCAGTGCATACCAGTTACGTCATATAGCACGATATCTGCTCGATAGCCTTTCGCTAAAACACCAAGGTCTGTATAGCCAAGGGCTTTCGCTCCTTCTACAGTCCCCATATGCCAAGCTGCTTGTGCAGGAATCGCTTTAGGATCGTAGAGACGTCCTTTATGTAAGGTAGCCGCAAGGCGTACTTCTTCAAGCATGTCCGCATTATTATTAGATGCGGAACCATCCGTACCAAGCCCAACAGTAATACCTTTATCGATCATTTCAGGAACTGGTGCAATACCACTTGCTAATTTTAGGTTAGATTGTGGATTATGTGCTACTGCTACATTGTTTTCAGCCATAATTGCCATATCTTCATCTGTAACATGAACACAGTGTGCAGCTAATGTAGTATTCCAGAATAAACCTAATTCATGCATATGAGCGATTGGAGTTTTACCTGTAGCTTTCATAACATTCTCCACTTCCCCTTTAGTTTCGGACAAGTGCATGTGAATGCCACAATTTAATTCATGAGATAAGGAGATAACCTTCTCCATATAAGCATCTGGACAAGTATATGGCGCATGTGGTCCAAGTAATACCTTGATGCGGTCATTATCAAAGCCATTCCATGTGCGGAATAAATCAGCATTCTCAACTAATGCTTGATCTGCTGTTGGAGAAACACCTGCTAAGCCACGAGATAATACAGAGCGAATGCCCGTTTCTTTTACTACCTCAGCCGTAGTATTCATAAAGAAATACATATCGCTAAAGGTTGTAGTGCCAGTGCGCAGCATTTCCGCAATGCCAAGTTGAGTGCCATAACGAACATAATCGTCGTTAAGTTTTGCTTCTGTCGGCCAAATTGCTGTTTCAAGCCATTCCATAAGCTCAAGATCATCTGCATAGTTTCTAAATAGACCCATCGCAATATGAGTATGGGTATTTACGAGACCTGGCGCTGCCAATTGGCCTTTACCATCGAGCACTTCCTTAGCATAATCTTTAACCTTAATAGCTTCACTATCCTTTAAAATAGCTGTAATATAGCCATTTTCAATTTCAATAGCATGATTTTTAAGAACACCCTCATTGGTGAGGACGTCTACATTAGTAATCAATAAATCAGACATAGGTTTCCTCATAGGTATAACCGAGCTAAAGTAGCTCGGTTATATTTGGTTAATTAATTTACTTTTGTAAGGTAATCGATTTGATCTTGTGTTAAGGAGTCTAAATCGTAACCCATGGAATTTAATTTTAATTTAGCGATTTCCGCATCTAATTCATGAGGCAATACATATACCTTAGGTTCCATATCTTTGCCATTATGTAAAATATGTTCTGCTGCAAGAGCTTGCATTGCGAAGGATAAATCCATGATTTCTGCAGGGTGACCATCGCCTGCAGCAAGGTTTACAAGGCGACCTTCAGCCAATACATAGAGTTTGCGACCATCTGCCATAGTATAGCCTTCAATATTTTGACGAACGCGTTCATGACTTACTGCAAGATCAGTTAGATCAGCTACATTAACTTCACAATCAAAGTGACCAGCATTACATAAGATAGCTTTATCTTTCATTACTTCGTAATGTTCTTTCACGATTACATCTTTACAACCTGTTACAGTACAGAAAATATCCCCTACTTTAGCAGCTTCAATCATAGGTAATACTTTGAATCCATCAAATACTGCTTCAATCGCTTTAATTGGGTCTACTTCTGTTACATATACATAAGCACCAAGGCCTTTTGCACGCATAGCAACGCCTTTACCGCACCAACCATAACCAGCAACAACTACATTTTTACCTGTTACGGTTAAGTTAGTAGTACGCATAATACCATCCCAAACAGATTGACCTGTACCATAACGGTTATCAAAGAGATATTTACAGTAAGAATCGTTTACTGCAATCATAGGGAATGTCAATTGTTTTGCATTCTCTAAAGCATAGAGACGATGTACACCTGTAGTTGTTTCTTCACTACCACCTAAAAGGCGTTCCTTAGCATCTTGGCGAGTTGTGTGTAACAAGTTTACCAAATCGCCACCATCATCGATGATAATGTGCGGTTTGTGATCAAGTGCCTTATTAAGGAAATTGAAGTATTCTTCTTCAGTACAATCATACCAAGCATATACAGTAAGGCCCATATCAACGAGACCTGCAGCTACATCATCTTGTGTAGATAATGGGTTGGAACCAGTTACGATAACATCTGCACCACCGCGTTTTAAAACTGTAGCTAAATACGCTGTTTTTGCTTCCAAGTGAACACTTACAACAATTGTTTGACCTTTGAAAGTTTGTTCTGCTTCAAAGCGGTCGCCCAATGTATTTAATGTAGGCATAAAGTTGGAAACCCAGTCAATTTTCTTACGGCCTTCTGCGGCTAAATTAATATCTTTAATTAAAGATTGCATAATATCTCCTTTTACTCATACAAGTAGATTAAATAAAAATATGTATCGTTAATCCACTTGGATTTTTTGTTATTTAGATTCTACGATCTGACGTAGCTTATCAATAGACTCTTCGTAGTTTGGTTTTAATACACCTTCTTCAGTAATGATGGCAGTCACCAATTCATGTGGTGTCACATCAAAGGCTGGATTAAGCACATCAATACCATTAGGTGCAGTTTGAACACCATGTAGAGATGTTACTTCATAATCATCGCGCATCTCAATAGGAATATCAGTACCATTTTCAAGGGTAAAATCAAATGTGCTGTATGGCGCGGCTACATAGAATGGAATATTATGGAATTTAGCTAGCACAGCCACACCATAAGTACCAATTTTATTTGCTACATCACCTTTAGTAGTGATGCGGTCAGCACCTACGATAACTGCATCAATAAGGCCATGTTGCATAGCATACGCAGCCATATTGTCTGTTTCTAATGTTACAGGGATACCATCCTCATGAAGCTCAAAAGCAGTAAGACGAGCACCTTGTAACAATGGACGTGTTTCATCAGCATATACCCGTTCTAGTTGACCATTTTCATGAAGCTTACGGACAACGCCAAGAGCAGTACCTAGACCACCCGTAGCTAGTGCACCAGCATTACAATGGGTTAAGATACGAATATTTTTCTTACCTTCGAATAACGTAGCCCCTGCTTCGGCCATACGACAGTTCAAAGATACGTCTTCTTCGTGAATGATAATAGCCTCTTTAGTAATAAGGTCTACTACTTCACTCATAGAGGACATGCTTTCAACTTGACCTAATACTAAAGAAATCACCCGATCTATAGCCCAAGCCAAGTTGATTGCAGTAGGTCGAGTTTCTTTTAAAGTCTCGCTAAATTCATATAAGCTTGTAAGTTGTTGACTAAATGGAGCCTCTAAACGGCTTGCTTCCATAGCAGCTAAAATTAGACCATAACTAGCAGCTACACCAATAGCAGGTGCCCCACGAACGCGAAGCATCTTAATAGCCTCAGCCACTTGACGCCAATCCGTACAGTGAACATAAGTAATTTCAGTAGGTAATTTAGTTTGATCTAATAGCACCAGCGTATCTTTACGCCATTCAATATTAATCATACCTTCTCCTTCGATGAACTATTGTGCTTCGTTATGAATGGATTATAGTTTAAATCCACCATATTCATGCATGCGATTATGCGCATCATAACGAGCATCTACATCGATTATATCAATAGCACCTAAAATAAGTGATTTAAGTTGAGCTGCCATATCCCCCATCATTTCTACAACTTCACTATGTGTTAGAGCAGATTCAGAAATACCTGCTGCATAGTTGGTAATCATAGAAATCGTAGCATATGCCATTTCAGCTTCGTTAGCGAGATTTACTTCTGGTACATTTGTCATGCCTACTGTATCCCCACCGAGCATATGGAACATTTTAATTTCCGCTGGTGTTTCAAAACGAGGGCCTTCTGTACATACATAAGTACCACCGTTATGAATTGTAAGACCTTGTTCTGTGCCAACCTTTTGAAGAATATCACGCAATTCTGGGCAATACGGATTTGTTACATCCAAGTGTGCTACTGGACGGTCACCACCTTCATAGAATGTAGTGATGCGGTTTTTAGTAAAATCTAAGAACTGATCTGTCAAAACGAAATGACCTGGTTTGAAGTTTTCATTTAAAGAGCCTACAGCTGTTGTAGAAATAATAAATGTAACACCTAATTTTTTCAAACTCCAGATATTAGCACGGTAATTAATTTTATGTGGAGGAATTGTGTGATCTTTGCCATGACGAGCAACAAAGATTACTGTTTTTCCGTGGTATGTACCTTGTACATAATCTATTTCACCATATGGTGTCATTAAGGATTCTTCATGAATATTTTCAAAGATGGACGGATCATAAACACCAGTACCACCAATTACGCCAATTGCACTCATTGTGACCTCCTATTATTAATCACTCTATCTTTTATTTTCTCATAGAATAGAAAAACAGGCTATAGGAAAAACCTAGTAGCCTGTATTTTTTCAACATATTATAAAGTTTTATTGAATTGGACCTTTAGGAGCAAACATATCTTGTAACTCTTCACGTGTGAAATGATATTTTTCATTACAATAGTGACAAACAAGCTCTGTTACTTCATCTTCTAGAATAGCCTCTTTATCTTCTTCTCTTAATGTCATAAGTACGGCACCAAAGCGATCGCGACCACAACGACATTGGAAGTGAATTGGTTCATTATATACTTCATTAACAGTTAGGCCGTCAAGAACGCGTTCCATAAGGCCTTTACCATCTGGATTTGCTTTCAAATATTCTGTAATTGGCCCTAATTCATTAATATTCTTTTCCACTTGGGCTAATGCTTCATCTGTTGCATCTGGTAAAGCTTGTACGATAAAACCGCCTGCCACAACAGTATGATAATCTGGATCTACTAATACACCTAAGCTAATAGTAGAAGGTACTTGCTCAGAAGCATATAAATAGTAAGCCAAATCTTCTGCTACTTCACCACTTTGAATAGGACTTGTAGAGGTATAATCTTGTGCTAATTGTGTAAAGCGAGTCACTTGCACTTCCCCATTATGACCTACTGCAGCACCCACATCAAGTTTACCAGCACGTTTCAAAGGCACATCCACATGTGGCTCATCTACATATCCACGAACTGTATTATCTGCAAAAGCATCTACGTGAACAACGCCTAGAGGGCCATCACCTTTGATGCGAAGACTTACATTTTCATGGTTTTTAAAGTCCCCAGCTAATAAAATAGCCCCTGTCATAGCACGACCTAATGCAGCCGTTGCTACAGGCCATAAATCATGACGTACACGAGCCGTTTCAACAGTATCTGTTGTTACCGCTAAAGACATACGAACCCCTTCGCGGGTCGTAAAACGTTTTATATAATCCATTCTATCATTCCTTATTTCTAATTAATAAATCGTACACACTTAATAGTGCTTATATAGTATATCATGTCATAGAATTACTTTTCAATAATAGGGAATATATGTTCGTCTACACTAATTTCAAATTAAAAGAACATATTTTCGATAATATAAAAACACCCAGCATCATGAGATACTGAGTGTTTACTATGTAATTATTAGAATTGATCGATAAGGTTAACCATTTCAATAGCGCCCATAGCACAGTCGTAACCCTTATTGCCAGCTTTAGTACCAGCACGTTCGATAGCTTGTTCAATGTTTTCAGTAGTTACTACACCGAACATAACAGGAATACCAGTTTCCAAGGAAACATGAGCAATACCTTTTGCTACTTCATTACATACATAGTCATAATGAGTTGTAGCACCACGGATAACAGCACCTACACAAATAACTGCATCGAAGCGACCAGATGAAGCTGCTTTTTTAGCGATTAATGGAATTTCATAAGCACCTGGTACCCAGATTACTGTAATATCCTCTTCTTTTACATCGTGACGCAATAAGCAATCTTCAGCACCACCGATTAATTTAGATGTAATAAACTCGTTAAATCGAGAACCGATGATAGCAAATTTTTTACCAGTACCTAATAAGTTACCTTCTTGAACCTTCATTATGTTGACCTCCTATATTCCATTAAAGGAAATTCTTATGTGACGAGCAATTTGTTAAATAAAACCAAATAATTAGTCTTCTAACATATGACCCATTTTCTCTTCTTTTGTTTTTAAGTAGCCTGCATTGAATTTATTGGCTGCAATGATAAGTGGTACACGGCTAGTTACATCAATACCCCAATGTTCTAATCCATGACGTTTTTCAGGATTATTCGTTAACAAGCGAATACTTTTAATACCTAAGAAGCGGATAATTTGAGCCGCTAAGGAGTATTCGCGCATGTCTGCAGGGAACCCTAATTGCTCATTAGCCTCTACAGTATCTAAGCCTTGTTCTTGCAAAGCATAAGCTTTAATTTTATTAGTTAAACCGATGCCACGACCTTCTTGACGCATATAAACAACAACGCCTTTGCCTTCTTTATCGATGGCACGTAATGCGTGGTCTAATTGTTCACCGCAATCGCAACGTTTAGAACCAAATACATCGCCTGTTAAACATTCTGAGTGAATACGAACAAGAACATCGTCACAGTTTTGAACATCACCCTTAACAATAGCTAAATGTTCTTTATGATCTAAATCATTTTTGAATACAAAGATGTTAAAATCACCAAATTTAGTAGGTAGTTTAGAACAAGCACCAAGCTCAATCATATCTTCATGTTGTTTACGATACTCAATAAGTTCTGCTACAGATGCAATTTTAAGATCATGTTCTTTAGCGAATTGTAAAAGGTCAGGCAAGCGAGCCATATCGCCATCGTCTTTTGTGATTTCACAAATAACAGCTGCCTCTTGCAAACCAGCTAAGCGGCAAAGGTCGATAGATGCTTCTGTATGACCTTGGCGAACTAATACGCCACCCTCTTTATACACGAGGGGGAATACGTGGCCTGGGCGACGGAAGTCTTCAGGTTTAGCATTAGGATCTAGTAATTTTTGAATTGTATACGCACGTTCTGCTGGAGATACGCCTGTTGTAGTATCTACATGGTCTACAGTAACGGTGAAAGCTGTTTCATGATTGTCTGTATTTTTAGCAACCATTGCAGGGATGCCAAGCTTTTCTAGAGCTTCACGGCGCATTGGTGTACATACGATACCGCGCGCATATTTAACCATAAAGTTAATATTTTCTTGTGTAGCAAACTCTGCAGCAATGATAAGATCGCCTTCATTTTCACGGCTTTCATCATCAACGATAATAACAGGTTTACCAGCTTTAAGGTCTTGTAAGACCTCTTCAATAGAATGTAATTGTTCGCTCATAGGAACGCTCCTTACCTTATATAAATCCATTCTCTACTAAGAGGGATTGCATAGTTTTCTTAGGTTTCTCTTCGGTAGGTTCACTACCAAGATTCATAAAATGACGAATATATCGACCAGCAATATCCGTTTCTAAATTGACCTCCGTCCTAATGTGAGCAGAACCTAGAATAGTTTCACTCAATGTGTGAGGAATGATAGATACGGAAAAACTGCTGTCCGTTCGTCGCATAATAGTGAGGCTAATACCATCGATCGTAATGGATCCCTTATAGATAACATAATCCATAACAGATTTTGGAGCCTCTATGGTAAAGATAATGGCATTATCCGTTTGTTCACGGTTAATGATGCGGCCTGTACCATCTACGTGTCCAGCTACAATGTGACCACCAAATCTACCGTTAGCAAGCATAGCTCGCTCTAAATTGACTGGTTGATGAACTTTCAAATTTGTGAAAGTAGTCATCTTAATTGACTCAGGCATTACATCAGCTGTAAATACGCCATTACCAATTGTGGTCGCCGTCAAGCACACACCATTAACAGCAACGGAGTCACCGATTTTCAGATCACTAAAAATCTTTTTACCCCGAATTGTAATAGCTAAGGATTTAGGGCCTTTTTTAATGCTTTCTACACGGCCGATTTCTTCAATGATCCCCGTGAACATAAGCGCCCCTCCTTCCTTGACGATATGCTTCAATACGAATGTTATTATCTAGTACAGTTGTTTTTGTAAAGGTTAATTGCGGCGAAGAGTCTAAACTTTCAAAACCACGACCACCTACGGCAGGTGTAGCCTCTGTACCACCGATTATAGTATTACCAATATAGGTAACCACCTTATCAAAGTTCATGGACTCTACAAAAGAGCTGATAATAGCAGAACCACCTTCAACTAACACTGAAGTATAACCAAAATCTCCCAACTTTGTAAGAATATCATCAATAGATAATTTCTTAATATCTATGACAATATCTGTGCTTTTACTTTTACGAGTAGACACTGATTCAACAACCGTTACAAGAGCTCCTACTTGTTCTAAAGCCTGTATCCGTTCTTTAGGACAACCTTTAGATACAAATATATGAACCTTGCGAGTATCTACTTCAAATACACGACTTGTGGTAGGCGTTCTACCAAGACTGTCTAATATGATGACATCTGGTTGATGAACTGTAATCGGCTCATCAAGAATGTTTCTATCCAATATAGCATCTGCTAATTCATCATCACTAAGACGACAGTTTAACTGAGGATTGTCTGCTAAGATTGTACCGATACCAACGAGCATAGCATCATGAGTAGCACGTAGTACATGTCCATCACGACGGGAGGATTCATTAGTAATCCATTGGGATTGGCCTGTAAACGTTGCAATCTTACCATCAAGTGACATAGCGCTTTTAATGGTTACAAATGGCTTTCCCGTCTGTATGTACGTAAAGAAATGCTCATTTAGCTCAGCACATTCATCACTACAAACAGGAACGACAACTTCAATCCCCGCTTCTTTAAGAAGCTCAATACCTTTACCAGCAACAAGTGGGTTAGGATCTGTGCTGCCAATTACTACCTTAGCTATACCAGCATCTATAATTCGAAGTGCACAAGGTGGTGTTTTACCATAATGAGAACAAGGTTCTAATGTTACATATAAAGTAGCACCTTTAGCATTCTCACCGGCCTGATTCAGTGCATGCACCTCTGCATGAGCAGTGCCAGCTTTGTGATGATAGCCTTCACCGATTATTGTATTGTCTTTCACCACTACAGCACCCACCAAAGGATTTGGTGAAGTATGTCCTGTGGCTAGTTTTGCCAGTGCAATGGCGCGTTTCATATATGCTACATCATCCACCATATCACCTCAATAAAAAAAGGACTATATACATAGTCCTTGGGTAATCATAATTGCGCACAACAAATGTGCCTCGTCTTTTCTCATCCAGACTGTACTGTCGGTATCGGAATTGCACCGATTCATACCCATAAGGTTCGCGGACTATACCGCCGGTAAGGAATTTCACCTGTCCCCAAAGACTCATCTATTTTCTTTATGAATTAATAGTAACACTTTTATTAGGGTTATGCAAGAAGTATAGATTTATACTGAGAAATATTATTAACTAAATTATGACATTTATATTTAAAATATATTCTCTTTTTTACTTATGAATGTGATTTATTTTTTTAAGATTAAGACTCTATAAACTATGTATACAAAAGTTGGTGATTTATATCACATATTTACAATATGAATAGGACTATCATGAAATATATAGTTAAATAACTATATTATATTGATATTAATTATTAAATTAAGGTGATAATATGGCAAAAAAAAGAATTTCTGATGTACTCATAGATGTCTTAGCTAGTGCTGGCATTGAACGTATTTATGGCATCACTGGCGATAGTTTAAACTCTGTAAACGATAGTTTACGCCGCAATGGTAAGATTGCCTTTGAACATGTACGACATGAAGAAACAGCAGCCTTTGCTGCAGGTGCAGAAGCATCCTTAACTCATAAATTAACTGTATGTGCTGGTAGTTCTGGCCCTGGTAACTTACATTTGATTAATGGTCTCTTTGATTGCCACCGCAATCGTGTTCCAGTATTGGCTATTGCCTCCCACATTCCTCAATCTGAAGTAGGGTTAAATTATTTCCAAGAAACACATCCTGAAAACTTGTTTAAAGAATGCTCTTGTTTCTGTGAACTTGTATCCAATCCTAAACAAATGCCTGAAATTCTATTCCGTGCTATGAATGCTGCTGTAGGCAATCAAGATGTTGCTGTTATCGTTCTTCCTGGGGACGTTGCAGTTATGGAAATGGAAATTGATGAGTTACCTGTTTGGACTCCTCCTCGTTTACCTCATATCGTGCCACAACGCGACGATATTGAAGAAATGGCCGCTCATTTAGAAACTGGTAAACGTATTACTCTCTTCTGTGGTGCAGGCTGTGAAGGTGCTCATGACGAAGTCGTTGAATTAGCAAAACGCTTACAAGCACCAGTAGTACACGCTTTCAGAGGTAAAGAATGGGTTGAATGGGATAACCCATATGATGTTGGTATGACTGGCCTTTTAGGTTATACATCTGGGTATCGTGCTATTGAACAATGCGATACACTCGTAATGCTTGGTACAGACTTCCCTTACCGTCCATTCTATCCAGAAAATGCGAAAGTAATTCAAGTGGATAGAGATCCTAGTGCTTTAGGTCGTCGTGTTCCTCTTACACAAGGTATCATTGGTACTGTAAAAGATACATTAAAAGAATTATTACCTCTTGTTAGTCAACGCGGTGATACTGAATTCATCGACACTGTACGCAAAGCATATGCTAAATTTAGAGGCGACTTAGATAGCTATGCTGTAGCTGAACCAGATGGCGTGGCAATTCACCCTCAATACTTTGTAAACCGTCTTAATAAATTAGCTGCTGAAGATGCTATCTTTACCTTTGACGTAGGTACACCAGTAATTTGGACTGCACGTCATTTAAAAACAAATGGTAAACGTCGCATCTTAGGTTCTTATAATCACGGCTCTATGGCCAATGCTATGATGCATGCCATCGGTGCTCAAAATGCATGTCCTAATCGTCAAGTTATCTCCCTTTCCGGTGATGGTGGCTTCACAATGATGATGGGTGAAATGTTAACATTAAAACAACTTAACTTACCTGTTAAAATCTTTGTGTTTAACAACGAAGAACTTAGCTTCATCGCCATGGAAATGAAAGCCTCTGGCTACCTAGACTATGCTACTGACTTTGTAAATCCAGACTTTGGTAAACTTGCGGAAGCAGCTGGCATTAAAGGTGTAAGCATTCAAAACTCTAGCGAAGTAGACGAAAAAATCATGGAAGCTCTCAACCATAATGGCCCAGTCATCGTTAATGTTCGCGTAGATAAACAAGAACTTGCTATGCCACCTAAAATTGCGTACCAACAAGCTAAAGGCTTTAGCAAATACTTGATCAATGCCATCCTTGATGGCCGTGGTACAGAACTTAAAGAAATGGCCAAAACAAACTGGATGAAATATAAATCTCTATACTAAAAATCTGCCAATTTACAAAACCTGCCAAACTAAATAAACTGCAAAACTTTCAAAAAGAGGAGTCATCATTTGATGACTCCTCTTTTTTACTTAAAATTAATTATATACTGTTATAAAACCTTCAGTCCATCCTCTAAGATTAAGTGTAATAGGATCGATACCTAAACACTCTAATCCATATACTTTAAATATATCCCAGGTCTTATACCAAGCTAATGCCGCCTCTGCATATTCTAAAGTACTAAATAATCCCACGTATCCAGAAGAAGTATAATTAGCATCTAAATCATAATCATACCAAACACCATAAATTTTGTTATTTACTATTTCATAGTTAATCTCCTCACCTAAATGAGCACAGTCATTTAAATAGTGAGTTGTTATAGAAAAGGAATCATCATCTAACTCAGAAAATCCAGACAATATTTTAGACTCAGCTAGAGCCGTTTCGGCTAAAGATAACTTAGAGAAAAAGCCTAAGCAAAAATACTCTGTATAAGGTAACTTCTCATTCCTTTTATAATGTGCTACAGCTTCATATATTGGAACTCTCATAATTCACCAACTTGCTATAATATAAACACAATAAATATCATACTTTAATTATTTTTATCTATAGTAATCGTCCTCGTAATCGTCTTTATACCGTATTGCATCGAGATCTGATGGAGATAATACATTTCCCTCTTCATCAACATATTCTCGGAATTCGTTAAAATATACACCTGGAATATCGGATTCTTCTAACTCAGGCACATCCTCAGGCTCAATATCCCAAAATTCTATCTCCACAGATTGATTTTTGTTTTTGTCTATCATTTCCTTACACTTCCTTTATTAGAAACGTCTATTTAAATAAAAACCAATTTACTACAATATTAACTACTATCAAAAAAATAATTCGACTATATATACTAAGTCGACTAATAACATCAGTTAATTTATAAGGTAAATTCGTTTCTTTATTAATAACTTGATTTACAATCTTATTCAAACAAATCAATTTAAGCATTTCAGATATAGATACTAAGAATAAAACAATAGAAAATATCTTATTACTATAATCAGCAAAAATTAAACCTAAATAAATTACTAAAACTTGAAAGATTTGTATAAATAAAAAAGATTTATTTCTTTTAAAAGAAACAGATACAAAATATATCTCTTTTGATTTAACTAGAAATACTATTGTAATAATAGTCATTAATGTTATAAAAAGAAAAATCATGTTATCCTCTTACTGTCTTTTTGACAAGCAATAATATTATTAATTAAACACAGCAACACATATAAATCATTTATTTTTAAATTGTAACTTTATTTTAGCAAAATGTACAAAAATAAGCACTATAGCCCATTTGGGATATAGTGCTTACTTTATATTTAAGTTTTAACTTGTATTTTATTATGCTCCAAAGAGTGACATTTGTTCGTCTTCAGGTAGTTCACCACAGCATTTGAGTTCTTTCATAAGATCAATGATGGTGTTAGATACCTTACAACGACGTTGCAAGTCTTTTAAAGATGTAAACGGCCGTTCTTCTCGTTCAGCTACGATAGCATCAGCTACTGTTTCACCTAAGGAGTCAATAGCTAAGAATGGCGGCAATAAGGCACCATCTTTAATGCTAAAGCGTCTAGCTTCAGAGTGTTGAATATCTACATTGATAAAACGATAGCCCCGTTGGTACATTTCCATAGATACTTCTAATGCGCTCATAAGGTCCTTATCTTTAGGACTGGCAGCGCGATCAAGAGCCTTAATACGATTGAACTCAGTCATTTGAGTTTTAAGGTCTCCCGTCATGATGCGTAAGTCAAAGGCCTTTGCACGAATGGAGAAGTATGCTGCATAAAATGCCAATGGATGGTATACCTTAAACCAGGCAATGCGGAATGCCATCATTACATAAGCAACCGCATGGGCCCGTGGGAATAGATAGGAAATCTTTTTACATGATTCAATAAACCATTCAGGAATATTGTTCTCACGCATTTCTGCTTCAAACTCCGTCGTAGCTTGACCTTGTTTGTTTCGTTTTTCAATGCCCTTACCTTTACGTACGTTTTCCATTACAAAGAAACTATGCTTTCTATCCATGCCACGATGGATTAAAAAGTTCATTACGTCGTCACGGGTAGAAATGGCTTCGTTCAATTTACAAGTACCATTTTTGATGAGATCTTGGGCGTTGTCGAGCCATACGTTTGTACCATGAGAGAAACCAGAGATACGAACTAAATCAGAGAATGTTTGCGGACGAGAGTCTTCAAGCATGCCCCGTACGAACTTCGTACCACATTCTGGCACAGCCAAGCTGGCTACTTGGTCACCTTGTAATTGTTCAGGTGTTAAACCAATCCCTTCTGTAGAAGAGAATAAACTCAATGTTTTTGGATCATCAAATGGTATAGTTTTTGCATCTATACCAGTCAAATCCTCTAGCATACGAATGATAGTAGGATCATCATGGCCAAGAATATCAAGTTTAGTCATACGACCTTCAATAGAGTGATAGTCAAAGTGTGTTGTTAATACGCCACTTTCCTTCTTATTCGCAGGATGCTGTATAGGTGTAAAGTGATGCACATCCATATCACGAGGACATACCATGATACCACCTGGATGTTGACCAGTAGTATTCTTTACATTCGTAAAGCCTTTTGCCAAATGTTCAAAGAAACCACTGCGAGCTTGAATGTCCCTTATTTCAGCGTACTTTTTAACATAACCAAAGGCAGTTTTATCAGCGATAGTACCAATAGTACCGGCTTTAAATACATTGTCACGGCCAAATAGTTCTTCCGTATATTTGTGAGCTTTTGCTTGGTAATCACCGGAGAAGTTAAGGTCGATATCTGGAACCTTATCACCTTCGAAACCAAGGAAGATAGCAAACGGAATATCATGACCATTTGTTTGTAACGCATGACCACACTCAGGGCAGTCTTTACGAGGCAAGTCAAAACCACCTGCATATTCGCCCTTTTCAAAGAATTCTGAATATTTACAGTTAGGACAGACATAATGTGGTGGTAATGGGTTTACCTCTGTAATCTCAGACATGGTAGCTGCAAAAGAAGACCCTACAGAACCACGAGAACCTACAAGATATCCATCATCAAGAGATTTTTTTACTAGTTTATGAGCTATGTAATACAATACGCCATAACCATTAGAAATAATACAATCCAATTCATAATCTAGACGCTCTTGTACAACGCGTGGCAATGGATCACCATAAATAGCCTTCGCATTTCTATAGCACATTTCTGTGAAAGCTTCATCGGCGCCTTCAATTTTTGGTGAATATGTGCCGTCTGGAACTGGTTTGATATCTTCAATACTATCATTAATAGCACGAGTATTAGTAACTACTACTTCATAGGCCTTTTCTTCACTTAAATAAGGGAAGGATGCCAACATTTCATCTGTAGTACGCAAGTGCAAATCTGGTTGTTCATCCGCATCTGGATACCCACATGCAGTTAACATAATTTCACGATATATCTTTTCTTCTGGTGTTAAATAATGAACGTCACAAGTAGCACATACAGGTTTATTTAAAGCTTCCCCTAATTCGATAACGGTTTTATTCATATCGATAAGAGCTTGCTCATCTGGCATAAGGCCTTTACGAACCAAGAACATATTGTTCGTATGTGGTTGAATTTCAAGATAGTCGTAGAAAGAGGCTACCTCAAGTAACTCTTCCTTTGTAGCGCCGCGAACGATGGATTGCATAAGTTCCCCAGCTTCACAAGCAGAACCAATGATGATACCTTCACGATGTTCTTCAATAACAGAACGTGGCAAACGAGGACGAACCTTGTAATGTTCAAGGTGAGATATAGAAATCATCTTATAGAGATTACGTAAACCTACCATATTTTTTGCTAACAAGATAATATGGTAACGTTTGTCTTTTTCTTTTTTCTTCTTTTTATCTAATACAGGCTCTTCATCGCGAGTTACTGTCTCATCTTCAATA
The DNA here is from genome assembly GCF_041333735.1 of Veillonella sp. Classification (NCBI taxonomy): domain Bacteria; kingdom Bacillati; phylum Bacillota; class Negativicutes; order Veillonellales; family Veillonellaceae; genus Veillonella; species Veillonella sp. The sequence continues at coordinate 1,814,628 of NZ_JBGKFB010000001.1, forward strand.
AGATAACCCTCTACACCGTAGATAACCTTAACGCCCAACTCTTTACCAAGAGCTTGAGCCTCAGGGAAGGCTTGTACTACGCCATGGTCTGTAATAGCCACTGCAGGATGGCCCCATTTTTTTACTGTTTTAAATAGATCCTTAACAGATACAAGAGCATCCTTATCACTCATCTTAGTATGTAAATGAAGCTCTACGCGGGAGTCTGGTCGGTTTTCTGTACGTTCCACGCTCGTAGTTTCCATAGCCTCGATGCTTCGAATAGATAAGATATAATCTTTATCGAATCGATCATCAAAGCTGACGCTACCTTGTACTCGAACGCGTTGTAAGCCTTTTAGCTGTTTAAGTAACGCATCCCCCTCTTCAGGACTGTTTGTAAACTTAATAAATTTAATGCTATTTGTATCATCTACGATACTGCCGTTAACAATACTTTTACCAGTCTTAGTATCCCGTTTATCTAAGCCTACAAATACACCTTCAAAGATGACGCTTGGCGTATCTAAGGTACCCATGATCTTAGAGGTAACACCTTCAATTTTAGGCCCTAAAATCATACCTTCGTCAGTAGGCGCATCCTTCGGTGCACGACGAGGATATTTGCAATCCCCTTCACTACCTTTAGCCGTAGATTTTGTAGTACTTTTAGGTGCAAAACCTTTGCTTACTTTAGGTGTACTGCTCACAGATGCGACAGTATCATTATTACTAGATGCGGCAGCAGTTTGATTAGAACGAGACACAACAACTGGACTATTGTTGAAATAGCCTAACTCAACAGCCTCTACGAATGGAGCAAAATCATCTTCGTCAACATCATCATATTCATCTTGTTGATCATATCCTGCAAAGGACTTGCCTCTAGGGGCTTGATTTTTAGCCTCTTCAGCCTCACGTTGCGCCTCAGCAGCTTCAATCCATTCACCAGCTCCGCAGCCGCCACCATAATAATAGGTATCTAAACCTTCCCCAGTTTCAGTATCTACCTTCCAGGCGAAGCAACAAGCTGTATCGGTATTAGTTGGAATATCGTCAAAAGAGATATTCTTATCCTTATACCATGCAGATAATCTTTCACGCAAACTAAGTAATGTGGAAAAGGCTGAGTCTGCTGCTTGAATCGTCACATGTTGGCTATGACAGTTCACATAGAAGGATGATTTCTTATTCTGTTTTGGTACAACACGATAACGTACTTTCATTTTTATCCCTTATACCCACAATAGGTAATACATAAATCTCTAAATCGCCAAATATCGCCCCTGCTACTACGGCTATCCAATATAATCTCATAGAGTCCTTTTAATAAAGCTCGTAGCGCCTTAATTGAAATTCTAGGACTCGCCTCATAAGCTAACTTAATCGGATACGGTTTAAATGACGAATCATGGTCCTTACATAAGTTTTGTATAGCTTGAACAGACATTCCCGCTTGGCGGCATTCGCTAACCAGTAACTGTAAACGTAATTGCCCCTCAATATAGCTCATTGCACGGTCTAATTCTTTATAGCCGAACATAAACGGAAATAGTTCAAGCAATGTATCAATATCTCGTTTTAACAGAGCCTCTTTAAAGGTGAAAATGTTTTTAGCCCCATAATCGCTACCATTTTCTTCGAGAAACTCTTTAGTAATGACTTTATCACCTGTAATTTGTAGAAAATACCGGTCAAATTCGGTTCTCATAAAAGAAACCGGTACATCTTGCCACAAATCGATGAGATGAGCTACATATTCCTGTGCATCAGGTGTCATTTTAAATCCATTAGACGTACAGTACTGACGTATCCACATCACAAGGTCTGCCCCTTCAAGGCGCTTGCATTGATGATTTGGTATTTTATCTAGAAGCTCTTTATTCTGTTTAATGCGTTTATCAATCATATCATGATAAATCAAAAGGATGGGGTTATCCCCGTTATATTCCATGAGAAGTTCATATAATGGAGCCCAAGCATCGCTATTTTTACCGCTTTTACGAATAATAGGTAAGTTCACTAAGCAAAATACCTTTTGATCACCAAAAAGAGAGTCTTCACATAGCTTTTCACTAATCTTCTGTGGCCCAGCTTCATCATCTAATACTGTTACTGGAAGGTCAGGATAGGCACTTAAAAATTTACGTTTTTCTTCTTCAATTAATTGTGGCTCATCGCCATAAATGAGTTGAATATGTGCCATAATTCCTCCTTTCACAGATAGATATCTTTAATGTAACTGTACCCCATTATATACATGTGTTCCGATGATGGATCCACATCGCGTAATACACCATGAGGGCTGCTAAGTAAAACCATATTATGCGGTAATACTCGACCAATTTCATTCATTGAACTAGAACGACTCGTAATAAATAATGTATTAGTCTTATCTTTTAATTTTAGATTTTTTTCCCCTCTTTGTCCATTATATACATCGATTTCTTTCATACTATTTTTATATATTGTTTTTGCAGATCCGTTACTATGAAAGTAGTCTACTTTTACAACCTTTGGATTGACACCATATGCTCGTATAGCTTGATTGATAAGCCTTTCATTAGGTGTAGTTTTAATATGGTCTGGCGCATCAATTAATACATAGGCCCCTTCGTGATTAGGTTCTATACAAAGTAACACATTACACTGCTTCATAGGAATATAGTGAACCAATACATCCTTATGATAATGTGTAACATAAAATGATGCCCCAAAGCTGATAATCATAAAAAACAAGGACATAACTATATAAATAGTATACTGTTTTCCATGTGTCAAAAAGTACGTAAATAAACCTAATAGGACAAAATACATATAAGCACAATAAGGATTCATCATGCCGAACCAAAGTAAACTGCCACTACGACCTAACACATGATTTAAATATAAGGATATACGTAATAGTGCATCTATCAATGACCATAGAAATGATATTGGCATTATAGAGCTAATAATAGTACTTATAAAAATTAAAACGATAGATATATCTAATAAAGGTGCCACTATACAAGCTGCTAACAAACTAGCAATACTGATATAGTGAAAATAATACAGCTGTAGCGGTAAGATGAGCAACTGTGCTGACACACATAATACAAGGGGTGTTTTAATCCATTTTGGTAACCATTGAATACGTTCATATAATACTTTTCCCCATATGAGCAATCCATAAGTTGCACCAAAGGATAGCTGAAAGCTTACATCAAATATAGAAAAAGGATCATATACTAAACATAGTATGGCACATATGCATAATGCCTGCTTCGCTTGATATAATCGACCTTTTATGTAAGCCATACACATGAGTATGCTCATTATCGTTGCCCGTACAACAGGAGCATCGCCACCAACGACACCACAATACATGCAAGCTACTAAAATGCCAATAGTCAAACTAGTTCGTTTTCTTAATTTAATAAGTCGTCCCAGTCCATATACCAGTGCTAATAAGAGCGCAATATGTGAACCTGATATAGATAGAATATGAATAAGCCCTGTATAGGAAAAATCCTTCATTGTATCTTCCCCTAGCTCACTATAATGGCCACCTAAAGCTAATGATTGTGCTAATACATGTTGTGGACCCTCTAGATAATTAGAAATAGTTTTATCTATAGACTCACGTATTGATCCACAAATAAATAAGAGTTTCCAATATATTTTTTCAGAAAAGAGCTCTTTATAGTTGAATGCTTGTAAGTCTTTATTTGTAGCAGTTCTATATACACCATCGTAGATTCGCCCTCGAGAATTGGAACTCATATATCGACCGCGAAGATTAATACGACCTTCCTCTTCGATAAGAAATAAGGACTTTGGTGTACCTTCTACAACTGCGTATTCCCCTAGTCGTATGGGATGTTTGGTGGTAGACACCTTTGAATATACCTGTAACCTTCCCTGTGCATTAATATAATCATTTTTGGCAGTATCTTTATAAGGATGTAAGCCATGAGTTTTAATTGTATATTTGTAGTACTCCTGTCCGTTCAAATTTACTCTTTCAGGAGCAGTTACAACCGTACCAAGATATTCTCCTTCTTGCTGCAAATAATATGAAGTATAGCTATTAAAATGTATAATCCGTAAATCTGTTTGATAATACGACAGTCCTACAAAAACGGACACTAAAACTATTAACTTACCAAGTGATCGCCACCAATTAGACGATTGTAAGACTTTAAAAACACCGACACCTATAATGGCTATCCCTATCGCAAAGATGTAGTACATTTGATTGAGTACAGGAAAATAATTTCCATACCCTAGTATTGTTCCTATAATGATAGATCCTAATATAACATGTGCCCATTGACTATGAGTTAACACCACTTTTGTACGATCAATAATATTTGTATGTAGTGGCATACCTTCGTGATTACAATTTTGATTGTTAAATTGTAATTTTGTCTTTAATTTTCTTAAATACGCCGTCACCAATGCCCTTCACCCCCTTGATACCTTCAACGGAAGTAAAGGGGCCTTTTTGTGAACGATATTCCTCAATTCTTTTAGCCATGGCAGGGCCTATACCTGGCAGAGAGTCTAATTCTTTTGCAGTGGCAGAGTTTATGTTTATCTTATTACCACGCAATAACACTTCAGGATTACCGTGAAAGTTAAATACTACATGGATATGATCACCTGCAGTAACTGGCTTAGCCATATTTACCGACTCTACATCTGCATACGGTAATAGTCCTCCTGCTAGCTTAACAATATCACCTACAGTAGCTGAGCTTTCAAGCTCATATAAACCAGGTGAAGCGACTGCACCTGTTATATAAGCGATTGGTTTATTAGGCTGTTGTTCTACAGTAGATATAGAAGAATTTCCATCTATACCCCCTTCAGCTAGGACAGAATCGCTTTCATCTGTTATAATAGGCCATAGGAAATAAATTCCTACTAAAATACATAGGATTAATACAATTATCATATAGGGCTTCAATTTAACTTTCATAGTGCACCTCCTACTGAAGGATTTCCCTATGAAAAACAAAACTCCTACCGATGACTCTATTGGTCACACTAGCAGGAGTTTAACAATTGATGACGAATTAAAGGAGAAATTATGAATCAAGATACATTAAGAAAATATGCCCGTACATTATTACGATACGGTGTAAACTTGCAGCAAGACCAAACATTAGTTATTTCTGTAGATGTAGAAAACAAAGACTTTGCAGTGATTGTTACTGAAGAAGCTTATGAACTTGGTGCTAAGGAGGTTGTTCTGAACTGGAGATGCTCCCCAATTGCCCGTCAACGTTTATTACATGCTAACGAATCTGTTTTAGAAAAACCTGCTAACTGGATACCGGAATTCTACAAACAATACATCGATGATAAGGCAGCCTTCTTATCTTTAATCAGTGCTAATCCAAAAGCCTTAGAAGGTATTCCAACAGATCGTATTTCCTTACAATCTCGTAACTTAAATAAAGCGTTATCCTTCTATCATACAGCCATCATGAACTCTTCTGTTACATGGTGTGTTGCTTCTGTACCAACAGTTCTTTGGGCAGATTTACTTGGCTATGAAGGTACTGACGAAGAAAAAATCGATCAATTGTGGACAACATTATTAAAACTTTGCCGTATTGAAGGTATTGAACCAAAAGATACATATCGTCATCACATGGCAAAATTGCGTCGCCGCTGTGAAGCATTAAATAAACTAGACTTAAAATCATTGCGTTACACTTGTGAAAACGGCACCGATCTTTTATTAGAATTGCCAGAAGGCCATATCTGGCTAGGTGGTGAAGAATCCTCCAAAGATGGTACTATTTTCAATGCTAATATTCCTACAGAGGAAGTATTCTCTGCCCCTCAATATAATGGTGTAAATGGCGTTGTGCACAGCACAAAACCATTAATTTACCATGGCAATACGATTTCTGATTTCTCCTTCACGTTTAAAGAAGGTAAAATCGTAGAATACACTGCAAAAGAAGGTTATGAAGTACTAAAAGAATTAGTAGAAACTGATGAAGGTTCCCACTACCTTGGTGAAGTAGCATTAGTGGATCACTTTAGCCCAATTAGCCAATCTAACCAAATCTTCTACGAAACATTGTTTGATGAAAATGCGTCCTGCCATTTAGCGATTGGCGCATCTTATCCTACATGCCTCAAAGGTAGCGATGGTTTATCTGAAGAAGAATTAAAAGAACGCGGCCTTAACCACTCCTTAACACATGTAGACTTTATGATTGGTCATGAACGCATGAATATCAAAGGCTACACTCGTGATGGTCAAGAAGTAGACATTATGATTGATGGTCGTTTACAAGTATAAACATAACTACAAAACAATCATAAATTGGATGACAGCAAAGAACTATATGTCTAGTCTAACGTCTCTAGTAGATATCAATTTATATTGGAAAACTACATATGAAACAGACCCTATATACGCTTGTATATAGAGTCTTTTGATAATAGTAAAAATTTATTCTATTACAATGTGATATTTAAAGTACGGCCTGTAGGTTTATATTCAATAATCTCTACACCTGCAGTTTTTAACATCCTCTTAGATGCTTTTACCTCTTTTGTATCCTTATAGAGGTCATCGCGGTAGATAACAGCCTTAATACCACTTTGAATGATTGCCTTAGCACATTCATTACAAGGGAATAATGTGACATAAATCTTAGAACCCTCTAGAGAACCGCCGCGATAATTTAGAATGGCATTGAGTTCACTATGTACAGTATAAAAATATTTATTATCATCTGCTGTATCGCGTTCCCATGTAAAATCATCATCGCTACAGTTTAAAGGCATGCCATTATAGCCAATAGATAAGATTTTATTATCATTACTAACGATGCACGCACCAACTTGTGTATTAGGATCTTTAGAGCGTTGCGCTGCTAAGATGGCAACGCCCATGAAGTATTCATCCCAGGAAATATAATCGCTACGTTTTGCCATAATTACCTCACTATAAAATAAGCCCCCTTCTACTTATGTAGTTGGGGGCTTACTGTATTAAACGAATAGAATATCGTTATTTAACTACGATATTTACAAGTTTACCAGGTACATAAATAACTTTTACAATATTTTTACCTTCTGTAAACTCTTGAACACGACTAGATTCTTTAGCCAATGTTTCTAATTCTTCTTTTGTAATATTTACAGAAACAGTAAGTTTATCACGAACTTTACCATTTACTTGTAATACTACTTCTACTTCATCTACAACGAGAGCTGCCTCTTCGTATACAGGCCATTTTTCAGTATGGATGGATGTAGTTTCACCCAATTCATGCCACAACTCTTCTGTCATATGAGGAACGAATGGTGCTAAAAGAAGTAATAAGAAATGAGTTAATTCATTAGCTAAAGCACTATTGATTGTTTCAGCTTTGTCCTTATGAGCGTACATAGCATTTACTAGTTCCATGATAGCAGAAATAGCAGTGTTGAAGTTGAAGTTGTTATCGAGGTCTTCTGTTACCTTTTTGATAACACGATGCAATTCACGACGCAAAGCAAATTCGTCTTTTGTAAGTTCACCAGTTACATTTTTCTTAGCTTCTTCGTTGTAAGCATCAACAATACGCCATACACGACCTAAGAAACGGTAAGAACCTTCAACGCCTTGGTCAGACCAATCAAGGTCACGATCAACAGGAGCCGCAAATAGAATAAACAAACGTGCAGTATCAGCACCATAAGTATTGATAATTTCTTCAGGAGAAACTACATTACCTTTGGATTTAGACATTTTGCTGCCTTCTTTAAGAACCATACCTTGTGTCAACAAGCCACGGAATGGTTCGTTAGCTTCGATAAGGCCTAAATCGTAAATAACTTTCACAAAGAATCGAGAGTACAACAAGTGCAAAATAGCATGTTCAATACCGCCGATATATTGGTCAACGTTCATCCAGTAGTTAGCGATTTTCTTATCGAATGGAGCTTGGTCATTTTTAGCGTCTGTATAGCGCAAGAAATACCAAGAGGAATCGATAAATGTATCCATTGTATCTGTTTCACGACGTGCAGGACCACCACACTTAGGACATGTAGTATTTAGGAAGCTTTCAGATGTAGCCAATGGAGATACGGCACCAGACTCAAATTTAACATCCTCTGGCAAGCGTACAGGCAACTCTTCTTCAGGAACAAGTTGTTCACCACATTTTTCACAATATACTACAGGAATTGGCACGCCCCAGTAACGTTGACGAGAAATCAACCAGTCACGAAGACGGAAGTTTACCTTACCTTCACCAATGCCGCGTTCGTTAAGAGCAGCTGTAATAGTTTTACGAGCCTCTTCAGATGTTTGGCCATTATATTCACCAGAATTAACGAGGATACCATCTTCATGGTACCATTCTTGCCATTTTTCAAGGCTGTATTCTTCACCTTCACAAGCTACAACTTGTTTAATAGGCAAATCATATTTATGAGCAAATTCCCAGTCACGTTCATCATGCGCAGGGGAACCCATTACGGCACCAGTACCATAGTCTACCAATACATAGTTTGCGATCCACACAGGAACTTGTTCGCCAGACATTGGGTTTACTGCATAGGAACCAGTGAACATACCTTCTTTAGGTGCTTCTGTAGATGTACGGTCAATATCACTCATATTGCGCATACGCGTAATGAAAGCTTCCAATTCAGCTTTATTAGGCGCATTTTCAATAAGGCGTTCCACATATGGATGTTCAGGAGCCAATACTACATAGCTTACGCCATAAATAGTATCAACACGTGTAGTATACACAGATACGCGTTCATTGATGGATGGTACTTCAAAGGAGAATTCTGTACCTTCAGAACGGCCAATCCAGTTCTTTTGCATCAATTTAACGCGTTGTGGCCAATGATCAAGAGTGTCCAAATCAGTTAACAAGCGATCAGCATATTCTGTAATGCGCAAGAACCATTGAGACAAGTCTTTTTTCTCAACTGGGTTGTCACAACGCCAGCAAGCGCCATCGATAACTTGTTCGTTAGCCAATACAGTATGACAAGTTTCACACCAGTTTACTTTTGCTTCTTTTTTATAAGCTAAGCCTTTTTTATAGAACTGCTCGAAGAACCATTGCGTCCATTTGTAGTAATCTTCTTTACATGTTGCAACTTCGCGCTCCCAATCATAGGACAAGCCAAGTGCTTTTTGTTGCAATTTCATGTTCTCGATGTTGTCGAGTGTCCATGTTTTAGGTGCAATACCATGTTTGATAGCTGCGTTTTCTGCAGGCATACCAAAGGAGTCCCAGCCCATTGGATGTAACACGTTAAAGCCCTTCATTTTTTTGAAACGAGCTACTACGTCACCGATGGAATAGTTACGCACGTGACCCATGTGTAAGTTACCAGATGGGTACGGGAACATTTCTAATACATAGTATTTTTCTTTGGATTCATCATATTCTGTTTTAAATGTATGGTTATCATCCCAATACTTTTGCCACTTTTTCTCAATATCTTGGGCTACATATTTTTCATTCATGTAGGGGCCTCCTCATATAGTCAACCTCATTAGTTGCCGTTTTATAATCAATATTTTTATTTTACTACTTACTATGAAAGCAGTCAAACTCTAGCGTTTTACTACTTGTACAGATTTTGTTAATTCGTTTTTAGTAGTTGTATTTTGAACAGATCTATGGCTCTTATAAGAAGCAATTGTATTCTTTGCATCTTGTGCATCACGTTCCTTTTGAGCCTTAGCTTCTTCTTCTAAACGCTTTTTCTCTGCCTTGGCTTCCTCAGCTTGACGTTTTTTCTCAGCTTTAGCTTGCTCCGCTTCTTCTTTAGCTTTGCGTTTAGCTAATTCTTTTTCTTCTTTTGCCTTACGTTTTGCTTCCGCTTTAGCAGCTTTGGCCTTTTCTTTTTCTTCTAAACGCAATTTATATTGTTCAAGCTTAGTTAATGGTTTAGTTTCTTCTACTACTGGTTCAGGAACAACCGCTGTAGGAGATTTAGGAATACCGCGGCCTAAGTCTTTGCCTTGAATCATAGCAATAGTAGATTCATCTTCAAAGCCTTTACGCCATGCTGCAAAACCACCGAGCTGTAATTCTTTTACAAGGTCTAGTTTCAAACCTAAAGACGTATTATCTTCAAACCAAATACGATCGGAACCAGACCCAGTTGGGATAGATAAATAATATAATTTTAATCTATCATCCCATGTCATTTTATCCTTGTAGTTTACAAAGTAACTACCTGTATTTTTCATAGCCAGTGTTTCGCCCTTAGCATAACCATTTGTATCATGCCATAAGCGCATATAGAATGGCACACCAAGTACTAGTTTTTGGGATGGCACTTCAGAAAGCATTTTTTCTGTATGATTGCGAACCCATGGATAACTTGCTACAGGACCTGCTGTGATACTCTTAGCCCATGTTTCGTCATAAGCCATGAGAACTACATAATCTACGGAATTTGCAAAGGCGCTGCGGTTATATACTAAAGACCATTCTGGGCTATCAGAATAACCGGTTACATCAATAGATGTTTTAATATTGTATTGATGTAAATGGTTAGATAAATACGCTACAAAGGCTGTTAAACGATCACGGTCGGCATAATCAATATTTTCAAAGTCAAAGTTATACCCATCAAAGCCGTAAATATAAGCATATTGCACGAGGTTATGAGCATATTTTTTCCATACAGATTGATCTGCTAAGATACCACTAGTAAAGCCAGGGTCAAATCGATTCGTAATTAAAGGCCATACGTGGTAACCTTTACTCTTATAATCGTTAACATAATCAATACTTACATTAGGACTTGCTTCGAGGCCAAGGCTATGCAATTTAAACCAACTTGGAGAAATGATATTATCGCCGCTAGCATTGAGTTTTGCTTGATATGGAGTTCCCTGTGTGGGCCATGGATCAAAAGCCCAAGACAATGGTGTTTGCATTGTATACGGAGCTTTTACCGTAGAAGCTTGTGGTGCAGGACCTAGTGTTAATTGTCCATTCGTCTTGGTATAGCTTACACCAAGCATAGCTGGATCAGACTCAATATCGACATAGGTCGTGCCATTTTTGCTGGTTGTGGGCAATTTTACAGGTTCACCAACAGCAGCAGGATCTAAAACGATAGTATTCCCTTGCAATACTGTTTGAGGTACATATACCGTATAGGATGTTTTATATTGATTAGCTTCGTAATGACGCGTAGTATTCGCCAAGAATTGATCGATAGGCACTAATACTTCTGCTTGTACAGCTGTACTAGACAATGCAGACATCACCAAAGCAGTTAAAGATTTTAAAATAGTAGATTTACGAATCATGAACTCTCCTAACTCTAGTCCCCTAAAGGGGATATAATTTCAATCTCTATATTATACCATATTATATAGAATTCCTCTCAGTTGTTGCATGAAGGGTACATGTAATTTATAATTTACCTTATACAATACAAGTTATTACATAAGGAGTTTTATATGCATCAATATCTATTTTTTATAGGTGACTTCCCTATCAGGGCTTATGGTGCCATGTTAGCTTTAGCTATCATCTGTGGTGCCTCTGTTGCCTATGTTTTATTAAAAAAAGATGGTCGTGGTTGGCATGAACATATTATCGACTTTTCCATTACGGTTGCCGTAGCTGGTCTCATCGGGGCCCGACTATGGGATGTATTCTTCTTTGATTGGCACTATTATGGCAATCATTTATTAGAAATTCCCTTTGTATGGCAAGGTGGTATGGCCATTCAAGGTGGCGTTGTATTAGGCACCATTGCAGGCTACTGGTACTTACGTAAAAACAATATCGATTTCTGGGCCTTTGCTGATTTATTTGCCCCTGCCTTAATTTTAGCTCAATCTGTAGGGCGTATGGCAAACCTCTTAAATGGCGATGCCTTTGGCCATCCTACGGGTGGTAACTTTGGCATTCTCTATCCTGAAAGCACGTTAGCACATCGCACTTACGGCAATCAACCATTATGGCCTGCCGAAATCTGGGAAGGTCAAATCGACATTCTTATCTTTGTGGCCCTCCTATTATTTAGCTCCTTTAAACATGCTAAAGGGCAAGTATTCGTACTATATGCGATTCTCTACTCTACAGCTAGATTCTTCCTTGAATTCTTGCGCGGCGACTATGTAGACTTAACACTAGGCTTAAAATCTGCTCAAATGACTAGTCTTATTGTTATTATCGTAGGCATTTGTCTATTTATCTATCTAGGCTACTTAGAAAAGAAAAATCAACCTGTACTTGAAACTACAGAAACAGCGCCTAAAACGAAAAAACGTAAATAATAACAAATAATAAGAAACATATATTATGAATAAAAAAATCCTTCATTCATGGGTCTCCCTTTGAATGAAGGATTTTTCTTTATAAGTCTAAAACTCATATAGTATGGAGTAATTTATTTTATATGGCCAAAGTTTATAAATTTTCTTTAGCTTTTAATGCATCTAGATCTTCTAATGCACGATTAGCAATGAGTGCATTTTTCTCTTTTTTCTTGCGTATTTTTTGAGGCCATGGGTCCATAATGCCAAAGTTGACATTCATAGGTTGGAAGTTAGACCCTTCATAGTTAGAAATATAGTGACTAAGGGATCCAATAGCTGTAGTTTTAGGGAAGTCTATAAATGACCGTTCTTCTAAATAACGGTCCACTTGTAAACCAACCATAAGACCACTAGCAGCAGATTCTAAATAACCTTCTACGCCTGTCATTTGGCCCGCAAAGAATAAACGCGGTTCTTTTTTTAGTTGGAATGCATGGTTCAACAACTCAGGAGAGTTGATATACGTATTACGATGCATAACACCATAACGAACGAATTCTGCGTTTTCAAGGCCTGGAATCATACCAAATACACGTTTTTGCTCGCCCCACTTTAAGTGAGTTTGGAAGCCTACCAAGTTAAACATGGTACCTTCCTTATTTTCTTTACGCAATTGAACTACTGCATAAGATTCCTCATTGGTACGCTTATCTACTAAGCCTACTGGTTTTAATGGTCCATAGCGCAATGTATCTTCACCACGGCTTGCCATAATTTCTACAGGCATGCAACCTTCGAAATAGATTTCTTTTTCAAAATCCTTTGATTGCACTGCTTCAGCCGTTGTAAGCTCATGCCAGAATGCTTTGTATTCTTCCTCTGTCATAGGACAGTTAAGATAATCTGCATCGCCCTTATCATAACGAGAAGCAGCAAATACTTTATCATAATTCAAAGATTCTGCTGTAACAATAGGTGCTGCTGCATCGTAGAAGTAAAAGCCTGTTTCACCAGTTAATTCTTTAATCTTATCCCCTAATACTTCAGATGTAAGGGGACCAGAAGCAAAAATAACAGTACCTTCAGTAGGAATCTCGGTTACCTCTTCGTGGTGCACCGTAATATTAGGATGGCCTTTTACCTTTTCAGTCACCATTTCACTAAATAGATGACGATCAACGGCTAAGGCACCTCCAGCAGGTACAGCAGTAGCATCAGCACATTCCATAATAATGGAGCCTAAACGACGCATCTCTTCTTTCAAAAGACCTACTGCATTTTCAATATTGCCAGCTCGTAAGGAATTACTACATACGAGTTCTGCAAATTGATCTGTTTGATGTGCAGGGGAACTTTTAACGGGGCGCATTTCATATAAGTCAACATGAATGCCACGGTTAGCGAGTTGCCAAGCCGCCTCAGAGCCAGCTAGACCTGCGCCAATAACAATAACATTTTTATTATTCAACTGTTGTTTCCTCGTTAGCTTTGCTAGATTTTTTAGAATTCTTAGACTCTTTAGTTTCTTTAGATTCTTTTACAGTTTCTTCACTAGCTTCGCTCTTTTTCTTTCTAGTTTTCTTTGGAGGTCGAGTTGGACAAGCTTCATTGGAACAGAATTTCTTAGTCGTCCCATTTTTATATGTCTTCTCAACCATAATAGAACCACAAGTATCACAGAATTCATGGGTTGGTTTATCCCATAATGTGAAATCACATTGTGGATAACGGTTACAACCATAGAACAAACGTCCTCGACGAGACTTACGTTCTACGATTTCTCCTTCTTTACATTTAGGGCAAGTTACACCTGTCCCTACCGTAATAGGTTTAGTATTTTTACATTCTGGGAAGTTAGAACATGCAAGGAACTTACCATAGCGACCAAATTTATATACCATTGGGCTATGACAGAGTTCGCACGTTTCATCACTTTCCATAGATGCAATTTCGATGCGATCCACATCGCTCGCATCTTCTAGCTCTTTAGCGAATACTTCATAGAAATCAGACAACACCTTTAGATACGTATCCTTACCTGATGCAATAGCATCAAGCTCTTCTTCAAGATCACGAGTAAAACCTGTATTGATGATTTTTTCAAAGTACGCGATCAAGAAATCTACCACTACAAAGCCTAACTCTGTAGGAACGAATTGCTTATTAGTATTCTCTACATAGTTACGACTTACGATTGTATCTAGAATTGGAGCATATGTACTTGGACGACCAATACCGAGCTCTTCCAATGTTTTGATGAGGCTCGCCTCAGAATAACGTGGAGGTGGTTGCGTGAAATGTTGTTCAGACAATACCTGTACAGTATGAGCAGCATCATTCTTTTTAAGCGCTGGCAATTGAGGAACATCCTCTTTTTTAGCATCTTCATAAACAGCACTAAAACCTGGGAAGATTACACGAGAACCTGAGGCTTTAAATGTGTAGTCGTCATGAACAGTCAATTCAATGGTAGTGGATTCATTTTGTTGTGGTGCCATTTGGCTCGCCATAAAACGATTCCAAATCAACGTATATAATTTTAGCTCATCACGACTCAAGAATGGTTCTACCATTTTTGGTGTTAACTCTAATGATGTAGGACGAATCGCTTCATGGGCGTCTTGAGCGGAACCTTTTGCACCATACATGTTAGGTTTAGATGGATAATAATCTTCACCATAGTTACGAATAATATAGTCCTTAGCCATAGCTTGCATTTCTTTAGAAATACGCGTAGAGTCTGTACGCATATAAGTAATCAAACCTACATGACCATAGGAACCGATTTCTAAACCTTCATACAAATGTTGAGCAATCATCATTGTACGCTTCGCACCAAAGTTCAACTTACGAACACCATCCTGTTGCAACGTAGAGGTTGTAAATGGTGGTGCGGCCTTACGAGAGCGCTTACGTTTTTCCACATTCGTTACTACTGCATCGGCACCGCCTATGGCATCGACAACGGCTTGTGCATCTTTTTCAGTAGTAATATCGATTTTCTCGCCTTTAATATGAGTTAATTCTGCTGTGAAAGCCTCTTTTTTAGGCGTTTCAAAATTGCCTTCAATAGTCCAATATTCTTGTGGTACAAAGGCTTGAATTTCTCGTTCGCGTTCACAGATGAGACGAACAGCGACAGATTGAACACGACCTGCGCTTAGGCCCTTACAAACCTTTTTCCATAATAATGGACTTAATTTATAACCTACGATACGGTCTAACACACGGCGTGCTTGTTGAGCATCTACCATGTTCATATCGATAGTCCGTGGAGATTCTAAGGCCTCTGCAACGGCATTTTTCGTAATCTCGTTAAATGTAATACGGCATGTAGACGTAGGATCTACGTTAAGAATGTACGCTAAATGCCATGAAATGGCTTCCCCTTCGCGGTCAGGGTCAGTTGCGAGCAATACGGCACTACTTTCATCGGCATAGGAAACGAGTTCATCTATAACCTTTTTACGAGTTACTAGATTGCTATAACGCGGTGTAAAGCCATGCTCTATATCGATACCCATTTGAGATTTAGGCAAATCTCGTAAGTGGCCCATACTTGCTTTTACCACATAGTTTGGACCTAAGAATTTTTCAATTGTTTTAGATTTAGCAGGAGATTCTACGATAACCAATACTTTGCCATCCGGATTATATACGCGAGGTTCCCGTTGCTCAGGTGGCACAGAGGTTTGTAGCACAGACTTGTCTCGAACAATCCCCATAGGAGTAAGAGCCTCTTTGGCAACCTTACGTTTTATCGTAGTACTCTCTTTTGTAGTACTTTTCTTTTTTGTTTCTTTACTAGTACTAGCTGCTTTTGGCTCGCCAATAACGATAGATCGTTTAATGGACAAGTATATCACTCCTAGTCATATTAATATAGCCTCTCGGCGGTTGATGCTCTATAGCCCCTTCTAGCTCTAACTCTAGCAATAAGGGCTGCAATTGTTGCAATGGAATGTGAGTTACTTTCAAAATATCACTAACAGTAATACATCGATCATGAGGTATTTCACTCAAGATTAAACTCTTATCCAAACTAAAGCTTAACATAGACGACCCATGACTATCAACACCCTTACATGTATTACTCGATAAATCCCCTTCTTTTACATGACTATGTCCCTCTTTCTTTGACGTTGAAAGTTTCTTTTTTGCCAGTAAAAGTTCCTCTTCTGTGGCGAAAAAATTCCGCAATGTTAAATGATACTGTTCCACTATATCCTCGTATCCAGTCAATACAAAAGCACCATTTCGCATAAGAAACTTATTACCATCAGCTGTGTGGTCTAATAGGTTACACGGTACTACAAATACATCGCGCCCTTCACTGACCGCCATATCCGCCGTAATCAAGGATCCACTACTAGACTTAGCCTCTACTACGATTACACCTCGACTAAGGCCACTAATAATACGGTTGCGTGCAGGAAAATGTTTTGCTGATGGCGGTGTGCCTGGAGGATATTCAGATAGAAGTAACCCATTATTAGCCAGTACTCTATCAAATAATTTAGAATTTTCTCTAGGATATACAATATCTAATCCACATCCCATAACAACAATGCCGTACCCCTGACTTGCTAGTAGTCCTTCATGACCATGCGAATCAATGCCACGAGCACCGCCACTCACAATTATAGTACTGTATTTGCCCAATTCTTTACCTAACATTCTCGCCACATTCCGCCCATATAATGAACACCGTCGAGCCCCTACAATGGCAATACGGTTTAACCTTTTATCTAATAAGGCTCGATTACCTCGCATAAACAATATAGCTGGTGGATTATAGATTTGGTTTAACATAGATGGAAAATCTTTATCTAGAAAGGTAGTAACATCCATCTGATATTCGTCTAACTTTTGAATTATATAATCAAGTTTTTCATCCCTAGCCGATGCTGCAATAGCACGTTTGTCAGCTATAGAAATATATGTATACCCTTTTAAATTCTCCACATTTTTAACAGCGTTCCATGCTTCATAAGGAGAACCAAAATCTTCTATGAATCGTCTTACATACGTAGCTCCTACATTATATAAACTCTGTAGGCCTGCAATATAAATAGTATCGTCATATCTTGTCATATCATTACCTATTACCTGTTCTAAATAGCATAGCTTCAGAAATATGATGTGGTTCCACTTGTGGATTTCCCTCAAGGTCTGCTATGGTGCGACCGACCTTTAATATGCGATCAAAAGCACGTCCACTTAAATGGAAATGGTCAAATATATTACCGAGTATACTCCAGGCCTTATCGGTAATATGGCAAAGCTCACCTATAGCCTTATGCGGTACGGCTCCATTAGAGCTAAAATCTAGGCCTTCATACCGTTTCTGTTGCATAGAAGTCGCCATAACAACTTGTTCTCTCATACTTTCACTAGTCATCGTTGAAGACGAAGTATCTAATAATTGCTCTAATGTGGGCCTTTCAACAGGTATGTGCAAATCGATGCGATCCATAATAGGTCCAGATAATCGTTGCTGATAATTTTTAACCATTGTTTCCGTACATACACACTCTTTATACGGATCATGATAATAGCCACAAGGACATGGATTAGCCGCTAAGATACAAATAAAATCGGCAGGATATATGTAATTACCTTGAGAGCGATTGATGGTAATTGTACGTGATTCTAAAGGTTGCCTAAGCGCATCGATAACTTGACGTTGAAATTCAGGTGCCTCATCCATAAACAGCACACCTCCGTGAGCAAGGGTTACCTCACCAGGTCGACCTTGAATACCGCCGCCTACCATACTCGCTAAAGTTGCAGTATGATGGGGATGTCTAAAAGGACGAGTTGTAACCAATCCTGTATCTCCTAATAATCCTATTACATCTTGTATACGACTCACTTCAATGATTTCATTCCATGTCATAGGTGGTAATATGGTCGGCAATCTCTCAGCCATCATCGTTTTACCACCACCTGGTGGACCTATCATAATACAATGATGATGACCTGCAGCACTGATGAGCATAGCCCTTTTACCAAGCTCTTGCCCCTGTACATCACTAAAATCAACTGTATATGTTTGATTAGATTCTGTATCTGCACAATTATTTTTATCAATATAATCTACAGGATCATATGACTCTAACAATTCCGTTGATTGATTATGGATTTGATTTGCCGAACTTGTAGATTTGTTGATAGTCCCTTTATTTCCTTTAACGGTCTTTGATTTAACTAGTTTCTCTAAAATAGAAATAATATGTAGTAATGAAGATTCCCCATAAATGGAAAGCTTTGGTATGGCTTTTAAATTATGACCATTTTCAACACTTGTAAATATAGTGGAATAATTAGAAACCAAGCCTGCAAGGGACATAGCCAAGGTTCCAAAGGTTGGTAGTAGTGAGCCATCCAAAGCTAGCTCCCCCATAAATAAACTGTTTTTTAATAAAGCTGAAATACTAGCTTTGCGCCCCTTTATCTGTCCCGATGCAATGAGAACACCCAATGCAATAGCTAAATCGAGTCCTGCACTACTTTTACGAATCGTAGCAGGTGCTAGATTCACTACAATACGTCTCATAGGGAATTCATAGCCACTATTTTTGATGGCGGCCCTCACACGTTCACGAGCCTCCTTAACAGATTGATTAGGTAGTCCTACAATGTCAAAGACAGGTAAGCCTTGAGATATATCAACTTCCACCGTAATAATACATCCATCTATGCCATGTAAAGTGGCTCCATATAGTTTTGCATACATAGGCAACCTCTCTAAAAGCACTGTGGCAAATAATGAATAGAACTTTGAAAGTCTTCATGTAAGTACACTTCGATTACATCAAAGGATAACTCTTTCCACCTCCGTCTTTTCTGATGAAGATCATATAGAAACAACATAGCGGCTCGTTTTATATGCTTTTGCTTCTTCTTTGTCACTGCCTCTCGAGCCAATCCATGCTGCATTCCACGGCGGGCTTTAATTTCAATAAAATGATAGATTAAGTCTTTTTTAGCAATGATATCTATTTCGCCTAACCGGGTTCTATAATTTGTATCTACTACGGTAAGACCTATCTTTTCAATATATTTAATGGCCAACCGCTCGCCCCATTTACCAAGCTCCTTTGAATCCAATTCATTAAATGCTTTACCTGTACTAATCGTTTTCATATGTACCTCCTATGTTACAGTACCAGTTACAATGACTCACATGTTTATCCAAATCATCTTTAAACATTCAACAGGTAATACTTACTTGTAGCGTAAAATATGGAGACTCTGAAAGTAAATAGAAAAGAGGTTCCTAATAGTCACATCGGTGACCAATAGGAACCTCTTTACGGTTATAAACTATACACAATTTGTATGATAAATCTAATTTAATATAATCACTCAGGTTTAACCCAACGAACGATAGATTTAATAGGCTCAAAGCTCTTGCGATGTAGTGGTGTTACACCTTGCTGTTCAACAGCTTCTTTATGTAACTCAGTATAATAGCCTTTATGAATGCCGAATCCATAACCAGGGTATTCTTCATCGAGGCTCTTCATATATCGATCTCGCGTAACCTTTGCAATGATTGATGCGGCAGCAATATTAGCGCTTTTACTATCGCCCTTAATAATAGATTCAACAGGAATCGTCAGATCAGGCAATTTCATAGCATCAGCTACTACTGCTTCAGCTGGTACGCTGAGCGTGCGAATCGCTTCATACATCGCTTGTCTCGTTGCTTCATAGATATTGAGCTCATCAATCTTTTCTGGGCCGTACGAAATGCAGCTAACTGCTACGGCTTCGTCCATGATGATATCGTAGAGGGCCTCACGCTTTTCTTCTGTTAGCTTTTTAGAGTCATTAAGGCCTGGAATTAAGGTCATAGGCGGCAAGATAACAGCAGCTACCGTTACAGGCCCCGCAATAGGACCTCGGCCTACCTCATCGACACCGGCCACATGATAGATACCTTGATCATAGAACATGCCTTCATAGTCATACATGCCCATGAGACGTTGCTGTTCTTTTAACTCTTTTTCTTGACGTTTAATATAAGAAACAGCTAATTTTTGTACCGAGCTACGATCGTCCTCTTGAGCCAATGGCAAAATTTCTAAGGCTTGTTCAGTTTCAAAGAGAGCCTTTATTTCTGCAACCTTTAATTTAGAAAAAACATCCTTATCCATTTTGTGTTTCCTCACCATCTTCAGGATAATATGGTTCTTCATCTACTTTGTCGAGTGTAATTGTACCAAGTTTAGTATTACGATAATCTTGCAAGATGATGCGGCGTGCTTTATCAAAATCTACTATGCCACCACTTACGAGGCAACCACGACGACGGCCGATACTTTCAAGAATCGTATCTACATCCGTCATCTCTTCTTCTTTTAATTTATATCGCTCCACCAAAATATTAGGTGTATTCGTCAACAAGTGATTAATTAATTGTTTAATAACATGTTCTAAATCATACACATCATCAGAAACAGCACCAGTCATAGCAAGGCGAGCTGCAGCGCGTTGATCTTCTAATTTAGGCCATAATACACCTGGTGTATCAAGCAATTCAAGGTTTTTACCAATTTTAACCCATTGTTGACCACGTGTATGACCTGCTTTGTTAGCTGTACGCGTTGCTGCAGAACCAGCTAAGGAGTTAATCAACGTAGATTTACCCACATTAGGAATACCTAAGATGATGGTACGTACAGAACGACTGCGAATGCCTTTTGCGACCCAACGGTCAATAATAGGCTTGCTCAAACGCTCTACAGTAGATATTAATTTCTTATTACCCTTGCCAGACTTAGAATCGATAGCCAATACCGTGATGCCTTGTTTAGTAAAGAATTCAGTCCATTCCTTTGTGGCTTTAGGATCTGCTAAATCTACTTTATTTAACAATACGATATGAGGTTTCTGACCAACGAGTTCAGTGATTACAGGATTGGCACTAGAACGAGGAATACGCGCATCGAGTAACTCGATAACTACGTCTACCTTTTTGATATACTCCGTAATCATACGTGTGGCTTTCGCCATATGCCCAGGGAACCAATGTACGATAGGTGAATCTGCCATAGTATTTCCTTTCTACATCTAAATTTTAGCAAAAATAAAAGGCTGCCAACGGCAGCCTTTTATGAACATTAGCGTTTTTCGCGAATACGAGCAGCTTTACCAGTAAGGTTACGTAAGTAGTACAATTTAGCACGACGAACAACACCACGGCGCATAACTTCGATTTTAGCTAAGCGTGGGCTGTGAAGTGGGAATGTACGTTCTACACCTACACCGGATGCAATACGACGAACTGTGAAAGTTTCACGTACGCCACCGTTTTGACGTTTAATTACCAAACCTTCGAATACTTGGATACGTTCACGAGAACCTTCCACTACTTTTACGTGTACGCGAACTGTGTCACCAGCGCGGAAAGTAGGGATGTCTGTACGAAGTTGTTCTTGTTCAAGTACGTTAATAATGTTCATTGTTTCCTCCTGTTTGCAGACATTCAATACCTACACCTTATAGGCAGCGGACTGTCTCAAATTAACAGCAATATAGTATCATAAATCACGTACTGTTCGCAAGTATTTTCTATATAATTTTGAGAAACTAATTATTTGCTTAAGATTGGGCGCTTTAACTTACCTAACAAGCGATATAAATCATCTTTTTCATCATCAGAAAAATCAGAAAATAGTACATTAAGAAATTGGTCATACGAATGTAGTAATGATTTACCTAGTCGCTTCCCCTCTTCCGTAAGTCCTACTACAGAAATTCGTTTATCCATGTAATCAATATGCTTTGTTACATACCCTAATTCAATGAGTATATCCGTCTGCTCTGATACTGTGGCAGGACGCATATTAAGAGCATCTACTAATTGTTTTTGAGATGCTCCTTGAGATCGCATATATAATTCTATAATTATTTTATCACGAGACTTTTCTTTACCGTTTGGCACCTTACATAAGGCTTTATATAATTCATCATGATTCATGACTGTTATCTCCTCATACAACTTTGTATATTATAAGATATTCGCCATGATATCAAAAAATCCTGCATAAAATATGTATATTCTTCGTAAAAGCAAAAAGAGGTACCAAATGGTACCTCTTCTTTCATATATTTCTGTAAAAGTTTAATGTATCTAATACAAAATATATTATTTTAATGCACTAATATCGCCGATAATAGCCATTACACTGTAAGCTAAGCGAACGAGTTGTAAACGGTTAGCTTTAATAGCTTCGTCTTTATCCATAACCATTACATCTTCAAAGAATTTGTTGATTGCTGGAACCAAAGTAGCTGGAACAGCTACAACTGCAGCGTAATCATTAGCTTCCCATGCAGCAAGACTTGCTTCGGATGCTTTAGAAGCAGCTTCGAACAATGCTTTTTCAGCATCTTCTTTCAACAAGTCGGTATTAACCCCTGTATATTCCACATCTTTTACAAGATTGTACATACGAGTATACGCTTGAACAAGCTCAACATTTTCATCGATGCGGTTTGCTAACAATGCATTTACAAGGCCTTCAGCATCAGCAACGGACAATTCGTTGTTGGACAACAACAAGTCGATTACATGATGAGGAACTTCGCGATCAAGGAAGATATTTTTCAAACGAAGTGTGAAGAACTCTTCTACTTGGCTAAGCAATTCGTCTTGTTTTTCAGTTGGTACATTAAGCAATTCCATAGATGCTTTGAAGATTGGACGCAAGCTGATATTCCACTCACTACCAAGTAAGATGTTCAAGATACCAATTGTTTGACGACGCAATGCATATGGATCTTGAGAGCCTGTAGGGATTAAACCACGGCTGAAAGTAGCAACGATATTATCTACTTTATCGATGATGGACAATACTTTACCTGCTTCAGTTTGAGGCAATACATCGCCTGCGAAACGTGGCAAATATTGTTCAAAAATAGCTTCTGCTACCTCTTCGGACTCACCATCAAGTAAAGCGTATTCTTTACCCATTACACCTTGTAATTCAGTGAACTCTGTAACCATACCTGTTGTAAGGTCAGTTTTAGCAAGCTCTGTAGCACGTTCTAATACAACAGCTGCATCTTCGTGCAAGCCACATTCTTCACCGAATACACGGCCCAATTTAAGCAAACGTTCAGTTTTATCTGCTAAGTTACCAAGACCTTCTTGGAATACGATTTTAGTCAAACCATCTTGACGGTCGATAAGAGGTTTCTTGCGATCTTCGTTGAAGAAGAATTTAGCATCATCAAGACGGGCGCGCAATACACGTTCGTTACCAGCTTGAACTACTTCGATGGAATGATCGGAGCCGTTACGAACTGTTAAGAACATTGGTAACAATTTGCCCTCTTGGTCAACTAATGGGAAGTAGCGTTGATGATCTTTCATAGGTGTAATGATAGCTGCATCTGGAAGTGCCAAGTAGGACTCTTCAAAGCCACCACATAATGCTGTAGGCCATTCAACAAGATAGTTAATTTCTTCTAATAAATCATCATCCCAAACGATGGATGCATTTTTAGAAGCTGCAATATCATGTAATTGTTTGGAGATCAATTCACGACGTGCATTTTGATCAACCATAACAAAGTTTTCTTTTAATGTGTCTACATAGGATGCTGCATTTTTGATAGTGATTTCATCAGCACCTAAGAAGCGATGACCGCGTGTTACATTACCAGATTTTACAGTAGCAAATTCTACAGGGATTACCTCTTCATCAAGTAATGCTACAAGCCAACGTACAGGACGCACAAACTTAGCATCTAAATTGCCCCAATGCATGGATTTAGGGAAGTTAAGACCTGTAATCAATTGTGGCAACATGTCAGTTACAATATCTTTTGCAGGTACGCCTGCTGTTTTAGTTTCAGCATAGATATAGCCGTCTTCTACAACGAGATCAGCTACATCAAGACCTTTACCACGAGCGAAACCGATAGCAGCTTTTGTAGCCTTACCGTCAGCATCATATGCGATAGATGCAGAAGGACCTTTATGACGTTCGCTGATTTCAGCAGATGTGTCAGCAAGACCTTTCACGATAAGAGCCAAACGACGTGGTGTGCCGTATGTTGCGATGCTTTCAAAAGGAAGATGGGCATCATTTAATTTTGTTTCAGCCAATTGTTTCAATTGACCTAAGATATTTGGCATAAAGCCGGCAGGAATTTCTTCTGCACCGATTTCAAATAATAAATCCTTTGCCATCTTATTTATCTCCTTTCAAAAGTGGGAAACCTAATTCTTCGCGTTTAGCGAGGTATTGTTGTGCACAAATACGAGCTAATGCACGTACGCGGCCAATGAAAGCAGTACGTTCGCTGATGGAAATAGCACCACGAGAATCGAGCAAGTTGAATGTGTGGGAACATTTCAATACATAATCGTAAGCTGGTAATACATAGCCAGCTGTACAAACGCGTTTTGCTTCTGCTTCGTACATATCAAACAATTTGAAAAGCATATCTGTATCTGCTAATTCAAAGTTATATACGGATTGTTCAACTTCGTTAGCATGCCAAACGTCACCGTATGTAACGTTCTCATTCCATTTAAGGTCATAAACATTTTCTACACCTTGAATGTACATAGCCAAACGTTCTAAACCGTATGTAATTTCTACGGAAACTGGTTTACAGTCGATGGAACCAACTTGTTGGAAATATGTGAATTGAGTTACTTCCATACCATCGAGCCATACTTCCCAGCCAAGGCCCCAAGCACCCAATGTTGGAGATTCCCAGTTATCCTCTACGAAACGGATATCGTGATCTTCAGCATGAATACCAAGAGTTGCTAAGGATTGTAAATATAATTCTTGGATATTATCTGGAGATGGTTTCACGATAACTTGGAATTGATGATGTTGGAACAAACGGTTAGGGTTATCACCATAACGACCGTCTGCTGGGCGACGAGAAGGCTCTACATAACATACAGCCCATGGTTCAGGACCAATAGCATGCAAGAATGTAGCAGGGTTCATTGTACCTGCACCCTTTTCGATGTCATATGGATTTTGAACGATACAACCTTGATCGCTCCAGAATTTTTGTAGATTTAAAATAATCTCTTGAAATGTCATTGCTGCCTCCACTTTACACAACCGACATAAAATCAACCATTTCGTTACAAACAAAAAAGTCCCTGTAACGAAAAACGTTACAGGGACGAGTATACCCGCGGTTCCACCCTATTTGGCTTGCGCCCTCTTTTTTCTATGTTGGCCTTTACTAACAGATACCTGCGTTCCTGCCAATGCTCTACAGCGCCTTCAACCAAATGTGAGCTTACACCATCCTCACTCGCTAGAGAGGTTTACTACTCTGCTTCATCGCATATATTATACACAACATTGTAGCAATATAGGGGGACGAATGTCAATCTTTCAGAAGATATAATTGTTTGACCAAAAGTTATTAAAAGCAATAAATCAAGTTCTAGATATATATCCCATAAATATACTCCATAAATATAAATATTAAAGCGAATACTAATACAGCTAAGATAAATAATGATGAGAAAATACGCATCAAAAACCATCCTCTTTTTTCATACTCAGTTAGTGTTCCTGCTTTACTTTTTCGCCATAAATTATAAGCACCGAAAACACATATTATGAATACAAAAATTACATTGAAGTCCTCAATAAATTCAGGTAAACCAAAATATGATTTTATTAAAATACATATAAAGAAATAGTTTCCAATTAATGCTAAAAGAGTTACTTTCCATGTACCCCAATATTTAATTATAAGATAGTTAAAACTTAAGAGAGAAAATATAGCTGCTATTTGTTTTTCCATTCGTCTGCTTTCTAAGGAGATATTACAACCATAGAATAAAAGTTTAATTTAATAGCATTATTAAATTAATGAAATATTATCCATAAGATAAAAATGATTCCAACTATGTATATATAATTTTCATTACGTCCATCTTTATATGTACTAGATTCCTTTTTCTGGATATTTCTAATGAAATCTTTAAAAAATGAATTACTAGGACTGCACCTAATAGATAAAAATAAGCATATCCAAAATTAAAGAACATATAGAATATTAAAAAAACAATTCCAGCCACTATACTTACTAAATTTGTAAATTTATATAAATGTAGGTATCGCATATTATTTACCCATTCTTGCTGCTTACGAGTTAAATTCCGTTGTAATACATTTTTATAATACGCACGAAGATCCCAAACCAAAATAAATAATACTACTCCAAAAGTATAATCAAACTTATTTATCATTTAGCAGACTTATCTCCTAACTAGCTTTAAATAACTCTTTTATAAAATAACAGTCATGTTAAATCATATTAAAATATAGAATGTTCTATTCAAATAAATTGACAAAATCCTAACTATATAATGACTTTAGTATTTTATAAATAGCTATAATCATAGAAATGCATAATATCCATATAGGAACATTATTTGAATACATCCATACAAAAGTAATAATAGAACCTACAACCCAAAATCCCAAAAATAACCAACCATAAATACTCTTTTTCGCTATAGGTATACCAACTAATTTATTGTGAAACCCTAAAATAAATAATATACATACAATTAATCTCGAATTATACTGATTTATCCCTCTTCTATATATACGCTTAACAATACGACGTCCACGAATTAATGGTGTTAATAACACGCCACCCATAACTAATATAGGGATAATAAACCTATAGTCTACATTCGGTGCAGTCGCCTCAATAGCATTACCTGTTATAGTAATTGCTAAAAAAATTGTTCCAATTATTCTAAACCTTATTAAATTTAATAACTTAACTATTCTAATCTTCATATACTATTATCCAAATTCACTTATTTATAAAATTTACGTTCCATAAGTCAGTAGGATCTAGTAACCCAAGTATCACGATCATATCTTGGTTTGGAGTCCTTCTTAGTTATCTCAGATATAATCTTTCTTTCATCTTCTGAAAATTGATCAATACTCTCTAAGATTATAAGTTCATCACCATATGCTCTTTGCAAAGACTCTAAATTACTATCTTCTGGAGATACAAATATTTTACTAAAACCTTTATGATTTGGAATGATACGTACTGTACCATAGGGTAATACGTTAACAACAACTATACCAAAATCACCATTAGAATATATATAGGGAAAATCTGTAGCAAAACCAGTCATATTTTTATTGAGCCCTGTTTGTTTGCCATAATCTACAAGAGAGTTTATAAATATTTGATATTCGTATATTCTAATTCCAATAAAAAGTAGAATAATTACTAGTAACGATAAAACTACTGTACAAGTTATCTTTATGAGCTTTTTAATGGGCATAAAAACTCCTTAATTCTTCTAATGTAAATACGAAAGGTATATTAATTACTTTATATTGTAAAGTTTTTTCTGAACTTACACTATTTATATGCCTAAAATTGCCTTCAATATGCCAAAGAATATTAACCAACTAACAAATCCAGCACCAAAAAAATCATAGTGGATTTCAGCACCATTCATATAATCATACGCCATTCCATATATAATTGAAGTCAATGAAAATAATGCAAATGCATAGAAAAATAATTTTTTTATAGTAGTCATTTTAATTTTACCTAACAAGTAAACAGAACAAATTTAAAAATACTATCTTTACTCCATATAGTGTTATATAGGAATGTATTAATTTAACATACATAAAAACATTTTCACTAATTATTGATTTTTATATTTGCTCCAAAGTTAGTAAATCAACATCGTTATAAACTAAAGTCAATAAATTATAGTTTTGATCTATTGAAAATGTTCCTTTAAGGCCGCCTGCATCAACAAATGAGTAAGTACTATCATCAATTTTATAGAATTTACTTTCTAAGGGTACAAAATATTTGTCTAATGTTAATCCGACCTTCTCGGCCGCTTCTTCAGAGCACTGCAAAGCATCCTGTACTCGTTTAAAGAATGGCTTATGAACCTTTTCTATTCTATCTTCTATTGTTTTATTAACTTTCTTATAAGTCTTATATCTATAAATTAGATACAAGATGGCTAGTAGTAAAGCAATATTCTCTTTCATAATCGCCTCTAAAATATACTAAATATACCAATATAATATATGAGAACATAGAATTAAATAAATCATGATAGTTATATAAATAAATTGTAAACCACCTACCGAAGATAATCAATTCATCTTCGATAGGTGGTTTATTTTATTCCCCCTTAGCAATACGATCTAAGAGTTCAATATAGGTTTCTTTGTTTAATGCTGGTGTAAAGTTGTCTAATACATCTTTAGCGCCTGCTGCGTCATCGTATAGTAAATCTACGATGGTCATAGCCAAGGCTTGTGCTGTTTTAATGTACGCTACATCAGGTACAGAGATTTCATATTCTGCACTGTGTAGTACACCACTGATACAGCCAACCCATGGATGGATAACCGGCATCAAGTGAGATATGTCCCCCATGTCTGTACTAGCTGTAATATGTGGGCCTTGGTATACATTGGCCTCACCAAAGATAGGATTGGAATTTTCACGTAATAAAGCATTCATACGTTCATCATTACGCATCGGTAAATAGCCTGGTAGGTCATTAATAATACATGTAGCCCCTACTGCATCACCACCGGCTTTTAAGGCTCTGTTAACACGATGGTTCCCATCTACAATAGCTTCAATATTAGAAGCACGTACGTAACTTTCAACTTGAACATAATCAGGCACACAGTTTACCAATGTACCGCCTTGATTAATGATGGGATGGAATCTGAAATAATCGCTTTCTTTGAAAGTTTCACGAATGGAGTTAACCCCCATAACCCCCATCAAAGCAGCATTAAGAGCATTGATACCTTCATGAGGTGCTTGAGCCGCATGAGCCACCTTACCGTGATATTCAATCAGTTTAGATACAAAACCATTAGATGTACTGCCTAGCCCCATTTCACCAGCTGGAGTTTTGGCTGTTTCCACATGCATTTGCATAGCCATATCGATATCGTCAAAAGCACCTTCATAGATGAGCTGTTGCTTGCCACCCATATACTTAAGCTTACCTTGTTCACGCAATTTATTGCGGTAATCAATTTCAATCATTTCCTCTGCAGGAACAGCAAATAATACAACATCGCCTGCTAATTCGTCCATCACCGCTTGTAAGCCTATAGCTACAGCAAACATATTGGTAATTTGTACATTATGACCACAGCAATGGGCAGCACCTGTTAAATCATCAGCACGAGGATGACGAGGACAGAGAATGGCATCTAATTCCCCAACCATGGCAACCGTATATTTACTATCTCGGCCTTTCATTCTACCTTTTACACCTGTCAGTGCATGACCTGTAGTATAAGAAATGCCAAGTTCATCAAACATAGCTTGAACCTTTTTAGATGTTTTTACCTCTTTAAAACCTAATTCAGGTTCAGCCATAATAGATTCTACTAATTCTCGTAAACGTGGTTGTGCATCAACAATAGCTTTACAAACACGTTCTTTAACTTCTTCCTTTGTCATACGGCTCATAATATCTCCTTTATAAAATCGACCGTATAAAATACGGTCGATCATGGAATCATAATGTATAGATATCTTATAAAATATAAATCTATAATTATATCTTAACATAGTTTTGACATCTAACATTATGATTTAGTATTAAATTAAACCTTCTAAATGAAGTACTAATTGTGCTAATGCTGTTGCACAGATGAAAGTACCAGCTGTTACAGCTAGTGCAACAGGAATAATACGCCAAGATAATCGACGGAATGCACCAAGGTCTTTACCTAAGGATAAACCTGCATAAGCAAGTACAGGTGTTGTTGTTGCAAGGAATGTAACTTGGCTAGTTTTAGCAATAATCCATTCTTGGCCAGGCATACCTGGTAAGGATGCAATAACACCAACTAAAGATACCCAGAATACCATAGGCAATTTATTAGCATATGGCAAATTAGAGATCAAAGCACCAATTGTAGCTAGGACTGCCAAAATAGCTACGCCAACTAAACTATCGCTAAATAGATGTTTGCCATCCATTACATTACCTACTGCAGTGATGATAGCAGCAATACAGATAACGATGACAAATTGTGTTAATTTTTCGCTTTTACTCATGATTTGCTGCCTCCTCTGCTAAATCTTGTTCACGTGTACGACCTGTAAAGAAATTGTATGTTTTTTCCATAACTGGTAAAGAAACAAATAGACCAAAGTATACGCCTAGAACAGTAGTTAACAAGTTTGCTGCCCCAGCAAGAGCCATAATTTGTTGTTCATAATCAGGATATACTGCAATGATTGGAGCTGTAGCGGCAGCCATCATACTAGCACTACCTACGCCAGCGCCCATAGCTAATGCCAATGGATGGAACCAACCAGATTGTGCCAACATACCCGCCAAAACGGAGGACCACATAGCGCCAATAAGAACGCCACAAATGTACATGCCCATAACACCACGGCCCTCTGGAGAGCTAAAGCCAAATTTGTCGATAATAATCGCTACGTTCGGCTCACGGTCTACAGAGTAACAAGCACCTACTGCTTCGCGACGCATACCTACTAATAAAGCTACAGGTAAACCGAATACAATAGTACCAAAGAAGTGGCCCAGCTCTTGTAATAACAATGCCCAGCCAGCACTTGTAAGAATACCAAGATTTGGACCAATGCCTAAGCCTACTTTTACCATCAAGATCATAACGGCAATACCGATATAATCTGCAGATTTTTCCATCTGTTTAATGGTTAGGATTTTAAATTTAGGAATAGAAATTAATAAACCTAGAATCAATGTGTACAATAATGGCAATAATACAACAGGACCTAGTTTTTTTATGCCTATAAATTCAGCGACTACGGTTAATACGAGCGCTAGAAAATGTATTTTGAGATTTCCCAAAAGCTGCATAATGACCTCCTATAAAAACATATAATATAACATTGTTATATTATAAATAATTGTTATCAAAAGTGTCAATTACAGATGTACATTTGTCTATTTGCATTATCTTTTTTCAATCATATAAATACCTTTTTCAGCGTCAATTACCTCAATAACAATATTTTCTATCATTGACGGTTTCACTTTATGAAACCTTTGATCTTGTTCATCATAATAAATGGCCCATTCAGACATACATGCTGGAATCAACAAAAGGCAGTTTGATTTCTCAAACTGCCTTTTACTATCTTTAAATTATGGAATTTAAAAACTTAACGCTTTGTAATGGTTTACCGATTTCTTGTTCGCAGTATGCAAATAGTAGCTTTTCAAGTTCTTTCCAAATTGTTTTTGGAAGTTCTATAGGCGTGTCTTCGCCCCACTGATAACCAAGAATTTGTGGTAATCCAGCTTTCACAGAACGAGAAATGCTAAGATTTGTCGTTTCTTTCAACTGTATCCAGAATGGCTCAATACCATCTTGATGTGAAAAAGCATTAGCACTAGGCACAACCCCTGCAAGGGATAGTAATTGCCATCCTAGCATTATCGTTCCTAGCTGTACATTGCGGCGTCGTATTTGCTTGGAATAGTTTACAACGGTATCAAATACCTTGCGATCTACATCATACATAGCAAAAAGTTCTTGAATAAGCTCACTAGCCACTGCAGCATAAGCAATATTATCTAAATTCACATCTAAAGATTCTACCACATAGGAACCATCAATTTGTGTAACATTTACATATTCACCATCAGGTACGACCGTTATATACATGGCACTAAAGGGACGTAAATAGGAACTGTTACGCATGGTCATCATACGCTTATGCGGTATAGATGCACGTATAATCCCTAAGCTAGGTGTGATAAAAGTAAATACAGAGTATAGCTTATGTTTTTTTCGACTAATGACGATGGCAGGTGTATTAAAACCACCATTAAGCTTCTTCATGTTCTTCTTCCATTGTTTCCTCTTCAGGTAAAGGTGTTACTTTAATACGGGATACGCGATACCCTTGCATTTGTGTTACTTCAAAGGTATATCCCAATGCATCGACCGTATCACCAACGATTGGCGTCCGTTCTAAGAGACCAAATACATAGCCCCCGATTGTATCAGAATCGGAATCGTCGATTTCAACGTCCATCATTTCTTCTACTTCGTCTACAAGGACCTTGCCATCAAATTCGAAGGATCCATCTGCATAAGCAATTTTAGCTGGTAAGTGTGGTTCATGTTCGTCTTGAATATCCCCAACGAGCTCTTCGATAATATCTTCAAGACCTACAAGACCAACCATACCACCGTATTCATCTACAACGATAGCTTGATAGATACGACGAGTTCTCATATATTGTAGCAGTGTAGATAACTTCATTACCTCTGGCACAGTTAAGATATCTCGTTTTACATTACGCAAATCCTTACGCGCTTGGTTAGGACGTTCCATGAGGTCCTTAATATGAACTAGACCAATGATATGATCCTTATCCTCCACACATAGAGGGTAACGGGTATGTGCTTTAGAGCGAATAAATTTCATCGCTTCATCGTAACCGTCTTCAACGAAAATACAATCCACATCTTGACGCGGTACCATAACCTCTTTAGCTCTACGGTCTACAAAGTTAAAAACATTGTCAATCAACTCTGATTCCACTTGGTCTAGTTGACCTTCTTCATGGCTTCGAGAGATCATCATACGAATCTCTTCTTCAGAGTACACAAGATCTAGCTCTGTTAAATATTTTGTTTTGTAAAAGTCCAAAATAACGGTGGAAATTTTGCTAGCAATCCAAATGAACGGATATACCAAACGACCAGCCGCTACTACGATACGGCTATAAGTATTTACATACTTCGTTGGGAACGATAAGCCCAATGCTTTAGGTACGATTTCACCAAAGATTAAAACGATTAAGCTAATTAATAACAATAAAAGTATATCTAGTACGAAGTGCATCCATGTACTATGCACATTAAATACTGCTACAAGTTGATCTACGATGTTATCAAATACATAGGTGCCTGTACCAGCAAGAGCCAAAATAAAGAATAAAATCAAAAACTGCGTCGTATTTAAAAAATACTCAGGGTTTTGATAGAGTTTTAATAAAAACTCTCGATCCTTCTCTAAAAGGATATCCATATCCTCAACATGCTCTTTACGAAGACGAGCAAAGGAGAACTTTGCGACCACAAAAAAGTTAATTAAAAATATACATACAAGACCAAACCCTATGGGTAACAGGCCATCTACACTATCCATCTTAATTCCTTTCATACAATAGGGAAAACAAGTTAGTTTTTATTATAGCAAAAATTATTTTCTATAACCAAGTTCAGATAACATACCGGATTTATTACGCCAATCCTTTTTAACCTTAACCCAAAGGTCTAAGTACACCTTTGTAGCCAATAGTTTTTGAATATCTGCACGCGCTTCAGCACCGAGTTGTTTCAACAAGGCACCTTTCTTACCGATGATAATGCCCTTTTGAGAGTCTCGTTCACAGTAAATAGTAGCACGGATATAGGTTGTACCATCATCACGCGTTTTCATTTCATCTACATCTACAGCGATAGCATGAGGGATTTCATCACGTGTAGCCAATAGGATTTTTTCACGAACAATATCAGATATGATAAGACGTTCTGGTTGGTCCGTAATCATATCCTCTGGGAAGTATTGTGGACCTTCCGGTAATGTTTCTTCTAATACATTTAGAACTTCATTTAGGTTCTCTTTATCCTTTGCAGAAATAGGAATAACCCCTGCAAATGGATATGCATCTTGATAAGACACGATGGCTTCTAAAAGCTCCTCTTTTTTTAGAGTATCAATCTTGTTAACGACTAAGAAAACAGGCACTTTTACACGTTTTAATTGCTCTATAATAAAGTTATCACCAGGGCCGCGTTTTTCATTGCCTGCTACTACAAATAAAACAGCTTCCGTTTCTTTCAAGGACTCAATGGCAGCATCTACCATGAATTCACCTAATTTATGTTTTGGCTTATGTACACCTGGTGTATCCATGAAAACGATTTGTTTTGCCTCATCTGTATATACACAGATAATACGGTTACGCGTTGTTTGAGCCTTATCGGATACGATAGCGATTTTGTCGCCAATAAGGGCATTAATTAATGTAGATTTACCAACATTAGGGCGTCCTACAACGGCAACAAAGCCAGATTTAAAATATTCGTTCTTATTCATTATATGGTGCATCCTCCCGCACATAACCGAGATTACCTAAGATAAATTCTTCTTCAGTGCGCATCTCTTTTTTATCTTCTTCGTTCATATGGTCATAGCCTAAGATATGTAAGCAACTGTGAGTCGTTAAATACGCTAATTCTCGTTCAAAGCTATGTCCATATTCAATAGCCTGTTCACGAGTGCGCTCTAAAGAAATAATCATATCACCAAGTAAGTGATGTTCCTCTTCACTGCCTTCATAATCATCCCCTTCATTAAGGGCAAATGACAATACATCAGTAGGTCTATCGATACCGCGATATTCCTTATTAAGCTCGTGAATTTTAGCATTATCGCAGAGTAAAATACTCATTTCATCTTCTTCAAGGCCATATACGCGACTTACTTCATCACAAACTTTACGGATAACGGCCTCAATATTGGAATCCTCTTGAATTCCTTCATCATAGCTAATATGTATATACATGCTTATCCTTTCGCTACATGCTCTTTAGATGCTGCGTTAGTTTCCGCAGTCTCACCAGCTAATTTACGTTCATGATACTGATCGTAAGCTTTTACAATGCGACCTACTAAATCGTGACGCACAACGTCTTGATCGCTAAAGTAAACCATATGAATACCAGGTACATGACGCAATACCTTTTCAGCCTCGCCAAGACCAGACACAACACGTGGTGGCAAGTCAATTTGTGTCTTATCACCGTTGACTACCATTTTAGAGTTGTTACCTAGACGGGTTAAGAACATCTTCATCTGTTCAGCCGTCGTATTTTGAGCTTCGTCTAGAATAACGAAGGCGTTTTCTAAGGTACGACCACGCATATACGCTAGTGGTGCTACCTCGATAGTACCACGTTCCATAAAGCGTTGTACTTGCTCGATGCCAAACATTTCATGTAATGCATCATAAAGAGGTCGCAAATAAGGATCTACCTTATCTTGTAATTCACCAGGTAGGAAGCCTAATCGTTCACCAGCCTCTACAGCAGGACGAGTCAAAATGATTTTATCTACATTGCGGTTTTTTAAATAGAATGCAGCTAACGCTACGGCTAAGAATGTTTTACCTGTACCAGCAGGGCCTATACCAAAGGTAATGGTATTTTTACGAATGCTATCTACATAGTATTTCTGACCTTCCGTTTTAGGCGTAATATTTTTACCGCGCATGTTAACGGATAAGGTATCTTCAAACATAGTATGTACAGCATCAGCTTTGCCATTAGCTACGAGTTTGGCTGCAATACGAACTTGCGACTCAGTAATAGTACTGCCTTCACGGTATAGGAATACTAGTTCTTCTAGCGTGCGATACAGGGCCTCTACTTGTTTTTCATCGCCCTTGATAACAACAGTATCACCGCGTGCCACTACATCTGCAGAGATGACTTCAAGCATCATATGCAGATATCGATTATGTTGACCTAGTATGGATTGTGCTAGGTCATATGTAGGAAATGTAAAAACTTGTTCGCTCATATAACCTCCTAATCTATAAACTTACGAACGGCTTTGCCGTTTAAATAATCACATAAATCACCTTGATGAGCATCTAGTTCGTCTAATTTATCATCAATTAAATCTTGAACGCGCCACCACCCCATGGACCAGTTCGTAAATAACGTATTATCTTCAGGTGCTCTCCCGACAAGACGTTGTAAGACAATATCTGGATGTAAATGACGTACAAAATTCACAACCCGATCAGCATATTCTTCGGCACTAATTAAGGTAAATTGCCCCTCTTGATACCACTTGGCCATCAACGTATTTTTGACGATATATAAAGCATGCAATTTTACTTGATCTACGCCAAGGGCTGACAAAATACGGGCCCCTTCGATGGTATCCTGCATTGTATCCCAAGGTAAATTGACAATCATATGGGTTGTGACATTAAATCCGTATCTCTTAATGCGTAATACAGCATCAATAAACTGAGCTAAATCATGGCCACGATTAATCTTCTCAAGGGTATCATAATTGACCGTTTGCAATCCTAATTCAATATAAATATCCTTTTGAAAACGATCTCTAATATCAGCTAATATGTCTAAATATTCATCGGCAATACAATCTGGTCGCGTCGCAATAGCAATGCCTACAGCTTCATCGATACAGCCTTGTTCCATATAGCTATTAAAATCATCAAGACCCAAATAGGTATTACTAAAGTTTTGATAATAAGGTATAAATTTTTTCGCCTTATATTTAGGACCTATGTGAGCAATGTTTTCTTCTAATTGCATGCGTACTGTCATCCAAGCAGGACGATTTTCATAGCCCGCACCGATTTCACCGCAGAAGGTACAGCCTCCTACGCCGGCTGAACCGTCTCGATTTGGACACGTTAGCGGTAAGGCAACAGGCAGCTTATAAACCTTTTCCCCATAGGTTTCTTTATAGTATTTAGATACCATGCGGTATCGTTTTGGTCTCGTTGTATCGGTCATAACACTCCTATTTAACTAACCAATCATCACTTGTTATGTAATATTTCAACTATCAAAATTAGATAAATTATTTTTATATTACTAACAAGCCTCTATTTCAGGACGTATAAATGGTTTAACCTCTTTATTAACGTCAATTACAACTGTAAATGGTGTACTAGGTACATTATCTATGCCCAATACATATGCAGTATCTTTGGACATAGGCATTTCTACATATTGTTGGCGAATCTTACGCCATTCTTTAAATGTATAGTTTGGAATATACTGAGATGCGATCTCTTCGTTTCGCCAGAATGCTTCCCCTTCTTGTAAAAGTTCCTTTGTCTGCTTAGGCAAACCTACGGCTTCACTTCGAACCTTACCACGATAGCTAACAAGTGTATCGTACTGTAGTAATTCGGCCGCTACATTGTCGCCTTTAGCCAAGAAGAAATTATATAAGAACTCTATTTGGTCGATATCTTTCAAGTTAATCTTGTGATTACCTGCATCGAGCCAAGCTTGTGTCATTTCACAGAAATAAGAAAAAGCGTCTTTTTTAGGCTCCACTTTTGTGAGATCATACTTTTTCATTGGTGGTACATGATTTGTTACTATAGCTTCACCAGTTATGGATGTATCAGTATGTTCCTTAATAAGCTTGCTACCAATATAGGCAAAGACAGTTCTAAAACGCTCACTATTATAGAAGCGTTCAAATACATCTTCAAAGTGCTTTAAGAAGCGTACATCATTATATGGTAATACATGAGTGCTCAAAACCTCATATGGCGCTAACGGATCACTAATATATTGGTATGCCTCCATGCGGCGTACACCAGATCCTTTTAATAGTTTCAAGAATCCTATTTGTAGCGCATGAGGTTGTAAGCTAAATAAATCATTGAAGGATAATCCAAATCGTGCTTTATTTTCGTAAGGTAAGCCTACAATTAAATCCATATGTACATGTGTGCGTCCCGCCTCAATAATAGGGCGAATTGCCTTTTGAATGTACGGCCAATCATTATATCGGTTAATAGCATCTAAAGTTTTCTTATGTGTACTTTGTACGCCCACTTCGATTTGAATACGCCCTGGTGGTGTTTCACAGAGAATATTTGTTTCCCATTCTGTCATGAGCTCAGGTTCCATTTCTAAATGGAAGTTCGTCTCTGTATTGGCATCTCGCATAAATTCCATCAATGGACGATGATGATGTGGTGCACAGTTAAATGTTCTATCTACAAACTTAACTTGCTTTACCTTATGGTCGATAAACCATTGTAATTCTTTAAAAGTTCGCTCTTGTGGGAAGAATCGCACTGTATTCTTATTGCCAGATAAGCAATACTGACAAGAGAACGGACAACCACGAGAGGACTCATAGTAGATAATTTTATGTTCTAAATCAATCATATCCTCTTCTACATATGGAAATGGAATAGTGCTAAGATCTTTAACCTCTACGGCCTCAGTGGATCCCATAAGTTGACCTGTAATATGGCGCCCACGAACGCCAGCAATTTCCTCTGTAAGGCCATCCTTGCCATTTGTTAGTGCGCTAATGAGTTTATAAAAGGCTTCTTCCCCTTCGCCTTGTACAACATAATCTACAGCATGGCAACGATTTAGAATTTCATCGGCAGTGAAAGATACCTCCGGACCGCCTAAGATAATTTTAATATCTGGTCGAACTGCTTTCACCATGTCCACCACATGTAAGGTCATTTCAATGTTCCAGATATAGCAAGCAAAGCCCAATACATCTATATTGCGCTCTGTAATATCGCTAAGAATATGTAAAACAGGCATATTAATAGTATATTCTACTATATCGTATGCCTGTCCGTGAGCCTGCCCGTAGGCTTTGAGATATCGCAAAGCCAGGGAGGAATGTATAAATTTTGAGTTTAATGTGGATAAAACTACGTTCATAGGTCCCCTTTATATCATCGAATGGCTCAGCCACCGTCTAGTCATAATATATATATTATACCATTAAAAGAGGCCAAAGATAAAGGAAACAATAGCTCCCACTAAAATGACAACCCCTACAACAGATAGGATAATGCCACCAAAAAATACTACAGCTGCTAATACAATTGCTAGAATGATAATTAAAACAATACGACTTAGCCAACTCGTACTATTAAAGCTATACACCTTAACATGAGGGCCATATTGATTGTACTCTTCACCGCGTTGATACTCTTCGTTCATATTACTAGGTGTAGAGTCCACATGAACAGAGTCTCCTACCTCTTCAATGGTTACACCATCAAAGTCACGGCGTTCATCATCAGATAATACCCGTGTATTTGGCTCTCCGAAGTGAGCATTACTACCAAAGCTATCGCTACGTTCATTATTTCTATATGTATTTTGATTGTTATTTGTATTGTGTTGATCAGACATCGTTACGTCCTTTATATGACCAAAATAATAATTAATTTTATACAACTTATTATACCATATTTCTATGATAAAAATGCAAATAAATATCCCCTATAGATATAAATTCATATATCTCTAGGGGATATTTTTATTTGTATTGCTTATGCGACTATATACTAACGGACAAATTAGTCTTTCAAGTATTTTTGAAGCAATTCATTTACCATACCAGGGTTAGCACGGCCTTTAGATTCCTTCATAACTTGACCTACTAAGAAGCCAATAGCTTTGCCATTGCCACCTTTGAAGTCTGCCACTGGTTGTGGATTGTTAGCAATAACTTGCTTAACGATTTCTTCGATAGCACCAGTATCAGTGATTTGAACAAGACCTTCTTCTTTTACGATAGTATCTGCATCCTTGCCGGATTCCCACATGGATACAATAACCTTTTTCGCAATTTTACCAGAGATTGTACCTTTATCGATAAGAGCAATCATACCAGCCAAGTTTTCAGGGCTTACTTTGGATTCAGCAAATGTTAAGCCACTTTCATTAATCATCTTAGACAAATCACCAAGCATCCAGTTAGCAACAATCTTAGCATCGGCACCTGCTTTTACAGTAGCATCCAAGAAATCTGCTGTTTTACGGGATACAGTAAGGGTTGTAGCATCTTCACGAGACAAGCCATATTCAGATACAAAGCGTTCAATCTTAGCATCTTGTAATTCTGGTAACGCACGACGTACTTCTTCAATTTTTTCGTCTGTAATTACAATTGGTACCAAGTCAGGTTCAGGGAAGTAACGGTAATCGTTTTCTTCGTCTTTTTTACGCATACCAATAGTAATGCCTTGAGCATCATCCCAAGTACGTGTTTCTTGATCTACTTTGCCGCCAGCTTCGATCAACTTAGCTTGGCGCAATGCTTCATATTCAACAACCTTTTGGATAGCTGTTAAAGAGTTAACGTTCTTAGTTTCTGTACGTGTACCAAACTCTTTAGTACCGCGCAAACGTACGGATACGTTACAGTCACCACGTAAGGAACCTTCTTCCATACGACCGTCAGATACTTCTAAGTATTGCAAGATAGAACGTAGTTTTTCAACATAGGCTCTCGCTTCTGCGCCGGAACGAATATCTGGTTCGGATACGATTTCAAGAAGAGGTACACCAGTACGGTTATAGTCAACATTAGAAGATTTAGAATCGGAAATAGTGTTACCACTATGAACGAGTTTACCAGCATCTTCTTCCATGTGAATACGCGTAATACCAATGCGTTTAGTTTCACCATTTACTTCGATGTCTAAATGACCATTCAAGCAAATTGGCAAATCGTATTGAGATGTTTGATAGTTTTTAGGCAAATCTGGATAGTAGTAGTTTTTACGGTCAAATTTGTTAAAGTTTAGAATTTCACAGTTCAATGCTAAACCTACTTTGATAGCAAATTCTACTACTTGTTTATTTAACACAGGCATAGCACCAGGTAAGCCTAAGCATACTGGGCATACATGTGTATTTTGATCGCCGCCGAATTCAGTGGTACAACCACAGAAGATTTTAGACTTAGTCTTAAGCTCTGTATGAACCTCTAAACCAACGACTGTTTCGTATTTACTACTCATAGAGAAACCTCCCCAGTTGGTGCTACTAATTGACAGTCTGGACGTGCTTGTTCAAATGTGAAAGCGGCACGTAACAATGTTTCTTCACCCATAGCAGGACCGAGCAATTGTAAGCCGATTGGCAAATTGCTGCTACTCATACCTGCTGGAATGCTAATACCTGGAATACCTGCAAGGTTTGCTGGTACTGTACAGATATCTTCTAAGTACATTGCCAATGGATCATTAGCTTTTTCACCAAATTTGTAGGATGTATTAGGTGCAGTTGGTGTCAAAATCAAATCCACCTTGGAGAATGCTTCGTCAA
The DNA here is from genome assembly GCF_041333735.1 of Veillonella sp. Classification (NCBI taxonomy): domain Bacteria; kingdom Bacillati; phylum Bacillota; class Negativicutes; order Veillonellales; family Veillonellaceae; genus Veillonella; species Veillonella sp. Next base: position 1,855,815 of record NZ_JBGKFB010000001.1, read on the forward strand.
ATTCGTTTTTAATAAGGCGACGAACTTTCAATGCTTTCAAATAATAAGCATCATAGTAACCAGCACTCAATACATAGGTACCTAACAAGATACGGCGTTGTACTTCAGGGCCAAAACCTTCTGTACGAGTTTTAGTAGACATATCTACAAGATTATCTGCAGATACGCGCATTCCATAGCTTACACCGTCATAACGAGCCAAGTTGGAACTAGCTTCTGCCAATGCGATGATATAGTATGCAGACAACGCATATTTAGAGTTAGGCAAGGAAACCTCAACGATTTCAGCACCTAATTTTTTATATGTTTCGATAGCCTCTTCCATAGCTTTACGAACTTCGCTATTGAGACCTTCGCCAAAGAATTCTTTTGGCACACCGATTTTAAGATTTTTTACATCATTTACAAGAGCTGTAGTGTAGTCTACACGAGCACCTGGAATGGATGTGGAGTCTTTCGCATCATGACCAGAGATTGCATTTAATACTAAAGCAGCATCTGTTACATCACGAGTAATAGGTCCAATTTGGTCCAAAGAGGATGCAAAGGCGATTAAACCATAACGAGATACATTACCGTATGTTGGTTTTAAACCTACAACGCCACAGAAGGACGCTGGTTGACGAATAGAACCACCAGTATCAGAGCCAAGAGCCCAAATTGCAGAGCCACTAGATACAGCTGCAGCACTACCACCAGAAGAACCACCTGGTACGCAATCTGCATTCCAAGGGTTAGTCGTTTTTGCTAATGCAGAGTTCTCTGTGGAACCACCCATAGCAAATTCGTCCATGTTAAGTTTACCAAGACTTACAAATTGATTATCTTGTAAACGTTCAATAACAGACGCATTGTATGGAGGTACAAAGTTCTCTAACATTTTAGATGCACATGTTGCAGGTTCATCTTTAATACAAATATTATCTTTAATTGCACCAGGGATACCTGCCAATGGAGAAATAGCTTCACCTTTAGCAATTGCTTCATCTACAAGCTTAGCTGTAGCTAAAGCACGATCATGAGAATCGGATAAGTACGCATGTACAGTCGGTTCCACTTTCGCTTTATGTGCAATAACAGCATTCGTCAATTCAACGGCACTGATTTCTTTATTCACTAGTTTCTTGTGTAATTCATGAATTGTTGCCACAGCGAAACCTCCTATTCTTGTACAACGCGAGGTACTTTAAAGTACCCATCCTCTGCTTCTGGAGCATTGGACAAAGCTAAATCATGGTCTAAGGATGGTTTTGTTTCATCCTCTCTAAATACATTGTTCAATGGTACTGCATGAGCCATTGGTTCTACATCATTAAGCTCTAATGCATCTAGTTCAGCAACATAAGTCAAGATATCGGATAACTCTTTTTCTACATGTGCCATATGTTCTTCCTTAACTTCCAATCGTGAAAGTAAGGCGATCTTTTTAATTTCCTCTTGGCTGATTTTCATCGGAACACATCCTTTCATAATTACTTATTATAAAGCATAGATGTGTTATTTTCAAAGAAATTAACATATCTATGCTTAATGTTAAACTATAAATATTATAAACAAAATTTGTCAGTTCTTTTGCTTGTATTTTTACATTAGTATATATATCATTAAAGTAATAATATATAGACATATAATACAACTTTGCTTAAGAGGTAATATACATGACTAAACTTTTATTATTAGTACTATTTATTCTAATACCACTTACGTCAAATGCTATATCATTAAACGAATTAAGAAATAATCCTACCAAATATAAACTTGTATACTCAGATAGTTCAGGTGATCAATATGTTGATAATGATACTATTAATGTTATTAGATATGCACCACCGTACTATGTCATAAGCTCTACATCATATTTAGTATCTTATGAATATAATGTTCTATCCGAATTGCATAATACATATTTTTATGATTATAACAATAACATATCAACTTTACTTGAAAAAACGCACTCAGAGCAAGAGTTTGGTAGTCAAGTCACACAATACGCTGGTATCAAATATAAAACCAATAAAATAACTATATTTAATTATAACGGGGAGGTATATCAAGGTCCAATTTTAAGAAATGAATCGGCAAAGATTCCAAAAATATTATCGCCTGCATATGAATCCGCTATGTATTCGTTTTATAAATCTTATAATACTTATTTTAATATTCCATCAAAAATTCAAAAATTCTAATAACTTATAAGGAGTGTATTAATCCTATGATTAAAATCTTTTTCTATATATTATTAATACTATTTCCTATCACCACTAATGCCATTTCACTTCAAGAAATAAGGGATAATCCAACAAGATTCAAATACATCTATGCAGATAATAGAGGAGATGGATACGTAGATATTAGTAGTATCAATGTTATAAGATATGCACCTCCATATTATGTCATAAACTCATCTCTATATTTAGTTGATTATAGCAAAAGTGCAATAGCACAAATAAATAGTACTTATTTCTTCGACTACAGCCAGAATGTAACTTCAACTTTAGAAAAAAGTAAGAACAAAGCAGAGTTTACTAATAGAATCTTAAAATATGCAGGTATAAAACATAAGATTAATTCTATGCCAACATATGATTTTTCTGGTAACGTATTATCCACAACACCTTATTCTGGAAATATAACAACTCCAGCTCTTTTATCTCCAGCATATACAGCTGCTATGTTCTCATTTTATAATTCATATAATGAATACTTTAATCCACCAGATAAACATCAAAAGTTCTAATTATGTTTCCCAATAATCGTGATCAAAATATCATGATTATTGGGGTTTCTTTTTATAAGGAAATTAATTTTTTGATGGGACTACTTTATACCAAATGTAATAAAAAGAAATTACTATACCTGTGCAGCGACATTACGTAGGACGGAGCAAGCAGGTATAGTAATTTCTTTTTTACTAGTTAACACTAATATAACAGGGCCCCATCAAAAAATTAAATATCTTCACCCAGTTCGCGTAAGAGTTCTACAAACTCTTCTTCGTTCATAACTCGTATACCCAATTCATTTGCTTTAGTAAGCTTACTACCACTGTCTTCGCCAGCAATAACAAGGGTTGTTTTCTTAGAGACGGAACCTGTCACCTTAGCCCCATGAGCTTCAAGAATCTTACCAGCTTCACTGCGGCCCATAACTTCAAGTTTACCTGTGAGAACGACGATTTCGCCTTCCATTTGGTTGCCTGCTGCTTCAACAACATCTACAGTCATCTTAAGTCCTGCCGCTGTTAAACCTTCAATGATCTCTACATGAGCAGGATCTTGACGGTATTCAACGATACTATCTGCCATTGTAGGACCAATCTCTTCTACTGCAACGAGTTCTTCCTTAGTAATAGTCATGAATCGTTCCATAGATTTCACAACACTTGCAATTGTTCCGGCTGCCTTAGATCCAATTAGGCGAATACCGAGGCCATACAATACGCGGTCTAATCCACGAGTTTTAGAGTCTGCGATGGCTTTCACCAAATTCTCTGCAGATTTCTTACCCATCCGATCCATAGTAACTAATTGATCTACTGTTAAATGATATAAATCAACAACATTGGTGATTAATTTGTTATTGATTAGGTTTTCTACAATGCTAGGCCCGAGACCATCGATATTCATAGCATCGCGAGATGCAAAATGAATAATTTGTTCCTTTTCAATGGCAGGACAATGTTTATTCGTACAACGAACAGCGGCTTCACCTTCACGTCGAACTGTAGGCGATTCGCATACAGGACATGTATTAGGAATTGTGAAAGGCACTTCAGAACCAGTTCGTTTTTCTGGGACTACGCGGATAACCTCTGGAATAATCTCGGCTGCCTTGTGAATGATGACATGGTCACCAATACGAATATCTTTTTCATTGATGAAGTCTTGATTATGTAATGTAACACGACTTACATTCGTACCGGATACAAATACGGATTCCAACTCGCCTGTTGGCGTAAGAACACCTGTACGCCCTACATTGATAGTGATATCCTTAAGAACGGTTTCCACCTCTTCTGGAGGATATTTGTACGCTGTTGCCCATTTAGGGTCCTTAGCAGTACTGCCAAGTACCTCTTGATCATCAAAACTATTAACCTTAATTACCATACCGTCTGTGTCGTAAGGCAACTCATGACGCTTTTCACCCCAATAATTAATAGCCTCGATTACCTCGTCAATTGTTACACAAACGCGATAATGAGGATTTACAGAAAACTTAAACGTTTCTAAGCTTTGTAATAATTCCTCTTGGCTATGAATATTGGCACCCACTTCAGAACCGATTGCGTAGGCAAAGAATGCTAAATTACGACTAGCCGTAATCGCTGGATCTTGTTGACGTAAAGAACCTGCTGCTGCATTGCGAGGATTTACAAAGGTTGGTAAGCCCTCTTCATCACGTTCTTCATTAATGCGTTTAAATTCGCTATGAGGCATGTAGGCTTCACCGCGAACCTCGATAAATTCAGGTGCATTTTCGAGGTATAAAGGAATGGATTTAATAGTCCGCACATTGGCTGTAACATCTTCGCCAACGCGACCATCACCACGTGTTACAGCACGTACAAACATGCCATTTTCATAATGCAAATTGACAGCTAAGCCATCGATTTTAAGCTCTACTACATAAGCAGAAGGCTTATGACCCAATTCCTTTTCTACACGATTCGCGAACGCACGCACTTCATCAGCACTGAATACATTAGATAAGCTCAACATAGGGCGGCCATGAACGACCTTTTCAAAGGAGCCTTCCACCTTCATGCCTACCCGTTGTGTTGGGGAAGATGGCACAATATATTCAGGATGAGCTGTTTCTAAATCAACGAGCTCTCGATATTTTTTATCGTATTCAAAGTCACTCATTGTAGGAGCATCTTTTACATAGTATAAATACTGCGCATGAGTCAGCTCTTGTTGTAACTCTTTAATTCTATCTTTCGGATTCATCTTCTATCCTTTTATACAGAAAACAATTACCCCTTTTTAACAGGTGCAAATTTAGCCATTACCACACGTACACCTTGGGTTGGAAACTCAATAGTTAGCTTCATGCCAGCCCCTTCGCCAGCAACATTGATTACTTTCCCATTGCCCCACTTACTATGAATAGCTGTATCGCCAACTTTCCAGTCTGCAATCACCTCATTGCGAACAATTGGTTTTGTGACAGGGCGGCTAGTAACACTCATATGTTGTGGTACATGGCGCTTAATATCATCAGGAACTTTTCGTTTAGCACGTAAACCATCTACTAATTCTTCAGGAATTTCATCAATAAAGCGAGATGGCAAATAACTACTAGTACGTCCAAATACGGTACGCGTAGTAGCATTAGAAATATATAATTCCTTTTCAGCACGAGTAATACCTACATAGGCAAGACGACGTTCCTCTTCGATTTCCTCAGGGTTCATCAAGGTGCGGCTATGTGGGAATAAACCTTCCTCCAAGCCTCCTAAGAATACGATTGGGAACTCCAAACCTTTCGCAGCATGTAATGTCATTAAGGTCACTTTAGACTCTTCTTGCTCGAAGGAGTCAACATCATTAACGAGGGCTACTTGCTCTAAGAAATCCTCAACAGTCCCCGTTGGATTTGTATCTTGGAAGTCTTTAGCTACAGATAAAAGTTCACCAATATTCTCAGCGCGAGCCTGATCTTGTGGATCTGTACTTTCTTCCAACTGAGCCAAGTAACCAGTTCTATCTAGAATAGCCTCTAAAATATCGAGTACCGTTTTATCTTCCATTTCAGCTACAAGAGTAAAGATAAGAATGCCAAACTCTTCTAACTTTTCCTTTGTTTTACCCTTAATCGTATCTACTAGATGCAATTGTGTTAATGTCATGAACAAGGATGTGCCGTTTGCACGAGCATAGTCTTGTAGTTTAGCTACAGTAGTAGCACCAATACTACGCTTAGGTACATTGATGATGCGCAATAAGCTCAAATCATCGAATGGATTATATAACACACGTAGATATGCCAAAACGTCCTTAATTTCTTTACGATCGTAGAACTTTGTGCCCCCTACCATCGTATATGGCAGAGCCCGTTTGATGAGTGCTTCTTCAAGCACACGAGATTGAGCATTTGTACGGTACAAAATAGCCATATCACCATATGATACACCATGAATATCGTGCTTTTTAGCGATAGTATCGCCAATGAAAGCAGCTTCTTCATGTTCAGACTGAGCCGTAAAATGCTGAATTTTAGTCCCTTCTGTCTTATCTGTCCATAAATTTTTCTTAGGACGACCTTCGTTATTTTCAATTACTGCATTGGCTGCATCAAGAATAATCTTTGTAGAACGGTAGTTTTGTTCCAACTTAATAGATGTACAGTTCGGATAATCCTTTTCAAAGTCTAAGATATTTTGAATATCTGCACCACGCCAAGCGTAAATACTTTGATCAGCATCACCTACAACGGCAATATTTTTCCAATGAGATGCTAATAATTTAGCCAATAAATATTGGGCATGGTTCGTATCTTGATATTCGTCGATCATGACATAACGAAAACGCTTACTATACTTATCTAGAACAGCTTCATTAGATTGTAATAATTTTACTGCCACCAGCAAAAGGTCATCAAAGTCTAAGGCATTATTTTTGCGTAATTCCCGTTCATAATATTCATATACATCGGCTACCTTTTGTTGGTAAAAGTCCCGTGCTTGCTTTCTAAAATCAGAGGCAAATAGCAATTTATTCTTTGCATCTGAGATAGCAGCGATCATAGCACCTACAGGATAATATTTATCATCGAGGTTTAATGCCTTTAATGCAGCCTTGATAACCGCTTGAGAGTCAGATGTATCATAAATTGTAAAGTTACTGTTATAACCTAAGAAGTTATCTAGCTCAAAACGCAAGAATTTCGCACAGAAGCTATGGAATGTGCTGAGCCAAATTCGATTAGCTACATCGCCTACTAAGCCTTCTACACGACTTTTCATTTCTTTTGCCGCTTTATTGGTGAAAGTAATCGCCAAGATTTCATAAGGATTGACACCTTGAGCCAATAAATGTGCAATACGAACTGTTAAAACCTTTGTTTTACCAGATCCGGCACCGGCTAAAATCAATAAAGGGCCTTCCGTATGTTGAACGGCTTGTTGTTGCTCTTTATTTAAACCTGTTAATAATGAATTCATCGGAACACCCCTATCGCCCTTACATATACTATAATTTCATAATCATATAAATAGAGAAGAAGAACGTTGCAAGCAACGTTCTTTTCCCTTTGTATACTACTATACTATTTCATAGCACCAAGAATTGGTGGTACGATTTGTTTTTTACGAGACATAGTATTTGGCAAGAATACGCCATTGTCTTTAACTTCTTTTTCAAATGCTTTTGTTACTACAGCTTCTACATCACCGCTGAATAACAATGTAGTACTTTCATCAAGAATGTTTGTAACCATGATGTAAGATGCATCGTAGTTATTCGCAGTACGAAGAGCCTCTAGTGCAGCTACAAGCTCAGCTTGTTTAGCCAATACATCTGTTGTATCCATTACAGAAATTTGACCGATAGAAATCGTTTTACCTGCTTCGGAGAATTCTTTCATATCTGTACGAACGATATCATCGTTAGTCAAATCAGAAATATCAGCACCAGCTTTTAACATATCAAGACCATAAGACTCGATGTCAACGCCAGCGATTTCAGCCAATTTATGGGCCATTTCTTTATCTGTTTCTGTGCATGTTGGAGAACGGAATAATACAGTATCAGAAATGATAGCAGATAACATCAAGCCAGCAATATCTTTAGGAATTTCTTGATTGTTTTCCATGTACAATTTAGTAATGATTGTATTGGAGCAACCTACTGGTTCTAAACGCATGAATACAGGACCATCAGTTTCAAAATCACCAATGCGGTGATGATCTACAACACCACACATATTCATGGATTTATAACCATCGATGATTTGTTTGGATTCGTTATGGTCTGTTAAATATAAGTTGCCACCTTCTGGAGCAAACTCTTCCCAATTCTTAACGATTTGTGGGTGTTCAAAACCAAAATGATTCAATACATATGTTGTTTCTTTATTTCCTTCACCTGCACATACTGGAGTAGCTGGTGTACCCATTTGTGTTAAGAAATTAGCAAAGGAAATAGCAGAACAAATAGAATCTGTATCAGGGCTTTTATGACCTGCTACATATGTTTTTACATCACTCATAATATACCTCTTTTATATAAATTTCATACTTAATATCGACTTACGTCAATCCGATTTTTAACTATATTATTATATCATAAATTATATAAAAAAACACGCCACTACTAAGTAGTGACGTGTTTTTGTCATTCTACAAAATTATCTAATGTAAATGATTAGTCGTGATTTTTTTTGCGGTTTGTAAACAAACCAGGTCCAAGTGTTTCAATGATGATGAACAGCATTGGAATGATAAAGATACCAAACAATGTTGCTGTTGTCATCCCTGCTACTACAGTAATACCCATGGATGTACGAGCACCAGAACCAGCACCAGAAGATACTGCCAATGGCAATACACCAAGGATAAATGCAAAGGATGTCATCAAGATTGGACGCAAACGAATTTTTGCAGCTTCGATAGCAGCATCAACAACGTTCATGCCACGTTCGTCAACACGAATCTTAGCATACTCAATGATCAAAATCGCATTTTTCGCAGCCAAACCTACTAAGGTTAAAAGACCAATCTGCATATAAATATCGTTAGCTAAGGAATATCTACCTGTAAAGTTCAACAAGAATGGAACTAAAGAAGCACCAATCATACCAGATGGTACAGAGAACAATACGGCAAATGGAACCTTCCAAGATTCATACAAGGCGGCCAAGATTAAGAATACAAATACTAGACCTAAACCAAGAATCATGATGGTTTGAGAACCAGCTTTCAACTCTTCACGAGATTGACCGGCCCAGTCATATGTATAACCGGCTGGTAAAGTTTTAGCTGCCGCCTCTTTCAATGCATTAATAGCATCACCAGAGGAATAACCATTCGCTTGAGAACCACCGATTTGTACAGCCATTGCATTATCAAAACGAGTAATACTAGATGGTGTGCCAGTTTGTTCCTTCGTAATATAGTTAGATACTGGAACCATAAGGCCCTTGCTATTACGAACAGCTAGCATATTAAGCTGTTCTGCATTTTGACGGTAAGCGTCTTCAGCTTGAACTACTACTTTATAGTTTTTACCATATGTAGTGAAGTCATTGACTTGAATACTACCATAGAAACCTTGCAATGTAGTAAAGATATCAGCTAATGCCACACCATCTTGAGCCGCTTTTTCACGATTCACATCAAATTGTAAGGATGGTGTAGATGTTTCAAATGTAGTGTAAATAGATTGAATTGCTGGACTCTTACGTGCTTCTGCTAAGAATTCATTAGCATGTTCCGCCATAACTTGTGGGCTGTCACCAGCTTTGTTAATAAGGTACATGCTGAAACCACCTGTAGCCCCTAAACCTGGAATAGATGGTGGATTCAAAGCAACTACAGTTGCTTCTGGTACGCCTTTAGCAGCAAAGCCAAATGTTTGACCAACCATTGCATTAATAGATGTTGCTTGAGTTGTACGATACTTCCAGTCAGACATAGTAGCAAAGATTACACCAGCACTAGATTTTTGACCATTCCCTAAAAGGTCAAAGCCTGCTACAGTAAATACCTCTTGGAATAATTGCTCATCTTTAGGCTTTTCAGGATCATTTTTACCTTCTAAGAAAGAGGCAATTTTTTCAAGGGTCGCCATAGTACGTTCAGATGTAGCACCAGGTGGCTCATTAACAGCAATCATGTAGTAACCACTATCCTCTGCAGGTACAAAGGATGTTGGTAAGAAGTGGAATACTAAACCTGTACCACCAGCAAAGATTAATAATGCAATAACAGTTAAGCTCAAACGATGGCTTAAACGAGCCAATTGGATACCATACCAATTGCTAAAACGCTCTAAAGCTGCATTAAATTTGTTTAACTGACGATGTACCCAGTCTTCACGTTCTTTTGGTGTGTGAGGTTTTAACATCGTAGCACATAGAGCTGGTGTCAAAACAAGAGCGACAATCGCAGAAATAACAACAGATACAGCGATTGTTAAAGCAAACTGTTTGTAAAGGATACCTGTCATACCACCCATGAAGGCAACCGGTACGAATACCGCTACCAATACAAAGGCGATACCAATTACAGGTCCTTGTACATTTTCCATCGCTTTAATAGCCGCCTCTTTAGGAGGTAAGCCATTATATTTTAATTCGTATTCAACAGCCTCTACTACTACGATAGCATCGTCAACTACGAGGCCGATAGCTAGTACCATCGCAAAGAGTGTCAATGTATTAATAGAGAAATTTAATAATACGAACGCCCCAAATGTACCTAGCAAGGATACTGGCACAGCAATCATAGGAATAATTGTAGAGCGCCAAGATTGCAAGAACACATACACTACAATAAGAACGAGTAGCAATGCTTCTACAAATGTATGCTCTACCTCATTGATAGAGGCACTAACGAATTTTGTATTATCTACAACTACGTTATATTGCATATCTGGTGGGAAGGATTTAGATTGTTCATCCAATACCTTCTTAACATTAGCAATAGTTTCTAATGCATTGGCATCATTTTGAAGGGAAATAGCAAAACCTGCTACCTCTTTATGAGCTGACTTAGCAATAAAGTCATACCCTTTAGCGCCAATTTGAATGCGTGCAACATCCTTTAGATGCAACACCTTACCATTGGAACTTTTAATAGCAATGTTACCAAATTGTTCAGGTGTCACAAGACGACCTTCAATTTTGATAGGATATTGGAATGCTTGTTCCCCATTAGTAGGATTTTGACCTACCGTACCGGCTGCAGCTTGTAAGTTTTGCCCCTTAATAGCTGTCGTTACTTCAGAAATAGTAACACCAAGGTTTTGCATTTTGGCAGGATCCAACCAAATGCGCATAGCATAGTCAGAACCGAACTCTTGTACAGAACCTACACCCTTAATAGCTTTGATGGTATCCATCATATAGTTGGTACCATAGTTCTTTAAGAATGTAGAATCATACGTACCATTAGGTGAGCTTAAGGAGAATACCATCGCCATATCACCAGAAGATTTAGTAGTTGTAACACCAACTGCTTGTACCTCTGCAGGCAATTGAGCAAGTGCTGCTTGAACACGGTTTTGAGTATTAACCGTATCCATATCAGCATCTGTACCTTGATTGAACTGAACTGTCAAAGAGTAGCTACCGTTACTAGAACTACTAGATGTCATGTAGTCCATATCTTGTACGCCTACGATTTGTGTTTCAATAACACTGGCTACCGTATCATTAACAACTTGAGCCGTTGCACCTGTATAAGCAGTGTTTACACGAACTGTAGGTGGAGAAATTTGTGGATATCGAGCTATCGGAAGGCTCATCATAGAAATGAGACCTACCAAGGTAATAACAATGGCTATTACAATGGCAAAGATAGGTCGATTAATAAAGAATTTCGACACGATCTAGCCCCCTTCTATTTTGTAGCTTTTAATTGTTCTTTTGAAAGCAATTTAGCATTAACCTTCGCACCGTTTTTAACCTTAGTTAAACCATCAACGATGATTGTATCTCCAGGTGCTAAACCGGCTTTAATAATTGTATCACTACCACTTGTACCGCCAACTTCAACACTTTTTTGTTCTACTACACCATCAGCATTTACAACAAAGATAAAGTTTTTATCCATAATTTGAAGAATAGCGCGACTAGGAACAAGAATAGCATTTTTAAGTTTTTGACCAGGAGAAATTACTGTAGCAAACATATTTGGCAACAACAAATGATCAGGATTTGGGAAGGACGCTTTCAACACAAGCTTACCTGTAGATTGGTCGAGGCTTTTTGCGGCTTGAACAATAGTACCAAATTGGTTATAAGTGTCACCATCAGCAAGTTTTAATTGAATATTTGGACCATTGGAATCATCGCCAGTTGGATTTTTCATGAAGTCAAGATATTCTTGCTCTGTCATACTAAATTCAACAAAGATAGGATCGATAGAATCAATAGTTACTAATGTTGTAGAACCTGCTTGTACAAATGTACCCATATCGATATCATCCATACGTAATGTACCAGAGTATGGTGCATATACCATTGTATCGCCATAGTTATCTTGAGCAATTTTTACGGATGCTTCGTATGCTTCATAAGCGGCCTTAGCTTGTTCTACAGTACTGCGTTGTGTATCTACACGTTGTTGCGCAATAGCATCTTGTTGAGCTAATGTTTCATAACGATTAAGGTCTACTTCAGCATTTTTATAGTTTGCATTAGCTTGAGCAGCTTGTGCTTCTGCATTAGCAAGAGTAGCTTCGTATTGACGAGAATCGATACGATATAATGGCTGGCCAGCTACAACTTGCTCCCCGCCTTTAACAAATTTTTCAACTACGTAACCAGATACACGAGCATGTACAGCTACAGAGTTTTCTGCAACTACTGTACCAGCATAGGTTTGATTTACCTGTGCATCACTTGCAGTAATTTTGTATGCATTGACACTCACGTCGCCTGCTTGCTGTTGATTACTGCCACAACCAGCAACCATTACAGCGGATACAACGAGAGCCGCTAACATACGGGAATAACGGAACTTCATTATCTGTACTCCTTTACACGAAACTAATCATCTATGTGTCATAATTACATATATATCTTTATATATTTTACAGGATTCTATAGACAAAGTCAATTTTTTCGATACCCTTACACCTTTATAAAACATAGATAAAATCTGATCAAATTCATATTCATTGTGCACAATCAAAACGATAAAAATTATTGACATTTTAGATTCTTTGTGTACACATTTTCTAATTAAATATCTGTGCTCCGTGGGGAAATCAAGGGGAAATAAAGGGGAAATAAAGGGGAAATTTCAAGCGAATAAATACGTATTTAAGCAAACATATAGGAACACTAAAAAAAGCTAGAAGATTAGGTAACTACTGCGTTTGTACAGTAATCACGCCTCTTCTAGCTTTAGCTTTAATATTTGGTGGAGATGAGGGGAGTCGAACCCCTGTCCAAAAGTGTTGCCATATAGACTTCTCCGAGCACAGTCTATGATTTAGATCTCAGGTTGCTACCGCTCACAGACAAGCTACACAACCCCAGTTCATATTGTCTCGCCTAATTCATATGAACAACTGAATTAAGCCAGCCTACGGTTTGACGTCCATTCACACTTGGTAGGCACAAGTATGAGGGACGTAGCTTATGCAGCTAATGCAAAATTTTCTTCTGCGTTTAAATGTTTTCCCACCGTTTAACGGCCTCATGGAACGCCGACTCGCTATCTATACCACACGCACCCCTGTCGAAACCTTTACATCCCCGTGCGTTGGTCTAATAATTATAAGCCTATTTAGTATTACTGTCAATTATATGAGACCTTCACAGTTCAGATATATTCACTATTGTTAGACTACTCAACTTATCTAATATTGACTACTTAAGCAATCAAATGGAATTCTTTTAATACTATCTTTTTTAGATATATTATGTACTATCATAAATTTAATTGTTTCATCGCTTTATGCAATGTATGACATACATAATCAATTTGTTCTTTATTATGAGCTGCTGTAACGGTCAATCGAATTCTACTTTCACCAATAGGTACAGTAGGTGGACGAATAGCTGTTCCAATAATTCCAGACTCATATAGATAATCAGATACTGCCAGTGTATCTTCATTACTTCCGATTAGAATTGGGAAAATTGGCGTTTCATTGGTCGCATCAATTCCCATAGAAGTTAATTTATCTGCCATATAGTTTACATTTTCTTGTAAACGCCCTAAAACAGATGCATCTGTCTCAAGAATATGTAATGCAGCCAGGGCCGCTCCTATATCTGCAGGAGATAATGCGGTGGAGAATATAAAGCTACGACTCGTATTAACGAGATAATCTATGATAGTGCTATTTGCAGCTATATAACCACCAACAGATCCTAAGGATTTACTCAATGTACCGAGTTGAATATCTATCTCTTTCTCTAAATTAAAATAAGCAGCCGTACCATGACCATTACCAATTGTTCCTGTTGCATGAGCATCATCTACCATGAGCAATGCATTATAGTCACGGCTTAATTCATATAGTTTATCAAGCGGTGCAATATCCCCATCCATGCTAAATACACCATCTGTGACAATAAGCTTTCTTGCATTACGATCTACTTGCTTTAATAAATACTTTAGTTCGTCTACATCACAATGGCTATAAGCCTTTACTGCTCCTCTACTCAATCTACACCCATCAATAATACTAGCGTGATTTAAAGCATCGCTAAAAATGATGGTATGTTTATCAGCTATAGCAGAAATAGTTCCTACATTGGCCATATAACCTGTATTAAATACGAGGGCTTTTTCAGTATTCTTAAATTTTGCTAATTCATTTTCAAGATCAGTAAATAATGGAAACGTACCAGATACGAGGCGCGATCCACCAGACCCTGTACCATATTGTTGAGCTCCTTTCAGAGCCCCTTCTATTACACGGGAGTCAAAGGTAAGGCCTAAATAATTATTTGAAGCCATCATTAAATATTCTTTATCATCTCGTTTAACTCGCACTGCATCTATAGGACAATATTCTTTTAAGGTTCGTAAATTATGATTCTGTTCCTTAGCATCTAATTGCTCTTTAAAAAATTCGTACATGTTATCTCCGTTGAACAAGTACAGGAGCACTCTCCAAATACTCGATTACACTTTCACTATCTATATCAGACCGTACAAAGAAAACCCGTCCCCCTATATTAGACCCTAATTCTTTCATATGAGGAATTCGATGATATACACCATTACAAGCCACATAGCCTACTGTATAATCTGGATCATCAGACCAACATAATTCACCAACAACACCCTCTGCGGATTGAACCTTAGAGGCCAATACTAAAGCCTCCCTCATATGTTCATTGTCACCTAATGCATGAGAGTCAAAGGAGTCCATATGACTCACACGTACACCGCGATTGCCTTCATCTAAGCGTTCACCCGAAATAGCATCCACTAACATAGCGCCGCGCATGGATCTATCTAAATTTTTTAACATACCGATAGCTTTTCTAACAGCAGTTTCAGTAATAGTGGTACCTTGTAAAAGTTCCGTTGCCAATTGATGGGATTCAGGAATGCTACCAGTTTTATGTTCCTCTACCCTTAGACAGTCTATATAGGAAATCTTCTCCTGTGGAATTAAATCTACTGTAATATTTATAAAATCAGCAGTTCCTTTGCTGTGATGCAGTGCACGTTCAGCTAAGGATTGTGCTATAGCTCCAACTTCCTCTAATTTTACGATACGCTCTGCACCAGAAATATGGTGGCCCCCTTTTTCATGGGGACCACCTTGCGCTGCACGCATGCGTACACTATATAATTCATTCATTATGATACCTTACCTTTTATAATATTATTTTGATGTGCATGGCTGTGAATTTTACGGAATACTTTTACAAATACTGGAGCCATAATGACTGTAAAAATCATGCCAGGTACTGCTAATGCAACCATAGGTAATGCGGCTTTACCAATATATACGGACAAGGTTAACCGCGCTAAGGCAGATGCAATTGGACCTGAAATCATAATACCGATTAAGTGATTATGGCACATCCAAAGGATTAAACCTACAATAAGACGGAATTGCATAGCAATCATAACATTTAATATAGTTTGAGTACCTAGCGCTAAGCCGATTAAACTAGATAGACATCCACTAATAATATACTTCTTAAATCCGAATACAGCACATATTGCTACCGCCAACGGGGCCGATAATTGAAACTCTATACCTGGAATGACATTAGGTATTTTAATAGCCCCTAATACAGTAATCATAGCAGTTAAAATAGCGACCTCAGTAATGTACCGAATGTTCTGATTCATGATGTTTCTCCTCTACTTAGAAAATGTCAACCACAAACACGACTCTTTGTTTACATTATAAATTCAATATACATATTTATCAACTAAAAATACAGAGTAAGTTGACAAATATCACAAAAAAAAATCGAGCCATTATGACTCGATTTCTTTATTTTAATATTTTTGTTGTTCTTTAAGTCTCTTAGCAATATCTCGCTTAGCATCGCGTTCTGCCATATCTTGACGCTTATCATACAGCTTTTTACCAGTTACAAGACCAACGGTTACCTTTACATAACCATGACTGAAATGGAAATTGAGCGGCACTAAAGAGAATCCTTTCTCCTTAACCTGAGCATGCAGTTTATTGATTTCAGATTTATGCATCAACAATTTGCGAGTTCGTTCAGGTTCATGATTAAAACGATTTCCCTGTTCGTATGGGCTGATATGAACGCCATACAACAAAAGCTCGCCTTTATCAATACGACAAAAGCTATCCTTTAAGTTCAGTTTACCTTGGCGTATGGATTTAATTTCAGTACCTGTCAAAGCAATGCCTGCTTCATAAGTTTCATGAATATTAAAATCATGACGGGCCTTACGATTATCAGCAATAAGAGATGGACTAGATTGTTTTGCCATATATACCTCTATCGTTTACGTTTACTTTTAGATTTCTTAGATTGACTACGCTTAGTCGTTTTAGTAGACTTCTTACGACTTGATTTACCTTTACTAGATTTTTTACTGAAAGCATCGTATCTAGAATGACCAGATTTATTACTATCACGTCGTGAAGATTTTTTACTGGATTTGCCTGAAGATTTACGATCTTTACGACTACCAAAGCTATCGCGACTAGTTGCATAGTCAGAACCATTGCGCAATTGTTCTTGTATAGCCATTAGATTATTGACTTCACCTAGTACAAAGTCGATTTGTTTCTTTTCTACATCGGCTTTTACTAATGTAACAGTTACCTTTTCACCTAAATGATAGGTTTTACCTGTTCTCTTGCCTACAAGCACAAAATGTTCTTCATCGAAGAAATAGTAATCATCGTTCATCATGCTCATATGCACAAGACCATCGATACCATTTTCTAGCTCTACAAACATCCCAAAGGATGTAATGCTAGAAATAGTTCCTTCAAAGACTTCTCCCACAAATGGAACCATATATTGCGTCTTTTTAAGATCTACCGTATCTCGTTCGGCCTCTGTAGCAACTTGTTCTTGTAAAGAAGAATGTTCTACAGCCCCCACCAAGAAGGCTTCATCTACATCGCGTTTAGAATAGTCATTTTTCCAATGCATATCCGCTTTTAAAAGGCGGTGAACCATTAAGTCAGGATATCGTCTAATAGGAGATGTGAAATGCGTATAACATGTAGATGCCAAGCCAAAATGACCCACATTGTTGGTACTATATTTAGCTTGCTGCATGGAACGCAAGGTCATAATTTGAGCTACTTGCTCAATATCTTGCCCTTTTACTACATCTAAGATTTTTTGGAAATCTCGTGGTGTCACACCATCAGTACTTAGAACTAGGTTTTGACCTAAATAATTAAGCACCTTTTGGAATAAATCTAGTTTTTCCTCACTAGGATTCTCATGAATACGATATACCGATGTACGGTGTGTATGCTCTAAATGTGTAGCCACTGTTTCATTGGCAATGAGCATACATTCTTCGATAAGTCGTTCTGCCATGGTGCGATCTCGTTTTACGATGCGCAACGGTGTACCATCATGATCAAGTAATACCTTGTACTCAGGAAAATCAAAGTCCAATGCACCTCTACGACGACGCATTGCATTAAGAATTTTAGAGATTTCTGCTAAATCGCGAAGCATAGGCATAAAGTCTTGTAAATCGTCAGGAATAATATTTTCTTCCAACGCCTTATACACTTCTTTATAGCTACAACGACGGCCTACATGGATAATAGATGGTCGAATACGATAATGTACAACCTTACCAGTATGATCAATTTCCATCATACACGTCATGGCATAACGGTCTTCATGAGCATTTAAACTACAAATGCCATTGGATAAAACCTCTGGTAACATCGGTACTACTCTATCAACTAAATATACAGATGTACCACGTTTGTAAGCCTCATTATCAATAGGTTGCCCAGATGTTACATAATGACTAACATCTGCAATATGTACACCTAATTCATAATTACCATTTGGCAATTTACGACCACTCACAGCATCATCTAAATCCTTTGCGTCTTCCCCATCGATAGTAACCATTTGTACATCACGAAGGTCCCAACGATCAGGATCCTCATGAATCACAGTATCAATTTTTTTGCTAGCTTTAATGACATCGTCTGGGAAATTAAATGGAATCTTATGATTCGCCATGATGCAGTTAATATCGAGGCCTACATCACCTTTATAGCCAAGAATTTCAGTAATAATACCTTCTGGCTTTTTATCACCTTCCGGCCATTTTGTAATTTTGACTAGTACCTTTGCGCCACTACGTGCATCTAATGTATATTTTAAATCTACAAAGATATCGGTCCCTATACGCTCATCATCAGGGATAACAAAGCCAAAATGTTGTTGTCGGTCATAGGTACCTACAATCGTTTTATTAGCTCGTTCAATAACATCAACGATGACGCCTTCTCGTTTATGCTTTGTATAGTTAGAAGGTACGACGCGAACTCGAACCTTATCATTGTGCATAGCAGTCCCTTTATTTTGTTCTGCTACATATATATCTTCATCATCAGGCATGATCACAAAGCCATACGACTTACGATAGCCCTTATAAATACCTTCATATTCTTCATGTTGTTGTTCTGCATATTGATATACATCAGGTCGAGAAGATGTTAGCACCCCTTCTCGAGCAAGCATTTTGGCTGAACGAATAAACATCTCAAGATCCTTACCACCTCGAATGTGATTATCCATAGCAGCATCTTCAATATGATATGCATGTGGTTGTATAGATTTATAAAAGTCTAATACTTTCTTCTTCAAATCTTCACCTCCTTATTCTGAAAAAAGAAAAAGCCTGCAAAGCAGGCTTTCATCATTAGAATTGATTAATCATTGCCCCTAACACTAAGCTCAACACAGCAAAGATAATCCCCAATATAATCGTACATTTAGATAAGAAAGCGTCTAAACCGCGTTGCTTACCACCAAAAGAAGAGTCTGCCGCACCAGAAACAGCACCACCCATGCCTGCGTTTTTGCTATTCTGTGCAACAACTACTACGATTAATAAGATAGATACAATAACTTCTACAATCATTAAGAAATTTGTCACGACTGTCATCCTTCCTGTGTGGCTCTTGGAGAATCCAAAACCCGATGTTCTAAATACTTCTCTAATTTACGTTTAACCCTTTGTAACGCATTGTCTATAGATTTGACACTGCGATCTGTGACCTCAGCCATTTCTTGGTAAGAACGTCCGTCTAGATATCCTTCCAAGACCTCCCACTCGAGTTCACTTAAAATATGACCAATATTACGCTCAATATCATCCAATTCCTCTTGGCTGATAATAAGATCCTCAGGATTGGTAACCTTTGCTGAGGATAGCATCTCGATCAACGTACGCTCTGATTCCTCTGTATATACCGGTTTATTTAACGATACATAGGAATTTAAAGGCGCATGTTTTTGTCTTGTTGCCGACTTAATAGCCGTAATAATTTGTCTAGTTATACAAAGCTCTGCAAAAGCTCTAAAGGACGCTAGCTTATCATGTTTAAAATCTCGCGTAGCCTTATAGAGGCCAATCATTCCTTCTTGAATGATATCCTCACGATCAGCGCCTACTAAAAAGTAAGAGCGTGCCTTTGCACGAACAAAGTTTTTATATTTATTAACAATATAATCGATTGCAAACTCATTTTGCTCTTCTTGAGCTATGACCACAACTTGCTCATCAGTCATTTCTTTGAAATTGTAATCGGACTTGCGTGTATGAATGCTGTTCATATGCTCCTCCTTACAATTGAGCAGAAAAACCAATATATTCATTATACTGGAAGTATATGTGATTTTCAACTATCAATGGCCACGGCGTAACTTCTCTAGCTTTTCAGCTACTTCAGGAGATAATAAACCTCCTACTTCATTACGTCGCAAGCTAAATTGATCTCGTCTATGTTCATGAGCGTATTGTAGTCGTTCCTCTTCCTTAGCCATGCGAATCATATTTTGTAATTCTCGAGCTGGAATCCGTAAACCACCAGATCCGAGAATTTGATTTTGTTCAGCTCCATCAGAGGTTACAACATATACATTGGTATATTTGCCTTTCCGCAAAAATACCTCTCGTTCAATAAAGGAATCCGCCGTCTCTCCATCCTCAGTATAGACTTCAAGAAATCCGCTCGTAATAGCCTCTACAGAACCGCCAGACTTTGTATATTTACCATCAAACACAAGGATAACTTCGTATCCCTTGAATTTTCCGTAGTTTAACAATCTATCTCTAAGCTCCATACGGGCATGTTCTAATGACTCATGAGCCAATTTCTTTAGATGAGTCCAGGCGAATATCACATTATATCCATCTACAATTAAGATATCTTTTAACATAATTATTTCGCTTGTCGTTGACGAACCGCTTCATACATAAGAACGGCGGCTGCAACAGATGCATTCAAAGAATTTAAATTCCCATACATAGGGATGGTAACGAGGAAATCACAAGCCTCTTTCACAACGCGGCTAATGCCCTTACCTTCATTACCGATAACGATAACTGTAGGAATTGTCATATCCGCCTCGTATAAGGTACGATCACCTTCCATATGAGCGCCCATAACCCAAAAACCTTGTTTTTGAAGTTGTTTAATAGTTTGAGCTACATTCCCAACCTGTACAAGTGGAATTTGTTCAATAGCACCTGCCGATGTTTTAGCTACGGTAGCATTAATAGGAGCATTGTGACGCTTAGGAATGAGTACGGCCGTAGCCCCTACACATTCCGCAGTACGGATAATTGCGCCCATGTTATGTGGATCCTCAACACCATCTGTTAGGATAAGCAAAGGGACATCATGATTCGTCTCTTGTAGTACTTCACCGAGTTCCTTAAATTGAACAGCAGAAACAAGAGCAATAACACCTTGGTGTGGTACCTCTAAATCATATTTATTCATTTGTTTGATAGGTGTTGGACGCACTTCAATGCCTTGAGATTTAGCAAGGCCAACAATATCAGCTAGACCTGTTTTAACCTTATCTTCACTGACCATAATGCGCTGGATGGAACGACCACTTTTAAGGGCCTCTTTAACCGCATTGCGACCTACAATATAATTATCCATACTACATACCTCGTAGAGTTATTGAAAAGGCTTGCTTCATAACATCTTGTAAGCGCTCATCTTGACGCGTTTCATAAAGAAATCCAAGTACGGCTTCAAAGGCTGTACTACTACGATACTCTTGAACAGAACTACTTTTAGGCACATTTACATTACTATTTCTAGCACGTCTTGCAATAGCTTGTTCTTGTTCTGTGAAAGTATCCTCTATTTCAAGCAATACCTTCGCTTGTGACTTAGCACAAATAAACTCAGTAACAATGGTGTGCAACACTTGTACCTTGGATATATTCATTTGTACTACTCGTTCACGAACATACATGGAGTATACGGCATCGCCAATATAGGCAAGCATAACTGCATCTGCACTGAGGCACTCCTCAATAGTTCGTTTACGCAAACGAAGCGGCTCTTGTTCAAGAGCCGTCAACTTTTTTATTGCTTCATTCTTTAAGAATTGAAATTGTTTAAACTTCACGTTTTTTCCACCGTGCACCTTGAGGGGAATCCTCAATGGTAATACCGATTTCAGCCAAACGATCGCGGATACAATCAGCTAATGCCCATTGTTTTTGATCGCGACATGCTTGACGTACAGACAAGATCACTTGCATTAATTCTTCATATTCAGCAGCGTTAGCACCTGTGTTGCCTTCCCATGCTTTTTCAAGAATACCAATTACTTCTGTCATGAACTTGAAGATACGTTTTACTTCAGCAATAGCTTCTTGGCAAACAACACCTTCACGACCTGTTACAGCTTGATAGTAAATGTTGATCTCTTTAGCAAGACCGAACATGCTAGATGTTGCTAACGCAGTATTGAAGTCATCGCTCATAGCTGCTTCGAATTCTTCTTCATACTCTTTAGCTTTTTCTAATAAGTGTTGCGCTTCATCACATGGACCTGGTTCACATTTTTCAAGGTACAATAGATTTTCAATAGCAGTGCTTAATCGTTCTAAAGATTTATTTGCTTCTTCTAAACGTTCATCAGAGAAATCTAATGGACTACGATAATGTGTACTCAACAAGAAGTAGCGCAATGCATCTGGACTATATTGTTCTAAAATATCTTTTACCAAGAAGAAGTTATTCAAGGATTTAGACATTTTTTCAGAATTAATAGTAATAAAACCATTGTGTAACCAATAGCGTACAGATGGATGTTGACCAGAACAACCTTCAGATTGAGCAATTTCGTTTTCATGATGAGGGAAGATCAAATCGCTACCACCACCATGGAAGTCAAATTCTGTACCTAAATATTTTTGGCTCATCGCAGAACATTCAATATGCCAGCCTGGACGACCGTTACCCCAAGGACTTTCCCAATATGGTTCACCTGGTTTTGCTGCTTTCCATAATGCAAAATCCATAGGATTTTTCTTACGGCCATCAACTTCGATACGAGCACCGGCTTCCATATCATCTAATGTACGGCCAGATAACTCACCATAATGTTCAAATTTATCAACGCTATAATATACATCGCCATCGAGTTCATAAGCATAGCCTTTTTCAATCAATGTAGAAATCATAGCGATAATGTCTTCGATATGTGTAGAAACACGAGGATAAATATCAGCACGTTGTACACCAAGTGCATCCATTACTTCAAAATAGCTATCAATATAACGGTTTGCAATAGTATCCCAGGATACACCTTCACCATTAGATGTATTGATGATCTTATCATCTACATCTGTAAAGTTTTGTACATATGTTACTTTATAGCCTACATGTTTCATATAGCGACGAATTACGTCCCATGTTACGAATGGACGTGCATTGCCAATATGAGGATGGTTATATGGTGTAACACCACATACGTACATCTTTGCCTCACCTGGTGTTACAGGATTAAACACCTCTTTTTGGCGCGTCATAGTATTATAAACTGTAATTTCTCTCATCGTTACCGATGCCTCCATGTTCGTAAAATAAAAAAGACCCCTCATCTCATACAGAGACGATGGTCCGCGGTTCCACTCTGTTAGGTACCAATGTAGTACCCACTCATCGCATAACGGCGCGTCACCGGACAAACCTACCTATAATCGGAGTGTCAGCTCGTGAATGCATTTCGTCTACCTATCCTTGAACCCTCCCACCATCGGTTCTCGCTAAAAAGTTAGTTGTAGAGTACTTCTTTCAGTCTCAGCTATTAGTAATCATCTATATTCAGATATGTAAATATTGTATCAATTATCCTATAGAATGTCAATGAGAACAAGAAAATCCTCACCTTTCAACATATCCTGCTAGCCTATGATACATGCGTATTTCGACTATATAATTTGAAAGATGAGGACGAAGTATTACCTATTAAGCATTTTCTAATTTTTCTTGATCATCATGTTTACGGCAAATACCTGCAAAGATAGAGCCTGTAAAGTTATGGATGATAGAGAACACTGCACCTGCTACTGCTGCTTGGGGTGTAAAGTGTTTAAGTGCTAAAGATACGGATAATGCAGAGTTTTGCATTGCCACTTCAATTTGCATCGCACGACGGGAAGAAATATCGATGCTAAGGGCCTTACAAATGAAGTACGTTACTACGTAACCACTCACATTTTGTACCAAGCAAGCTACGAAGATGATGAAACCAGTTTCAGCAATTTGTTTTTGGTTTACTGCAGTTACAGCAGCCAAGATTAACAATACTGCAATAGCCGCAATTGTAGGACATACAGATTTAACAAGTTCGATTTTAGAACCGATGAAGTAATTCAATACGATACCCAAGATGATTGGTACCAATACGATTTTTACGATAGAAATAAACATCGGCATGAATTGAATTTCAATGGAAGATGTAGCACCTGCATAGAGTACAACGAATAAAGGTGTCAAAATCGGAGCCAATAATGTAGAAACAGTCGTTGCAGATACAGATAAAGGAACATTACCATTCGCAAGGAATGTCATAACATTAGAAGCTGTCCCGCCAGGACATGCACCTAACAAGATGAAGCCGATACCAATTTCCGGCGGGAAATTAAAGATAAGAGCCACCAAGAAACCTGCCAATGGCATCCATAAGAATTGGATAACAGATACAAGAATAACCTTCATTGGTTGCTTAAATACATCAAGGAAAACTTGTGCTGTTAATGTTAACCCCATGGCAAACATAACAAATTGAAGCATGTACGCAATGTACGGTGTCATCCAAGAAAATACAGTTGGTAATAAATACGCTAACACTGCCATCAATAGCACGATCCATGAAAGATAGCTATTGAATAAGTGATTAAGAGAACGAATAATACTCATAAAAGCACTCACTTTCATAATAAATAAAAATAAAAGACGCCGATTATTATAGCATTTCTATTGAATAATCTCAATATACATAAAAAAGCTCCCATAACCTCAGCTATGAGAGCTTTTATATTAACCTATATTACTATTTTGTTAAAGCGCTAACATTGTCTAAGCGATGTAAGCATTTTTCTTTACCAAGTAATGTAACGATATTATTCAAATCTGGACCATGCATTTGACCTGTTAAAGCCACACGGATTGGCATGAATACGAATTTACCTTTCAAAGCAGTTTCTTTCATAACAGCTTTAATCGTTGCTTTTACAACGTCAGGTGTAATTTCATCAAGTTCTGCCAATGCATTACGGAATGCTCCTAGAACTGTTGGTGCTGTTTCTTCATTCAATACAGCACGCAATTCCTCTTCGTGACCTTCTTCAAGGAAAACTGTTTCACCCATGAACATGCCTACATGATCTTTAATTTGGGCACCATAGCTAATATGATCACGGAATGTAGAGCATAACAATGTCAACCAATCAATATCCGCTTGATTTAAGCTATCTGGAGCCAAACCAACCTCTTTCAAATGAGGTAAGCAAAGATGGAATAACTCTTCATCGCTCAAGTTTTTCATGTAATGGAAGTTGATATGGTTCAATTTATCAATGTCGAATACGGCAGGGTTCTTAGCTACGCGATCCATAGAGAAGGCTTGAATCAATTCATCTTGTGTAAAGAACTCTTCTTCCCCTTCTGGAGCCCAACCTAGAAGCGCTAAGAAGTTTACAAGTGCTTCTGGCAAGTAGCCTAATTGTTTGTATTGTTCAACAGAAGTAGCACCATGACGTTTGGACATTTTCTTGTAATCTTTACCAAGAATCAAGGAAATATGGCCAAACTTAGGTACTTCCCAACCTAAAGCTTCATAAATAGCCATTTGACGTGGTGTATTAGATAAATGTTCCTCTGCACGAATAACGTGAGTAATGCCCATCATATGATCGTCCATTACTACTGCAAAGTTATATACAGGAATACCATCGGATTTAACGATAACGAAGTCACCTACACCGTTGGACTCAAAAGATACATGGCCACGTACCATATCGTCGAAAGCATATGTTTTATTCAAAGGAACGCGTAAGCGAATTGTTGGTTTACGACCTTCTGCAATATATTTAGCCTTAGTTTCTTCGTCTAAGTGTTGGCAATGACCATTATATTTAGGTGTTTCGCCACGATCCATTTGTTCTTGACGAACAGCATCTAATTCTTCTGGTGTACAGTAGCACTCATAAGCTTTGCCTTCGTCTAATAAGCGTTGTGTTACTTCTTTATATAAATCGAGACGTTCTGTTTGACGGTAAGGGCCATTGTCGCCACCTACATCAATACCTTCATCCCAGTTCATGCCAAGCCATTGTAAGGAAGCTTTGATATTTTCTTCACTTTCACGTGTGGAACGAGCCAAATCTGTATCTTCAATACGCAATACAAATGTGCCTTTTTCCTTACGTGCTAATAGCCAGTTAAACAAAGCAGAACGAGCACCACCAATATGGAATGGACCCGTAGGGCTTGGAGCAAAACGAACTTTCATGGAACTCATGATTATACCTCTCCTTCATATACAGAAACGACAGCTTGTGCAGCAATGCCTTCGCGGCGCCCAATAGCACCCAGCATTTCGTTTGTTGTCGCTTTAATACTAATACGTTCTAATGGTATTTCTAAAACAGATTGTAAATTCGCCTTCATCATATCGATGTGCGGCTTTAATTTAGGTGTCTCCGAAATAACCATAATATCTATATTATAGGCTTGTAACCCACGTTCTTTCAATAAGGAATTAACCTTTTCTAGTAAAAGCATACTAGAAATCCCTTTATACTGGTCATCTTCAGGCGGGAAATAATATCCAATATCTCGTAAACCTGCAGCACCTAACATGGCATCCATCAATGCATGAATGAGAACATCCGCATCGGAATGACCATCAGGACCAAGTTCAGATTCGATATGAACACCGCCAAGAATACAAGGGCGACCTGCTTTTAATTGATGAATATCATAACCAAATCCAACGCGCATACGTGTATCCTCAATTCCTAAATATCGTTTAGCTACTGCAATATCATTCGGTGTTGTTACCTTTATATTACAATAGTCTCCTTCAACTATATGTACAGGCTTTCCTATATACTCTACTAAAGATACATCATCTGTGCCAAGATACTTTGTTTCATAAGCCGCTTGATGAGCCTCTACAAACAAGTCTTTTTGAAAGCCTTGTGGCGTTTGAATTTGATATAACTCACTACGATGTAATGTTTCCAAAACATTATGATCTGTATCAACCCGTTTAATGGTATCCGTAGCCGGAACACCTACAGTAGCTGCACCATGGATATTAGCCGCCTCAGCTACATCACTAAACAGCTTAGTAGAAGCTAAAGGTCGCGCCCCATCATGAACAAGAACTATATTAGTATCCTCTGATACAGCCTTGAGTCCACATGCTACAGAATCTTGACGCTCTTTTCCACCTAGCACTATATGAACTGGAACAGTCAAATCCAACTCTTGAATATGTTTTGTCATATATTCTTGTTCGCCTTCGGCTACAACAAGAATAATCTCTTTCAAACCTTCAATATTTGCCACATTTTGCAATGTACGCTGAATGATAGAGAATCGTCCTAAAGGGATAAATATCTTATTTTCTTTATACCCCATGCGGCGCCCCGCACCAGCGGCGAGAACAATACAACTAATTACCTTGTCCATTTTGTCCTCCATCTACACGAGCAAAGATCATGCGACCTGCACTAGTTTGTAATATGGATGTAACCATTACCTCTACAGTTTGCCCCACATAAGGTTTACCATCTTCAACAACAATCATGGTACCATCATCGAGATAAGCAACACCTTGGTGTACTTCCTTGCCTTCTTTCATAATTTGCACGCGAATCCATTCGCCTGCAATGAGGGCCGGTTTCAGTACATTGGCTAGTTCATTCAGATTAAGCACCTCAATGCCTTGCACTCGAGCCACCTTATTTAAGTTGAAGTCATTAGTCATCAACTTCCACTGCTTATCCAAAGCAAGACGCATTAATTTAGAATCTACTTCTGTAAGATCATCATAATCATCTTCTATCACTTCAATGGCTACCTTGTTAGCATCTTGCATCTCTTTCAAAATATCGAGGCCACGACGACCGCGATTTCTCTTTGTAGCATCAGCAGAGTCAGAAATAATTTGTAACTCATTCAATACAAAGAGGGGAACCATTAGAGGGCCTTCAATAAATCCTGTATT
This sequence comes from Veillonella sp., assembly GCF_041333735.1. Classification (NCBI taxonomy): domain Bacteria; kingdom Bacillati; phylum Bacillota; class Negativicutes; order Veillonellales; family Veillonellaceae; genus Veillonella; species Veillonella sp. The sequence continues at coordinate 1,883,724 of NZ_JBGKFB010000001.1, forward strand.
ACATAGTTCCTTAATACGTCCATCAATAATAACAGATGTATCTAGTAGTTTTGGTGTGCTCGTAGTTTTATCAGATTTATGAGTAGAGAACATTTTAAAACGACTTGTTTTTTTAGTGCCATCTCCACTCCATTGTTGTACATAGTTATTGTACATTTCAGGGCCTTTACGAGCCATAATTTTAAGGCCACTATATCCAAAGATAGCACTCAATATAATAGGAATATATGGACCTATAATAGGTACTTGATTGAATGCAACACCAATTAAATTTGCAATAATAAGACCGAATAATAAACCGATGGTGCCTGCAATCAATTCTTGATTTGGAATATGAGTAAGAATGCGTTCTAAACGTTTAGCAATGACTAAGCCTTGCTTTAAAATAAATGAAGAAATTAAATACCCAATAATAACGCCTAATAGAGTACCAAAAATCAATACTGAAATACGTGCAATGGTTAATGACATATCCCCAAAGGACTCAAAGTGAGAAACCAAATATGGGTCGATAATAGGTGCTAAGCTATCCATTCCAACATAGGCCGCTGTGCCCACAAGAATAGCTATTACATAGCGCAATATCCGATAAATCATTACATCACCTCCTAATTAAGAAAATACCAACTTCATTGCCTCTTGAATAGATTTAACGCCTCTAATCTTGATAGAACTATCATTATCCTTGATTTGTTTGTAATTGCCTTCAGGGATAATAAACTTTTTAAAGCCTAATTTCTTAGCTTCATTGATACGCTGTTCAATACGTGGAATGCTACGAACATTACCAGTGAGCCCTACTTCACCTAAAATGACCATATCGGTAGGAACAATACGATTTTTTAAATTAGATACGATAGCAACGGCCATAGACAAGTCACAAGCCGGTTCATTTACCTTGAGACCACCAATAACGTTAACGTACACGTCCTTATTACCTAACGTAAAACCACAACGTTTTTCTAATACTGCCAAAAGTACTATTAAACGATTAAGGTCATAACCGATTGCAGTTCTTCTAGGCATACCAAAAGCAGTCGTAACAACAAGGCTTTGTACCTCTACAAGAATAGGCCGAACTCCTTCAAGATAAATCATAACTGCGCTGCCGCTTTCCTCATCAGATCGTTCTGCCAATAAGGAAGCTGATGGATTAGATAACTCTTGTAACCCTTCCTCAACCATGGCAAAGATACCTGTTTCAGATGTAGAGCCAAAACGATTCTTAATAGAGCGCAAAATACGGAATTGGTAAGACCGTTCACCTTCAAAGTAAAGTACTACATCCACCATATGTTCTAACATACGGGGCCCTGCAATATTACCTTCCTTAGTAACATGTCCAATAATTACCGTTGGGATATTTCGTTCTTTACAGAAGCGAAGGAGTCGAGATGTACATTCTCGCACTTGGCTTACACTACCTGGAGCAGCATCAATATCTCCAGTATACATGGTTTGAATGGAGTCAATAACTAGTAAGGATGGTATCATTGCATCAGCTTGCTCTAAGATATGATCTAAATCTGTATCGGCAATAACTTGTAGTCGTTCACTATTGATGTGAAGTCGTTCTGCCCGAAGTTTAAGCTGTAATTGAGACTCTTCTCCAGATGCATAGAGAACAGTACCTACCGTATCGGCTACCTTTTGAGATACTTGAAGAAGTAGTGTAGACTTGCCTATACCAGGATCACCACCTAAGAGCATAAGAGCCCCAGGAACAATCCCACCACCTAATACACGGTCAATTTCACCAAAGGTTGTAGATACACGAGCGATAGATGAAATTTCAATATCTGGTAAAGCTGTTGGTTTTGTTGTTTGATTTCCCACACCTCGTGAAGGCGTGCGGCTATGTTTAGTTTCTTTAATAATCTCTTCAACTAATGTATTCCATTCGCCACATTGTGGACAACGTCCCATCCACTTAGAAGACTCCGCTCCACAATTTTGACAGAAGAATACTGATTTTGCTTTTGCCATAATACCTCAAAACTGTTATAAAAGATAAAAAAGGTCATGAATGATAACCATTCATGACCTTTTATGCATAATTTTACTACATGGTTACTATCATTATTCTATAGTATACCATTTAAGCCATATAATTTATATGAAAGGTAGTCATTAACTATTTATTTTTGTATTTATATTAAATCGTTACAACAATATCGTTATCCTTTGCATCTACTTTAATAGTTTTTCCTCCTATCGCCTCTCCTTTCAAAATAAGATCGGATACAGGGTCCTCAATTAAACGTTGAATAGCACGTTTTAAAGGCCGAGCCCCCATAGTAAAATCAGAACCTTCTTTAACGAGTAACTTCATAGCCTCAGATGTAATTTCTAAATGTAAATCACGTTCTTCAAGACGCTTTATTACATCACTCATCAAAATAGTCACAATTTTTGTTAAGTCCTCTTCAGTTAATGGATGGAACACAATCATCTCATCAATACGATTTAAGAACTCTGGTCTGAAATGACGCTTTACAGCATCCATAACAGATTTCTTAGCCTCTTTAAAATCTATGGTTTTAGAATCATTAGTATGAGATTCTGCTTTTTTCGGTGCTAAGAAACCTAATTCTGTAGAGTTCTTATGTAATGCTTTAGCGCCTAAGTTACTAGTCATGATAATAACCGTATTTCTAAAGTCTACGGTTCGCCCTTGACTATCTGTAAGACGGCCATCATCTAGAACTTGTAATAGAATATTAAAGAAATCTGCATGCGCCTTTTCTACTTCGTCGAGTAAAATAACGCTATATGGTTTACGTCGAACTGCATCAGTCAATTGGCCTCCCTCTTCATAGCCTACATATCCTGGAGGTGCCCCAACTAAACGGGAAACAGTATGTTTTTCCATATATTCAGACATATCAAGTCGAATCATAGCAGATTCATCGCCGAACAAGGAGGATGCAAGCGCTCTTGCTAGCTCAGTTTTACCAACCCCTGTTGGTCCAAGGAACAAGAAGGAACCAATTGGACGTTTTGGATCCTTTAATCCAGCCCTTGCACGGCGCACAGCTTTTGCTACAGCTGTAACAGCATCATCTTGACCGATGACACGTTTATGTAATTCATCTTCTAAATGAAGCAAGGTTTCTGATTCTTCTTCTGCGATTTTAGCTACAGGAATACCAGTCCACTGAGCTACTACGGCAGCGATATCTTCCTCTGTAACTATTAGTTTTTGATCACTTTCTTCTTTAGCTACAGTTTTTTTATCATCAATTTCTTTAACTAGAGATTGCTCCTCGTCACGAAGTTTAGCAGCCTTCTCAAAATCTTGTGATGTAACAGCAGCTTCTTTTTCTTTCTTTACTGTATTGAGTCGGTCTTCTAAGGCCTTAACATCTGGTGCTGCAGAAAATACTTTCATGCGGACCTTAGATGCAGCCTCATCAACCACATCGATAGCCTTATCAGGCAAAAATCGATCTGTAATATATCTACTAGATAAGGTAACAGCTGCTTTTAATGCTTCATCAGTAATTTTCGCCTTATGAAAAGCCTCATAACGATCTCGTAAGCCTATCAAGATTTCAAGAGCATCTTCTTCGTTCGGCTCACCTACTTGAACTGGTTGAAAACGACGTTCTAAGGCAGCATCTTTTTCAATATGTTTTTTATATTCATCAAGGGTTGTAGCACCAATAACTTGGAATTCACCGCGTGCCAAAGCCGGTTTCAAGATGTTTGCTGCATCCATAGCACCTTCAGTAGCACCAGCTCCAACTAATGTATGAATTTCATCAATGAAGATAATCATATCCTCATGTTGTTGAACTTCATCAATCGCTTTTTTTAATCGTTCTTCAAATTCGCCACGGTATTTTGCACCAGCTAACATAGAGCTAATACTTAGAGAAATAATGCGTTTATTGCGCAAAATCTCTGGCACATTACCATTGACAATACGTTGAGCCAAACCTTCGGCAATGGCTGTTTTACCTACACCAGGTTCACCAATGAGCACTGGGTTATTTTTAGTTCTACGGCTAAGAATTTGAATAACTCGTTGAATTTCAGTATCGCGACCAATAACAGGATCAATTTTCCCTTGTTTCGCAGACTCATTTAAATCTGTAGCAAAATCGGTTAAGTCACCTAAATCGCAATTGTTATTCGCTCCTTCTTGTCTACCATCATCACCATTAGTACTAGAGCCAAGAATATGACGAATCGCTTCTACTATATCGTCGGTACGAATATTCATAGCCCGTAAAATTCCAACTGCAACACCACCGCCGTCGCTGAGTAAACCGAGTAGAATATGCTCAGTACCAACGTAATTATGATTCATGCGATTAGCTACTTGAACAGCTAACTCAAGTACATGCTTAACACGAGGAGTCATATATATAGATGTTGCTTTTTTATTACCGCGACCAACTTGTTCTTCTACAGCTTCAAAAATATCTTCTGTAACAATACCAAGCTCTTCTAAAGCCTTAGCAGCAACACCATTTTTAACCTTTGTAAGTCCGATGAGTACATGTTCAGTGCCTACATAGTCATGCCCTAGTTCTAGCGCTGCTTCTTGAGCAAAGGAAAGGACACGCTGTGCATCGTCTGTAAATCGTTGCATCATAATATCACCTCATCTATCTATGTAAATTGTAATTATTTCTCTTCAAATATATGTAAACAATGGTAGGACATACCATTGGAATAGCTATTAACTAAACAAACAAATTCTACAGTCAACTCGAATATATTATATTATATTGGCTTTAATCAGATCCGATTAAAGCCATCTATTATCAACACATAGTTATATGTGTAAATTTATTATATGTAATTGGTTTTCCAAATTTATATTAATGTGAAAGCTTTTGCCGGATTACCTTTGCCCGATAGCTATCACGCTCGATATCTGTTAGATCATCATTTCCTGCATATTTAGAAAGAAAATTAGGTCTAGTTATGGCGACTAACTCATTAAATGAATCCTTACCCCAAGAAGGTAAAATCTCTAAGTCAACGCCTAATTGGATATCGCTAAGATTTGTTAAGGCCTCTTTACCATTTACACGGCGTGCATTCTGTAGGACCCCATAGGAGCGCCACAATACATCTTCTAAGCCTTCTTTATCATTATGTAATAATGACTGACGAGATTTTCTCTCTTCTGCAATAATACCTTCTACAATCTTCGTCAATTGCTCGATGGTATCCTCTTCACTGACACCCATAGTACGTTGATTAGAAATTTGGTAAATATTTCCTAACGCTTCGGAGCCTTCCCCATATAATCCGCGTACAGAATAGCCTAATTGAATAATGCTACGAATAAGGCGTGTAATTCGTCCAGATATGGTCAATGCTGGCAAATGTAACATTACAGACACCCTCAAACCGGTGCCTACATTAGTAGGGCAAGCCGTTAAATAACCAAACCGTTCATCAAAAGCATAGGGATATTTTGCTTCAATTGCCTTATCTATTTTTTGAGCATGTTCATAAGCTTCCTGTAATCGTAATCCTGAAACCATAGATTGAATCCGCAAATGGTCTTCTTCATTCACCATAATTACAATAGATGCATCGTCAGATACTACTAAATTACGATATGGCAGTTTTTCCTCCAATGCAGGACTCATTAAATGTTTTTCCACTAATATAGCTCGCTCACGCTCGCTTAATTGCTCAAGATTAATATTGGAGTATTGATGTCCATCTACTTCTTTTAAAGGTTGAAGCAAACCTCTAGAGATGATATTTACCTTTTCTAAAGATGACTTATCATTACGATTTGTAAACAATATTCCATCAAAATTGCGTGCTAATCGGATTCGACTAGATATGACAATATGATCGGTTGCATCCGTATCGTGTTGTAGCCATGGGCTTAAAGGAGAGTCTAATATAGTATCTAACATAATAAGAACCTCCTACTCTTTATCGCCACCAATGATGGCTTCTAATTCTTTTATTTTATCTCTTAAAATGGCTGCATTCTCGAAGTTCTCTGCTTGAATAGCTGAGTCTAATTGGTGACGCAATCGCTTTAGTTCATACTTGGCTTTAAATACATTATGACCATGACTAGGAACAGTTCCTTCGTATTCAGAACTACCTTGTAATCGTTGTAATAACGGTTTTATTTCACTAGCAAAGGTTTCATAACATGTATCACAACCAAACTTGCCTACGCGATTAAACTCATCATAAGTAATACCACATTGAGGACACCGTTTAGATTGATGAGATTTTAATAAATTATCAGGATAGACCATATTTTTAAAGAAATCATTGGTAAAAAAGCTATCATCCCACATATCATTCATAAAGGAACTATAGGGAGATAATTTTCCCTCTTGTTGTAGTGCTGTAGCACAAGTATTGCACAGATGTTGTTCCGTTTTCTGATTATTTACAATATTTGTCATATGGATAGTAGCTTCATTTTTATGGCAATGATCACATATCACTGATCATCACTCCTTCCGTAGTGTATCCACCATTGTTGCGTATAGCTCACGAATTGCATTATTCCGATGTTCAATATCCGTATTTTTAATCAATGTAGCAAAAGAATTATGCATCAATTGAGCCTCACGACGAGTAATTTTTTCTGCTTGTAGTAATTGAAATAATGATTGGTCTACATCTTTTATATCAATTAAACGATCTACTGTATTTTGACCTTCATAAATACGATAGGTTGTTACAGCTGGTAGAGAATCAGAACTTTCTGGATTTAATTTTGTGATTCGAATATATCCACCTAATCCACGTCTTGATTCCACATCAAACCCACGCTCATTGGAAAATCGCGTACTTAAAACATAACTAATTTGCGAAGGTGCACAATCTAACTCATCAGCTAATTCGTTACGCTTTAAAATTAATTTCTCTTGTTCTTCACGCATACGATCCAATATAAACTTTTCTATTTTATCAGCTATCATACTCATAAAAAACACCTCTTTAACATTTTATTTAATATATATTTTGACTATTTGCTTTTTACATATATCTATTATATTTGACTTTTTGACTTTAGTCAATATAAAGGTCAAATTTCTATACTATACATTTGACCTTTTAATACATCCCCCTATAATTGGACTTAATCTTAAATTATAGGTATAATAAATGAGATATATTTTTATGAAAGAAGGTGTTGTTATGGCAGAAGCATTAGGACAAGAACTTTTAATTGATTTATATTCCTGCGATGAAGATGCAATCTCATCCGCTACAGCTGTACAAGAAAGTGTAGCAACCGCATTTGATTTAGCTGACCTTGATGTTGATGAAATCAGTTGTCAAGTTATGGACGAGGAGATCGCCCTCCTATCTGTTGCACCAGGCTTTCACTTTACATTGCACACGTATCCTGCTCTAGGCTATGTGGCTGTTGATTTGTATTCTTTTGAGCAATCCTTACCGCTCACATTAATTATGAAAGCGTTGCGTAAATCTTTCAGAGCAGAAAAGGTAAAAGCAACAAGTGTACAACGTGGCGACTTTGGTAACGAACGCGATATGAAGCCACGTCGTAAAACAAAGATTACTACACTTGGTCGTGTTTCTCGTACACGTATTCAACTCAAACAAACAGGCGGCAAATTGAAAAAACAAAGTGCTAAGGTTATCAAAACATTAGCTAAAAAAAGCGGCCTAAAAAAATAGTACAAAGGACTAACCTTATTGGTTAGTCCTTTTATTAGATAGATACAAAAAGGCTAGAGGAAATCCCTCTAGCCTTTTTAAGGTTAATATTTTATTTATAATAGCTTATCTACGAACCATCATTTCTTCAAGATCGAGAACATCAGCAATTTCATCAACATCATCACAGATGTACTCTGCATCGGCTTCTTTTAGTTCAGCTTCTGTACCATAACCATAAGTAACACCGATAGAAATACAACCAAGTTCATTAGCTGCCTCTACATCATACTTACGATCGCCCACCATAAAGGCCAAACGACGACCATTTTCATCAGTTAAAGGATTGCCACAAAGTTTAAGAGCTTTTTCAAGAATCTCTTTCTTATGCAATAAACCACTTTCATAATTAGCACCCACAATTACATCAAAGTAAGGTGTTAATTCAAAGTGATCTAAAATATCCTTAGCATAATGCTCCGGCTTTGCTGTAGCAACGGCAATAGTATATTGTTCTGTTTTGCATTTAGCCAACAAGTCTACAATATTTGGATACACTTGATTTTCAAATTTACCGATTGTACCATATCGTTCGCGGAATTTAAAGTACGTTTCTTCCGCTTGGTCAAAGGTCATGCCACAATGTTCTTGGAACGCATCTACCAATGGTGGTCCTAAAAATAATTGCAATGTTTCTTCATCAGGAACATCATAGCCAAAATGTTCCAATGCAAATTTAATACTTTTAAGAATACCTTCTTGAGAATCCGTTAAAGTTCCATCTAAATCAAATAATATCGTTTTCTTCATATTATTTCTTTAAAGCCTCTTTCAATGTATGCCATGCAAGAACTGCACATTTAACACGTGCTGGCATGTTAGAAATATTTTGTAATGCCATAGCATCTTCTAATTCTTCTAACTCATTTTCATCGGTAATCTCTTTTTTGATCATACCTAAGAAAATTTCTACCAAACGAAGAGCTTCCTCAACGGATTTGCCCTTGATGATATCAATCATCATAGATGCAGATGCTTGGCTGATAGCACAACCAGAGCCTGTATATGCAGCATCTTTAATAATGCCATCTTCCACATTGAGTTGCAATGTTAGGTCATCACCACAACTTGGGTTATGGCCATGCTCAGAATTTGTAAAATGAGCTAATTCATGTTTATTACGCTTATCTTGGTTATGTTCCAAAATAAGTTCCGTATATAATTGATCCATTTCCATTGATGGTAAATCTCCTAATCTTTAAAACCCATTACTGAACGAACTGTCTTTAATACTTCAAGGAAAGCATCTAAATCTTCCTTACGAGTATATAAGTACATACTTAAGCGAGTAGATGCAGACACATTGTAAAATGCACCTAGTGGTTGTGCACAATGGTGACCAGAACGAACGCAAATACCTTTAGAATCTAAAATTGTAGCTACGTCATGAGGATGTACATCATCTACAGTGAACGCAATTACGCCATGTTTCTCCTTAGGATTTTGAGAGCCAATTACATGAACATGTGGCAATGCAACAATCTTAGGAAGAATATATGCTACTAGTTCCTCTTCATAGGCTTCAATAGCATCCATGCCAAAAGATTCTAAATAATCAATTGCAGCATGTAAGGAAACAGCACCATCAGCATTTGGAGTACCAGCTTCGAATTTATATGGAAGCTCATTGAATGTAGCAGTTTGTTCTTTTACATATTCAATCATGTCCCCACCCAATAGGAATGGAGGCATAGCTTCTAATAGCTCACGTTTACCATAGAGTACACCAATACCTTGGGATGCACACATTTTATGGCCAGAGAATACGAAGAAATCGCAATCTAATGCTTGAACGTCGATTTTTTTATGAGGTGTAGATTGAGCACCATCTAGAACAACAATAGCGCCTACAGAGTGAGCCTTTTCAGTTAATTCTTTTACTGGGAATTCCATACCAAGCACGTTACTAACATGAGCAAAAGCGACGATTTTAGTATTTTCATCAATTTTATTGATTTCACCATCTTTTAAATGACCATGTTCATCAAGGTACATGTATTCTAAGGTTGCCCCGGTTTGTTCTGCCACATATTGCCATGTTACAAGATTAGCATGATGTTCAGCAACAGTAATGACAATCTTGTCACCTTTTTTCACATTATGAAGACCATAGCTATGGGCAATCAAGTTCATAGATTCCGTACTATTACGTGTAAACACGACTTCTTCACGTTCGCGAGCATTGATAAATTCAACTACGCGATCCCGTGCATTTTCATAGTCTTCAGATGCTTCGATAGCCAAAATATGAGAACCACGATGTGGATTACCATTACGTTGTGTCATATGTTCCACAACACGGTCAATTACGGACTGTGGAATTTGTGCAGTAGCACCGCTATCTAAATAGATAACGCGGTGCCCATTATGCTCTTTATGTAATATAGGAAAGTCTTTGTATGCTTCTGCAATTGGTCTCATAAAAACGCCTCTTTAAATTTTATTACGTACAGCTGCTAATGCTGCTTCTTCAATCGTTTCATCACCAATGCGATCAATAATAGGTCGAATCATAGATTCAACAATAATATGTTTTGCTTCTACTTCACTAAAGCCACGGCTCATGATGTAGAACAATTTATTATGATCAATTTGGCCTGCACTTGCTGCATGGTTACCAACTACATTATCTTCTTTACACAATAATAGTGGCAAAGAAATAGATTTTACAGTAGGGTCTAACAACAAGCAAGTATCTTCTTCCGCGCCTTCAGCTGCAGTTGCACCATGAAGGAAATCAAGAGTACCACGGAAGGATTTTTTAGAATTACCGCTAAGAGCACCTAAGGTATGAATATCACTGTAGGACTTTTTACCACCATGACTCATAACCATAGAAATATCAAATTTTTGCTCTTTATTACCAAGATAAGCAATGTCATGAATCATACGAGATTCTTGACCTACTAAATCGTGATAGTAATTCAAGATGTTTTCACTACCACCAATTTCAATATTGATGTATTCTACATCTGCTTTATCTTCTAATTTAGTGTATCGATGCTCGATATGTTGTACATGTTCAGGTAAAAGATTTACCTTTTTCACTACAACTTTACCAGCTTCTTTAACATCGTATTCGTTTAAATAGCTAACATTTGTCAATGTATCGCCAGAACCAGTTACATAGAATTGCACTTCTAATTCAGCACCTTCACCAACGATAAATTGGAAACGGTTCGCCACACGAGCATTAGCATCAATGCGGATACCTACTACCTCTTTTGCTTTAGCAGGTACATTGATAGCATAGCCTTCCGCTTTTTCCACTAATTCTAGAACAGCTTCTTTATTGGCACCTTCATAATTACCATCTAGTAATGCTGTACCAGTAGGTAATGGTGAAAGAATATTTTGATTCGCTTCTACAGCGATGGATTGTACCGCTGCATCTTCTCCAGCTAGAGAGCTTACAGTATGATTAACGCGTAACCATCTGAATGTCGGTCTAGGGAGTTCATTAAATAGTAATTCGCTCATAATTCCTCCTTAACCGATAGAGCCTTCTAATTCAAGATTGATTAGATTGTTCATTTCTACTGCATATTCAAGTGGCAATTCTTTAGAGATTGGCTCTACGAAACCACGAACAAGCATAGCACGAGCTTCTTCTTCACTGATACCACGAGTCATGAGGTAGAAAATTGCTTCATCGGAAATACGACCGATTTTTGCTTCATGACCTAAATCCACATTATCATTTTCTACGATAATTGCTGGGATTGTATCAGATTGAGACTCAGCATCAAGCATCAAGGATTCACAAGAAACTGTTGCTTTGGAATGTTCAGCTTTAGGACCAATTTTCAAAAGGCCACGGTAAATTGCAGCGCCACCGGATTTAGAGATGGATTTAGAGTTAACATTACTTGTTGTATATGGTGCATTATGTACCACTTTACAGCCTGTATCAAGGAATTGACCTTCACCAGCGAATGTTACACCTGTAAATTCAGCATGTGCACCTTCACCGTTAAGAATACTCATTGGATACAAGCAAGAAACTTTGGAACCAAAGGAACCAGATACCCATTCAATTGTACCGTTTTTACCTACTACACAACGTTTTGTATTAAGGTTGTACATGTTTTTGGACCAGTTTTCAATTGTAGAGTAACGCAATGTAGCATTGTCTTTAACAAACAATTCAACAGCGCCTGCATGAAGGTTAGATACGTCATACTTAGGAGCAGAACAACCTTCGATAAAGTGCAATTTAGCACCTTCTTCTACAATGATCATAGTATGTTCGAACTGACCAGCACCTGGTGCATTCAAGCGGAAATAAGATTGCAATGGAATTTCTACTTGTACGCCTGCTGGAACGTATACGAAGGAACCGCCAGACCAAACTGCACCATGAAGAGCAGCCCATTTATGGTCTGTAGGTGGAATCAATGTCATCCAGTATTTTTTTACGATTTCTTCATGCTCATGTAATGCTGTTTCAATATCAGTATAGATAACACCTTGTTTAACAAGATCTTCTTGAATACTGTGGTAAACAACTTCAGAGTCATATTGCGCACCAACACCAGCAAGAGATGTTTTTTCCGCTTCTGGAATACCTAAGCGGTCAAACGTGCTTTTAATTTCTTCTGGAACTTCGTCCCAGTTTTCTTTCATATCTACTTTAGGCTTAACATAAGTATGGATGTTAGCCATATCTAAGCCAGAAATATCAGGAATCCAGTTTGGAATACCCATACGATTGTAGATTTCTAAAGATTTCAAACGGAAGTCAAGCATCCATTCAGGTTCATTTTTATTAGACCAAATTTCACGGATAATATCTTCTGTTAAACCGGCATCAGAAATATAAGAATATTCAAAGTCATTCTTAATATCATAGACACCACGGTCCATATCCGCGACTTGGGTTTTCTTTCTTTCTTCCATTGTGCCTCCTATGCTAATGCTTTGTATGCGTCGTAACCTTTTTCTTCGATTTCACGTACAAGAGAAGCATCACCAGTTTTAACGATCTTACCGTTGATCAATACATGAACATAGTCAGGTTTTAATTTTTGCAAGATTTGGTTGTGGTGAGTGATGATCAATACCGCATTGTCTTCGTTGTGGAAACGTTGTACGCCTTCGGATACGATACGAACCGCGTCTACGTCAAGACCGGAGTCAGTTTCATCAAGAATAGCCAATTTAGGATTCAAAATGGACATTTGAAGAATTTCATTTTTCTTGCGTTCACCACCGGAGAAACCTTCATTTACATAACGTTGTGCATAGGACAAATCAAAGGATAATTCATCCATTTTTTCTTTCAATTCTTTTTTGAAGGATAAGGCACGTACATTTTCACCAGTAATTGTAGATTTCGCTGTACGAATGAAGTTTTCTACAGTGATACCAGGAATAGAAATTGGGTTTTGGAAGGACATGAAAATACCAGCTTTTGCACGATCGTTTACTGCATCTTCTGTAATATCTTTACCATCAAAAATAATGGAGCCGCTGTCTACAGTATATGTAGAGTTACCCATGATAGCATTAGCAAGTGTAGACTTACCTGCACCATTTGTGCCCATTACAACGTGAATTTCACCTTTATTAATTGTTAAGTTGATACCTTTCAAGATTTGTTTATCTTCAACGGATACCTTTAAATCTTTTATCTGAAGTAATTCAGCCAAAATATTCACTCCTTTTTATTATGTATCCTCAATATCGAGGCATACAATCGTTATATGTAAAACGTATATACTGACACATATAAAAAGGCGGTACGCACTAACGTGAATACCGCCGTAATTCTCGCCAACTTAGCAAGTATGTGCATAACAATCTACAATTATTATACATTCTTATCTAAATGATAGCAAGATATTCCTACTAAAATATACAGGAATTAAAAGAATATCATATATTACATATATTGATAGGCTTTTAATAATATTCATTCTCATCCTATTCGATTCTCAATATTAAATTATAGGTTGGAGAAATCGAGGGTGCCAAACAAATCATCATATGTTTCAGCACGACGAATTTGTGTAACAGAGCCATCTTTATGTAATAACAACTCAGCAGAACGCAATTTACCATTATAGTTAAAGCCCATAGAATGACCATGTGCACCAGCATCATGAATGATGATACGATCACCAATATCAATTTTTGGCAATTCACGTTGGATAGCGAACTTATCGTTATTTTCACATAAGGAGCCTGTTACATCATATACATGGTCCTTAGGCGCATTTTCTTTACCCATTACAGTAATATGGTGATAAGAACCATATAATGCTGGACGCATAAGATTTGCCATGCAAGAATCAAGACCAATGTAATGACGATAAATATCTTTTTTGTGAATCGCTGTAGAAACTAGGTAACCAAATGGACCTGTAACCATACGACCACATTCATAAGCTAATGCTACATCACCAAGACCATTAGCTACGAGAATTCTATTGTAAGCCTCTTCTACACCCTTGCTAAGCGCTTTGAAATCTACAGGTGTTTGTTCTGGTTTATAAGCAACACCTACGCCACCACCAAGATCGATAAACTCAACATTGATGCCAAGCTCATTTTTAATATCTACTGCAAGATTAAAGCAAAGCTCTGCAGTGCCAACTAAGCCATCGATATCAAGCTCATTAGATACGACCATTGTATGGATACCAAAGTGTTTTACACCTTTTGCTTGTAGTTGTTTATATGCTTCAAAAATTTGTTCACGAGTCATACCGTATTTAGCTTCTTCAGGAAGGCCAATAATTGTATTGCCCCCTTCTTTTAAGGAGCCTGGGTTATAACGAACGCAGAACGTATCAGGCAAAGAACCATGATTTTTTTCTAAATATTCAATATGAGTAATATCATCTAGGTTGATAATAGCACCCATTTCTAGTGCTTTTTTATATTCCACATATGGTGTGTCATTAGATGTGAACATAATATCATGACCTGTAATGCCCACTTTTTCGCATAGCATCAACTCTGCCAAGGAAGAGCAGTCTGCACCTACCCCAAGTTTTTGTAACACACGCATAATATATGGATTTGGAGTCGCTTTTACAGCAAAATATTGTTTAAACCCTTTATTCCAAGAAAATGCATCGATGAAAGATTTCATATTTTCAATGATACCTTCTTCATCGTAAATATGAAATGGTGTTGGATATTGGGCAATAATATTTTCTAATTGTTCAGCTGTAAACGGAACTGTTTTTGTATTCATAATAACCTCGCTACACAAATAAAAGACTCATCAATCGACGAGTCTATTATCCTAATTATTATTTAAATAAAGCTTTATCTAGGCTATAGCGACCTGCACCAGCAAAGAACAACATAAGAGCACCAAATCCCATTTGAGATGGATAGTCCCAACTAAAGAAACTACCACTAAGATTTAATATCGTTGCTATTACTAATGTACCTATGAGTAACAAAGATCCAATCCGTGTAAATAGACCAATTGCTATAAGTACGCCGCCTATCATTTCAGCATATGCTGCCATAGTACCTAATATTTCATAACCACCAGGTACACCTAATGGTGCCAACATAGCTCCAACTTTATAAAGGCCTTCAGCACCGCTCAAATACTTTAAATATCCATGATAAAATATGGAAATACCAAGTGCCAAACGATAAACTAAGAGGCCAAAATTAACATAATTAGGTTTACTTTTAAAAATAAAGCTCAACATAGTAATCCTTCTTTCAGGTTAAACAACATCGAAATAATTCGATAACCATATTATAAAGGTCAGTAACTACCGTGTCAAACTAGACTCAATATTAAATTCTATAGAATTATAACATATATTGTATACAAAATCAATTTTATCGATTTGATAATCCTCATATAGCTGATTTAGATAAATACAAAAATAATCCTAATGAAAAAGTGAACATATAGTTCCTAATTCATTAGGATTATTCTAAATCTTATAGATTATGCGCTAAGCAGTTGATTACATCATACCGCCCATGCCACCCATTGGAGGCATTGCAGGTACTGCAGCATTTTCTTCTACTTTATCAGCTACGATTGTTTCAGTAGTCAATACAAGAGATGCAATGGATGCAGCATTTTGAAGAGCAGAACGTGTAACTTTTGCAGGATCCACGATACCAGCTTTTACCATGTCGATGTATTCTTCAGTCAAAGCATTGAAACCAACGCCAGCTTCAGTATTTTTAACTTTTTCAACTACAACGGAACCTTCAAGACCAGCATTGTAAGCGATTTGACGAAGAGGTTCTTCTACTGCACGTTTAACAAGGTTAATACCAGTTTGAACATCACCAGTAGCTTCCAATGTGTTCAAAGCAGGGATGATGTCGATGAATGTAGTACCACCACCAGCTACGATACCTTCTTCAACAGCAGCGCGAGTTGCGTTCAATGCGTCTTCGATACGAAGTTTTTTATCTTTCATTTCAACTTCTGTAGCAGCACCTACTTCGATAACTGCAACACCACCGGACAATTTAGCAAGACGTTCTTGTAATTTTTCACGGTCGAATTCAGAAGTTGTTTCTTCCACTTGTGCACGGATTTGGCTAACGCGTTTAGCAATTACATCTTTATCGCCTACACCATCGATGATTGTAGTTTCATCTTTAGTAATGCGAACTTGACGAGCCGTACCAAGGTCAGTAAGTTCTACGGAATCAAGTTTACGACCCATATCTTCAGTAATTACAGTACCACCAGTCAAGATAGCGATATCTTCAAGCATAGCTTTACGACGGTCACCGAAGCCAGGAGCTTTAACTGCTACAGCTTTGAATGTACCACGTAAGCGGTTTACTACCAATGTAGCCAATGCTTCACCTTCTACATCTTCAGCAATGATAAGAAGTTCTTTACCTACTTTTACCACTTTTTCAAGTGTTGGTAACATATCAGCGATAGCACTGATTTTACGGTCAGTGATCAAGATGTATGGATTATCCATAACTGCTTCCATACGATCAGGATCAGTTACCATGTAAGGGGAAATGTAACCGCGGTCAAATTGCATACCTTCTACTACGTTTAATGCAGTTTGCAAGCCTTTGGATTCTTCAACAGTGATAACGCCGTCGTTACCAACTTTTTCCATAGCTTCAGCAATCAAGCCACCAATTTCTTCATCAGCTGCAGATACGCTAGCAACTTGTGCGATTTCAGCTTTACCAGAAACTTTAATGGAGCGTTTTTTAATTTCTTCTACCAAAGTTTTTACTGCTGTTTCAATACCTTTTTTCAAGATCATTGGGTTAGCACCAGCTGCTACGTTGCGCATACCTTCTTGAATCATAGCTTGTGCCAATACAGTTGCAGTAGTAGTACCGTCACCTGCTACGTCATTAGTTTTAGTAGCAACTTCTTTAACTAATTGAGCACCCATGTTTTCAAATGGATCTGGAAGTTCGATATCACGAGCAATTGTTACACCATCGTTTGTGATTGTTGGAGAACCGAATTTTTTATCCAATACAACATTACGGCCTTTTGGTCCTAATGTAACTTTTACAGCATTTGCCAATTGATCAACGCCACGACCTAAAGCGCGACGAGCTTCTTCATTAAACAAGATTTCTTTTGCCATATGTATTACCTCCTAGATAGTAACACTATCCAATGTATAGAAATATATGCCCTAAGGCAATATAAAATGTATCATTAATATGTATAGCCGTGAAAGCTATTAATCAGCTATTATAATACTGCCAAAATATCGCGTTCGCTAATGATCAAGTGAGTAGCGCCATCGATTTCTAATTCGCTACCAGCATATTTTGCGAACATAACAGTATCGCCAACTTTAACTTCTGGAGCTACACGTTGACCATTGTCATAAACTTTACCAGCACCTACAGCTACTACTACACCTTCTTGAGGTTTTTCTTTTGCTGTATCAGGAAGGAAAATACCACTTTTAGTTTTTTCTTCTTTTGCTTCTAAACGGATAAGAACGCGGTCAGCTAATGGTTTTAACATATGATGTCACTCCTTATTTACTAGTTATTATTTACAATTTATTAGCACTCTAAGTTACCGAGTGCTAATCACATGTATTATTATAACCGATGTCAAAATAAATGCAAGCAGAAATTTTGATTTTTTGACTTTTTAGTTTTTATTTGATATTAGACACAAAAAAACTAGTATAAGTTTTATCCTTATACTAGTCTTTTCATCTATTTAGAAACTTGATTTATTAATGCTTTACAGATATTAACAATACTATCTCGTTTCTTCATACTTAGGGCACGAATGCGATTATACGCTTCCTCTTCAGATATAGAGTATAAATCCATCAATATACCGGTCCCCTTTTGAATGATTTTACGATCTTCTAATGACTGTTCTAATTCAGCCATTTTTTCGCGAAGCTGCGCATCACTATGATAACGGCCTAAGGCCATTTCTAAGGTGGGAACCAATTGCTCTTCACGTACAGGTTTTATTAAATAGCCATAAACGCCAGATTCTCTAGCCTTATTAATTAAATCCTGTTGACTATAACTTGTTAATAGTACGACTGGTGCTTCATGGTGAAAGCCAATTTGACGTGCTGCTTCGATGCCATCTAATTCCGGCATTTTTACATCCATAAGAACAATATCAGGCTTATATTCTTTACAAAGTTTAATGGCTTCTACCCCATTAGTGCCTTCTGCTACAACTTCATGACCACAGGATTCAATAATATCGCGTAGATCCATACGTATAAGGGATTCATCATCCACTATTAAAACGCGCATTTACTTCTCCTTCTTCATATGTATTGTTACGAGTACACCAACATCTGTATTTTCTACAGATAATTTACCTTTTAACTCATGGGTAACCAAATTATTAATGATAGTTAGTCCTAAGCGCTTATTGGAGTTAATAGAAAACTCTGGAGGTAACCCTTTCCCCGTATCAGAAAAAGCTAATACAATATATTCATCTAACTCTGTAACAGCTAAACGAATCTCTCCATTTTTACCATCTAAGCCATGTTCAAGGCTATTGGTAATTAGCTCATTAATTATGAGGGATACATAACTTGCCATATGAGAGGAAATCAACATATCCTCTCCACTATAAGTAAAGGTAACATCTTGGTCTTGTTGAACCATACTCATACGCAATAAGCGACATAGCTCGTCATAAATTGATCGGATACCTATATAATCCTCGTCATAATGGGATACAATATCGTGAACTAATGCCATACTTTCAATACGATTTATTCCCTCTTGCAAGGCTTGTTTAACCTCAGGTAAGCTAGAACGTCTAGCCTCCATACGCAACAATCCAGCTACCGTTTGTAAATTGTTTTTTACACGATGGTGAACCTCTTTAATAATCGAGTTCTTTACCAGCAATTCTTGTTGCTGCTTACTTTCACGGGTACAATCGTGAAGCACGAGGAAACAACGTGTTTCATTACGGCCCATAGCAATAGGAATCATATGTTGACGAATGACCATATCTTGATAGATTTCTTCACTAGTGTATATCGTTCTATCATCTAACACTTGTTGGATGGCTGAAACTTTTAAGGTACTGCTATAAATCGACGAGCCCACAAGTCGTCGGTCAAATCCTAGCAAATCTACTAATTGTACAGCCGCCTCATTACCATACAGAATTCTATGAGAATCATCAAAAATAATTAAACCGTCAAAATATGAGATTGGTTCATACGATTGTATTTGCTCATCCGTAGCAGTCAGCATGAGCCGTTGCATCGTATCTGACAAGGTATATTCTTGCTCATATTGCTCTATCTTAATAGACGGAGACACGGTAAAAGCTATGCCCCCAATAATACGACCACCATTATCTACAACAGGAAAAACATGTTGTCGTTGATCATGTTCTACCCCAATAAGCGGTTGTCCATTTTCCATCATAGAATGCCATGTATTATTCCCTTTTAACTGTCGAGTAATAACACCTTGGTCACTTCGTTCAATACACAGCATATCGGCACGATGATGCATAGTACCTTGTGAGGACTCTAGAAGGGGTGTAAAAATCTGTATTCTTTGACGGGTCAATGACTCGCCAAAGGATATAAGTTTACTAATATGCTCTAATAATGAGGTTTGTAATGGACCTAATGGTGTTGTATTTAAAATATCTTGACCGATATCCACGATTAATCCTCTTTCCAAGATACATGACCAATTTCAACACTTGGTTTTGCATTCAATGTTAAATCTGCGAATTTACCGGCTTGGGCCATATAATAAGCGCGACAACCAATCATCGCTGCATTATCAGTGGACAAAATTTTATGAGGCTTGTAATAGGTAAATCCTTCTTTTTCGCACATCTTTTGTAATGCTGTTTGTAAACCTTTATTAGCAGAAACACCACCAGCTATGGTAATACGAGTTTCCCCCAATGTATGCGCTGCATCTCGTGTTTTCTCAACTAATACATCTACAATCGCCTTTTGGAAGGACGCTGCAACGTCTGCTTGATTTATCGGCTCATTCTTTTGCTGCTTGCTATTTAAATAGTTTAACACAGCAGATTTCAAGCCACTAAAACTAAATTCGAAATTTCCAGGCTCACTCAAAGCCTTTGGAAATTCAATAGCATCTGGATTACCTTCAAGAGCTAATGCATCGATATGAGGGCCACCTGGGTAAGGGAACCCCATAACACGAGCAATTTTATCAAATGCTTCCCCCGCTGCGTCATCACGAGTCTGTCCAAGAATATCAAACTCTTCATAGCCTTTTACATGCACTAACATGGTATGACCACCAGACACAACGAGGCTTAAAAATGGAGGCTCCAATTCTGGATTGGCTAAGAAATTAGCAAAAATATGACCTTCCATATGATGAACCGGCACCAAAGGAATACCTGTAGCAAAGGATAATCCCTTTGCAGCAGCTACACCAACTAATAATGCGCCCACTAGACCTGGACCATAGGTAACGCCAATATGGTCTATATCTTGTAAAGTTACATTTGCATCGCGCAAAGCTTGATCTATGACAGGTATAACTTGTTCAATATGATGGCGTGATGCGATTTCTGGTACAACACCACCAAATTTTCTATGAATAGGCACTTGGCTAGAAATTACATTAGATAAAACAGTACGCCCATCCTTTAGGACGGATGCAGATGTTTCATCGCAACTACTTTCCAAGGCTAATGTGTAAATACTCATTCTATTTCCTCTGAAACGAGAGACATAATATAAGCATCCTCTTTTGGCTCTGAATAATAATCTTTGCGAATTCCTTTAACAGTAAATCCTAGATTTCTATACATTGCCAAGGCAGGTAAATTAGATATGCGTACCTCCAAGAAGATTTCATGCATCCCTCTATTCAAACATTCATCTATTAATTCTTTAGTAAGTTTTGAGCCATATCCCTTACCACGGGCGGAAGGTAAAATAGCAATATTCGTGATTTGTCCTTCATCGTATACAAGCCAAGCACCAGCATAACCCACAATATGATTTCCTTCACAAATAACCATATATAGCTTATTATCGTCCCCTTCAAGTTCAGCAAGTACAGATTCCAAGCTCCATGGAACAGAAAAGGACTGTTGCTCTATATCATAAATGGCTTGAGCATCATCTACCGTAGCTAACCGAATCTCCATTATTCTGCTCCTGCCGCTTCGGTAACAACAACTGTAGGATTTTGGTTTAACATGTCTGGATTATCCTTATGTCGTTCCTCCCATAAAACCTCTGCTTCAGAGCGACGGATATAATAAGGAACCATATCCATTGGATCACATATTTCTTCACGGATAACTAAGTCGCGTCCCGCTAAAAGTAAAGAACTGGCTTTTGGAATGCGTTGTGAAATATCTAGAATAGTCAAATTAGTATCGTTTTCGTCTAAAAGCTTTTCAATACGCTTGATACCATCACCTAAGAATAAGACCTCTTCCTTAGTTTCTCGGAACTTTTCTAATAAATCACTAACCGCAATAACAAACGGTTCCTCTTTACATACTAGCTCATTGTTTTCATATCGATATAGACCTGCATATACATGCTTTTTCTGAGCATCGATTACAGTACAGATAGTTCTATTTGTATATGAAACATTATGAGCCAAACTATCCATGGTCATCACACCGTACAATGGAATTTGTAAGGCATAAGCCATAGCTTTTGCAGTCCCCATACCTATACGCAATCCCGTAAATGAACCAGGACCAATGCTAACTATAATACCTTTTAGTTCATTCTTTTTTACTTGTGAGGCTCGCAACAACATGTCGATGTGAGGTATTAGCTGCTCAGAATGAGTTAATCCCGCTTGAATGGTTAGTTCACCAATCAAGTTTGTTTCATCCATTAAGGCCACACTCGATACGAGCGAACTTGTCTCAATTCCCAACCACATATGGGCCTCCTATATCTACTAAATCATCTTTTGTAAGATAATCACTACTTAACGTAATGGATCGGCTTGTATCATCAATACGAGTCAGATATATCCATAATGTTTCATCTGGTAATTCATCAGAAAATTTATCAGCCCACTCCACAATGGATACACAGTCCTCTGTATATTCGTAAAAGCCAATATTTTCTAATTCACTTATATCATCTAATCGATATACATCAAAATGATATAAATGTGTTCTATCAACATCGTAAGTATTCATGATGGCAAACGTAGGGCTAGTAATCTCCTCTGTAACGCCAAACCCTTTCGCAATGCCTTGGGATAGATGTGTTTTTCCGGTCCCCAAATCACCAATTAAGGCAATACATAAAGGGTCACCACTTTGTTTGACCCATTTGCCTAATAATTGTCCAAATTGTTGTGTATCTTCAACTGTATGAGTCTCTAATTGAACCTGTGCCTTATGATTCATGAAAATGATTATATCCTTTCGCTTCTATGGTCTTAATCGTTTTATCCGGTGTTACCATCTGCACCTGAGCTGATCCAGATACAACTTCACCAATTATTGTAATGCCTGCTAAATTCTCTAATTTAGGAAGCAATGATTTAGGAGCCGTAAATACTAGTTGAAAGTCCTCGCCACCATACAATGCATAATCTACTGGATTAGTCTGCAAATACTTAGCTAATTCATAAGTCTCCTCATGTAGTGGAATAGCTTTTTCCTCTATGACAATAGATACATTGCTAGCCGATGCAATTTCATTTAATTCACTACCGAGACCATCACTTATATCATTCATACTATGAATACCTAATTGTCTCAATTGTTGGCCCAATTCTATTTGTGGATCTGGACGTTGATGACCAACCTTGGTCATATGATAACCATCTAAATTATATGATAAGGCGCCCAAACCTGTAGCAGCATAACCTACGTAATTTGTAATACCCACAATATCACCTACTTGCGCACCGCTACGCATAATAGCAGTTCCTTTAGGGACATCACCAATAATTGTTACAGTCCACACCATGGGCCCTTCCGTACGCACCGTATCCCCACCAAGTATATTAAGATGATATTTTGCGCATTGATCTTTTATACCTCTATAAACTTCATCAAGAATAGCCGTATCAACATATTTAGGTGCCGCCACAGATAGCACAATTTGACGAGGAGTACCACCCATAGCAGCAATATCACTCAAATTGGCCGTCATGAGACGATAGCCTACATCATAGGGCTTCATATAGTGAAAGCTAAAGTGAACCCCTTCCACCATCGTATCAGTACTAATTAATTGATCTGTTTCTTCCTTAGCACTATATACAGCACAATCATCACCAATTCCTGTAATCACAGTACTTGGATCATGTATCGTATTATCTTGAATGTGGCGAATGAAATTAAATTCCCCTACATCTTTTAATTGCATCTCATCACCTGGCTTCCGAATAGTATACATATTGTATTGTAACATATATAAAAGACAACAAAAATAGCAGATAGTTGATATATCAACTATCTGCTATCAATGAGCCTAACTTAATTATTTTTTAATTAGGTTTGTCATCCGTTTAACAGGATTTTTCGTATCAAAGGAACCTACAGTAGTTACCTTTTTACCATTGCTAACGAAGAGAACACCATTAATATTATCAAAAGATGTCAATGTATTTACAATGGCAGCCATTTGTAATTTAACAGTTAAGTCCCCACCATTACCTTTTACGAAAGCGTCATTCACTTCTACAGAAGCAATGCCGTCCTTTACAGTAACGGATGTAATTTCAATATCCTTGGAGAATACTGGATATTTTTGTGCTCTATCAGCTTTTAACATCGCTAGAAGAGCAGCTTTAGGCGTTACTTTATCCGCCTCCATCTCAACGGTTGATTGTTTTACCCCTGAGCCATCCTCTGTTGGAACAAAGAAGGCCATCTTAACCATTTCTTGAGATGTTTTTGTTGTTTCTGCATCCTTATTGACTTTCGTCTCTTGCACAGGTTCACTTTTACTAGTTGTAGGTGCTTGATTAGGTGTACAACCCGCTGCAAATGCAAGCAAACCTACGCAGAGGATCGACAGAACTTGTTTACGTAATTTCATCGATTAACCTCCAAAGTAACTAGCAATACCATTGGCAATGCGATTTGCAAAGTCTTCTTGTGTTTGAGGAGATTGCAATACACGTTCTTCATTAGGGTTGGAAATAAAACCAAGCTCTACAAGAACTGCAGGCATGTTAGAATGTCTCAACACATATAAGTTACCTTCTTGAATGCCACGGTCACCATTGAAACCTGGAACGCTAGCAATTTGAGATTGTACCTTTTGTGCTAATCGAGCATCATTGCCTGTTTTACTATAGTAGTATGTTGCAATACCACCAACACTTGGGTTGTTGAATGCGTTAATATGCACACTGATGAGCGCATCAGAATTGCTACGGTTTGCTACGTTAACACGAGCACCCAATTCATCAACACCACTTGCATTAGGACCGTATACGTCTACGTCTGTAGTACGAGTCATAAGCACTTTAGCGCCACGATTTTCTAGAGCTTTTTTCAAGTACATAGAAATCGGTAGTGTAATATTTTTCTCTTGTACACCATGCGGCCCAACGGCACCAGAGTCACTACCACCATGACCTGGGTCAATCGTAATTGTTTTACCAGATAGACCACCGCTAATAGAATAATTACCGGATCCTGTTGGCATATTTTTCGCAGGATGTGCAGAAGGAGATGGACGTTTGCCATAATAAGCAGGTTTAGGTGCCACACCTTTTTTCTGTACATCTACAACGATGCGATACGGTTTCTGATTAACCGTATCTTTCTTTAGGGAAAATACCTTTACATCACTCGTATCGATAGATGAAGGTGTCTTGATTGTTACCTTCACATCTCTGCCATCTTCTGTGAGTCTAGCAGAACTAGCTATGCTAGAGTCCATATTGATATTCGCTTTAGCAGTTTTTAGCTTTGTGTTCTTTAAGGTAACAGTCGTCGTTTTCCCATCTTTGCTAATCGATGCAGACGCTTTTACCGGTGCTGACAAATCCATAACCATACGAACATATGGTACCGGTGCATCAGTTCGTGTCACCCATCGAGCATCTTCAAGATTAGCTGCCTTTGCTTGAGTCAAGAATAGTGGTATCGCCATCAAGAGAGCAAGGCACATAAAAAATAGTTTACGCAATACATTCACTCCAATCTAACTGACATACGTAGTGTCCAAACCATAGAGATGAGTCGATGATATCTTTGTGAATCAAAGTCTCATCGTTCCAATCTATCCATAAACTAATGTTAGATTATAGATAGATTATTTCATACAAACATGAAGATTAGTATGCCGATTATACATATTACTATATAAAGTCTTTATACAGTACACACAAAAATCAGTTGCTTAAAATTAATTTTTGTGCTATGCAATCGACGCTAACGTTCAGTTGTAATTTGCCATTCATTCCCATCCGTACTAATGTGAATACGTCCCATCGTATCTGTACGGTAAATGGCAATATTGTTCTCCTGCAAACGACGTAATGTTACATCGTGAGGATGACCATAACTATTATACATGCCATTTGAAATTAATGCACTTTCTGGTTTAATAGATTTCAAAAAATCTTCAGAGCTACTTGTGCGAGAACCGTGGTGACCTACCTTAAGAACACGGGCAAACAGTCTAGAGTTCTGCTCTTTTATGAGTTTTTTCTCTTCTTGTAATTCTGCATCACCAGTAAAGAGCATAGAGAATTTACCAAAAATTAATTTACCTACAATAGAGTTATTATTAAGATCTGGCGCTCCTTTTTTATCTGTTAAAGGTTCAGTCCAAGGTGCATATACAACAAATACCGCTCCATGACCAAAATCTACTACATCACTACTACGCAATGTAGACCGTTGGATTTTATTTTTATCAATCCATTTTTCATAGGTTTTATACATATTATTATCAACAGAAATACCATCATCATACACATGTTCAATAGGCATAGCTTTTGCGATGGCATAGAAACCACCCATATGATCAGCATGAGGATGTGTGATAATTACATTTTTTAGCTTTGTAACACCCATAGATTTTAACTGTGCCACAATGTTCTCACGATGCTCTATATCACCTGTATCGATCATACTATATTCATCGCCAACCTTGAGCAATATGGCATCGCCTTGACCAATATCAAGCATATATACGTCTAGATGACCTTCAGGATTTGTTTGTTTCGTATCAATGGAATAGCCTTCATTTACACTAGTGCTATTCTGAGATGCTGCATTAGCTACATCTTTATTCGTGCATCCCGCAATGGCAAAGATAGGAATGCATAGCACTAATAAAAAGGCTATAAGTCGCTGTATTTTATTTGTCATTCTTATTCTCCCAATAATTCACTAATAACACAACCTATCGATGTACTTACATCACTAGGTGTATACCCCCAAGTTTTAGTATCACTTAGTATATCTGCACTGCGGCTATGTACATAGACGCCTAAAATGGCACCATCTTGTAAGGAATAACCTTGGCTAATAAAACCTGCAATAATACCTGTTAATACATCTCCCATACCACCAGTTCCCATACCAGCATTTCCGATAGTATTAACATATACCGTACCATCAGGTAGTGCCACAACAGAAGGAATTCCCTTTAGCACCAATACAACTTGATGCGCTTTGGCAAATGCTCGAGCCAGTGTAATATAATGACGTTCAATCCATTTTATAGGTAAATCTATAAGTCTACTAAATTCACCTAAATGAGGCGTCATTACACAGTATGGCAGATTTTTTTGCACCTTATATACGGACTCAATATGTCCATCACGCAACGCATCTTTATCTACAGACCCTACATGCCCCAATGCATATAACGCATCTGCATCAATGACGAGCGCGCCTTCATAGGAATCAATAGCTTGATTTACTACATCTGGAATATCTGTAGTGCGCCCTAAACCTGGACCAATAGCAACTACTTGACGTCCGTCATAAAGGGATTCATTTTCATCGATAGATGTTACCATTACCTCCGGTATGATACGACCTTGCACAACATGTTTAATTGTATCTGGAACGCCTAATGTAACCTTACCGGCTCCACTGTGAACAGCAGCTTCTGCGGCCAACATAGGGGCTCCAACCATATCACTAGATCCACCGACTATTAATGTATTCCCATTTACACCTTTGTGTGCCATAGGAACCCGATAATTAATTAGTGTTTCTGCTAAATCCGAATCAATAGTTATAGTACTATCTCGATCAACTAATACGTGATGCCAAGGTACGCCTAACGGTGCAACAATAGCTGTACCCCCTATGGCCTTGCCGGGATATAATAATAAGCCTTGTTTAATAGCCCCAAAGGTAACCGTATAATCATAAGACAATGTTCCTTCTGAAATTTGACCAGAAGAAGCATCAAGCCCTGCCGGTACATCAATAGCCCACAAATCAAAATTATATTGA
Source organism: Veillonella sp. (assembly GCF_041333735.1). Lineage (NCBI taxonomy): Bacteria > Bacillati > Bacillota > Negativicutes > Veillonellales > Veillonellaceae > Veillonella > Veillonella sp. The sequence continues at coordinate 1,911,289 of NZ_JBGKFB010000001.1, forward strand.
CTACGCATAGTATCAATATCATGCAAAACATCGATGGTTAAATCCCGTAATCGACCTGTTAACCCTGTGCCCATAATACCTTCTACAGCAATAGCCACATTGGACCAATCATTGAATTCGTCATACATATCAATGATACAACCCATGGCTTCGCATCTTTCAAGTTGCACTGCAAAGAGGTCACTACATTTGCTCGTATCACCGACAAGTACAATTTGTACAGGTACGCCTTGTTCTAATAGATGACGAGCGGCTACAAGTCCATCTGCCCCATTATTTCCTGTACCACAGATAAATAGCACAAAACTATTGATTGAACGTGCATTATCTAAGGAAAATAAGTCATATTGTCCCCATAAAGCATCTACAATGCCACGTCCTGCATTTTCCATTAGAATTTCCAAAGAAACACCTAACTGCTTAGGTACCTCTTGATCTATATATCGAGCATCTTCAGTTGTTAATATTTGCATCTTATGCTCCTTCAAGTATAACCGTGCTCATTGCATATTCTTTACAATGGCTAATCGACACATGTATTTCAGTATAACCTAATGTTTCATAGATTTCTTTAAAAGTATCTTGTAGACGAATTAAGGGCGCCCCCAATTCATCATGATAAATTTCTATATCTTGCCATGAACCATGACGCATTCCCGTTCCTAATGCTTTAATGAAAGCCTCTTTAGCAGCATATATACCAGCATAAGACTCATAACGCCCTTTTTTTCGGCTTTCACAGTAATCAATCTCATGAGACGTATACACGCGATCACGAAATGATTTAGATTTCTCTATAGCACAACGGATACGGTCAATTTCAATAATATCATTCCCTAATTTCATAATAACTCCTAAATTACCCTAACATTTATATTATACACTCTTAAAGTGGATAAAAACATAGATAAAATCTAGGCATTTACTGAAAATGGTAATGTAGGCAAGCTATAAATTTCTACCTTACCCTTGCGATTAACGGCCACATACATTTGACCATTACGATAATCCATATCTTCTACTTCCATACCTGACGCATAAGGAGTTATATTCTTAACAACACCTTCATCATCAACAGAAACAAAGGTTGTTAAGGTTGTAAATATAGTATTACCATTCGCTGCATAGGCGCCATTATTATTTAAATCACTATGCTCTGCATCAATGGTAAAGCTACGAATTCGATTAAAATTCTCATCGTAATAATTAATTGTACGATGAGAATTTGTTAAAGGCACAATCGATACATATTCGTTGCGCTCTTTATCAAAAGCAAAGTTAAATACCTTTTCTTTCAATTTAATAGGCGCCTCTACAATCATGCTATCAGCTTCAATAGGTGTAACGATATATCCATCTACAACAGCGTTAGTTGTATAGTAACGATTATTATTCGGATTATAGGTCAACGTATTCATATGGCCTAATAAACGTTTTTGACTATATTCATACTTAGCAACAACTTGTAACGTTGTTGGATTTATTTCATAAATAATTTGCTTTGTATTATCTGAGTTTATACAGGCAAGAACAAATACATCTTTTTTAGAGTTATAACAAAAGCCTTGGCATTGATTAACAGAACTATCTAAGGGTATCTCAGCTAACCGTGTTAACGGTAAAGGCATTTGAACTGCACTTACAGGTTGTGCTAGCTTTGGTATGTCAAAGACATTAGCAATATATTCAATTACACCTTGATCCATACTTTCACCTCAAGCAAATAAAATGTATATAACTGTATATTAATTCACAAATATAAATATATAAAAAATAGGCGGTAAGACAAAAGTCTTACCGCCTAAAGTTGGTGCCGGAGGTGGGACTTGAACCCACACGGTGTTACCCGCTTGATTTTGAGTCAAGTGCGTCTGCCATTCCGCCACTCCGGCGTCTCGGAACATTTGTTATTATACAGATATCCCAAAACAATGTCAACATATTTTTTATATTTTATCTAAAATATTTTTAACCGTTTCCATACCGATGTCACATTGTTGCTTCCACGTAAGAGCTACACCTGTTATATAGCCTTTACGAGCATATTCCACATCAGTGGGAATACTTTCAGCACCATAATCAAGCTCGCCTGCTAACCAATAATAATCTTGCCCTCTTGAGTTAATACGAGCATCGATAATATTACTATAGGTTTGTAAACCTTGACTAACCATTTTAAAATGATCCCAATCGCATGCCCCACGCAATGGGAAGTTTACATTCAATAAGCCATCAAATTGACCTTTAACATAGATCTTTTCAATTAATTCATGTATAAAGGGATGCATTTCATCCCCTCGTTCAGGAGAATACCGTTCCACAGATAATGCTAAGCCTGGAATGCCGTAAAAACAACTTTCCATGGCAGCAGAAACCGTACCAGAATACAATACATCCGATCCTAAGTTAAAACCATGATTAATACCTGAAATCACAAGATCCGGCATATCATCACTTAATAAATAACTAAGACCAAACTTCATGCAATCAGACGGTGTTCCCGTTAGAGCATAAAGGCGAGGATTTTCATCCTCGCCATTGTACGCATCTAATTTTAAAGGAATCTCAGTCGTCAATGCATGGGATTTAGCACTTTGCTCATTGGCAGGTGCTACAACGGTAATTCGATAATATTGACTTAAGTACGATGCAAGACGGCGTAAACCATCTGCTAAAATACCATCATCATTACACATTAAAATATGCATAGTCACTCCTACAGATTCTATTTTTTATTCTTATTCATGTTTCCCATACGGGTCAATTTAACGTCATTTAAGCCAACAGCTCGCGTATGAACTGTATGAGACCACACCTTATTATGACGACGGAACCAGCCTAAAATATTTACAGGAATCCAAGAATATACAAATAATGGATATAGTAAATAATAGAACCAAATCTTTGGTGGTACCTTAATCTTCAATAATACGATAAGTGGGAATAAATATTGCCCAACACCGATAATAGTCCATACAGACATAGGTAAAATTTGATACAAAATGTTTGTATAGATTGGTGTGTAAGCATTGATATAAGACAATACCAAATACACGGTAGTCAACAATAGGAAATACGGTTGACTCACTTGGAAAATACCATCCAAAATCATAATATTACCAGTTTTGATACCAGTAGCAAACAACTTTGGAATATATCGTCCTGCACAGTCAAATTGACCTTGCGCCCAACGTAAGCGCTGTTTACAAGACGCCTTCATGGTTGTAACCTTTTCATCATAAACGATGGCATCATGAGCCCAACACGTACGAATACCATGAGTTAACAACTTCATGGAGAATTCCATATCCTCAGTCAAGCTATTACAATCCCAACCATATTCACGGATAATAGATGTACGTATACACATACCAGTACCGCCTAAGGCTGTAGATAAACCAATGCGGTATTTTGCCAAATGCCACATGTGGTTAACCATCCAAAATGCGATAGAGAACGTACCCGCTACCCATGAGTCCGTAGGGTTTTTAGAATTTAAGTAACCTTGAATAACAGATTCACCTTTTTCAAGATGATCATTCATTTCCAACATGAATTGGGGATGTACTAAATTATCGGCATCAAAGATAAGAAATGCATCATATTTCCGATCCATTTGTTCTACGCGATTAAACATCCACCCCATTGCATAGCCTTTACCTACTTCTTCTTTATTGAATCGTTCATGCACATTAGCACCAGCAGCTCTTGCTACATCAGCAGTCTTATCTGTACAGTTATCAGCTACAACAAAGATATCGTACAGCTCATCCGGATAATCTAGACTTCGTAAATTTTTTACTAATTCACCGACTACAGCTTCCTCATTATGAGCACACACAACAATAGCAAAGGAATTTTTTGGGGTATAGTTTTTATGTACTCTAGACCGCCACATACCGATTACGGCGAGTACAAAATAATAAACCGTATAAATTACGATTATTACCTGCATAGGGATCAATATCAGATCCAGTAGGTAATTCATACTATTATCCTCCACACACTTATTTACGCACCATATTTAACGCCCCATTAATAAGGCCAAACACTACATAGCCAGCAAAAATCATTACTGCCCATGTGTGCCAATCATAAACGAGACAAGCTAGAACAAAAATAGCAGTAAGTACAATGGAAAGTTTATTAATATTAACCGCAGATTTACCTTTGAAGTCTGGATATTTAACTTCACTAACCATTAAGAAGCCTACACCTATCATGCAAACTACTAGCACAAATTGAGGCACCTCTACGCCACACAATACGTAGGTAGCAGCCAAACAACCTGCAGCTGGAATTGGTAACCCTTCAAAGTAACCATGAACTTCTTCAGTTTTGATATTAAAGCGAGCAAGGCGGAATGCGCCTAATACAGCAAATGCTAGTAAAGGAACATAGGCAATCCAACCTAAACCGTATAGCTCTTTCATATATAACATATAAGCCGGTGCTACACCAAAGCCCACAACATCAGATAAAGAATCTAATTCACGCCCCATAGGGCCTGCTACACCTAATGCTCTCGCTACACGACCATCTAAACCATCAGCGACTAAGGATAATAGTACGCAAATAGCTGCATAGAAAGTATTACCTGTAGCAGAGAATGTAATGCCAAGGACACCGAAGGCTAAATTAGCACTAGTAAATAAATTTGGAATAATAGATTTATTCATGACGCAACCTCCCAATAACAGTGTCTCCACCTGTAATATGTTGACCTTTTTCCACGAACAACTCTACATCCTTATCCATGTAGATTTCAGTACAGGAACCGAATTTAATCATCCCGTACAATTGACCGCGTTCAAGCACACTATCAAGATCCGTCCAAGATACTATACGACGCGCTAAAAGGCCCGCAATTTGTGTTACTAATACGGAAGTGCGATCATTTTCAATACAAATAGTATGACGTTCATTTTCAAAGCCTACATCATCTTTAAAAGCAGGCAAGAAACTGCCCATTGTGTAATGACGGTATGTAATTTTACCGTCAATAGGCGCACGATTGGCATGTACGTCGAAAACAGATAGGAAAATAGTTACCTTTTTACATTCTTTATGTAAGTAAATATCTTCGTATACATCAGAAATATCCATAATTTTACCATCTGCTGGAGATAAAATTAAATCTGGATCTTGAGGGATTACACGTTTAGGATTTCTAAAGAAATTGACGAAAAATAATGCCAGAATAAATGAAATAATCGCAATTACATAATGTCCTAAAAATCCTAACACCACAGTGATAATGAGCATAGCCCCTATCAGTGGAAACCCTTCCTTAATTATTGGTCCTGTAGGCACGATTCAACACTCCTCTATTTATTTCTAATAACGGTCCACATAAACTTAGGAATAGCCAACATGCGGCCAATCCGTTGAGGTTCTAAATATAATCGATACAACCATTCGAGACGATTCCGTTGCATCCATTCTGGGGCCCGAGGAATATTACCTGCCAAAACGTCAAAGGAACCACCAATACCAATGGCAACAACGCCATCAAGGTGACTCAATTTTTCTGAAATCCATTGTTCTTGCTTTGGTACGCCTAAGGCAACAAACACTAATTTTGCCTTAGACTCCCCAATAGCTTTAACGATTTCTTGTTCCTCTGTGCTATCGAAGAATCCATCATGAATCCCTGCAATATTTAATGGTCCAACTTGGGCAGATAAATTATCAATTGCTCGTTGAGCAACACCAGGTGCTGCCCCTAAGCAGTATACAGGAATTTGCTGGTCAGCCGCAACTTTAAATAATCGTTTTGTTACGTCTACCCCCGTTACACGTTCAGGCACATGTTCGCCTTGACGCTCTGCAGCCCACAAAATGCCAGCCCCGTCGGGAACGACGAGACTAGCATTATTCAATATGGTATGCAATGTAGGATTTTCATTAGCCAACATAACCATTTCTGCATTAGCCGTGGCTACTAGATGTAGCCCCGGCTCTTCAGTTAATTGCAAAATACGTTGGACTGCCTCATCCATTGTTACACAATCGATAGGCACAGATAAAACAGAAATACGTTTATTCAATGTAATACTCCATTATCAACCACTATAATTTGGTGCTTCAACGGTAATGCTTACATCATGCGGATGACTTTCTTTTAAACCAGCCGCTGTAATTTGAATGAATTGAGTATTTTCAATCATTTCTTGGATGTTATGACATCCGCAATACCCCATACTTGCACGCAAACCACCAACCATTTGGAAAATTGTATCAGCCAACATACCTTTATAAGGTACGCGACCTTCAATACCTTCAGGAACTAATTTCTTAGCTTCTGTTTGGAAATATCGATCTTTACTACCAAGCTTCATAGCCCCTAAGCTACCCATGCCACGGTATACTTTATAGGAACGACCTTGGTAAATCACTGTTTCCCCTGGGCTTTCATCAGTACCAGCTAAAATATTCCCCATCATAACTACATTGGCACCAGCCGCAATAGCTTTGGCAATATCGCCAGAATATTTAATGCCCCCATCAGCGATGATAGGAATTCCATAGCGACGACCTACTTGAGCAGACTCATATACTGCAGTAATTTGAGGTACCCCAATACCTGCGATAACACGTGTTGTACAAATAGAGCCCGGTCCAATACCGACCTTAACAGCATCTGCACCTGCTTCAATAAGAGCCTCTGTACCAGCTGCAGTCGCTACATTACCTGCAATAACAGGAATATGAGGATAAGCTTGTTTAATTTCTTTCAATGTACGAAGTACACCTGCAGAATGACCATGTGCTGTATCTACAATGATTACGTCAGCCTTAGCAGATACAAGTGCATCAAGACGATCATATAAATCTTTAGATACACCAACAGCAGCACCAACTAATAATCGACCACTGCTATCCTTGGCAGAATTTGGATATTTTGTCGCTTTTTCAATATCTTTTATAGTAATTAAGCCTTTTAAGTTTCCATCGCCATCTACGAGAGGTAATTTTTCAATACGATGTTCACTTAAAATTGCTTTTGCCTCTTCAAGAGAAGTACCTTCTGGTGCAGTAACAAGGGAATCCTTTGTCATGCAGTCTCCGATTTGGCGAGTTAAATCAGTTTCAAAACGCATATCGCGATTTGTAATGATCCCTACTAGTTTACCATGTTCTGTGATAGGTACACCAGAAATTTTATATTTTCCCATAATTTCTGCTGCATCAGATAGTAAATTTTGAGGACTTAAGAAAATAGGATCAACGATAACACCATGTTCAGAGCGCTTTACCTTATCAACTTCATGGGCTTGTTCTTCAATAGACATATTTTTATGGATAACGCCAAGGCCACCTTCACGAGCCATAGCAATAGCCATACGGGATTCAGTAACTGTATCCATCCCAGAACTAATCATAGGGATATTTAACGTAATGTCACGAGTTAATTGAGTTTTTAACTCTACTTGATGTGGTAGCACATCAGAAGCCGCTGGTACTAATAAAACATCATCAAAAGTTAGTCCACGCATACCGAATTTATCGTCTCTCATATTTAATTCCTTTCCGTATAATAAAACAAAACTACGACCCGCCTAGTCCATATTGGACTAGGCGGTCAGTCGTAGCTTAGCGTTCAGACCGCAAAATGCCGCCTTCCATATAATCATCTTTTTTCATATCTACGAAGATAACTTTTACTGCGTCAGCAGGTACATTAACGATATCAACCGCAGCTTTAGTGATAGCTTCACCTAATTGTTTTTTTTGTTCTTTTGTGCGCCCTTCAACGAGCTCTACATGAATAAGTGGCATATTGACCTCCATAGATGAAAATGAAATAAATTTGTTTGTTCTATTATACGGTATGAGGAACAGATACACAAGGGAAAAACCCAGATAAAATCTAATATTATCGCTACTTATGTACTTATTATTCCTACCTCTTAATTATACAATATTCTAAGAAATTTTTCACCAAATCTTTTTTCTAATTCTTCTTTCATTACAGATTCAAGTTTTTCCATCCCATGGTGACTTGCAAAATCTAATACATCCTTGCGAGCCTGTACCAATATTTCAATATCTTTAATAATATTGGCAACCCGTAAATCAGGTAATCCTGATTGGGCTAAGCCAAATAATTGACCAGAACCACGCAATAATAAGTCTTGTTCGGCAAGTTCAAAACCATCCTGTGTCTGTTCCATCAATTTTAAACGCTCTTGGCTTACATCATTTTTTGAATCACTTACAAGAATACAATAGGATTGATGAGATCCACGGCCTACACGGCCACGCAACTGGTGCAATTGAGATAGACCAAATCGCTCTGCCCCTTCAATGCACATAATGGTCGCATTAGGCACATTGACACCGACCTCAATAACGGTAGTAGAAACGAGTAATGAAATCTCACCTTTATGAAAGGCATTCATCACTTCATCCTTTTCACTTGGTTTCATACGACCGTGTACAAGGCCAACTTCATAAGCCTTGTAAAAGTACTCTTTTAGTTCTAAATACAGTTCTTCTGCTGCCTGTAAGTCTAATTTTTCAGACTCTTCTACTAGAGGACATACTACATAAACTTGACGACCTTCTGCCATCTCTTTGCCAAAGAAGTTTCTCAATCGTTCTTTATATGAGCTATCTACAGCATACGTTTTAACAGGCTTACGCCCTGGTGGCATCTCTTTAATCAAGGATACAGCAAGATCACCATATACAGATAAGGTCATGGTCCGTGGAATTGGTGTAGCTGTCATAATGAGTACATGTGGGTATGTACCCTTTTGTTGTAATCGTGCCCGTTGTTCCACACCAAAGCGATGTTGTTCGTCGATAATGACGAGGCCTAAATTATGGAAGTTTACGCCCTCTTGAATAAGCGCATGAGTACCGATGATCATATTAATTGATCCATCAGCTAAGCCTTCATAGATGCGCTCTTTTTCTTTTTTTGTAGTAGAACCAGTTAATAACTCCATAGTAATGCCTAAATTACGACATACCTCTGTTATGCCTTCATAATGTTGAGCCGCCAAAATCTCCGTAGGGGCCATTAACGCACCTTGGTACCCATTTTCAATGGCCTTCAACAAACTCAATGTAGCTACAACGGTTTTACCAGAACCTACGTCACCTTGTAATAATCGTTGCATAGGACGTTCATCTTCCATATCGATGCGAATATCCTCTAATGCACGCTGTTGATCACCTGTTAAGGAGAACGGTAAGTTTTCTATACACTGAGCCATTAAGTCCCCATTAGGTCCCATCTTAGGCCCTTTATGACACTGCTCTTTATTCCGCAACAAGGCCAATCCAGATTGCATGACAAATAACTCTTCATAGGCCAATTGGTGACGCGCTTCTTCGTATCGCTCTGAAGAATCCGGGAAATGCATCATTTTAAATGCATCATAGCGACTCATATATTGATGTGCTTCACGAACCTCAGCAGGCAAAATCTCTTGCAATTCATGATTAGCAGCGAACCAATTGCGTACTGATGAGCGCACCACAAATTGAGACACTCCATCAGCCAAGGCATAAATAGGAACAATGCCACGATCTGGCTCTCCACCATCTCCCAAATTTTCTATTTGGGGCGTATTCATTTGCATAGACCCATATTGAAATTCTGCTTTGCCATATGCATATAGACGCTGACCTTTTTTATAAAAGTTCTTTTTATACCCTTGGTTAAATAAAACAATCTTTAATGGACCAGTACCATCTGCAATGACTACCTCTAATATAGACAATCTAGGTCGAGGACGTTTTTCTTGAACAGCAATAACATTGCCCACAACGCCACCGGTCATACCAGACTTTAATTCACCAATTCTATAAATTGTACGGCGGTCTTCGTAGCTTCGCGGGAAATATGTCAACAACGATGTTACATTCGTAATCCCTAGCTTATGCAATTGTTTCTCCCGACCAGGACCAATCCCTTTAATGGTCGTTAACCGTTCATCCATAGAAACTCCTTTAAATATACGATAAACACTGAGGATATATCCAATTTCTGTATATCCTTGTGTAAAAGCCCATTCATATCATAGAATATGATATATAGTATACCTTATATTGTAGTATATTTCATAAAAAGAGCAATATGTACGATAAAAACACTTGCTTTAACTATGTCTTTATGATAATATACTTTTGTTATGTTATAGATTAAGCTTGGAGGTGGAAACTATGGCAAACCTTTGCGAAGTATGTGGCAAATCCACATCTAGCGGTATGAACGTGAGTCACTCTCACATTCGCACAAGAAAAACTTGGAAACCGAACATTCAAAGAGTACGGGCGGTTGTAGACGGTGCTACTAAAAAAGTTAACGTATGCACTCGCTGCCTTCGTTCTAATAAAATTACACGCGCGTAAAATAAAAAGTACATGTACTCTTTGGGGTTCTAGAGCCCCAAAAAAAGCAGTTAGTTCATTTGAACTAACTGCTTTTTTTGTTATCTATATACCTATTACTAAAAATCTTACAAGGTAATATTTGGAATATAGTACTGTTTAAACAACTTAATAGCATATTGATCAGTTAAGCCGGCCACATAATCCACTACATCGCGAGTGGAGTAAAACTCACGGTTACTTTCACAGCCCTCCATATCATCAGGATGTTCCATAAAGTGAGTAAATAAGTTTTTCACCACATGAGACGCCTTATTTCGGTCAGGAATTAAAGCTGGCGCCAAATAGACATTTTTAAACATAAATTGACGGAATAGATTCATGGTCATTTCGATATCAGAGGACATAGAAATAACAGGCTTATCTAAAGATTCCCTCACCATATCTTCAACCATGGCTGTAATCATGCTAGATGGAGTCATACCGAAGTGTTCACGTACTTCAAAAGGTAATTCCTCCGCCGTCAACATGCCTGCCCGTTGAGCATCATCAAAATCGTGACATAAATAAGCAATGCGGTCAACGATACGAATAATCTGACCTTCTAAGGTAACAGGAATAGTAGCCCCTGTATGGCCTAAAATACCATCTCGAACAGCGGTCGTTAAATTAAGACCTTGATGTTCACCATGCTTTTCTAACACTTCAACCATACGCAAACTCTGTTCATTATGGTTGAAATGGCCTACCATATCACGTAACGCATATTCTCCAACATGACCAAATGGTGTATGTCCCACATCATGGCCCATGGCGATAGCTTCTACTAAGTCTTCATTGAGTCGCAATGCACGAGCCACTGTACGACCAATCTGGCCCACCTCAAGGGTGTGAGTCATGCGTGTACGATAATGGTCACCTGGCGCAATATAAACTTGTGTCTTGTGCTTTAACCGTCTAAAACATTTACTGTGAATAATGCGGTCCCGATCACGTTGAAACGCGGTTCTAAGTGGATCGGGAGCTTCCTCAATATCACGGATTGCATCGCGGCTTTTAGCAGCATAAGGAGATAGAAGCAATGCCTCTCTCTCCTCTATTTGTTCCCGTATATTCATTTACCCTCCGATGCGCGGTTACGGTCGATGAGTTGCATAACAAGAGATGCTGTTTCTTCGATAGATTTATTGGAAACATCTAACACTTGGCAATGCAAACGACGCATAATAGCCTTCGCGTATTCTAGTTCGGATTGAATACGCTCAATAGAAGCATAATTTGCTTCGTCCTCTAAACCGATAGCGCGTAACCGTTCACTACGAATATTATTTAACTTAAATGGGTCGATAATAAGGCCCACGATTTTCTTTGCTGGAATTTTAAATAATTCCTCTGGCAATGGTACCTCTGGCACTAATGGCAAGTTGGCAGCTTTAATTTTTTTGTATGCCAAGAACATAGACAATGGTGTCTTACTTGTTCTAGATACACCAATGATGACTACGTCAGCCTTTTCAAAGCCAGACGGATTTTTACCATCATCATACTTTACAGCAAACTCAATAGCTTCAACCTTTTTGAAATATTCTTGGTCTAGTTTATGAACCATACCCGCAGTCATGCGAGGTTTTGTAGATGCTACAGTACCTACTGCATCGAGAACTGGGCCCATAATATCTACAGCAGGAATATTGTATTCTGCTACTTTTTCATGAAGATATTTGCGCAAAGACTCAGATACGATGGTATGACAAATAACATGATTACCACGTTTTGCATCTGCTATAATTTCATCAATTTGGCTTTCACTATCAATATAAGGAATGCGAACAATTTCAATTTGTTCCTTATCATATTGACTCGCCGTAGCTCTTGCTACAGCCTCTGCGGTCTCCCCAAGGGAGTCCGATATTGCATAAATAATTTTTTCTGCCATTCTATCAACCTCAATGTATGCTACATTCTAAAAATACTTTTGTTACCGTCGTTTTAGATACGCGGCCTACAACCTTTAAACGTTTCTTGTTTTCCACATCCTCGCGAACGACGACAGGTAAACAATCTACCTCATAATCTATCATCTTCTGAGCAGCCTCTACCAATGTATCTGTAGGCTCCACAGTTATAACCTTACTTACAGGGGTCATAATCATAGATATAGGCATGCTGTGCGAATCTGTTTGCCCCATAGAGGCACGCAACAAGTCCTTACGGGATACGACACCTACTAAATAGGAATCATCACACACTAAAATGGTCCCTACATCCTCAGTAAATATAGTAACAATCGTGTCATACAAACTTGTATCCCCATTGACTACGACTGCTTGGGATAATACATCACTTACCAGAAATGACTTTAATCGCTCCGCTGTTTGTGTTTCTTTTGAAAGCCCCACATAGTAATAGCCCACATTAGGACGTGCATCTAAGACACCTAGCATAGTTAAAACAGATAAATCTGAACGCAATGCAGATCGTGTAACCTCTAAATGTTCAGCAATAGCACTACCTGTAACAGGTCCTTCTTCACGAACGATTTGAGCAATTTGTTCTTGTCGTTTCGACAGTTTCACACGGTAACCCCCTTTCATCTCTGTTTGTATTATATCCTAAGTTACCATTCAGAAAAAGAGGAGACCTACCGGCCTCCTCTTTTAATATAACTATATTATTACCAAGTTAAATCATCAGTTTCTTGACGACCACGACCAGTCATAGCATCAAGCATGATTCGTTGTTCTAATTGAGCCACCATTTTCTTAGTGCTTACTACCGCATCTGGATTAACAGAAATGGAGTCGATACCGCTCTTCACAAGGAATTCGCAAAGTTCAGGGTATACACTTGGTGCTTGGCCACAGATGGATACAGTTTTACCATCTTTGTGTGCTACTTCGATAAGATGACGAATAGCTCTACGAACAGCTAAATTACGTTCATCGTAAATATGTTGAACTGTTTCGTTATCGCGGTCACAACCGAGAACAAGCATTGTCAAATCGTTAGAACCAATGGAATAACCATCTACATATTTATTGAATTGATCAGCTAAGATAATATTTGCTGGAATTTCAGCCATGAGCCAGATTTTGAAATCTTTACCACGTACAAGGCCTTCTTGAGCCATCAAATTAGTTACCAGTTCAGCTTCTTCTACAGTACGGCAGAATGGAATCATAACTTGTAGATTTTTGAAACCAAACTCGTTACGTACTTTTTTGATTGCTTCTAATTCTAATTTGAAAGCAGGTGTGTATTTAGGATCGTAGTAACGAGAAGCACCACGCCAGCCAAGTAATGCACTGGATTCATGTGGTTCGTATTTGTCGCCACCTTTAAGATCACGATATTCGCTAGATTTGAAGTCGCTCAAGCGAACCACAACTTGGCGAGGAGCTAAAGCTTGGCATACTTTACGCATACCTTCTGCCAATGTATTTACAGCAAAATCACTGCGACCTGTTTCGATAAGGTGCAATGGATGTTCATGGATGAAAGTAGTCCAAATGAACTCTTCACGCATAAGACCGATACCATCACAAGGCAATACACCATGTTTTTCAGCCAAATCAGGATCGCCTAAGTTCATGTAAATCTTAGTGCCTGTTACAGGAACAGATTCAGCAACAACATTTGCAGTAGCTTGTGCTTCTGGCTTTTTAACGATATCTTCTAATACGCCATCATATACGATACCATTTGTAGCATCTACAGTAATCATTTGACCATCTTTAATAGATGTAGTTGCTTCATGGCTACGGCTCTTAGTACCAACGATACAAGGAATACCAAGCTCACGGCTAACGATGGACGCATGGCAAGTCATACCACCGGCATCTGTAACGATAGCTTTCGCTTTTTTCATTGCTGGCACCCAGTCAGGAGCTGTCATAGCTGTGACAAGGATTTCTCCTTCTTTGAACTCATCAATATCCTCAGGATTGATGATAACATGAGCTTTACCAGCTGCATTACCAGGGGATGCTGGCAAACCTTTTACGATAATATCGCGATTACCGGCATCTAATGTGCTAGGTTTTTCGGATACTTCTGTTTTTTCTTTACGGGACCAAACTGTTTCTGGACGAGCTTGTAAAATCCAAATTCTACCATCTCGTTCATCTACGCCCCATTCCATATCCATGTAACAACCATAATGTTTTTCGATTGCTTTTGCATATTCAGCAAGCTCTAACACTTGAGCATCTGTAATCACTTGTTGTTTAGCTTCATCTGCTGGAACAACCTCTTCAACGCAATCGCCGTCAGCTTTACGAACTAAACGGATATGTTTGTCATTAATCATGCGGTCTGTAATTTCCATTTTTGCTTTATCTACATGGAAATTATCTGGTGTAACTGTACCTTGTACAACGTATTCACCAAGGCCCCAAGAACCTTCGATAAGAATATTGTTGTCATTGCCTGTTACAAGGTCAACAGTAAACATTACGCCAGCAGCTTTAGAGAATACCATCATTTGAACGGCAGCACTCAATGCTACTGTCATATGATCGAAACCTTGTTTTACACGGTAATATGTTGCACGGTCTGTGAAAGTAGATGCATAGCATTCTTTAACTTTCTCGATAATAACATCAGCACCACGTACATTTAAATATGTATCTTGTTGGCCTGCAAAACTTGCATCTGGCAAGTCTTCTGCTGTTGCACTAGAACGAACTGCTACGAACGGATTTTCTTCGTTTACTTTTTTACCAAGTTCTTCATAAGCATTACGGATAGCATCTGCCAATTCTTTAGGCATTTCTTCTTCGCAAATCATGCGGCGAATTTTAGCACATACTTCACGCAATAGTGCAGAATTTTCTACATCATCTAACGCATCAAGCTCAGCGCGGATTTTATCTTCCAAACCTGTTGCTTTCATAAACTCACGATAACCATGAGCAGTTGTAGCAAAACCGTAAGGTACAGGCACATTAGTGGAGGATGTCAATTCCCCTAAGGAAGAAGACTTACCACCTACTAAATTAACATCTTCACGTCGTAATTCATCAAACCAAAGTACGTATGCTGTTTCGCGATTCATGTGAGAACCTCCTAGATTAATTAGTGCAACACATTAAACCTTTTACACATAAATAGTATACCTTAATTTACAATCTGTCAATTTATATGAGGATTATTATACAAATAAAACTAATCAAAACATAAAAAGATGATTGCCTAATACTAGGCAATCATCCCTTAAATTATAAACGTTAATATTTAATAGTAATCTCCACTGTAGAGTATAGGATAAATACTATTACTGTAGTAACTAGAAATGTGAATTTGTTTATTTGTGTCAGACGGTATAGGGTTAAAAATTGCAATATGCAAGTATAGAGTATAATTATATTCCCTAACAAGCCCGTAACATTCCACATGAGAAAGCTCCAATTACTGTCATCAAGATAGTCTAAGCTCAAAAAATAGTATTGTAAATTAAGTTTAATACTAGCAAATAAGAACCATAGTCCCATAAAGTAAAGTGATATTATAATCAGCTTTTTCAGGGATACGGAGCACCAGAACCGATATAGAATCCATAATAATAAAATGGCTATGATTAATCTCAGTAAAATAGTTATATAGTCAATACAAAAAATTACTATAGTACTAAAGTATGAAAGTATCTCAACATCATTAATAATTGGTGCTATATGAAGAATATCAACACCTATATCCCCTAAAACAAGTCGTAGCAATACCCAAGATACAGTATATAAACTTAAAGCACATTTTAAACTTGTAGTTTCAATTACTTGGCTAATTCCAACAGATCGAGGACGTATAAAGAGATTAATAAAGGTTTGTAACATTATAATTCCTTTCAAGTTGGAATTAAGAGATTGATTTAATAATTATATTCTGGAGTTGTGCAATACCTATAAACACTACAATAGCAAATAAAGTTATAGCAAACCTATTAACTTTTGTTAGTTTATATAACAATACAATAAAGAGAAACATAATATAAATCTCTGATAAATTAATTATTGATTTTAAACAATCCAATGCAATTTTCGTCCAGTATGGACTATGCAAAGCTAAAAATTGTACTAAATACAAAAAAATAGATCTTATAATACTAGGGATTTGCTGTAAGCAAGATATTATTAAAGACACCTTAAATAATTTAGTAAAATTTATCTCAGTCCAAAGGTTAAAATTAGCCCAACATAAGCAAGCCATCAAAAGAGTAACGATTATACTAATAATAAAATCGAAAATATAGGGAAACAAGTTAAATCCAATATATCTATCCAGTGATAAACTAAACAAGAAATTCGAATACTTTACGTACCCACCATGTAGGACTACTAACATACTATTTATAAGCCAAAATAGAGTAAAAGTAGTAAATAAAGATTTAATAGTTCCGTTTTCAATTATATTAATTGCACCAATTGAAATTGGCCTAAATATTAATAAATATAAAGATTTTTTCATAAAATAATTCTTTCAATTACTCCAGATTATAATTTCTGATATATCTTCTAATCTGTAGAATTTTATCTTCATACTGAATAAACTTTAAATATTTTATTGCATTTATACTGATATAAGCTGATAGAAAATATAAGCTAATGTAATACTTAAAATAACAAGGAAAGTAATTCTTTCTACTTTATAGGATCTTTTAAATGTTCCATAAACAACATCATTAAGCCAAGGAAATAATATTCCAAGTAAGCAGAAAAAAAGTATAATCAGAGAGTTAAAAATATAATCCGACATATCAATTAATTTGCTTAAAATTGTATCTAGTAAATCATTTATTAACATTCATATTACCTATTCTTTGTAGACATTACCGTTTTCACTAATTTATTATTTACTTTGGATTCTTATTAGTCTCTAATTCTTCCATTATAATTTCTTTCAAGTTGGATTTAAGAAATTGCTTGAATAATTACATTCTGAAGTTCTGTAACTCCTAGAAGTACTACAATAACAAATATAGCTATGCCTAATCTATTAACTTTTGTAAGTTTATATAACAATACAATAAAAAGAAACGCAATATAAATTTCTGATATACTTGCTATAAATTTTAAAGAATCATATATCGTCTGAGCCCAGAATGGACTATAAACATATAAAAACTGAATTGGATATAATAAAAACAATCTTATAAAATCTGGAATTTGTTGTAAACAGGTTAATATTAAAGATGCCTTTAATAGTTTTGTAAATTTTACCTCTGTCCAAATATTAAAATTGACCCAACAAAGGAATGCTATAAAAATACTTATTAAGATAATACTACTAAGGTTAAGAATATAAGGGAATAAACTAAAACCTATATATTGATCTATGGACAAAGGATATATTACATTCCAATACTTAACATGTCCACCTACGAGCATTATTAATAAGTGGTTTATAAACCATATCATTAAAAAGAATGAAAACAAAGACTTAATGGTTTCATTTTCCATTATGTAATTTGCACCAATAGAAATTGGTTTAAATACTAATAAACGTAATGATTTAAACAAAATATGCTCTCTCTTATAAAGTCAAAATATAATATTTCTATACAGATAAATTCTGCATTCATTTAACCGTCTTATATATATCTAAAAAATTCTTTAGTACTCGTCCCGTTAGCCCCCATATGGTGTATTGTTTATAAGGATAGAAATAGACGGAGTAGTTTTGTCTAATTTTCCAGTCGATGTTGTAGCCTTCTAGTAAATGGAACGGAAAATCTTTTAATGGTTTCGTTCCAATGTCTAGATGACCCACTGTCGGTTTCATATCTAGTAGATACTTTAGTGGAACTGTAAATACCTCTCCTACTTCATCTGGATTTGGTTTTAAATCACTTGTATGTAGGCGTACGGCTACGGCGTATAGTTTGACACCGATAGCCGATACTAGGCAGTCTAAATTGCCTAATAGTTCAATTTGATCAAAATCGATACCCAATTCTTCAGAGCATTCACGCATGGCAGCATGAGCACCGCTTTTATCATTAGGTTCACAATGCCCACCAGGGAAGCTGATTTCACCAGGTTGACGGCGCAACTTATTACTCCGTACAGTAAATACCACATGATCTTCCCCATCGATTTCTAATAATGGTACAGCTACGGCAGCAGTTATAACGTCAATGTCGGTAAGAACAGTATGCTCTCGTTGTTCTAAAAAGTTGCTTAGTTCTTTGTCCATATATAGTCCTTTTACTTTATAGATACTATACGATATCTATATAAAATTTTTATGTGTCAAATTTGTATTTTATATTTGTGTCTGTATTTAAATTTGAATTTATATTTTACTTTCATTATACATGAACTTGTAAATCATTTTTTGCTTCATAAACAACAGATTTAGTAGATAAATAATCTTATAGACCAAATAGACAGAAAAAAACTGTGATGAAGTTTCTATCTCATCACAGTTTTATATTAGTTAAATTTAATTTTCAGGAATTTACGTTTACCAACTTGAACGATCATGCCATCTTCAAGGGTAAGGTTTTCTTCCGTATATTTTTCACCGTTTACTTTGAAAGCACCAGCTTTAATGGAACGACGTGCTTCACCATTAGAAGCAGTCAAACCAGCATCTGTACAGAATTGTGGAACAAAGATTGGTTCTGTTGGCGCATCCATAGCGTATTCAGGAATATCTGTAGGCAACGCGCGTTGTTGGAATACGCGTTTGAATTCCTCTTCTGCTTCAAGAGCAGCTTCTTCACCATGGTACAAACGAACGATGGTACGAGCCAATTGCATTTTAGCATCACGTGGATGTAACTCACCACTTTCAAGACGTTTTTCCATGTCTTCTTGTTCTTCAATTGGCATATCTGTAACGAGCATGAAGTAACGCATCATCAATTCATCAGGAATAGACATTGCTTTACCATACATTTCTTTAGGTTCTTCATCGATACCGATGTAGTTGCCTAAAGATTTACTCATTTTTTGAACGCCATCAAGACCTTCAAGCAATGGCATTGTGATAACAACTTGTGGCTCTTGACCTTCTAACTCTTGTAAATGACGACCCATTAACAAGTTGAAAGTTTGGTCTGTACCACCAAATTCAACGTCAGCATGTAATGCTACAGAATCATGACCTTGCATCAATGGATACATAAATTCATGAACCCCGATTGCACGACCTTCTTTGAAACGTTTATTGAAATCATCACGTTCCATCATACGTGCTACAGTGTAAGAACTTGCCAAGCGAAGTACATCAGCAAAGTTCATGGATTCAAGCCATTCACTATTGTCGCGAACGATAGTTTTTTCAGGATCCAACACTTTGAAGATTTGTGTTTTATAAGTTTCAGCATTTTTCAATACTTCTTCTTTTGTAAGTGGTGGACGAGTTGCGCTTTTACCAGTAGGATCACCAATACGTGCAGTGAAACCACCAATAACAATAACTACTTGATGACCAAATTCTTGGAACAAACGTAATTTACGAAGCGGTACAGTATGACCCAAATGAATATCTGGCGCTGTTGGGTCCAAACCTAGTTTTACAACTAAAGGTTTATTTTCCTTAATGGATTTTTCTATTTTCTTTACAAGATCTTGTTCATTAATTAAATCTGCTACGCCGTGTTTAATTTGGCGTACTTGTTCTTGAGCACTAACCATGATAATCCTCCTCGAAATACTATTGTTTTAGTATACCATTATCTAAAAACTTTCACAATTATATATATAGTATTGGTTTTAAGCCATTTATGATATAATATTTATAACTGCGTAATAGAATTTACGTTATATTTACTAACAAAAGAAAAAAGAGGTGACTCTATGAGTAATAACTCAAATGCGAGAAGCAGCCGCCGTTCTAACGGTAGCGGCTCTACACCGAAGAAAACAAGTCCGAAGCGTCTATTTTGGATTTGTGCCCTTCTCCTTATACTCATCGTAGCCGGAGGTGGCTGTGGTTTTATCAGTGCCACACTGTCTAACCTACCAGATGTATCCAATGTACGTCCTTCTGCATCGTCTCAAATTTACGATGTCCATGGTAATCTCATCACAACGGTTCATTCCACAGAGAACAGATTACCAGTACCTTTAAAAGATGTACCAAAGGATTTACAAAATGCCTTTGTTGCTACTGAGGACTCTCGCTTCTATTCCCATCACGGTATCGACCCGGTTGGTATCTTGCGTGCTGTATGGGTTAACATTGTTCATAGTGGCGTATCTGAAGGTGGTTCTACAATCACTCAACAGTTAGCGCGTAATGCATTCTTATCGCAAGACAGAACATTTAAACGTAAAATTTCTGAAGCATTGCTAGCACTTAAAATTGAACAACATTACACTAAAGATGAAATCCTAGAAATGTACATGAACCAAATTTACTTTGGTCAAGGTGCATACGGTGTACAATCTGCAGCTCATGTGTACTTTGGTAAGGATGCTAGCCAATTAACGCTTGCTCAAGCAGCGCTCATTGCGGGCTTACCACAAAGTCCTAACTACTACTCTCCATTCAATGATTTGGAAGCTAGTAAAAAACGTCAAGCCGTAGTTTTAGGCCAAATGGTTAAATACGGATACATTACACAAGAGCAAGCCGATGAAGCGCGTCAAGCAGATTTAGGCTTAGTAGCAAAACAAGAACAAACGCATGAAAAATCTAATGCGTCTTACTTCATTAACTATGTTATTGCACAAGTTTCTGAGAAATATGGTGACGATGCAATCTATAAAGATGGTTTAAAAATTTATACCACACTCGATATGGATGCACAAAATGCGGCTGTAGCAGCAATGCAAAACTT
Source organism: Veillonella sp. (assembly GCF_041333735.1). Lineage (NCBI taxonomy): Bacteria > Bacillati > Bacillota > Negativicutes > Veillonellales > Veillonellaceae > Veillonella > Veillonella sp. The sequence continues at coordinate 1,932,422 of NZ_JBGKFB010000001.1, forward strand.
GCCTAACTACTACACTGATAGCAATGGTTTACATCAACCTCAAGGTGCTATCGTAGCTATGAATCCGCACAACGGTTACATTATGGCTATGGTTGGTGGCCGTGGTGATGATGCATTTAACCGTGCTACACAAGCAGAACGTCAACCAGGTTCTGCTATGAAACCATTTGTTTATTTAGCAGCTATTCAATCTGGTAAAACTCCTGGTTCTATCGTAGATGACAGCCCTGTTACATTTGGTAACTGGAGCCCTAAAAACTATGAAAATGACTTCGTAGGTAATATTACATATCGCTATGCATTACAACATTCTCGTAACGTAGCTGCTGTAAAAATTGCTGATGAAGTAGGCATGTCTAAGATTATTAAACTTGCCAAAGAAATGGGTATCACTACCCTTACAGATCAAGATAATAACTTGTCTACTGCACTTGGTGGTTTAACTCACGGTGTAACACCTCTTGAAATGGTTCAAGCTTATGGTGTACTCGCTAATGGCGGTATCAAAGTTCAACCTACGGCAATCCTTAAAATTGTTGATCGCAACGGCCAAGTGGTGGAGGAACACTCCATCCAAGAAAAACGCGTTGTAGACGAAAAAGATGCAGCAATCATTACAAATATGCTAGAATCCGTTATAAATGGCGGTACTGGTGGTAATGCCGCAATCGGACGTCCTGCAGCAGGTAAAACTGGTACAACAGATGATTCCAAGGATGCTTGGTTCGTTGGTTACACGCCTGATTTAGTAGCTGCCGTTTGGATTGGTGATGACTATGGCTCGGAAACATTACGAGGCATCACCGGTGGTGACACACCTGCTATTATGTGGGGCCAATTCATGGCAAATGCTCTTGCCAATACCCCTGCTTCTGATTTCCCTGTTCCTGCTAGCGCACAATCAGCTGTCTCTGAAGGGTATTACAACCCTGTAAAAGCACAGCCTAAGAAAGAAGCTGCTAAGGACGAAAAAGCAGATAAAAAAGACGATAAAGACAAGTCCAAAGATGAAGCAGTAAAAGATGACAGTGGCTCTTCAAAAGATGATGCTAGTGAACAAAAATCTAATTCATCTAAAAGTAAAAAGTCTAGTAAAAAAGATCGTTAATTTTTAATAGACCTCAACAAGGGGCGGAACAATATGTTCCGCTCCTTTCTTTTAAACAAAAAAGGTAGTAAGTTCAAAGAACTTACTACCTTTTTCTATTGTATTCTATTGATATCTAACTATGTAATATCTCCATATAGAACATCATCATAAGAGAAATATTTAGTTTATTTTAGAACTACATTAGTAGCCCCTGCACCACCTTCATCATAGCCTGCAGTTTCAAAGTGTGCTACATGCGGTAAGGTACGTAAATATTGATGTACGCCTTCTCGTAAAGCACCAGTCCCCTTACCATGGATAATGCGTACTTGGTTAACACCGCCAAGCAAAGCTTGGTCAATAAATCTACCAACGGAAACTGTCGCTTCATCTACAGTTTGACCGAGAATATTGATTTCTGTACGGACCTCTTTCTGACGTTGTACAGCAGAACCACCCATGCGTTTTCGCGTCTTAGGCATAGCTGCCTTTTGTTCACGAGCTAGTTTATTTCCTTCTTCTCGTGTAGTAGATTGTAATTCACTAACCTTAACAGTTGCTGTTAATCCATTAATATCTACATTCACGCGATTGCCATTAATAGATAATACAGTACCTAGAGAACGCAATGATGTAACATATACAGCTTGACCTACCTTAATAGCATCTGCCGTCAAGGACTTACGATCATCATCTACTGGAGCATCTGGTACATGTACATTAGAGATACCCTTGCGTGCTGCATTAATGGCAGATTGACGCTTATCTTTATTTGTTTCAGAGAATTGCGCTTTCAATTGCTTGATAATCGCTTCCCCTTCAACGCGTAAGCTACGTTTCATAGATTCTGCATCTGCTTGAGCTTTGGCTAAGATTTGTTTACGTTTTTCGTTAAACTGTTTCTTTTCCTTCTCTAATTGACCACGCATACGACGTGTTTCATCCAGCTCTTTCTTTAACGCTCTTTCACGTTCAGAGGCTTTACGAAGTTGTTCATTCAAATCTGAAAGAACCTCTTCCATTTCATGACTACCAAATTGAGATTTATACTCTGCTGCGCGCGTCACAATATCCTTTGGTAAGCCTAAGCGTGCAGCAATGCTCAATGCATGGCTACTACCAGCTACGCCGATATGGAGTCGATACGTTGGTTTTAATGTGCGCTCATCAAACTCTACATGGCCATTTTCAATACCTTCCGTATGATATGCATAATTTTTAAGCTCATTATAATGGGTACTTACCATCATGAGAGCGCCTTTTTTACGGAAGAACTCAAGGATGGATACAGCAAGTGCACTACCTTCTTCTGGGTCTGTACCAGAACCTAACTCATCTAGTAAGACTAAGTCATTAGGACCACAATGTTTAATGATAGAAATAACTTGTGTCATATGAGCAGAGAACGTACTAAGGCTGGCCTCAATACTTTGCTCGTCCCCAATATCAGCGAATATATTATGGAATATTGGCAACATAGAGCCGTGATCAGCAGGTATAAATAAACCACATTGGTTCATTAAACTCAATAGCCCCAATGTTTTAAGGGATACTGTTTTACCACCTGTATTAGAACCAGTGATTAATAAAATACGGTACGATGTGCCCAATTGAATGTTTGTAGGCACTACTACATTTGGTGGAATTAATGGATGACGAGCTCTCATGAGATTAACTGTTCTATCAGTACTCAAGATTGCTGGTACACCCTTATAAGAAATAGCAAGGCTCGCCTTACCATATACAAATTCGATGTGTGATACCTTTTCACAGGCATCCATCAAATCATTACTATGTTGTTTTACAAGTGCCGATAATTCACGGTAAATACGCAATACCTCTTGCTCTTCACCAATTAATGCCTCTTGTAATTCATTATTTAGATTCACCAAGCGCATCGGTTCAATATATAAGGTTTGACCCGTTGCAGAACGGTCGTGAATAAGACCATCAAAGTATTGGCGATACTCTTGTTTTACAGGGATTACGTAACGATTATTACGTTGTGTAATGATTGCTTCTTGGAAATACTTTTGATTATCCTTATCGTGCAAGATAGCTTGAATATCATTTTTAATCTTTTCACGAGTCTTAATAATCGTATTTCTAAGGCTCGCCAATTTAGGAGATGCTGTGTCAAGCAATTCCCCTTTTTCATCAAAAACGCGTTTAAAACGGTTTTCAATGCGGTCTGTATTCGGCATATCCTGTACCCATAGGGATAGCAATGGATATTCCATATATTTCGTTCTAAAGAACTTTGTCATCCGCTTATAAGCACCAATGGTCAAGTAAATATCCCACAATGCTTCACGAGTAAGGACAAAGTCTTTACGACTCTTTTTACAGGATTCGCGAATATCTCGCGTACCACCTAATGGTTGTTCTACCTCAGTTTGCAAAGAACGCATGGCTTCTGCTGTTTCATCAAGGTTCTCTTGAATAGCTTTAGCATCCGTCATTGGTTCAATATGCATAGCTAATTCTTTAGCAATAGTAGAACTACAGTGTTGTTGTAATTGTTCTTTTATATGGTGAAAGTCTAATACATCTTCGTTAAACAATGTACTACCTCTTTTATAAAATACCTCTAAAATAGTGACCCCTTGTAATAGGAGTATCATCTTTACCTATACTCTTAGGCGGAGCCTTTTTTGTTCCATTTTGAATGGATACATAATCTGCTACAATAGTGCGCAATCTCTTTGGATCCATATGGCGTCCATCGATGCGCAAAATATGTAGCCCCTTTCGATGTAACTCTGGCACGTAGGCACGCATGTCCATTTCATGACTATTCATGATGTGCATGCGGCAATAAGGATCTGTACGCAATGGGAACACTTCCCCTTTACGGTCCTTCAATGCATAGTCCTCTGTTACACATGGCATAGGACAGTTTTCCTTTTTGCCAGTGCCCACAAAGCTAGCGATGGCACAGTATTCAGAAATCATCATTTCCGTGTAACCATGTACCATGATTTCTAATGGCAATGTAGTAGATTTTTGCAAGTTAACAAGTTGTGCCAAGGTTAACTCTAAGGATGGTGCTATGCTACTCATATTAAAATCTTGCCATACTTGTAGTGCTGAGCCATTAAATATATTAAGACCTGTATCAGCCTCAATAGCACCTGTATACCCTAAATCACGAAGCCATAATAAGGCTTGTGGCACATGAATAGAAATGCTATCTGGTTTAGCCTCAACTATAGCCTTAAGAGTATTCATGTACGCCTCAACTTCATCGTCTTTCACAACGCGAGGCGTAGCAAATACACAAAGCACATTATGTGCTTTACAAAGGTTAGCTACCTTTTCATAAATACTAAGTTCATAAGGCTTGCGTTGTAAACGGTCACCGCCAAAGATAATCTTCTTAGCACCACCTGCAATAGCAGCTTTCACAGCCTCTAATTCATCAACACGAGCACTTACCATAGGTTCTGTATACTGAATCGTATCCTTAGCTACTAAGGATGACATATCTTGAGGTTCTACGGCAAGTTCGGCCCAAGCTGTTTCATGATCTGTAATTAACAGAGTTTCTAAAGCCTCCACTGCATCGCGACGCAATGCATTTAACACACTAGCAGGCCACATGTATGGCCCTTCGGGAATGGACATAGAAGCTAGAGTAAACAATGTATTACCTAATCTACCCACTTGATCTGTAACCTTCTCTAAGGTAGTCGGTTTATTATTAGCATACACAGGTTCAAACTCATTAGATACTGTCACAGTACGACCATCGTTTAATACAAAGGTAAGATTTGTACATGGCTGTTCTCGGTCTGTATTAATAGATAGATACCCATGTACCTCTAATTTAGCACTAAAGTCTTGTAAGCCCCGTTGCTTTTGAGATTTTGGTGAAGATGCCAAGAATACTTGTCCTGCTGCAAAGCCTTCATCAGGTTTACCTACAAAATGCTTTTCATTTACTAAGGACCAATTCTGATCAATTTGGTAGTACGTAATACTACCAGAAGCTTGCATTACCTTTAAGAGTGAACCTTTTTCAATCGGTTCCGTTAAGTATAAATGAACTTGTCCCTTTTTGACCTCTGCTTTACCGATCAATTTCCCTTGATTATTTGGAGCCACAACAGTCATCATAGATTTCCCAACATGGTCTGTTAAATAATCCGTAGAGAACCCACGATTAAATCCAGAAGCCAATGCATCGGCATCAGAAGAGTCTATATGAGCTGTATCTAAAATATGCCGATAAGTCCCAATAACTTGACGCACATAGGAAACCTTTTTCATACGTCCTTCTACCTTAAAGGACGTAACTCCAGCTGCAACGAGTTCATTCATATGTTCACTATAGTTAAGATCCTTTGGACTCAATAGATAGGCTTCGTGTTTTGGCAATAAGCTAGTGCCTGATGAATCCAATAGCTCATAAGGCAAGCGGCAAGGTTGTGCACAAGCACCACGGTTGCCACTACGACCACCGATGAAAGAACTCATTAAGCATTGACCAGAATAACATACGCATAAGGCGCCGTGTACAAAGACTTCGATTTCAGCTGTACAGTTTTTACAAATATGTTCGATTTCAGCTAGGCTCAATTCACGAGCTAACACAACGCGGGTAAAGCCAAGACTTTCATAAAAACGAACAGCATCTAGCGTTGCCGCCGTCATTTGTGTACTACCATGCAAATGTAATTTCGGAGCTACGCGCTGCGCCAATTTTGCAACAGCTAAATCTTGAACGATGATAGCATCCACACCAATACGCTCTAAATCTTTTAAATATTCTTCAAGAGCAGATAATTCAGAATCGCCTATAAGAATATTTACTGTTACATATACGGACACATCTAGAATATGGGCTAATCGAATAGCCTCAGCTAGTTCTTCAATGCCAAAGTTTGCCGCATGAGCACGAGCATTAAAGCCTTTACCACCGAGGTAAATCGCATCTGCTCCAGATTCTAAGGCAGCTATAAAGTTTTCCATCGTACCGGCAGGAGCCAATAATTCCATGGACAATCCTTTCTACCTAACTAAAGGTATAACTATAGTACTAAAAGGGTTTACCATACGGTAAACCCTTTCAATATACTGCTTACAATTAACGTAATTTGCAGTTAATTTCTGCTAATGCATCAATAATAGCTTGAATATTACCATCAATATCCTCATCATTCAACGTACCTTCCATAGAACGGAATTGTAAGTTGTATGCAAGGCTGCGGTAACCTGCTTCGATATGTTCACCTTCGTAAACGTCGAAGATAGATGCATTTTCTAAATATTCTCCACCATGCTCTTTGATGATAGATAAAATTTCGCCACTAGATACGGACACAGGTGCAACGATAGCAAGGTCACGGCTAGTGCCTGGGAATTTACTGAAGGATGTATAACGGAATGCTGGAATCGTTAAGGATAATACTGCTTCCAAATCGATTTCAAACATGTATACTTTGCCAGGTAAATCAAAGTTTTTGCTCACTTGTGGGTGTAATTCACCATATTGAGCAATCATTTTACCATCAACTACGTATTGAGCACTTACACCTGGGTGGAAGTATGGCTCAGTGCCGCGATTAATTTCATAGCTTGTAACACCTAATTCAGCTAACAATGCATCTACAATGCCTTTTACATCATAGAAATCTGTAGTGCGTTCTGCTTGATTCCATCCAGCTTGGTTTGCCTTGCCCATCAAGATACCACAAGCCATAGGGCGTTCATGAGGTACTTCTGTTAAAGGTAATGCTTTTGGTTCATATACATTAGCTGTTTCAAACAACCAAAGATCCTTATTTTGTTGCGCAATATTGCGTTTAGCTGCTTCAATAACAGCTGGTACCAATGTAGTACGCATATAAGGGAATTCTTCAGAAATAGGGTTCAAGATTGGAATGGCTGTATAACGGCTATCCCCCTCAGGAAGCATCATGTTAGTAAGGCCATCTTTATGCATGAAGCTAAATGTAATGATTTGAGTCATACCCAATTTAGCCAATGCATGAGTTACCTCTTTAGTAAGAGCTTTCTTAGGTGTCATACCACCAGAGGATAATACGGCTACCGGAATTGTAGGCTTAATATTATCGTAGTTGTAAATACGAGCTACTTCTTCAGCGATATCAGGCATCACTGTTACGTCGCCGCGCCATGTTGGAACGAGAGCAGTCAATTTGTCGCCCTCTTCGGTTACAACGAACTCAAGGGCAGTCAAAATACGAACCATTTCGTCTTTTTCAATGTTTGTACCCAAGTAATCGTTGATTTGTTTTGCTGTGAAAGTAACTGTATGTTGTTCTACAGGATTTTTATATACATCGATAACGCCTACATCAACTTTACAAGAAGGGCAGAGTTGTTGTAATAATTGAGCTGCTCTGTCGATAGCATAAGCAGTGTATTTATGATTTACACCACGTTCAAAACGACCAGACGCTTCAGAACGCATGCCAAGAGCCTTAGCTGTACGGCGAATGGATGGACCGTTGAATACGGCAGCTTCGAAGAGAACTGTAGTCGTTTCATTTGTTACTTCGCTATCAAAGCCACCCATGATACCTGCTACGCCTACTGGACGTTCTGCATCAGCAATGATAAGCATGGAGTCATTTAATTCCCGTTCAGAACCATCAAGGGTAACAAGCACTTCGCCATTTTTAGCGCGTCTTGCCACTAATTGATGTCCTTTTACATGGTCATAATCATAGGCATGCATAGGTTGACCAAGTTCTAACATAACGTAGTTTGTAACGTCTACTACATTATTGATAGGACGAATGCCACTGTTACGCAAACGGTTTTGCATCCACAATGGAGATGGCTCAACCTTAACATCAGTTACTAAGCGAGCGGTAAAACGAGTACAAAGATCATCCGCTTCGATGGATACAGATGCTTTGCCTTCAATGGACTCGCCATTTTCGTTAACCACGATAACAGGGAATAAAGCTTTTTGGTTTGTCATAATACCGAATTCACGGGATAAACCAACCATGGAGAAGCAATCTGCTCGGTTAGCAGTCAATTCAAATTCATACACTGTATCATTTAAGCCCAACACGTCTTTTACATCAAGACCAATTGGTGTACCTTCAGGGAAGATATAAATACCTTGTGCTTCTTCTGGCAATACTAAATCACTAGAAATACCAAATTCCGCAACGGAGCAGAACATACCTTCAGAAACTACACCGCGCAATTTACCTTTTTTAATCTCTGTGCCATCAGCTAGGCGAGATTTATGGTACGCTACAGGTACGATTTGACCTACAGCTACATTAGTAGCCGCTGTTACGATTTGTTTAGTAACAGGCTCACCTTCTTCAGTAAGGCATTCAACTTGGCATACTTGTAATTTATCTGCATCTGGATGCTTTGTAATCTCAACGATTTTACCAGTATAAATTTTCTTAATGCCATTATCCATAGCAATGACATCTTCTACAGGAATACCAGCTTGTGTTAATTCATCGGCCAATTCTTGAGCAGGACGATTCATATCCACAGGCACGTATTCGTTCATCCACTGTAAACTTGCTTTCATGAGTTCCTCCTAAAATTGTTCCAAGAATCGTACATCATCTTCAAAGAATAGACGTAAATCGTTAATGCCGTATAAAAGCATAGCAATACGTTCTACGCCCATGCCAAAGGCAAAGCCTTTAACCTTTTCAGGATCGTACCCATTAATGCGCAATACATCCGGATGAACCATACCGCAGCCCAAAATTTCAAGCCAACCTGTATGAGAACATACACGGCAACCTTCGCCACCACACATTACACAAGAAATATCTACTTCGGCAGATGGTTCTGTGAATGGGAAGAAGCTTGTGCGGAAACGTACCTTTGTTTCATCACCATACATGTGACGTAAGAAAGACTCTAATGTACCTTTCAAATCAGCAAATGTAATATGCTCGTCAATGATGAGACCTTCCACTTGATGGAATACTGGGGAGTGAGTCGCATCATAGTCCCAACGGTAAACCTTACCAGGCGCAATCATGCGGATTGGACTATTAGGTTCATGACGTTGCATTGTACGAGCTTGTACAGGAGATGTATGGGTACGCAATAAGAAGTTTTCTGTAATATAGAAGGAATCTTGCATATCACGTGCAGGATGGTCTTTAGGTAAGTTTAAACATTCAAAGTTAAAGTAATCCTGTTCAATTTCAGGACCTTCTTCAACGGTATACCCCATTTTCATGAAGAAGTCTTCAATCATTTCATTAACCTTTGTTAATGGATGGATATGACCAGATTTTACTGCACGACCTGGCAATGTAATATCGATGCGTTCTTGTTCTAAACGAGCATTCAACTCTTCTGTTTCCATACGAGTTTTTACTGCCTCAAGTTCAGCCTCTAATGCTTCACGAACCGCATTAACAAGAGCACCAGCCTTAGGGCGTTCTTCAGGAGATAATTTACCAAGACCTTTTAGTAATGCTGTTACCTCACCTTTTTTACCTAGATATTTTACACGTATATCTTGCAACGCTTGTTGATCAGCAGCGCCTTTGATGGCCTCAAGGGCTTCTGCCTTAAGACGTTGTAATTCTTGTTCCATTAAAGCATCCTCCTATATTTAAAAGTCTAAACTGTATTATACCAAATCAGGGTTATCTTCTTCAATAAAACGCCATGGTAATTCAGGTAATGGCTTCTCTTCTAGTACAAAAAATGTACCACGTGCTAAATGAACTAGTTCACCTAATTCATTATAAATACGAGCTGTCGCAACCATAGTTGTTTTACCACTATGCTCTACATTAGCTACACCACGCAATACAGTACCGCCTTTAACAGCTTTCACATAGTTACCATTAAGATCAATGGTGCTCACAGATTTGCCCAATGTAAAACAAGCTGTTCCCATCACACTATCTGCTAAGCCAATGCAAACGGCGCCATGCAAATCTCCTCTAAAATTGCAGTAATCTGTTTCATTAGTTTGTAAGGTCATTTCTGCATGACCTGGTTCAACCGCTGTAATCTCAGAATCTTTTACCCAAGAAAATGGATTTTGATCTCGTAATTCGTTGAAATATTCTAACAATGTTGTAGCCATATGGTTCTCCATTCAATATACTGACACATAGATTAACTAAATTTAATCCCCTTCTATTTCCAAATGCTTGCATGAAATGATTCAAAGATTTTTTACAAAACTCAATGCAAACATAAAAATGGTGCGTTACATCATACATATTGTATCATGCAACGCACCATATGCGAATAACTCTATCTAATTATGTAGTATGTTCTTAAAAAAACGCATCTACAACTAAGGATTATTCATAATGTAATGCATCAATTGGATTAAGTTTAGCCGCTTTACGGGCTGGATAAATACCAAAGATCAAGCCTATTGCCATAGAGAAGGCAAAGGACATTACAATCGTTGGTATAGATATAACCGTACTCATGCCCGAAGCCATGCCAATCAGCTTAGATGAGCCTATGCCGAGTATAATCCCTATTATGCCCCCCATCAAACTGATAACAACAGCTTCGATAAGGAACTGTGTAACGATAACACTATAAGTAGCACCCAGCGCTTTACGTATCCCAATCTCTCTTGTCCGTTCAGTTACGGATACGAGCATAATATTCATAATGCCAATACCACCGACCACAAGGGAAATGGCCGCTACAGCACCAAGGAATAATGTTAACGTCCCTGTTGTTTCCTCCATAGTTTCCATGATGGAGTTCATGTTTTGGATATTGAAATCATCGAGGTTTGTATCTTTAATACCATGTCGTACACGCAATAGGTTTTCAATATCGGATTGTAAACGATCGATACCACTTTCATCCTTACCTACCACGTAGATCATCCGGAGATAATCAACACCTTCTACCCGTTCCATAGCTGTAGTATATGGAATAATTACCATATCATCTTGGTCATTACCCATAGCACCACTGCCCTTACTATTAAGAACACCAATGATACGGAATGGAATATTTTTGACACGAATTTCAGCACCTACTGGATCTTCATCACCAAATAGATTCTTAACAACTGTTTTACCTACGACTGCAACGCGTTCACGATTCTGTACATTCTTTTCAGACAAGAATCGACCGGATTTCATAGACCAATTGTTTACATCTAAATAGTTATAGCTAACACCAGATACTGAAGTAGTCCAGTTCTTATTTTGATAAATCACTACATACGAGCCATTTGTCATGGGACTAGCTGCTTTAACACCATCTAACTTTGAAATAGCTTCATAGTCAGAAACCTTTAAAGACTTCATAGATCCTGCAGAAGGTCGAACCCCCGGTGTACGAGGTGCACCAGGCATAACCATCAATAGATTAGAACCTAAGCTAGAAATAGAATTTTGGATATCTTGCTTTACACCATTACCAATAGATACTAAGGCAATTACGGCAGCTACACCGATAATAATGCCTAACATGGTTAAAATGGATCGCATTTTATTAGCAATGAGGGATGCCCATGCCATTAAGAAACTCTCTTTATACATGTGGCACCTCCTGTACAGGCGTCATATTAAGATTTTGGGAATCCTCTACAATTAAACCATCACGCAATACTACATTGCGACTTGCATAGGTTGCAATTTCCGGTTCATGAGTAACAAGGATTATAGTTCGCCCTTCATCGTAAAGGCCTCTAAAAATATTCATAACATCGATAGTCGACTTGGAGTCAAGGTTACCTGTCGGTTCATCGGCCATGATGATAGCAGGGTTATTAGCCAGTGCACGAGCAATAGCAACACGTTGACGTTGACCACCAGACAACTCAGATGGCAAGTGATCCATACGTTCGCCAAGACCAACGGAAGATAATAGTGCAGCAGCTCGTTCATTACGCGATTTTTTATCCATCCCTGCATAAATCATAGGGAGCGCTACATTTTCTAAGGCTGTTAATTTTGTTAATAAGTTGAAACTTTGGAATACAAAGCCTATTTGTTTATTTCGTACAAAGGCCAATTCATCATCGGATAAGGTAGCTACCTCATCGCCATTAAGGCGGTATGAACCTGTCGTTGGTCTGTCTAAACAGCCAAGAATGTTCATAAATGTAGACTTACCAGAACCAGAAGGACCCATAATAGATACGAATTCGCCTTTATTGACCTGTAAATCGATACCATGCAAAACAGGCAGCGATAATTTACCATTTACATAGGTCTTCGTAATCCCTTGTATATCGATTACTGCTTGATTCATATTCACCTACTATTAGAATGGTCCACGGCTATTATTCTTAGGTGCTGTTACATCACCACTGACGATGATTTCATCACCTTCAGATAAGCCTTTTAGAATTTGTACGTTAGTATCACCAGTTACACCTGTAGAAACAGCGGTACGTACTGGTTGACCATCTTTAATAACATATACGTATTCCCCTTGCTTATCTGTACGCACTGCCGTAAGAGGTACTACCAATGTATTTTTAATATCCTCACCAAAGATGGTTGCACGAGCAGTCATAGATGGTAAGAAGTTGTTGGAAATATTTTCAGGAATTTGAACTTTTACAGTATAGTACACTACGCTAGTACTTGTAGCGCCCATGTTACCTTTTGTACCTTTTGCAATTTCAGATACGTAGCCTGTGAAAGTTTCACCTGGCTTAGAGTCTACTGTAAATTCTACCTTAGCACCTTGTTTAATACTACCAATATCGGTTTCATCTACAGTTAAGTAAATTTCTAAGTCACTTAAATCTGCAATAGTAGCGATAATCATTTGTGTAGAAATACCGGTACTGATAGTTTGACCAGCTTTCAATGGAGTGCCTATAACAGTGCCAGACATTGGTGCTGTAATTGTAGCATCGCTTAAATCTGCTGCTGCGCGGTCATACGTAGATTTTGCACGTTCATAAGATGTTACAGAATCATCATAGGTTTGTTGAGCGATAGCATTTTGTTCTGCTAATGTTTTATAACGATTCATATCAAGTTCTGCCTTAGCTAATGCAGCTCGTGCATCATCTGCAGAGGCTTGTAATTGACGTGTATCAATATAAGCGATAACTTGACCAGCCGTAACTTGATCATTCTCTTTTACTAAGACTTTTTCAAGCTTGCCAGCCACATTCGTAGAAACGTCTACATAATTTACAGGGTTAATAGTACCAGTTGCGCTAATACTAGTTTTTACATCACCCTTTTCTACCTTACCAGTTGTATATAATTTTTGTGTTTGCTTAGAACCTTCGCTATGCATGTAGTAGTATGTACCACCACCAAGAACACAAAGAACAACAGCACCTGCAATAATGCGTTTACGATGCTTTTGCAAAAATTCTTTCATTATAATCTCCTTATATTAAAATGAAGATATTGGCACAACATGTATCGTTCCTAACAATACTATTAGTATTTTTAAATTATACAGTACCAATTACTTTTATGCAATATAATTTCATTAATGAATAATTGATGATAAAAGAAAATGACCCTTGCGGGTCATTATATTTTTAACTGCTTAAAATGGATAATAATGTATAATCCTTTTCATTAATAGGAAATAAAAGACTTTCAGCCTCTTGATAAGAAATAGCACGAATATGACCATCAATATATCCAATTAGTCGATTATCTGTACCATTCATCAATAACTCAATACAAGTTTCACTCATACGTGCCGCTAAAATAGCATCGAATGCAGAAGGCCCACCACCGCGTTGTAAATAGCCTAATACAGTCAAACTAGGATCAAATTCCGTATGCTCCTTAATATAGAATTTTACTTCTCCACTATTGTAAGCACCTTCAGCAACGAGTATCACACTATATTCTTTACCACGGATTTGTGTTTCCTTCAAATGACGACAGACCTCATGTAAAGGCATAGGTTTTTCAGGAACGAGTACAATTTCTGCACCACAGGCAAGACCCGCTTTAAGCGCAATATGACCTGCTTTACGTCCCATTACCTCTACAATGGCTACCCGTTCATGGGAATTAGATGTATCACGAATTCTTCCAACCGCATCAACTACAGTATTGAGCGCCGTATCAAATCCTAGCGTATATTGAGTGCCACCCATATCATTATCTATAGTACAGGGAATCGTCATCGTAGACATACCTAACTTAGCTAAACTCGTAGCGCCTCGCATAGAACCGTCGCCACCAATAACAATAAGGTGGTCAATGCTATGGGCTTTCAAAATATCGTAAGCTTTACGCTGAACATCTTCATTTTGAAACTCAGGAAAACGAGCTGTTTTTAGCATGGTACCGCCTTGAGTAATAATGCCACCTACAGAACGGTTTGCTAAAGGAACAAATTGTTCTTCCATAATACCTAAATAGCCACGTTCAATACCAAAAACTTCAAAGCCTTCATGAATGGCTTTTCTAGTTAGCGCTCTTATGGCGGCGTTCATTCCAGGTGCGTCTCCGCCGCTTGTTAGTATTGCGATTCTTCTCATATCCATTACCCCCTTGTGGTGTACGTTGTTTGGATATAGTTTCTGTATCATTAGAAATCTTTTTATTAAAGCGTTGTGTTTTAGATAATCTAGGGTTATTTAATTTGTTTCTTAGAGAATTATTAAATTGTAATTCTTGAGATGACTGTTTACCATCTCTATTTTCCGTATCATTGGGTTGACGTCTTGCTTTAAATTGAACACCTGAGGTTACTAACTCATCCTCAATACGTTGCATAAAATCATAGGTCCTACCATTTGTTGTATCTAGTACAAAATCACACTGCTTATACACCGGTTTCCAGGATTGTATCATAGCATGTACAAAGGCATGAACATTGTTATAATCCATGGTTGGCCGTTTCCCAATACGGCGATTCACACGACTGACAATGCGAAATTGTGCAGCTCGGATACCAATGATATAAGAATATTTCTTCAATACCTTTAATGTGCGATGTTCAATGGGGAAATTACCACCTACGGAGATGACTGCTTCGTGATATAAGCAAACCTTTTTCAGTACATCCATTTCTGCACGTCGGAATGCTTTTTCCCCAATTTTCTTGAATATTTCAGCAATAGGCAACCCAAAACGACCTTCTAATACGCGATCGGTATCTACAAATTGCCACCCCTTGCGTTCCGCAAGATTACGACCGAAATGGCTCTTGCCACTCCCCATAGAACCGATGAGCATAATATTTCGTTTTATTATCATCTGTTATGTGCCCCTTATTATTTCATATCCTTCATTGTACTATAAAATGCAACAAAAACAAAGACAGACTATAGGATAACAATCTATAATCTGTCTCTATTAATATTACTATAAAAGAATATATATTAAGACCTCATAGTCGGTTTTACTGCACAATGTACATACACAACATTGCCTTTTCGTTCTATGTCCTCTATTTCTATACGGCGTGAAGGGTCTTTTGCTTCAACAGTATTAATCCAGTTGATTAGGCGTTCTGTGCTTCCTAATAAATTTAACTCTAATACACCTTCATGCTCATCAGTACTAACAATCATTAATGGTTCTCCTTGCAAAGACTCAAAAACACTAGTATTAGAACTTGTGTTCGACAGCTTATTTTCTGTAAAAGACGCTAGTAATTTTGCTTCCTTAGATGCGATATAATCTGACTCAACCTGCATTTGGATAACATAATTTTCTTGTCGTTCTTTCAAATGAGTCGCTTTGTGATCTAACCTTATATATCCATATAGTGAGATACTAATGATGATGCCCCACACTAGTATGCTCATTACTATCTTCTCTACTGGATATGTTGTGCTCGCCTTTAGATCCTTCCATATGGAATATATACATACCTTGATCGGCTTTAACTGTTCCATGACAATCCATTCCAATTAACCTTTGTTGAAGACTAGCTATAAATTTACGGCATGCTTCATCACTATGGCCTATACCATCTACACTAATATGTTCATCCTTTATGTTGAGATGTTGTAAACTGATCCCTTGTTCCATAGCTATATCAAGAACATATAAAACGATAGTATTTTGAAAAATAGTTTCTTTATTTTTTCCAGAACTATTCTTAAGTATTCTATTTTTAACTGATGCGATATCCTCATACTGTTTTCCAATTGACTGATACTGCGAATTTTCCAATAGCGTCAATAGTTCTGCCTTTTCAGTCTTATACTGTTTATAACCAGACCAACACCAACCTATAGCTATTAATCCTACTATTCCGTATACAATACTCATGCCATATAGATAATAACGATATTTATGCCATAAACTATGCCAACGTAACGATCGAGGCATTAGATTAATATATCTACCATCCCAAGCCAATCCATTTAAGCCCCCTTGCAGCCATACCAATGGCCATATCCCAATCTAATTGTCCTTGTTTACATCGATTACGACCACGCCCTAAGAATAATAATGGAATATACTCTGTTTCTCCATATATAGAAATAATAGCTTCCATATCCTTTTGTTCCTCATCGGTTAATCGGTCTAACCCATACAGCTTAATTCCTTGTATTTCATCTACACCAAATTCTTGCAGCCTAGATTCTAGCACCTCCATAGCTCCTGATACATCACTGCCACTAATAGGGACAATCCGTTCTTGAATACATATATCATTCCACCACAGCCATAAGTGTAGATTATCCTTTTCTACGACACCTGTCACGGTACCACTACGCCGCATCAAGCTGTAACAAATAGGAATAGGCCAGAAATCGATTACATCCACCGGTGCATAGGTGTCTCGTATACCTTGTTTTAAAAGTTCTAATGAATGACGCTCTACGGCAACCATAAACATATGGTAATTATGTCTTGGATATTCTCGACGACATGCATCCATTTGGAAACTGTCGCCATCAAAGGTAAAGTAATCCTCTACATTCCATTTGATGAACTCTTTCATATCAAAATCGTGAGGATCATAAGGCGCTACATGCATTTGTGTATCAATATTAGCTACCATGCTGTAAGCTCCATCATCTAAATCATACATTTCTATAAATTTTCTAACATCCTCATCTATAGATGCACTACGTTTCATTTCCAATGCATCAGTAATGACCATCGTTTTATTTTCTACATGAGCTGTCACACATACAATACGTTCATCTGTAATACATACACCAGTATGTATTTTCTTTTTCCGTTTCATAGATTCACCTCAATATGGTTTTACCTTCATAACATGCATAGTATGATCTGTATCTACTGTCACATACATATGTACACGACTTACTATTTCCTGATGTTTCAATTTTCCATAACTCATAACGTGACGAGGATTGTCACGGGATGGATCGGCTTCAATGGTGATTTCCACATCCGCATCATCAGCTACAATTAGCTTTTCCTGAAAGTCCCATGTATTACCGGCCTTACAGTAGCCTACAAACCAATGTGCTCCACTTTGCGCTGCATAATGAGCCTCTTCTAAATGCAATTCATCTACTGCATTACTTTCACAAATTTGACCAATACGCAGTCCCATAAAGGCCAATACTAATAAAAAGGACATTGTAAATATGGCTACATATGTAATAAACCCTGCATTATGGGCGCCCATGTTCATGACTTGTTTCCTCATTATCTTTATACCAATCATATATACTACTTTGACCTATAGCGACTTCATATATAGCTAATCCTCCGTATCCGGCAGTATATTGTTTATCACCAGTAAATCGATTCGTAATATACCAGCGCATATGGACTGTTCCGCTCTCATCCATACTAAATGGATGTTCTTGTGTGTATCCAACATTTCGTTTATCCTTTGTGCCGATAATACGGCTGCCGCTGACCGGTTGTAAGCTACCATCTGTAAGCTTTCTATAGAGAGCATGGCGTTGTAATGTTAGTGTAGTCCGTTTAGTGTCGTGAATATATAAAGTCCTATTTTGATCCTCTACCGTTATCTGTACAGGATTCCATATAATTTGAGCCACCACCATGCGCCGCGTATAACGACCATCCTCCATCATAGAAACGCTATCTACTAATTTTGCATTCCATATAACCCCATAAAAAACTATGCTTAACAATAAGGTTAAAACGATGGTAGAAATAGTTATACTGATGAGTGTGGAATACAAAATAAAACCTCTTTGTGCATCATGAGTCCTCACCGTATTTCCTCCAAGTCGAGAGATAAGGTATACACAACAGATTCATTATCTATGGCCTGCACAGTTAATCGTTGTAGGACAATACCATTTTCTACGATAGGCTCTACATGTGTTTTATAAATAATAGATTCACTGTGCCTCATAATAAATTGAGAGTTATGTATACCTTCTTGAATATGACCCGTTTGATAATACATAGACTTACTTTCCTCTACATATGTTATGGTGTCTTGTAATATATGATCCCAATAGTAAGCCTTATAGATTGTTAAGGTAGCCATCCAAAATACAGATAATATAACAGGTAAGATAAACATAATAATAGCTGTTGATACTAGGGCATCTCCATACATAAAGCCCTTAGTGTACTTCTTCCCATCGAATACGTCCCGTCTGTACAGATATCCATATACGATTTCTCTCACCACTTTCTCGATCCCGTAAAATAAGTTCCGTCCCATCATAAGGTAATCCTAGAGAAGAAAAAGAGATAACCGTTAAGGATTGTACATTTTCAATCCCTGCAGGTAAGGATATATTAACTGTATGATGATGAGCATCCTCCTCTAAGGTATAGCTGTCTTTATTTAATATGAATAACATGCGCCCTTTTCCATTAGACTTATGCCCAAGCATAGACCAAAGTTGCACCTTTTTTAACATATATACTACTTCTTGAGTACTTCCATTTAGAGTGTAACGGCTAGGCGTTGTTACAATAGGCAAAGACATAGAAATAAGAAGTAAAAATAAACTAATCGCAATAATCCATTCAGCTAACAAAGAGCCGTATTGATGATGTACAAATTGTGCCTTAACCATTGGTACAACACCTCCATATAGGATCCGCCATGTAAGGCACACCACCCACCAAAGCATAGAAAGGGACCAAATGGAATGTATCGATTACGATAGCTTGTTAGTAAGAGATAGAGAGAACCAACACAAAAGGCTACGTAAAAGAAACATACAATCTCCCAGGGCGTAAGCCACATGGCAATAGCAGAAAACCATTTCACATCGCCTAGTCCAAAACCTTTATGACTCATAAGACGAAGTCCATATGTAATAGCACCTACACTCATAACACTTATAATTGTTATAAGCATAGACTTATCATTTATAAAGCTATACACGATACCACCTAAAACAAGCACTAACGCCCCTTCATCAGGCAATATATAGTAATGCATATCGATGGTAGCACCTGCTATGATGATGAGTGAAAATACAGCATACAAAGCAACGTGAATAAAGGATATTGCTCGTGATGAAATCATAATAGGCAATACTATGGATGCTATATACACGATCAGTGCTATCACATAATGTGTCCCTTTCATACCTTGTCCTTCCATAAAATCAACTGTACATATGTAACTGTAACTATTTATAGAACTACATATGTATATGCAAATAAAAATCTACATTCTAATCATCAATCCATGCACATTAACTATTAAGACTTAAATATTAAATAATAAATAATAAATATTAAGTATTAAATATTAAATATTAAGTACTAAATACTAAATACTAGATAGCGCTTACGTTTAAGGTGCATCAGGGGCTTTAACTACAACTGCCTTCGCAGTACCACCATTGACCGCTTCATAAGTAATGGAATATTCTTTATCTTTTGCAGTTTTAACATGTTCTGTAAGATAGCCTTCTTTATATAGATTTTCTACAGTTGGTGGTGTATCTACATTCTTGTCGATCATATAGAGCTGTGTTGCATTTTTAATAATTTGAATATCTGCTGTTTCCTTCGCAGTTCGTGCTCGATCAGCAGCAGATAAAAATTGCGGCATCGCAATGGCAGCTAATATGGCAATAACTGCAACGACAACCATCAGTTCTACTAGAGTAAATCCACCTTTTCTCGACTTTTTAAGGTTTTCTCGAACATGATTAATTTGTAGATGTTCTACAATCCATTGACTACATATTTCTAATCTATGATTTAATCCATGAACTAGGTGCATAACAGAACTCATAATATCCTCCTTTTATCATTATTAATTCTGTAAAATAGCTTGATAACAATGCCTACTGCCCTCCCAATTTAGCAATAGACGTGAACAACGGATACATAACAGATACAACCAAAACAGCTACACCGATCCCCATCAAGGTCAGTAAAATTGGTTCTAATAGTCTCTCAAGACGGGCAATATATTTTGAAAGTATAGATTCATAATAATGTCCACAATGTTCTAACATCTTTACGAGTTCCCCACTTTCCTCTCCAATAGAGATCATTTGCCATATAAAGGAATTTCCAATATTCTCAGTTCTCAGACTCTCTTCAAAAGAATGGCCTGATAATAATTTTGCCTCTACCTTTTTACTACATTCGGCACCATACATATTGCCCCATAAAGGTCTTGTAATATTCATAGTGTGAATAATAGAAATTCCAGAATCTAACAAAAGCGCCCAAACTTTTAACATACTTGTATAGTAAATGCAGGTCATCCATTGGTATCGGTGAGCCAACTGCCAAAGCCAACGATGTACTTTGCGTTTTATACTATGTTGATGATATGCAAAGACCATAGCCCCTAGGACTACACAATGCAGAATAACAACCCCTAAGGGATGATTCTTTAGCCCTTGTCCTAATGCAAAGAGGGCTCGCGTCATCACTGGTAATGTAATATGCATGGTAGTAAAAACCTTTTCAAAGGATGGAATAATAAACAAGATGGTAACAAGAAAAAAGATATTCATTAATACAAGTAAAAATAATGGATAGGAAATAGCACTGATAACCTTTTGCCGTACCTGTCGCTCCCAATCATAGTGACGTGATATATATTGCAAACTTTCTCCTAATGTACCTGCGGCCTCTCCACTTTCTAGTAAGGCCAGTGCAATGGCAGGGCAACCTTCACTTCGCAAGGCTTGAGACAACGTTTGACCACGCTCAATCGATTCATATAAGGCGGTATACAAAAGGCCTCTCTTTCCATGACATAATAACTGTAATGCTCGTCGTAAAGGCACGCCAGATTCGATGAGTAGTCCTAATTGATAGGTTACATCTACCACCATAGTATGATTCCACTTATGTTTCTTCTTATGTACTTGTAAAGTGATTTTATAAATCTTATAGCCATCTCGTTTTAACCGTGTGCCAACCTCCTGTTCTGAATCCGCCCATATTAAACCTTTTATCGTTTCATTATTCTCATCTTTTACGACATATTCATAAGCCTCCATACCTTCACCTACGATAATTGTTGATCCAATAATGTATGTAGTTGTTGCTGAGAGCCATATTGTACCTTCGCATCTCGTACGGCCATCTCTAGTGTTTTCATAGGTAGTTGTGTCTCTTGAATAGAAATGATTTGTGGTTCCTTACGAGTACGTATCAAATTCGCTACCGCATGCGTGTTTAGCAAAATATCCCGAATGGTAATGAACTTTTTATTCCATCGAAGGAGCCGTTGACATATAACGGCACGTAGCACTTGAGATATTTGACTACGCACCTCCTCTTGTTGTTCACCAGGGAATAATGAAATCATACGGTGAACAGCCATTACAGCCCGCTGTGTATGCATGGTTGCCATCACAAGATGACCTGTTTCGGCTGCATGAAGAGCAGCCTCTAAGGTTTCTCGATCTCGGAGTTCTCCTACCATAATGACATCTGGATCCTCCCTCAATGCATCCCGAATACCATCAGACATAGACTTAATATCTGCACCTAATTGGCGTTGATGAATTAAGGATTTCTTAGGTTTAAACTCAAATTCGATGGGGTCTTCTAAGGTGATGATGTGACGCTCCATTGTTTGATTTATATAATCAATACAGCAAGCTAAGGTAAAACTTTTACCACTGCCTGTAGGCCCACAAACGAGCAATAAACCATCATGAGATTCACATAATTTTTGTAGCAGTTGGCCTTCACTATTATCATCTAGTTTAAGTTGTTGATGACACAATAAGCGAAGTGTGCCACATATAGTTTGATTAGCTCGATACAGATGAACACGAATGCGTACACCACAACAGGAACAAGCTTCATCAAGAGATTGCCATTCATAGGATGCTATGCCACAACGTCGTAAAATATCTTCAATCAACGTAGTGGTACATACAAATTGAGTAGCCTTTAATCCATCACCATGTCTCAAATAGATAGGCTCACCACATTGTAGATGAATATCTGTTGATGATAAGTGTATAGCCTCTTCAACAATGGTTTCTAAACTTTCACTATTACAGCATGAGTCCACAACGATGCACCTCCTCTATAGATGTAACATGCTGAGATACGGCTTCACGAGCAGATTCCTCTAATGATAGTAGTAAGTGTCTTTCTAATTGGTCCCACTGGGCCGAATTAGTAGGTATCTCTAAGTATTCAAACAGAGCAGTCCGTCCGTGATACGATGTACCATCAAATTTACGCACTAAACGCTGTGCAATAGCCCCCATTAAGGTGGCCCGTATTAAATACGGTTCTACCCCCATATCCATGAGCCGCGTTACAACGCCTATAGCTGTATTAGTATGAATGGTGGATAATACACGATGTCCGGTTAAAGCTGATTTAACAGCCAGCTCTGCCGTCTCCTTATCCCGAATCTCACCGATCATAATCGTATCTGGGTCTTGACGCAGCACAGATCTTAACCCTTTTGCAAAGGTAAAGCCGATTTTTTCGTTAATACCAATTTGAATGGCTCCTTTTATTTCTGCCTCTACAGGATCTTCAAGGCAAATTAGCTTTGTTTCCTCTAAATTCAACATGCGGAGCATCGCATATAAGGTAGCAGTCTTGCCACTTCCCGTAGGTCCACAGATAAGTAACAACCCATAAGGACGTTTTAATAGCCCTTCAATATGTTCAAAAATATCTGTACGCATTCCTAACGCTTTTAGATCTTTATGACTTCCTTCGTTACCCATGAGCCGACATACTAATGTCTCACCATATAAGCTAGGCATTGTGGATACGCGCATTGTTACCGATGTATCCTTATGACTCCATGCCCAACGACCATCTTGAGGCAATCTCTTTTCACTAATATCTAACGTACTACATACCTTGATACGGTTAATAATAAGTTCTGCCTCTTCGTTTGATATAGTCATATGCGTCTCTAATAATCCATCTTGCCGTAATCTGATATGTACACCACTTTTAGTAGGATCAAAGTGAATATCACTGACATGATGCTCTAATGCATACAGAATAATATCGTCTAATGTTACATCTACATACATGGTCACCTCCAATATCTTGCGGTATGTTTTTACCTCACACTAGCGTATGGCGTTATATGATTCGCCATCATACCTTTAATTCCTCTTTTATGTTTGAAAATCCACGAAGCGAAAACTTTTTATTTTAGGCATACAAAAAAGGCGCCCCGAAGGGCGCCCTTATTGGACTATTAGATATAACGTATCTTATTTTAAATTATAGAAAACGTCATTACCTTTATATTGAGCTGTTTCGTATAACATTTCTTCAATGCGAAGCAATTGGTTATATTTTGCTACACGTTCAGAACGAGCAGGTGCACCAGTCTTAATTTGACCGGCATTTACAGCTACCGCAATATCAGCGATAAATGTGTCTTCTGTTTCACCAGAGCGGTGAGATACTACACATGTATAACCAGCGCGTTTAGCAAGCTCCATAGCATCGAATGCTTCTGTTAAAGTACCGATTTGGTTAACTTTTACAAGAATGGAGTTACCCACACCAAGTTCAATACCGCGAGCCAAACGTTTTGTGTTAGTTACGAATAAATCATCACCAACAAGTTGTACGCGATCGCCAAGGCGTTCTGTCAACAATTTCCAGCCATCCCAATCTTCTTCAGCAAGACCATCTTCGATGGATACGATTGGGTATTTACCTACTAAGTATTCGTAGAACTCTACCATTTCAGCAGCTGTTTTAACTTTACCTTCACCAGCTAGATTGTATTTACCATCTTCATAGAATTCGGAAGATGCAGAATCAAGAGCTAATTTGAAGTCTTTACCAGGTTCATAGCCAGCCGCTTTAATAGCTTCACAAATGACTTCTAATGCTTCTTCATTAGATGCCAAGTTTGGTGCAAAGCCACCTTCATCACCTACGGCAGTGCTAAGGCCTTTATCATGAAGTACAGATTTCAATGTATGATATACTTCTGCACAGCTACGAAGAGCTTCTGCGAAGGAAGTAGCGCCAACAGGCATAATCATGAATTCTTGAATATCTACGTTATTATCCGCATGTGCGCCACCGTTCAAGATGTTCATCATAGGAACTGGTAATTCTTTTGCGTTGAAACCGCCAAGGTATGCAAATAATGGCAAATCTAAAGATTCAGCTGCTGCACGAGCTACAGCCATAGAAACACCAAGAATTGCATTAGCACCAAGGTTAGATTTATTGTCTGTACCATCTAATTTCAACATCAAGTTATCGATTGCTACTTGTTCAGTCGCATCATAACCAATAATGGCAGGACCGATTTTAGCATTTACATTGTCGATAGCTGTTAATACACCTTTACCAGAGTAACGGGATTTATCACCATCACGTAATTCTACAGCTTCAAACTTACCTGTAGAAGCGCCGGATGGAACCGCTGCTGTTGCAATAGTGCCATCTTCTAAACATACTTCAACTTCAACAGTTGGGTTACCGCGGGAATCTAAAATTTCTCTTGCAATGACTTGTTCAATTACTGCCATTTCTTCACCTCATAAAATCTAATAAAACAACTGTCAGCTGACAGCCATTATATATTAAGCTAACCATATAGGTTATAACTCTAATTAACTATAAATATAGTGAAAACTCTATATTATGCTTTTTTTACCAAACTATGACCAGTCATAGATTTTGGTTGATCTATGCCAGCCAAGTCTAATAATGTGGGCGCAATATCACATAATTTACCAGATTCTAATGTAGCCGATTTTAGAGTATCACTCATTAAAATTAACGGTACCAAGTTCGTTGTATGCGCCGTATGCACCTTACCTGTTTCATGGTTAACCATAAGCTCTGCATTACCATGGTCTGCGGTAATCAACAAATGACCATTTTTATTGCGTATAGCTTCTACGATACGACCTAAACAAGTATCTACAGCTTGCACTGCTTTAACAGCTGCTTCAAAGCTACCTGTATGACCGACCATATCTGGGTTTGCAAAGTTCAAGATAATCATGTCATATGTTTCATCTTGAATAGCTTGTACAACCTTATCAGTCACTTCATAAGCGCTCATCTCAGGTTGTAAATCATAAGTTGCCACTTGAGGTGATTTTACAAGGATGCGGTCCTCGCCTTCAAATGGTTCCTCTTTACCGCCGTTGAAGAAGTACGTTACATGGGCATATTTCTCTGTTTCAGCAATACGCAATTGACGATAGCCACCTACACTGAGTACTTCGCCTAATGTTTCTGACAAGATGTCTTTTTCGTACACAATATGAACTGGTAAGCCATCTTCATATTTGGTCATGGTCGCCATATACAAGGATAATGGTTCACGGTTAAAGCCATCAAATTCTGGCAATACTAAAGCTTTTGTAAGTTCACGCCCACGGTCTGGACGGAAGTTACAGAAGATAACAGCATCGCCATTCTTGATAGTTCCTTCAGAGTCAATCACTGTAGGAAGAACAAACTCATCAGCTGCATCCTTATCATAGGATTGTTGTACCGCTTCACAAGCTGATGCGGCACTTTCACCTTGACCATGTACAATAGCGTTGTAAGCAAGTTCCACACGGTCCCAACGATTATCTCGATCCATTGCATAATAGCGACCACTTACGGTGGCAATTTTACCACAGTTTAGCTCTACCATATATGCTTCTAAATCTTTGATATAAACTTGTGCACATTGAGGTGCTACATCACGACCATCGAGCAATGCATGTACATATACATGTTCAATACCATTGTCATGAGCGCCTTTAATAACAGCCTTGATATGTTCTAAGGAGCAATGCACATTACCATCAGAAACTAGGCCGATAAGATGTAAGCTTTGTTTTTTGCCTACTTCATATAGTTCCTTTATAACAGGGCGATTATAAAACTCACCAGACTCAACGTCTTTAGTAATACGAGTTAAATCTTGGTACACAATGCGACCAGAGCCCAGGTTTAAATGGCCAACCTCAGAATTCCCCATTTGGCCTTCTGGAAGGCCTACCGCTAGTCCTGATGCTTCTAATTTTGTATGTGGATACGTATCCCATAATTGATTAAAACAGTGCGGCTTCGCCTGTACTACAGCATTGGTTGTATCTGATTGATCTCCCATGCCAAAGCCATCTAAGATGACTAGCATTACGGGAGCCTTTAATTTAGCCATTTTTAACCTCATATTAAGCGCCTATTTGATTCGCCGCTTTAATAATATCAATAAATTCATCAACTACTAAAGATGCGCCACCTACGAGTGCCCCATCAATATTAGGTTCTCCTAGAATTTCGAGAGCATTTTCAGATTTAACACTACCACCATATTGGATACGTACAGCATCAGCAGTTTCATCATCGTATAAAGAGCGTATGTAATCGCGAATTTCTTTACATACTTCTTCAGCTTGATCAGCAGTTGCTGTTTTCCCTGTACCGATAGCCCAAATTGGTTCGTACGCAACAATCAATTGGCTAACTTGTTCCTTAGGAACGTCAACCAAAGCACCTTTAAGTTGAGACGTAATCCAGTCAAGAGTATGACCGGACTCACGTTGTTCTAAACTTTCACCAACACAGACAATAGGTGTCAAATTATGATGGAATGCACTTTTAATTTTTGCATTTACAGTCTCATCTATTTCACCATAATATTCACGGCGTTCAGAGTGACCAATGATAACATAATTGACGCCTACCTCTGTAAGCATAAGTGGTGAAATTTCACCAGTGAATGCACCAGCATCATGATAATCCATAGTTTGTGCGCCTACTTCAATAGCTGTATCTCGTGTTAGTGCTACAGCACGTTCGATAGCTGTGAAAGGCGGGCAAACAACTACATCACAGGATAATTCCATATCTTGTAACACGCTGTTAAACGCTTCGATCAGAATAGATCCAGACGCAATGGTGCCATTCATTTTCCAATTCCCTGCAATAATGGGTTTTCTCATATTATGCCTCAGACAATGCAGCAATACCTGGTAGAATTTTGCCTTCTAAGAATTCTAAAGATGCACCACCACCTGTGGAGATATGGCTAATTTTATCTGCTAAGCCACTTTTTTCAATAGCCGCTACAGAGTCGCCACCACCAACGATAGTCATCGCATCGGATTCAGCTACAGCTTTTGCTACTGCATTAGTACCAGCTGCAAAGTTTTCCATTTCAAATACACCCATAGGACCATTCCAAATGATAGTCTTCATTGGCGCCAATGCTTCTACATAGAGCTCCCGTGTTTTAGGACCAATATCTAGAATCATCCAACCATCTTCAATATTTTCAACGTCAACGATTTTAGTATTCGCATCGTTGCTGAAAGCATCAGCTACTATAGCATCGATTGGAGTCAATAATTTAGCTCCTGCTACGCGCGCTTCCATAACGAGGTCTGTAGCAATAGCTTCTTGTCCTTCTTCGAATAAGGAACTACCGATATTGCAACCTTGTGCTTTAATGAAAGCATTAGCCATACCGCCGCCGATGATCATAACATCAACTTTAGGTAATAAATTAGAAATTACAGAAATTTTATCTGTTACCTTAGCACCACCGATGATAGCTGCCATAGGTGTTTTAGGATGTACAACCGCTGCACTTAATGCTTCAATTTCTTTTTTGAGCAAGAAGCCTGCTGCCATAGGAATATAGTCAGCAATACCGACTACGGACGCTGCATTACGGTGAGAAACACCAAACGCATCATTAATGGCTACATCAGCAAGAGATGCTAATTGTTTAGCAAACTCAGGGTCGTTTTTAGTTTCTTCATTGTGGTAACGCAAGTTTTCAAGCATCAATACATCGCCAGGTTGTAATGCTTTTACAGCTTCTTCAACCTTAGGGCCAATGCAGTCATCTACGAATGCTACTGGTTTATTGATAAGCTCAGATAAATGTTTTGCACATGGTGCTAAAGACATTTCCGGTTTGCGTTCCCCTTTTGGACGACCAAAGTGAGAAGCAAGAATCACCTTTGCCCCTTTTTCAATTAAATAATTGATAGTAGGCAATGCACTACGAATACGAGTGTCATCAGTGATGACACCGTCTTTCATAGGAACATTAAAATCAACACGAACAAATACTGTTTTGTTGTCTACTTGTAAACCATCGATTGTTAGTTTCATCAAAGCCTCCCGATTATAAGCCTTTGCTTGCTACGAATGCTGCCATATCGATAAGACGTTCGGAGTAACCCCATTCGTTATCATACCAAGAAACAACTTTTACCATGTTGCCATCCATAACCATTGTTAAATCAGCATCAACAATAGAGCTACGAGGATCAGAGCTGAAATCACAGGATACCAATGGTACATCGGATACACCAAGAATACCTTTTAATTCGCCAGCTGCTGCTTTGCGGAATGCTTCATTGATTTCTTCTTTAGTAGCTGGTTTTTCAAGTTCACAAACAAGATCTGTAGCAGATACGTCTGGAGTAGGAACGCGCAATGCGAAACCATCTAATTTACCTTTTAATTGAGGCAATACTTTTGCAACCGCTTTTGCTGCACCAGTTGTTGTAGGAATGATAGACATTGCTGCTGCACGAGCACGACGAGGGTCTTTATGACGTGCATCAAGAATTTTTTGGTCATTTGTATAGGAATGAATTGTAGTCATCATACCGCGTTTGATACCGAATTCATCGCATAAAACTTTAGCAAATGGAGCCAAGCAGTTTGTTGTACAAGATGCATTAGAGATGATGTGATGTTTTGCAGGATCATACATGTCTTGGTTAACGCCCATAACCATAGTTAAATCTTCGTTTTTACCAGGTGCAGAAATCAATACTTTTTTTACAGTAGGTTGATTCAAATGAACTTTTGCTTCTTCTGCGTCACGGTATTTACCAGTACATTCCATAACGATTTCAACGCCTTCTTCAGACCAAGGCAATTTAGAAGCGTCGCGGTCATGGAATACGCGGATTTTTTTACCGTCAACATAGATATTGTCATCATCAAATGTTACTTCATTAGGAATTGTGCCATGAACAGAGTCATATTTTAACAATAATGCAGTACCTTCATTATCGCCAGTAGCATTGATTGCTACAACTTCTACGTCAGGATTATTAATCGCTGCACGTACTACACATTTACCAATACGACCAAAACCGTTAATACCAACTTTTACTGCCATTGTTAGATCCTCCTAATAACAAAAATATTCTAACAAAATATTTAACTACCAACTTCATTTATAATGCTGAAATTTGTAACAATTGACGCATACCTTCTGCAGCTTGCTCATCGATGATTAGTATGCCTTTTTGACAAGCTCTCATAACACCTATAATGGCACTCGATTTATCTTGTCCACCAGCCACAGCAATCACATTGGGAATTTTTGCAACATCAGGAAGTGATAAACCAATATTATTAGTGGAATAAATCAACTTACCATCTATATCGCAATATTGACCAAGAGCTTCGCCAACAGCTTGATTATCTACTAACTGCTTGCGCACATCATCAGCTATATGGCGTTGATCCGCCATCCGCATAGCTGTGCCAATACCAAACAAGAGTACGTCAGTCCTACTAATAAGATCTCCAATTTCCTTGATTTGAGGTTCACAAGTCATGAGCATGTGTAATGAGTCTTGTGAAAGTCCATCAGGCAAATGGAGCATTTTATAGGTACCGCGAAGCCGTTCAGCAAGCACCGAAGCAATTACGTTAGCTTGATATTCTACAACCTCACCAACGCCACCACGGGCCGGTACAACAATAGGATTAAATGGTAATACAGGCATTTCCTCAGCTACTGCAGCCATTGTACTACCACCACTGATGGCAACTACAGAGTCCGGTTCTAATAATTCCTGTAATAACTTTGCTGCTGCAAAGCCTAGTTTTTTTACCATCAATGTTCCTTCTGTAGGAGTGATGATAACCCTATCGATATGAAGTGCTTCAGTCAATCGATGTTCTAGCTCGTTAATACGATCTAATTCATTTAAAAAATTTCGCAACTTTGGAACAATTGCATGTCCCTCATCAGTGAGAAAAATCCCTGGTTTATAAATGTCTACAAGTCCATTAGCACGCATTAACTCAATATGACTTCGTACGGTTCGCTCTGGAAGGTCCGTTGCAGTAGCTAAGGTCCTACGGCCTATAGGTTCTTCATAAACTAGGTGGTTTAATATTTTGTATCGCTCCTTTAATACACTAACGATTTCAGGAACAATACGTTCACATATCATTAGAAACTCGTTCATCGGGTCCCTCCTTTACCCGTTAGGATTGCATGAATCGTTTTTCGTCCCATGTGAACAAAATTCGTCCCACCTAAAATAAAAAAATACTTTTACATTTGTATTGTATACCCTATGTAGATTTTATTCAAGACTTTATACGTAGAAAACGACATAATTTAGGGAATTTATACAGCTTTGTACCTAAATTATGTCGTTTATATAATTTTATTTTATTTTGTACCAAAGATACGGTCACCAGCATCGCCTAAGCCAGGCAAAATGTAACCATGATCATTAAGTTTTTCATCAAGGGCAGCCACGTAAATAGGAACTTCAGGATGTTCTTTATTTACTGCTTCTACACCTTCAGGAGCCGCAACAAGACACATTAATTTGATGTTTTTAGCACCTAATTCTTTTAGCAATGTAATAGCTGCTGCAGCACTACCACCAGTAGCGAGCATTGGGTCTGTTACAATGAAGTCTCGTTCACCTACGTCAGAAGGTAACTTGCAGTAATATTCTACTGGTTTTAATGTTTCTGGATCACGGTATAAGCCGATATGACCAACCTTTGCAGTTGGAATCAAGTTAAGCATACCATTTACCATACCTAAACCAGCACGAAGAATTGGAATAATGCCCAATTTTTTACCTGCAATACGTTTGCCAGTCATTTTAGTTAAAGGTGTTTGAACCTCTACATCCTCTAATGGTAAGCTACGTGTAATTTCATAGCCCATCAACATCGTAATCTCATCAAGTAATTGTCTGAAATCTTTAGAGCCTGTTTCTACATCGCGCATCAATGTAACTTTGTGTTGAATCAATGGATGTGTCATAACATTAACTTTCATGACTGTCCTCCTATAATACAATATACGTACCCTATTGGTATCCATATAACTTTCATATTTACTCTATCACAGATTCATAAATCATGCCATAAAAATATTAAAAGGGATGTGATAATACACATCCCTTTTATTGTATTTGAGTCTTATGTAATTCTAATAAACTAAATCCAAAGATTAGTACAATGGATACGCTTCACAAAGTGCTGCTACGCGTTTACTTGCTGCTTCATGAACTGCTTTATCTTCAGGATTTTTAAGTACAGTTGCAATGATATCTGCAATTTCTTCCATGTCTTTTACTTGTAAGCCACGTGTTGTAAGAGCTGGTGTACCAAGACGGATACCGCTTGTTACAAATGGACTAGCAGGATCGAATGGAATTGTATTTTTATTACATGTAATACCTACTTCATCGAGTAAATGTTCTGCTTCTTTACCTGTTAAACCAGTATTACGTACGTCTACCAACATAACGTGAGTATCTGTACCACCAGAAACGATTGTTAAGCCTTTTTCTTGCAATGCAGCAGCCAATGCTTTTGCATTATCGATAACTTGTTGTGCATATACTTTGAACTCTGGTTGTAATGCTTCACCAAATGCAACCGCTTTAGCAGCAATAACATGCATCAATGGACCACCTTGAATACCAGGGAAGATTGCTTTATCGATTGCTTTAGCATATTTTTCTTTGCAAAGAATCATGCCACCACGAGGACCACGCAATGTTTTATGAGTTGTTGTAGTAACAATATCAGCATATTCTACTGGGTTTGGATGTAAACCTGCTGCTACAAGACCAGCAAAGTGAGCCATATCTACCATGAAGATAGCATCAACTTCATGAGCTACATCAGCCATTTTTTTGAAGTCGATTTGACGACTGTAAGCACTACCACCAGCGATAATCAATTTAGGTTTTGCTTCTAATACGATTTTACGGAACTCATCATAATCGATTTGTTGAGTTTCTGTATCTACGCCGTAAGGTACTACGTTGAAATATGTACCAGATACGTTAACTGGAGAACCATGAGTTAAATGACCACCATGGGACAAGTTCATACCTACAATAGTGTCGCCTGGTTGTAATAATGCGAAATATACGCCAAAGTTTGCTTGAGAACCAGAGTGAGGTTGTACGTTTGCATGTTCTGCACCGAACAAGCGTTTTGCACGTTCAATAGCCAATGTTTCGATAACATCAACATTTTCACAACCGCCATAATAACGTTTACCAGGATACCCTTCTGCATATTTGTTAGTCAATACGCTACCTTGAGCTTCCATTACTGCTTGAGAAACAAAGTTTTCAGAAGCGATCATTTCTAATTTATCGCGTTGGCGTGCTAATTCTTGATTGATAACAGCTTGAATATTAGGGTCTTGTTTTTCTAAGAAACTCATGAGTATCCTCCTCGTGCAAAACGAATATATATAGGTAATGATGTATTACTTCTCTAGTGCTTTAATTTTCTCTACACGGCGTGCGTGACGACCACCTTCGAACTCTGTTTCCATAAAGATGGCTACAATATCGTTAGCTAGGCCAGGACCAATAACGCGTTCCCCCATAGTGAGAATATTAGCGTCATTATGTTCACGACATGCATGAGCAGAGAATGTATCATGACAAAGAGCAGCGCGAATACCAGCAATCTTATTTGCTGCAATACCGATACCAATACCAGTACCACAAATCAAAATACCTCTGTCTACTTGACCAGATACAACTGCATTTGCCACAGGTACAGCAATATCAGGATAATCGCAAGAATCAGCTGTATGACAGCCAAAATCCTCTACTTCATGTCCCAATGCATTTAATAATTCCTTAACGGATGCTTTTAAATGTAATCCGCCATGATCACAACCGATTGCAACTTTCATAATTTCATCTCCTACGCCTTCTGAGGCACTGATCTAAGACCAGCCTCTACTAAGTGATAAATTTGTTCCGCACATTGATTATATACGGTTTGATCAGATCCATATGGGTCCGTAACATCACCATCTTGACCACCCCACTCGGAAATCGTTTTGATTTTACCTTCCTCAAACGGGAATTGGCGAAGTAGTACAGATTTGTGATCTTTCGTCATACCAATGATAAGATCTGCTGCATTCACGAGTTCCATGGTCAATGGTCTCGATTCATGATTAGAAATATCAACAATGGAACGGACAGCTTCAACGGCTTGTTCAGTCGGCTTTGCTCCATAAGCGGCAAATAGACCAGCCGATACAGTCGTCACATCCTTATGTTGCTTCGCTGCAAGGGCCCGTGTAATACCTTCAGCCATAGGGCTACGACAAGTATTACCAGTACACACAAATAAAATATTCATAATAACATCCTTACTTAATCACATTTTGTGATTACTTTATACATTATAGCAAATCCATCCAATATGTAAAGACATATTTCTATTATCAGTGGACATTTTTATTTCAGTAAATTTACTTATAAATGATATGATGACTCGATGCCTTTTCCATGCGGTTCATAATGGCAACACCAAAACCGTCGTCATCAACACCTTCTGCCAAGATTAAGGTAACATGATTTTCGTTAAAATATAATAGGCTTTTATAAAAGTCATGGCCTAATGATAAGGCATCACCATAATTGCCAAAACAATGGAATATAAAGCGTGTATCCTCTTTCATAAGGTTATACGTTTCATGACTCACTAAACAACCTATCGGACCTTCTATCCCCTTTGATAGCTCTTTAAAAGTACTTGCCACCCGCTCTGGACTACCTACAACAACTGTCATAGGTGCATCAGGAGCATAATGGGTATACTTCATACCAGGAGCTTTAGGCTTAGTTGTTGCATTAACGAGAGCAATATCATACTCAACCGTAGATACAACAGCTTCAAGTTGTACTTTTGTTATTCCACCTGGTCTCAATATAATGACCTTGTCATCATGTACTTCCACAACAGTAGACTCTACACCAATCATACATGGTCCTGCATCTAAAATATAGGAAATACGGCCCTTCATATCATGGTAAACATCTTGTGCCGTTGTCGGACTTGGACGTCCAGATATATTAGCACTAGGAGCTGCTACCGGTACACCGGTACGCTCTAATAAAGCTCGACAAATTGGATGATCAGGACAACGTAAAGCAACACGAGATAAACCGCCTGTAGCACGATCTGGCACTAAATCTGATTTAGGCAATGTGATTGTCAATGGACCAGGCCAAAATGTATCCATTAATAATTGTGCCGTATTTGAAACCTCTGTTACTAAAGGTTTTATACTTTCACTATTAGGAACATGTAAAATAAGTGGATTGTCGGATGGGCGACCTTTAGCGGCGTAGATTTTATCCATTGCCTCCGGATCAAGCCCATTAGCGCCAAGTCCATATACAGTTTCTGTAGGAATGGACACTAATTCGCCATTACGCAAAGCGCGAGCAAGCATATCTAGTTCTTGATCTGATGGATTTGTAATAATTTGAGTATCCATATTATCCCTCATACACAGCTGTTACAACGCGGTCATTTCCGCCGAGGTCAGTAATACATCGAATATTAGAGTACTGCCCTGTTTCTTCTAATAAAGCCTTTACAGCTTCAGCTTGATCAAAACCAATTTCAAAGGCAATATGGCCTTGTGATTTTAAATATGTGCCACATGTTTTAGCCAAAATACGATAGAAATCAAGTCCATCTTCACCGCCAAACAAGGCAATATGGGGCTCATTTAATACGTCCTGAGACAATAATTTAGCATCCCCAGTACGGATATAAGGTGGATTTGATACGATGAGATCAAACTGTTCATTTTTACCATCTAGAACAGAAAACATATCAGACTCTAACAATTGAACACGATCATTTAAGTTAAATCTTTCACTATTTACCTTAGCCAATGACAAAGCATCGGTAGATATTTCAATACCCATGCCACACGCATTCGGCAAATAGTGTAATAGACTTAATAATATCGTGCCAGGGCCCGTACATACATCAAGGATGCGAATATTACTATCCTTTTGATACGTGCCTAGTACATGCTCAATCAACGTTTCTGTATCAGGTCGTGGAATCAATACCTTATCATTAACCTTAAAGGTCAATCCCATAAAGTCCTTCTCTCCAATAATAGCCGCTACACAATGTCCCTTAGCTCGTTCTTGAACGAGAGGTCTGAAAGCATCGAGTTCCTCTTGGATAAGCGGTTGGTCATAATGGGTATATAGATAAATACGATCCTTGCCTAAAACGTGAGAAAGCAGTACTTCCCCATCAAGTCGAGGTGTATCCATCTCCTTGCTTTGAAAGTACTGCTCTGTCCACTGGAGAATACGACCGATTGTCCAAATCTCCTTATACATTTGTATTAGCCTCCTGCATTTTTGCTGCTTGGTCAGCAGCATTTAAGGCTTGAATGATTTCATCTAGATCGCCATT
The DNA here is from genome assembly GCF_041333735.1 of Veillonella sp. Taxonomy (NCBI): domain Bacteria; kingdom Bacillati; phylum Bacillota; class Negativicutes; order Veillonellales; family Veillonellaceae; genus Veillonella; species Veillonella sp. The sequence continues at coordinate 1,968,302 of NZ_JBGKFB010000001.1, forward strand.
TAAAATAGCATCTAATTTATACAATGTTAAGTTAATACGATGATCTGTTACGCGACCTTGTGGATAGTTATAGGTACGAATACGTTCACTACGGTCACCTGTACCAACTTGGCTCTTACGGTCTGCTGCCATGCTAGAAATAGCCTCTTGTTCAGCTTGGTCTTGCAATTTTGCACGCAATACACGCATAGCTTTTTCACGGTTTTGTAATTGAGAACGTTGGTCTTGACATGCTACAACGATACCAGATGGTAAGTGGGTAATACGAACAGCAGACTCAGTTTTATTGATATGCTGACCACCCGCACCACTTGCACGATAGGTGTCGATTTTTAAGTCTTTTTCATTAACTTCAATATCAACATCTTCCATTTCTGGCAACACCGCTACTGTAACGGTAGATGTATGTACACGGCCTTGTGTTTCCGTAGCAGGTACACGTTGTACACGGTGTACACCAGATTCAAATTTCATCTTGGAGTATACATTTTCACCATCTACGGAGAAAATAACCTCTTTAAAGCCACCTAGTTCAGGTTCATTGGCATCAATAATCTCGCAACGCCAGCCTTGGCTTTCCGCATATTTTGTATACATGCGGAACAAATCGCCTGCAAATAGTGCCGCTTCATCACCACCGGCACCACCGCGAATTTCAATGATAATGTTCTTATCATCATTAGGATCCTTAGGCAGTAAAAGGATTTGTAATTTCTCTTCTAATTCCTCTTTTTGAGGTTTTAGCTCTTTTAATTCCTCTTGTGCCATTTCACGGAATTCTTCATCCATGGATTTATCTTCAATAACTTCCATAGCTTCATCAATACCAGCTAATACTTTTTTATAAGTACGGAATGTTTCAACTGTTTCAGATAATTGAGCATGTTGACGTGTTAATTTACGCCATTCATCTTGGCGTGCAATCACTTCAGGGTCACTGATGCGCTGCTCCAGGTCCATAAATTTATCTTCAATAACTTGTAATTTATCTACTAACATGTTTATTCCTCTTCATATGCATCACTCTCAGAAGGGCGAACCTCTTCAAGAGCTCGTATAGCGACTTCAATTTGATCATCTTCTGGTTCACGTGTGGTCATGTACTGTAATGCAAGACCTGGTTTGATAAGAGCTTTCACAAAGGAATGCTCACTACGACCAGCAAGACGAATAACCTCGTATGCAATACCTGCTACCACAGGCATAAGCAGTACGCGGCTCAGAATACGTTCTAACAGATTAGGCCAACCTAAAAAGGCAAATACAAAGATACTCACTACCATAACGATGAGTAAGAAGTTTGTACCACATCGAGCATGTAAACGACTTTGTTTACGAACGTTTTCTACAGTAAGAGGCAAGTCTAATTCATAGGTATGAATCGTTTTATGCTCGGCCCCATGATATTGGAAAACTCGTTGAATATCCTTCGTAAGCCCAATCCCCCAAATGTAGAGTAGAAAAAGAACTAAACGAATGACACCTTCAATGAGATTTAATACTACATGATTATCCTGTACACCAGGAATAAATTTTACGATAAATGTAGGCAATGCCAAAAATACAGCTATCGCAAATATGGTGGAAATAACCATAGTAATGGCAATTTCACTATTAGACATTTCTTCCTCTTCATCGCCAGCGGCTTTAGCGGAGAAGGACAATGCCTTCATGCCAATAACTAAAGATTCATAGAGGGCTACACAGCCCCGAAGAAATGGTTTTTTCAAAATTGGATATGTGTCAGCAATAGATTTTGTAGGCTCTTTTTGAACTACAATGGTTCCTGATGGTTCTCGTACAGCTGTTGCTGTAACACCAGGTCCCCTCATCATGACACCTTCGATCACAGCTTGTCCACCGACAAACTTTTTAATACGTTCTGTGTTCACAAGAGCTCCTCTCATAAACAAATAGAGGCAGAGCCCATAGCCCTGCCAATAGATGCTACATTACATGACAAATTATTTGCCGTAACGTTTGTTAAATTGTTCAATACGACCACGAGCTTGAGCTGCGCGTTGTTGACCAGTGAAGAACGGATGGCATTTGGAGCAAACGTCTACACGAAGGTCTTCTTTTACAGAGCCAGTTTTGAATGTGTTGCCACAACCGCAAGTTACTGTAGCTTCTTTATAGTCTGGATGAATACCTTGTTTCATTCTATACACCTCTTTCCGACAATCAATATTATTCTTATAGATTATAGCATGACATATGCACAAATGCAAGTTGCCAATACTATTCCTTGGATGCTTGTTTTTCTTCAATAGACTCAGCTAAGATGGTCTCTAAGTCACTTTCATTAAGGATGTCACGCAATGCGATGAGCTCCTCTAAGGAAAGGGTAATACCCTTTTTCATGCTTGTATATTCACTATCCCAAGCACGAAGGTCAAACTTAGGATTATATTTACCCCAGCTAGTGCATGTTAATTGTTTTTTCCAACCGTCTTTATCTTCAGATAAAGTACCAATAACTTTGAAGATTTCAAAATTAATAACAGCCATGGGTCCTCCTTTCTTACACATTCGTGTAGTATGTTTCATACCTACTATATTTAGTAGTTTATATTTTTTAGGATACGATATATTTTAAACTAAATATTAGACTTTTACAATTAGTTTTTATAATCGCTATAATCTTCAATATCAATAGATGTTGTTGGTGGCATAACTTGAGCGCCTAATTCATCTACTATAGATTTCCAATCCTCTGTCGCTTCTGTCACAGCCTTGATATACGCTTCATCAGCTGCTTGAACAGATGTGATTAGTTGAGCCTCATTGTTAACATCTAACACGCGTCGACGTACACTGCTAAGCATATAACCGAATGACTCATCTGTTTGAACGAGCATGGAAACTTCTTGAATCAATGTTTGACCAATAGTGCTACAGAAGTATGCATACCACATATAGGCTAATTCAGCATCTGGGAACATCCAATAGATGTCTTCTTTTGGTTCTTCTGTAGTAATATCTACATCTACATGGTCTGTATGACGTTTAAATGTAAGGAAATAAGCGCCATTTTCAATAAGAGCATTACGACCTAATTCAGAAACTCGGCTGTCGATACAGTAAATACCATCTTGTCCTAAGGCTACATCAGTTTGACCACCTGGTAGCAAAATAGAACGCAACGACAAGCCATAATTTAATACGGTAAAGACGGGCAATTGCGCAAATACACCATGAGGCAATGGAATATAATTAATCGTTTTCCATTCTTCGCCAACGCGTTCACGAAGGCCAACACGCATCTTTTTAACATCATATTTGCCATATACAATTTCATAGGCTCCTAATGGAGTCCACTCACGGATAGCTTCCACACGCTTTTGATTCAAGAAGAATTGCAATGCCATATTATTCAAACCTAATTGATTTTGAGCCATCGTTGCAGGTAAGAATAATTGTGCAGTTCCTTCCGGGACAAGATTATGTAAACCATTAGCCACTTCTTCCACAATATCTTCAGAGGATTGGAACATGCCAACCGTTCCTGTAAAGATATGATCAAAATAGCTGCGATGAGGCCATTGATTAATAATTTGCGCCATCGGATATAAACGTGTCAAAATGCTATAACACACTGGAGATGCCGTATAAAGCACAACTTTTTTATCTTCATAAGATTGAAGGATTTCTTCAATCATACTTGTGTATTCTTCTACATAAGCATATAGAACGAGTTCGCCCGTTTTACTATGGGCTTCGATACTTTCACGAACAGGAGTCTCCCAGATAGTACCAACATCTAGACCATCTAAAATACCTGTGTCGCTAATAAAATCAAATAATTCGACTCTAAAGGAAGGACCATATAGAGCTTGGAATGTATTCAAATCATATGGAACAGGGCCAAAAGACTCTACTGTAGATTTTTCCGCTAACGCATATAAATCATCAGCCGTAACGCCCCACTCACGGGAGCTAGCATTACTAGAAATTAATTGATCTAACACTTTAAAACGCATTAACTCATTTACAATATCAATACCTTCAATGCCATGAGTAGCACAAAGGGCAATAAATTCTTCGTTATTTACTTTCATATTAAACCTTTCCAGCTGAAGGACATAAGTGATTTAAAAAACATTCTTCACATAATGGCTTACGAGCCTTACATAGTTTACGACCATGATAAATCAACCAGTGATGGGCAGCAGCCCAATCCTCTTTAGGAATTGCCTTCTGCAACTTTAATTCCATCTCTTCTGGTGTTTTAGCAATTCCCAGTTTTAATCGGTTAGACACACGGAATACATGAGTATCTACAGCAATCGCTGGCGTACCAAACAATACAGATACTACCACATTTGCAGTCTTACGACCTACACCAGGTAATTCAACGAGTTGATCAAACTCCCGTGGCACTTCCCCATGGTATTGTTCTACTAGAATCTGACAAGTTGCAATCAAATTTTTGGCTTTAGATTTATAAAGGCCACAGTCCTTAATCAGAGTTTCTAATTTGGTAACCCCAACTGCTAGCATCTTAGCCGGATGATTTAGTTCAGGAAATAACCGTTTAGTAACGATATTAACTCTCTCATCCGTACATTGTGCAGATAATACAACTGCCACTAATAATTCAAATTCATTTGTATACTCAAGGGCAGGTTTTGCATCAAAATAATGCTCTTCCAATAATTTCAATTGCTCTGCCTTTATTGCTTTTGTTACACGCATACAGCTCTCCTTTCTCACTTGTGAAAGTACAGTCGCGTACAACTTATATCTTACCATACGTATTCATTTAGTTCTATGTTATAATAAATCATGTTATTCTAATATAGAATACAGGAGGTCAATATGAGCAATATTAACGATACATTAAAACGTATAAATGAACTAGCAGCAAAGAAAAAATCTGGGCAACAACTCACACCAGAGGAATTAGCAGAAAAAAAAGAACTTTATGAGATTTACTTAAGCTTCATTCGAGGCCAAATCACAGATACATTGGACCGTGTTGAATTCGTGGATCCAGAAACAGGTGAACGTACAGCTCCTAAACGAGCACTTGAAGACTTGGCTAAAGAAGCTGACCAAGATATTAAAGAACATAAAGACATTCACTAATGCAAGAAAAGCCACTTGATACATGGATCAAGTGGCTTTTCACATAAGGTTTACTTATCTATTATAATTTACCAAAGCGTTTCATAGCATTATAAATTTTTTCAGCTAGTCCTGTCATTTGGAATTTAGGAATACCACAAGCAGCTACGCGAATACCATTAGCTAAAGCGATAACATAGATATGTTCTTTTTTCAACTCTTCACAAATAGCATTAGCAGAATCTGTAGGAATCGTAATAAAGAAACCACCGCGATATGGTAACATAGGAAGACCAACTTGTGCTGCTTCTTGTTTAAATATATCAGCACGATCGCGAATCAATTGATAATAGCAATTACGTTCATCTTCATAAGCTTTAAACTTAGCTGGATCAGCTACAATATTTGCCATTGTACGCATTGCAGGGCGGCAAATATTAGACCATGTAGCACGGCTTGTAGATTTGTTGATTTCTAAAAATTCATCAGCAATTTCTTCATCATCAGAAATACCAATCAAGGCACCTACACGTTGACCATACATAGTGAATCCTTTAGACAAGCTATAGCAAACACATGTAAGGATTTCTTTTGGCAAATGACTGAATTTACTAAAGAATGCACGAACCTCTTCTTTTTCACCAGAATAATCAAGGTATGCTACATCAATGCCAATGATTACATTATTACGGCCTATAGCAACCAGTTCTTTCAAGAAGTTAAGGATAGATTCCCAATCTTTATCCTCTATAGAGTAACCTGTTGGGTTATTACCAGGTGTATTAAACACAATTAAAACATTTGTTTGTTTCGCAGCTAATTCATTTACACGATTTTGGAACGCTTCATGGTTAAAGTTATTATGTTCATCAAATAAAGAATACGTAACAAGTGTACGACCTACATCGCTACAAATTATACGATAGGCACCCCAGAACCAATCAGCAGTCAATACCTCATCACCAGGTTCTGTATAGTTATGAATTAAGTGATGGATACCGCCAGTACCACCAGCTGTAGCGATGCTACGGATGTGACCTTCTGGACGAGAATTACCAAAACATTCTTTCTCAGCAGCTGCTAAAAACTCTGGAATACCTGCAATTGGGGCATAACCAATATGTTCAGTGTCATTAAGACCCAAATATTCTTCTTTAACGGTTTTGAGGAAAACTAATTTGCCATCTTCATCGTGAATAGCACCTAAAGTACCATTTACAACGTTCTCTCGACCATTTTCTTTAGCATCAGCTAATGCTTGTCCAGCAGTTACGAAGATCACATCTTTAAGTTTTTTCCCTTTCGCATGTTTTGCAGCAACACTTGTCATAACTTACACCATCCTATCTAAAATGAATTATTACATATTTATCATACCTAAACTTATTTAATTATACAATGTGTATTTAGAAAATATATTGTATACATAAGAAATAATATTAACTACTAAAAAATATATTATAAAATTAAGGTGTATAGCATAATAAGAGATTTCATACAAAAAATATTTATAAATAATATATCATTTTTTGTATATAAAAAAAGACCACTCATTTGAGTGGTCTTTAGTATCCTTAGAAGGAGTAGCCTACACCAGCGTGTAAACCATTTGCAGTTTTATCGTTATCATTTACGCTATATTTATCATAGCCATAGTATACATTCAAGTCTACATCAGGGCGAACTTCATATTGAGCACCTACTTGGTAAGTTTGCTTAATATCATTGCCCCAACCAGCTTTAGCAAAACCGTTAACTTTTTCTGTCAATGGTACATGACCAATAACACCAACTTGGAAACCTAATTCAGTATCATTTGTACGAATTGCAGTACCAGCACCATATACGTTAACATTTGGATGCACTTTATAAACTAATGCTAATTGATGATTTTTAATGTCACCATTTTTTGCATTTAATTTATCATAAGAATATTGTACTGCAGTTTTATCAGAAAGATCGTGTTGCAAAGAAACACCAAAACCGTCGTTGCTATTGCCGCCACCTTTAGATACATGTTGTTTAAATGCATAATCAGCTTGTACTTTAGTGGAACCGTCGCTAATTTTTGTTACAGGTGCTGCAGCGAATGCACTACCTGCTACAACTGTTGCTGCTAGAGTTAATAATACTAATTTCTTCATTTGTACCTCCTATACACATATCTCAAGATATGTCTTACTAAGTTACTTATTTACGAATGTTTTTATTATACATTCTATAAATTAGCGTTTCATGAATACAGGGATATCTGGGATACCGCTGTTAGTTGTTGTAGTGGATGCTGGACGAGATGTTGTAGTTGTTTTACCGAATTCTGGTACGCTTTTAGCGTTATTGCCAAAACCAGTTGCTACAACAGTAACTTGAACTTTATCGCCTAAGCTTTCATCAATAACAGAACCGAAGATGATATTTGCATCAGGATCTGCTGCATCAGAAATAATTTGAGCTGCTTCATTCACTTCAAAAATACCCAAATCGGAGCTACCAGAAATATTAAGCAAGATACCTTTTGCACCATCAATGGAAGTTTCCAACAATGGGCTATTGATAGCCATTTTAGCAGCATCTGCAGCACGGTTTTCACCTGTACCTTCACCAATACCCATCAATGCTTCGCCTTGATTAGTCATGATAGTTTTAACGTCTGCAAAGTCGAGGTTGATTAAACCAGGAATTTGAATCAAATCAGAAATACCTTTGATACCTTGACGAAGAACTTCATCAGCTTTACTAAAAGCATCAGATACGGAACATTTTTTATCTACTACTTGTAATAATTTATCATTAGGAATAACGATGATTGTATCAACTTTTTGAGTCAAGAACTCAATGCCTTTTTCTGCTGCAGCACGACGACGTTTGCCTTCAAATGCGAAAGGTTTAGTTACAACGCCTACTGTTAATGCACCAACTTCTTTAGCACATTCAGCTACGATTGGAGCAGCACCAGTACCAGTACCACCGCCCATACCAGCAGTTACGAATACCATATCAGCACCTTCAAGTGCTTTAGTGATTTCTTCACGACTTTCTTGAGCTGCTTCTTCACCGATTTGTGGATTAGCACCTGCGCCAAGACCTTTAGTAACTTTTTCACCGATTTGAATTGTTACATCCGCTTTAGACAATTCAAGCACTTGGTTTTCTGTATTAACAGCTAAAAATTGAACACCTTTAATTTGGTTATCAACCATACGATTAACAGCGTTATTACCGCCGCCACCAACACCGATAACTTTAATATTTGCAAAATCAGACATTGAACTTCCTCCTCTTATCGTTATCTATCGTATCAATATACGTCCCAATGTATCGATTTATATACTGACTATCTTATAACAATTACATTTATTTTACACTAAAATTTAAAAACTTTCCACTATATAGAATGTGATTTATTAGAACCGCTTAGTCATAATTATCTTGCGTATAGCGCCTACATTAATAAATACACGCAACCCAAACCCAATAAGGGCCACATAGTATAGGTTAATGCCTATTAAATCACCAACATATACAAGAATAACAGCTAATACCATATTTGAAAAGAACCCAATGACAAAGTTACTGAGATCAAAGGTTCTTTCCAATGCTGCTCGACTGCCACCAAATACTGCATCTAAAGCTGCTAGAACAGCTACAGAAGTATAATTCGAATAACTAGCGGGGATATGAAGTGGTGCTATCCATCCTAAGATAGCCCCTATAATTAGGCCAATGATGGCAAAGATATAGATATTCATTCTTTACCTCCTAACTCATTAGGCTTCATATGTTCTTCTCTAAAAGTACCTGTGAAAGCAGGAATCGCTACATCCTCTTCTTGCTTTATAGTTACCTTTATACCCCAATGTTTAAGCGAATCTACTACACCACCACGCATAGTTAGCGCCGAATTTAATGTCTTTGGATCTCCAATAGCTTTTACCGTAAAAGGAGCGCCAAAGACCTTACCATTTACAGTAATAGTTGGTCCTGAACATCGTATTTCAGACGTTCCTATAAGGCGTTGATCATTAATAGCTATTGCTTCAGCCCCACCAGCCCGTAATTCATTAACAATCCTAAGAATATCTTCATCATGAATTACATACAAATTGGGATTTTCACCACTTTGAACAGGCTTTAAGCTATCTTCAATCAAAACGCTAACACCTGGACCTTTAACATTTGTTAAAGCCGCTTTCATCATGAGCTGTTCATCAGCTTTACCATCGCCATTAGCGCCAGTTTTTTTTAGTGATTCAATTTGCTTTAATAAAGCATCCCGTTCACTCTGGGCCTCTCGCAATTGTACTGCTAAATCACCAGTCCGTTGTAAGCGAATATTTTCTTCTATATTATCTTGCGTCATCTTATATTGGGTTACAACCATAAACCCCAATATACAGCTGACTATGGCAATTGCCCACCGTTCGTGTCTCACGACAATCATCTACCTTTTATTTTCAACATGACCTTATTTATCTTGTTTTTGTCTCATCCTTCTTAGTAGATGAATTTTCTGTAGTCGGTGCTCCATTTTGATGCTTTTTGCCTTCTGGCATCACATCGGTTTTAATGTACGGTGACGAAACATTTACATCTATATACTGTACATTACCATGAGTCTTTTTAATATCTTGTAACATCGACTGAGTTAGCTCTGCTTTTTTTGCTAAGTCTTTGCCATCTCCCAGTCGAATCTGCACACCTGAAACAGTATATGCCATTATTGCATCAGGATCTCCGATATTAACCTCTGCAATATTCTTGAATGTCTCCTCATCAAGAGAGTTCAAATATTCAAGAGCAGCCAATATCGGCTTATCTACCACCGTATCTCCTAAGAGTATATTTCCAGCTTTTACACCAGAAATCATAGGCACCGATGTATCTTGAATAGCAGGCTCAGATGCAATCACTTGACCTTTACCATCAAGGGTCAAATATCCAAACTGAGCTGGTACAACGGCAACAGCCTTGCGTTCCACCACATTTACCACCATTGTAAGTGGCAACTGATAGCTAATTTGAGCCTCTTCGACACGTAAGTCTTTCGACAATCTAGTTTTTAATTTTTCTGTACTAATTTGCAATATATTAACAGGTTCATGTATATCACCTGCTACCATTACATCTTGTACAGTTACCTTATCCGATCCAGTAACTTTTAAGGATCCAAAAGGAATAGGTAGTGTAAACAACCCCACCAACACGAGAGTAACTGCACCACCGATTTTTAACACTCGTTTTCTAAATACAGCCCGTTCATCACGAACAGGTGTAGAAGACTGCATCTCCCCAGAGTTGGATGGATGGTTTTGCTTATCATCCATAGTTAACTCCTTATCTTCTATTAGCCCTTAAAATTTCCCTATACTAGCTGTTAATAGAATTTTCTCACATAATGTTGGGAAGTCGATTCCCATTTCTTTAGCTGCTTTTGGTACTAAAGACGTTGCTGTCATACCAGGCACAGTGTTATATTCAAGAACATACATCTTATCTGCATGATCTGTCATAACATCAACACGAATGACACCACTGCCTTGTACTTCGCGATACACAAGTTCCCCAATGCGTTGCATTTCAGCAGTCATTTCTTCACTAATAGGTGCTGGCACTAAATACTCTGTAGCACCTACAGTATACTTACTCTTGTAGTCATATTCACCAGAATGTGGACGAATTTCAATAACAGACAATGCTTTACCATCTAAAACAGATACTGTAAATTCACGACCATCAAGGAATTGTTCTACCACGAGAATAGGGTCATATTTAAGAGCTTCTGTTACAGCCTCTTCTAACTGAGCTTCATCGCGAACGATGGTAACCCCAATACTAGAACCTTGAGTAGCAGATTTCACAACTACTGGAATTGTAAAATTTTTACGGATGTGTTCGATAATAGCCTCTGCAGATTCAAGATTACCATTGAAGGACTCGGACGCCGCCGTAGGAATATTGGCACCTTTAAACACATCTTTACTTACTTTTTTGTTCATCCCTACTGCATGAGCCATAATACCGGACCCAGTGTATGGAATTTCAGCCATTTCTAATAAGCCTTGTAATGCACCGTCTTCACCATAACGGCCGTGAATGGCATTAAATACGACTTCACCACCGAGGGCTTCAATATCTTTTAAAACAGTACGTGGATTAAGTTCTAATGTTTGGGCATTATAACCTTTACTTTCAAGTGCCTCCGCAATAGCAGCACCAGTACGGCGAGATACCTCCGCCTCTTTGGAAGGACCACCCATTAATACGATTATTTTTTTATCTTTCATTGTAAGCCTTCCTCCAATATAGCTAATAATTTTGGCCCATATTGATTAATAGAACCTGCACCCATGGTGATAACTAGGTCGTTAGGTCTTACTATTTTCGCTAATACCTCAGGTAAATCGTCAACAGATGGTACATAATTTACGTCTTGACCTGTGGCCGCTTTAATAGCATTTGGAATCGTATTGCCATCAATACCAGAGATTGGATCTTCACCAGAGCTATAAATATCTGTCATATATACTTCATCAGCACTTGTGAAAGCAGTAGCAAATTCATCCTTTAACAAGCTTGTGCGAGTAAAGCGATGTGGCTGGAATACACAGATAACACGATGTTTTTCCAACTCTTTTGCTGCTTTCAATGTTGCTTTAATTTCTGTAGGATGATGAGCATAGTCATCAACAACCCATACACCTGCTACGTGACCTTTTGTTTCGAAACGACGTTTTGCACCGATAAACTTACCTAAACCTTTAGTAATAATGCGCGTTTCTATACCACAGCAATCATGAGCAACAATAAAGGCAGCCAATGAATTCAATACATTATGTTCACCAGGAACTCGTAAGCGAATGCGCTCAACATTCACACCATTATGGTATACATCATATACCAAAGTAGAGTCTACATAGTGAATATTTTTAGCTACATAGTCATTATTATCACTTAAGCCATATGTAATGAAATTACGATTTACACGGCTCATAACATAACGAATATTCTCATTATCGCCACATACAATTGCTTTGCCAGATTCTGGTAACGTTTCGACAAACTCACAAAAAGCATTTAACAAATTATCCATTGTTTTGTAATGATCCATATGATCATCTTCAATGTTAGTAATAACAATAGTATGTGGGCGTAGTTTCAAAAAAGACCCATCACTTTCATCTGCTTCAACTACAGAGAAATGCCCCTTACCTAGACAACTACTACCTTTTAAATAATCTACTTCACCACCGATAATAACTGTTGGATCAGCTTCTGCTTCTACTAAAATTTGACCAATCATAGATGTAGTAGAAGTTTTACCGTGAGCACCAGCTACTGCAATGCCATCTGTTACGTCTAACACAGCTTTTACAATATCGGAACGGTGTAAAATTGTAATACCTTGCTCTTTAGCAGCTACAATTTCAGGGTTATCTTCGCGAATAGCCGTAGAACGAACTACAGCATCAACGCCTTTTACATAATCTTTATTATGACCAATATGAACCGTAGCGCCCATACTTCTGAACTTTTCAATAACTGCAGAATCAGCTACATCTGAACCAGATACGTCATAACCTTTTTGAATTAAAATATTCGCTATAGCACGCATACCAGACCCACCTATACCAATAAGATGAATCTTATGAATACCGTCTAACATAAAACCTCTCCTTGTTACTTTGCAATAGATAACGCTAATTTTGCAATATCATGAGCCGCATTAGGTTTACCTAACTGCAACGCTCGTTCTCCCATTTGTGACAATAAATCACGATTGGCCATAAACATTTCAATTTCCCCTATCAAATCATGGGCACTTAACATTTGATCAACAATCATATGAGCTGCCCCTTCTTGAACAAAAATACGGGCATTATAGGTTTGATGATCTTCCGCTGCATATGGATATGGTACCAATACAGACGGAATACCTCGAACTGCTAGTTCAGCAAGACCGATAGCACCAGACCTAAAGACTGCTAAATCAGCTGCCGCCAATGCTTTTGGCATATCGTGTAAATATGGCAGAATCAATGAGGAATTACCTAAACCATCACTATCAGTAATACCAAGCTGGGATAACACAGATTGATATTCCCCATCCCCTGTAATATGGATTAATTTAATTCCATCTGTTCCTTGAAAATGCTTATGTACATCTATCATAGCATTATTGATAGTTCTCGCCCCACGAGAACCACCGGCTATAAGAACGGTGAACGTGTCATCACTTAAATTAAAATAATTACGTCCATCTTCCCTAGTATCAACTAATACATCAGGACGTACTGGATTACCAGTATATACTACGCGTTTTGCCTTTGAAAAAGATGATTCTGCATCCTTGTAGCCCATAGCGACTACATCAACAAAACGGCTTAGAATTTTATTTGTAATGCCTGCAATGACATTTTGTTCCTGTATCAACGTTGGAATATTGCGCAATGCTGCGGCCATAAGAATAGGACCACAAACATAACCACCTGTACCAATAACTACATCAGGCTTAAAGTTGGAAATGATTGTATTAGCTTTCACAAGAGAAAAAGCAGTCTTGCCTAACGTCACCAACGTACCAAAAGATAATTTACGTTGCAAACCTTGTACAGGTAATGTAGTAAATTCAATGCCTTCTTTAGGCACTAAGGTAGCCTCTAAGCCTCTTTCCGTTCCTACATATAAAACCTGTGCATCAGGGTTCTGCTTCATAATTTCCTTATATATAGTTATTGCTGGGTATATATGTCCACCAGTGCCACCACCTGAAATAATGATACGTTTCATTAATGGTGTCTCCCTTCTTGCAACATATGAACACAGTTTTTAAAATCATCGCCACGTTCTTCAAAACAGCTATACCAATCAAAACTTGAGCAAGCTGGCGATAATAATACAATATCACCTTGGGCAGCCAATTTATAACCCTGTTCCACAGCATCTTTCATAGATGAAGCTCTATAAATAGGCTGAACACCAGCCTCTTTTGCAGCAGCTTCAAATCGATCCGCCGCTTCCCCCATAAAGATAACAGCTTTTGTATGATGTTTAACAAGCTGCATAAAGTCTTCTAACGGAGTCATTTTATCATGACCACCAGCTAATAAAATAACGGATTGATCAAAGGATTCCAATGCTTTTACAACAGAATCTACATTGGTTGCTTTAGAATCATTATAGAATGTAATTCCATCAAGAGTTTTAACTCGCTCTAATCGGTGTTCAACACCATGGAACTCGCTTATAATACGATGAATAGTTTCTACCGGCACCCCTAACGCATAAGCTAAAGCGATAACAGTTAAAATATTTTCAATATTATGGCTACCTGGAATGTGGATATCAGCACTACCAATAACAGGTGTTGCTGTACCATTCTTTGTTACATAACATTGTCCTTTATCATAGTAAGCACCATTTGAAACCACTTGATGTTGACTAATTTCAAGGATATGGCTAGGTACACGATGTTTCATGTCTGCTACAATGGGATCATCAATATTAAGCACCATAAAATCTGTACTCAATTGATTTTCAAAGATGCGTTCCTTCGCAGCAATATAATTTTCCATTGTCTTATGACGAGCTAAATGATCTGGTGTAATATTGAGCATAATAGCACCAATCGGTCTAAAATGCTTAATTGTTTCTAATTGATAGCTAGATAACTCAGCTACCAAAAAACCATCTGCTGGCATAGAATAAGCTACTTCACTAAGAGAATCGCCGATATTGCCACCAACGCGAACTGGCTTTCCAGTTCCTTCCAATACCTTAGTTAATAATGTTGTAGTAGTGGTCTTACCATTTGTACCTGTAACGGCTACAATTGGCGATTTAGATAACTCATAAGCCACTTCTACTTCACTAACCACATCAACACCACGAGCTTGAGCGGCTTTTACAATGGGAATATCTAGAGAAATACCTGGAGAAATAACAATGCGATCCACGCCATCAAGCAAGGATTCATCTTGTCTACCTGTAATAATATCTACACCCGCTGATACAAGTCTTTTTTCCTCATCTGTAGGCAGTGTAACAGGCTTATAATCATTTAACACTACATGGGCCCCAACTTGAGCTAATACCCAAGACGCGCCTATACCGCTGGCACCAGCGCCCAGAACAAGTATATGTTTGTCTCCGTATTCCATCTGTATCACCTAAATTATCAACAAAAATAATGTATTCCTATCTTATAAGCATACCATTATTTGCGGCTTCCGTTAAGTATTATCTTACAAAGTTATAGTCGCTAAAATGACACCAATAACAGCTAATACAGCGCCACCAAACCAGAAGCGATTAACAACAGTTTGTTCAGCCCAACCAGACAACTCAAAATGATGGTGAATAGGGCTCATTTTAAACACTCGTACACCACGAGTTTTGAATGAAATAACTTGAATAATAACAGACAACGCTTCCATAACAAAAATACCGCCAATGACAACAAGTAATAGTTCTGTTTTTGTAAGAATTGCCATCGCCGCAAAAGCGCCACCTAATGCTAAAGAACCTGTATCCCCCATAAATACTTTTGCAGGGTTTACATTGTACACCAAGAAACCAAGACATACAGCGGCAACAATGGCGCCATAGTAAGCAACGCTTTCAGCGCCAATAGAATTTGTTGTGGATGCAGCCATAAGGCCGATAACGGAAAAGGCAATGGCAGCTACAGCAGATGTACCACTAGCTAAACCATCAAGACCATCTGTAAGATTTACAGCATTCGTAGCACCTACGATAATTAAAAATGCCAATACATAATAAGCCCAACCTAATTGAAGGTGAATATCTGCTACAGGAATCCACAATGTGGTAGGAATAACCATAATTTCAGTAATACAGTAACAGAATATGGCAGCCAAAATAAATTGACCTAGTAATTTTTGCTTTGCTGTCAAACCAAGATTACGTTTTTTTACAGCTTTTACAAAATCATCAAAAAAGCCCAATAAACAATGACCTAATGTTAAGAATAATAACATACCAGTACCCACATTCCACGGTGCAAATAAAGCAACCCCAATGACGAGGGCTACCATCATGAAAGCGCCACCCATTGTTGGTGTACCAGCTTTTGCTTGATGACTTTCTGGACCTTCTTCACGAATACTTTGTTGTGCGTGCAAAGAACGCAACATAGGAATAGCAAATTTACCTAGCACTACCGTAATAATAAAGGTTACTACGAAGGCTAATAGAATGTGATATATCATACGAATCCTCTACTCATTAATAAACAGATGACGGCTAGATATAACTAGCCGTAACCTTTTATTCACGATCTTTCAATTCTTCAACAACTCGTTCCATCCGCAAACCACGGGAGCCTTTGACAAGGATAACGTCCCCTTTTTCACGAATATCACTATAGGCATTGGCCATTTCCAAATGGCTATTACAACGGAATGTAGTTAATCCAGCCTTTTTAGCTTCTTTAGCTATAAAGGCAGCAGCATCACCGAATGTGAATACAACACTATAACCTTCTTCAGCAAGTAATTGACCAATTTCACGATGCGCTTGTTCAGTATAATCACCAAGTTCAAGCATATCACCAAGCATAGCAATTTTACGTTTACCTTCTAGCTGACCCAAAGCTTTTATCGCTTCAGCCATAGAAGATGGATTTGCATTATACGCGTCATTTAAGATAACAATATCTTCAAATGGTACGATTTCTTGGCGCATAGGAGTGCCTGTAAATTCACTTAAGCCCTTGCGGATCGTATTGGACTTAATGCCTAGCACACGACCAGCTACGATTGCTGCCAATGCGTCATATACATTGTGTTCACCAATCATAGGCAAGAAGATATCAAATACTTCGTCATAACATTTGCATGTAAATTTAATACCATCTTTTTTATAACGCAAATGACTGCCAATACATGTGGCATTACGTTCGATACCATAGGTAATAGTTTTACCTTTGGCAAGACTATCCATAGCTTTAACATATGGATCATCTTCATTGAGAATAGCCACACTATTTTCAGGCAAGCAACGAATTAACTCACCTTTAGCTTGTGCGATGGCTTCACGAGAACCTAATAGCTCAATATGGCTAGTACCAACATTAGTAATAATACCCATAGTTGGTTCAGCAATCAACGCAAGCTCCTCAATTTGACCAAGGCCACGCATGCCCATTTCAACAACACAAGCTTGATGTTCTGCAGTTAAACGCAACAATGTTTTTGGCAAACCAATTTCATTGTTAAAGTTTTTCTCAGTTTTCAAAACATTAAATTCGGTGCCGAGTACAGCAGCTACCATTTCCTTTGTTGTAGTCTTACCAGAAGAACCAGTAATAGCGACTACAGGGATATCAAAGCGACGACGATGGTAACGTGCTAAATTTTGATACGCTACCAATGTATTATCTACTTCAATACATACGATGCCGTCCACTGCACGGCCCTTTTCTACGATTGCACCAGTAGCGCCCTTTTCGATAGCTGTATTAATAAAATCATGACCATCAAAGGTATCACCTTTTAAGGCTACAAACAAAAAGCCTGATTCAATCGTTCTTGTATCAGTAGATACATCTAAAAACTTAATATTGTCGGTATGTGCACTCGTCCCTTGTGTGGCTTCTACCACTTGAGACAATGTAAATTCTGCCATATTAGATCTCCTTGAGGGCCGCTCGCGCCTCTTCACGATCATCAAAATGAATCGTTTTATCCTTTAAGATTTGGTAATCCTCATGCCCCTTACCTGCAATTAGTACAATATCCCCAGGTTTTGCATTTTGTATTGCATGTTGAATCGCTTCCCGACGATCAACGATAACTTCATAGTGAGAGCCTTCACGCAGGCCTTCTTTAACGCCCACCTCTACATCTTTCACAATTTGCACAGGATCTTCTGTGCGAGGATTGTCAGATGTAACATATACTATATCGCCATATTGTGCAGCAATACGGCCCATAATAGGACGTTTCGTAGCATCTCGGTCACCACCACAACCAAAGACTACAATAATGCGATTTTCTTGAATAGCCTTTGCAGTTTGCAAAATATTTTCTAACCCATCTGGTGTATGTGCATAGTCTACAACAACTGCAAATGGTTGACCTTCTTCAATAAGCTCAAAACGGCCAGGCACAGCGCTAAATGTTTTCAATGCCTTATCGATATCTTCCATAGAGATACCTTCTAATAGACAAGCCCCAATAGCGGCCAATGTATTATATACATTAAACAAACCAGTTGTATTCATAGCCACTGTATAGTCATTGCCATCATAGGATACCGTATAACGACTAGATTTAGGAGTCATTTCAACATCATGAGCATTCAATGTTCCTTTACCATCAATACTGTACGTAATGATAGGCGCCGTTGTTTTTTCAATTACACGATGACCATATTCGTCATCGATATTGATGACAGCCCCTTTGCCAGATTTAGTTTGGTTCGGCGCGCTAACTTGTTCAAATAATTTACACTTAGCGGCCAAATAATTTTCAAAGGTCTTGTGAAAGTCCAAATGATCTTGTGTTAAGTTCGTGAATACGGCTGTATCATATTCAACACCAGAAACTCGACCTAATGCTAATGCATGGGAAGATACTTCCATGACACAATGGGTAACGCCTTCTTCTACCATTTGATGAAGAATATGTTGTAAATCTACTACATCCGGTGTTGTATTGTGAATTGGATAGGATGTATCACCAATCATAATATGAACGGTACCAATAACGCCTACTTTATGGCCTTGGCCTTTCAAAATATGACGAATCATATGAGTTGTAGTCGTTTTACCATTAGTACCAGTAACACCGATCATACGCATGGAGTTGGCTGGATAATCAAAGAAATATGGTACACAAGCCATCATAGCTTTTCGAGTATCCTCTACAGTGATAACACAAACATCACCACTTACCTCTACTGATTTAGATACAAGTACTGCCACAGCACCAGCTTCAACGGCTTTATTTACATAATTATGACCATCTACAGTGGCACCATCTAACGCAATAAATAAGCTACCTGCTTTTACTGCACGAGAATCAGCCGTAATATCTAACACCTCAACAGCTGTATTACCTTCTACATGCGGTGTTTGCAAAGTTTTTACTATATCTTGTAATTGTTTCATATACAATCTCCTTTACACGCAAAGGAAAGCAGCCCAATACGAGCTGCTTTGCCTGCTAGTCTATAATTTGCTGTTTCTCTTGTACAGTACGTTCAGTAACAGCGCTTTTTGTACTATAAACAAAAGAATCAGGCAAAACCATCCCTAGTTGTTGTTCTGCGATTTGTTGAATACGAACAGGAGACTTCAAAGAAGCCACTTCAACATCCAACGCATCATTATCCTTTGTTAATTGTACTACAGCTTGCTGTGTTTTAACTACTTCGTAGCCTAATTTTGTGCTGTACGCATTCATAACCATCATGATAAGCAAAAATGCAACCAATGCAGCAATACCATATACAACCTGCCACATCATAGGGCTCAAATCTAGAGCCACATTTGCACTACGTTTTCTCCCTTGTGAAGCGACCAACACATCGCTTTTAACTTGGCCCACAACAGCCTTTCTCGCTAACATAAACACTAACCCCTTCCAATTCTACAACTTGACGGCTACGCGTAACTTTGCGCTTCTAGCCCTCGGATTAACCTCAATCTCCCCTGCACTAGGCTCTATAGCCTTATTCTTCGCCTTCACAACTGCCTTGTGGTTACATACGCACATCGGCAATTCTGGAGGACATATACATGCTGTACTCAACTCTTTGAAAGTTTGTTTCGTAATTCGATCTTCCAAGGAGTGGAATGTGATAACCCCAATTTTCCCCTTTGGTTTCAACATGGATACAGCATCTACAAAACTATCATGCAAGATAGCTAATTCTCTATTTACTTCAATGCGAATGGCTTGGAACGTCCGTTTTGCCGGATGCGGTCCATCTTGACGCGCCTTCGCAGGTATTGCTTGCTTAATAATTCTAACTAACTCACCAGTAGTGGTAATTCGTTTTTCTTGTCGTGCATTAATGATGAATTCAACAATGCGCTTAGCCCATCGCTCTTCCCCATAGTCGCGGATAATTTGCAATAATGCTTCAGCATCATATTCATTAACAACCTCTTCTGCTGTTAATGGTGCATCCTTATCCATACGCATATCTAAAGGGCCATCATTCATATATGAAAAGCCACGCTCCGGTGTATCCAGTTGATAGCTAGATACGCCAAGATCAAAGATAAATCCATCTACTTCATAGATACCCTCATTATGAAGGGCTTCTTTTAAGTTAGAAAAGTTCGTCGGTATTGTTAACACCTGACATGTTAAATCAGATAAACGCTGTCGAGCTACGCTCAACGCATCTTCATCTTGATCCAACCCTATAATCATGCCTTCTGGGTCTAGCATCTCACCCACAGCATGGGCATGTCCCGCACCACCCAGGGTGCAGTCCACATAGATGCCTTTTGGATTAGTTACGACGGAGTCCACCGTTTCGCGTAAAAGTACGCTGGTATGATTAAATTCCATCATAGCCTCCTATAACATAATCCCTTCTAGACCTTCAACTAATTCTTCCATACTTTCAGCCACTTGAGCATCATAGTAATCATATTTTTCGCGGCTCCAAATTTCAACGTGATCCCCAGCACCGACAATAACGGCCTGTTTATCAAGGCTCGCATATTCACGTAGTGGTACAGGAATGAGGACACGACCTTGTTTATCATATTCAAGCTCAGCGGCACTACCAAAAACAAAACGTTTCAAGGCACGTACGCTAGCTTTAGTGGAGGATTGTGATTGTAAAGCTGCAGAAATTTTCTTCCACGCTTCTTCGGTATAAATAGCTAAGCAGTTATCTAGGCCCTTAGTAACAATACATACTTCGCCTAGTTGTTCACGTATTTTCGCGGGTATAATCATCCGCCCTTTTGTATCAATGGTGTGATTATATTCTCCCATGAACATACGTATCACCGCCCTTTACTATTCCTTATCCACCACTATATGGTAAATTCTACCACAATTCCCCACCAATCACAATAAAAAATCCATTTTTATCCCACTTTTTTATATTTTTCTTTCATAATCTCTATTTTTCTCTTCTTTTCTTAGATACATATGTTCGAAATTAAATAATAATCAAATCATAAAAACCACTCCCCACCACCAGGAGCCAAATTTTAGTTTTATCTGTATCCAATCCCCACCACAATATCCCCATAAGCTCTATAACACTCAAATCAAACGATATATAGGAATATAATCACCACAAATCCACACAAAAAGAAAACCGCGTAGCATTTCTGCTACGCGGTTTCTATACCTACGATAGATTATAGTCTAACCCATCGGTTGGGAGGCATATTATTTAGTTGTTTTTACAGCTGTTTTTGGCGCTTGTTGTGGTTGTTGTGCAATCACTTTATCAAGAAGTTCACGAATTTCTTTGTTTTGTGCTTGCAAATCAGCCACTTGATCCTCAAGAACTTTTACAGTTGCAGGGGATGCTTTAGGAGCTGTAGGAGCATTACCAATACCGATTGTTACACCAGCATTTGCCATTACGCTATGGTCACCACCATAAGCGGCACCAGCATGGATTAATAAATCAGGATTTGCATAATGTGCTACACCCAATGCAGTAGATGTTTTACCTTTGTAAGTACCAACAGCCGCCATAATTTGAGCTTTTTGACCTTCGTGGTATTCGATAGGTTTCAATGCTGCTAATGCTGCTGCATTAGCACCTACAACTTTAACATCGCGTTCTACGCTGCTAATGCGGCGAGAGTTTTCTGCGATTTGTGCATCATGTTGAACAAGTGTTGCATGATCTTGTAATGCAATGTTGGAAGCTTTCAAGCTATAATTTGCAGCTTCTGCTAATGTACTGATATCTTGAGTATTTTTATTTACTTGCAAGCCCAATACATTAACTTTTTCATTGTTTTCTAATGCAATAGCACCAATGTTCTTAGTTAATGTAACATTTTCATCAACTTTAGTGTTTACATCAGCAATGTCTTGAGTATTTTTATTTACTTGTAAACCTAATACACTAACCTTTTCATGATTTTCTAATGCTAGAGTACCAACAGCTTTAGTTAATTGTGCATTTTCATTAACTTGTTTAGCTACTTCAGTTACACGATTATCTACTTTAGTAATATTTGTAACATTAGTATCTACTTTAGCATTTAGAGTGTTGATGTTTGTAGTATTTGTATTAACTTGGTTAGTTACTTTACTAATATTACTTGTGTTTGTATTAACTTGGTTAGTTACATTTGTAATATTAGTTGTATTTTGGTTAACAACATTATTGATATTAGCAATATTAGTTGTATTAGTATTAACTTGTTTAGATACGTCGTTAATAACTTTGCTATGTTCATCAACTTTGTTGATTACTTTTTGTACAGTTACATTAGTATTTTGAATTGCTTCAGCATTTTGCTTGATCGCTGCTTTGTTAATATTGATGTTTTCAGTATTATGTTTGATTGCTTCAGTATTAACAGAAACTTGGCTTTGAACATTTTTAATACGTTCTTCGTTAGCATTTGCTTTTTGAGTATTAGCATTAACTTGTTCTTTCACTTTGTTTACATCAGAACTTACATTTTGCAAGTTCTTAATTGCTTCAGTATTTTTGCCAACTTGATCTTTCAAGCCAGATACATCAGTTTTGATATTGTTGATTACAGTATTTTGGTTATTAACTTTTACGTCAATATCATTTACCTTGCTATCAATATTAGTTACTCTGCTATCGATATTAGTTACTTTATTGTTAATATTAGTAACTTTGTTATCAATATTTGTAACTTTAGCATCAATATTCTTCACATCGTTTTTAACGTTAGTAATATTGTTGTTTACAATATTGATTTTTTGATCAACTTTAGCATTGATGTTTGTGATATCAGCTTTTACTACTGTTACATCAGCTTTAATATTGTTTACATTCTTTTCAACGTTAACAACATTAGCTTTAATGTTATTAATATTGGAAGTATTATTTTGAATGTTTACAGTATTAGCTTGGATGTTGCTATTTTGAGCGTTAATGTTTTGAGTAATATTTTCTACTTTTTGAGCTACATTAACGATTGTAGTATTGCCTTTACCAACTTGACCTTTCAAGGATTCAATAGCTTGAGAGTTAGCATCAACTTTGCCAGTTAAGTTATTAATAGCAGTTGTATTAGATTCAATACGACCAGTATTAGCATTTACTTTAGCAGTTACATCTGTAATGTTAGCTGTATTACCAGCAACTTGTTTACTAATGTTTGCAATAGCTGTTGCATTGTTAGCAATGTTAGTTGTGTTATTTGTAACTTGTTTGCTTACATTAGCAATAGCTGCAGTGTTATTAGCAATGTTAGTAGTGTTGTTAGTTACATCTGTGCGGATAGCTTTGATATCTGCAGTGTTAACATCTACTTTATTGCTGATATTTGTCACATTAGCTTTAATGTCAGTAATAGCTTTGCTATTATCAACAATTGCTTTTGCGTTAGCATCAACCTTAACATTTACTTCATTAACTTTGTTGTTAATTGTGTTATTAATTACTGTATTGTTAGCTTCAATCTTAGCATTGATTGTGTTTTCAACATTAGTAACAGTTGTACCAACTTGGCCTTTTAATGCTTTGATAGCATCTTCATTAGCACTAATACGTGTAGAGTTATCTACAATGTTGCCTTGTAAGTAATCTAAACGTTGATCATGACGATCTACGCGACCTTTCAAACCATCAATATCACCTTTAATGCCATCAACTTTTACATTTACCTTGTTGATAGTGTTATTAATAGTTTTATTGTTTTCAGCAATCTTAACATCTACAGATTTATCAACTTTGTTAATGATTGTTTTGTTATTTTCGTTGATTGCATTTGTAATGTTTTTATTAATAACAGTGTTGTTATTAGTAATAGCAGTGTTGATATCGTTTCTAATTACTGTGTTGTTAGCTTCAATCTTGTTATTAATAGTAGATTCGATATTAGTGATAGTAGTACCAACTTTACCGTTCAATTCAGCAATAGCTTTTGCATTCTTGTCGATAGCAGCTTTGTTATTGCCAATCAATGTACGGTTTTCAATAGCGATTGTACCAGCTACATTGATGTCTTTTTCGTTTTGATCAACACGTTTAGTAAGACCATCTAAGTCACCTTTAATGCCGTCAACTTTAACATTTACATTGTTGATTGCTGTTGTATTGTTCGCAATATTTGTAGTATTTAGTTTAACACTATCTTCTACTGCAGTAATACGTGTAGAGTTATCTACAATGTTATCTTGTAAGTAGTCTAAACGTTGATCATGACGATCTACGCGACCTTTCAAGCCATCAATATCACCTTTAATACCATCAACTTTAACATTTACATTGTTAATTGTATTGTTAATTTCCTTGTTATTTTCAGTAATTGCATTTGT
Source organism: Veillonella sp. (assembly GCF_041333735.1). Lineage (NCBI taxonomy): Bacteria > Bacillati > Bacillota > Negativicutes > Veillonellales > Veillonellaceae > Veillonella > Veillonella sp. The sequence continues at coordinate 1,992,850 of NZ_JBGKFB010000001.1, forward strand.
GATATTTTGATTAATTACAGTATTGTTAGCTTCAATCTTAGCATCGATATTTTTATTAATAACTACATTGTTTTCAGTAATTTTGTTATTAATAGTAGTTTCGATATTCTTAACTGTATTACCAACTTGACCTTTTAATTCATCGATAGCTTTTTTATTGTCGCCGATAAATTTACGGTTTTCAATTGCAATTGTACCAGCTACGTTGATGTCTTTAGTGTTTTTATCAACTTTAGCAGTAAGATCTTTCAAGTCACCTTTAACGCCGTCAACTTTTACATTTACATTGTTGATTGCTGTTGTATTGTTAGCAATATTAGTTGTGTTATTAGCAATATTTGTAGTATTATTTTCTACTTTACCATTGATATTAGTAATTTGTTTCTTAATATCGTTGATAACTGTAGAAGATTGACCTACTTGACCTTTTAACTCATCGATAGCTTTAGCATTGATGTTGATGTTTTTAGTGTTGTTAGCAATAGCAACTTTATTATCGCCAATGAATTGACGGTTTTCCATTGCAATTGTACCAACTACATTAATATCTTTTGCATTAGCTTTCACACCATCTTCAACTACGGAGATACGTGTAGAGTTATCAGCAATATTATCTTGTAAGTAGTCTAAACGTTGGTCATGACGATCTACACGACCTTTAAGACCATTCAAGTCACCTTTAACGCCATCAATCTTAACATTTACATCACCAATCTTATTATTGATTGTGTTGTTGATTTGTTTGTTATTTTCATTGATTTTTACATCGATGTTTTTATCAACTTTGTTAATAATTGTAGTGTTATTAGCATTGATTTTAGCATCAATGTTTTGATCTACTTTATTAATGATTGTTGTATTATTGCTGTTGATTTTATTATCAATATTTTGGTTGATAACAGTGTTGTTAGCTTCAATCTTAGTATCGATATTTTTATTAATAGTTACATTATTTTCTGTAATCTTGTTATTAATTGTAGTTTCGATATTTTTAATTGTAGTACCAACTTGACCTTTTAATGCTTTGATAGCATCTTCATTAGCACTAATACGTGTAGAGTTATCTACAATGTTGCCTTGTAAGTAATCTAAACGTTGATCATGACGATCTACACGTGCAGTAAGACCAGCTACATCACCTTTAACGCCATCAATCTTAACATTTACATCGCCAACTTTTTTGTTGATTGTATTGTTGATTTGAGTGTTATTTTCATTGATCTTTATATCAATATTTTTATCAACTTTGTTAATGATTGTAGTGTTATTAGCATTGATTTTAGCGTCAATGTTTTGATCTACTTTATTAATGATTGTTGTGTTATTGCTATTGATTTTATTATCAATATTTTGGTTGATAACAGTGTTGTTAGCTTCAATCTTATTATCGATAGTTTTATTAATTACTGTATTGTTTTCGTTGATTTTATTAGTAATTGTATTTTCGATATTTGTGATTTGATTGCCAACATGACCTTTTAATTCATCAATAGCTTTTTTGTTAGCACCGATAAGTGTACGGTTTTCGATAGCAATTGTGCCTGCTACGTTGATGTCTTTAGTATTTTGATCAACGCGTTTAGTAAGACCATCTAAATCGCCCTTAACACCATCAATTTTTTGATTAACTTTAATGTTATTAGCATTAATCTTAACATCGATGTTATTGTCTACTTTATTAAGAATTGTAGTGTTATTAGTTTCAATCTTAGCATCGATATTTTTGTTGATTACTGTGTTGTTTTCATTAATCTTATTAGTAATTGTATTTTCGATGTTAGTGATTTGTGTACCAACATGGCCTTTTAACTCGTTGATTGCTTTTTCATTGTTGGAAATACGAGTAGAGTTAGCTTCGATACGTTTACTATTATCTGCAATCGCTTTAGCATTAACTTCAGTCTTAGCATTTACATTATTAATGTTATTGTTAATAACTGTGTTATTTTTTTCAATCTTAGCATCAATATTACCATCTACTTTGTTAATGATTGTAGTATTATTAGCTTCAATCTTCTTATTGATTGTAGTTTCAATATTGGTAATTTGTGTGCCAACATGACCTTTTAACTCATCGATAGCTTTTTGGTTTGCACCGATAAGTGTGCGGTTTTCCATTGCAATTGTGCCAACTACATTAATGTCTTTTGTATTAGCTTTTACACCATCTTCAACAATAGAGATTCTTGTGGAGTTATCTGCAATGTTGTCTTGCAAGTAGTCTAAACGTTGATCATGGCGATCTACACGACCTTTAAGACCATCCAAGTCGCCTTTAACACCGTCAACTTTTACATTAACATTATTAATTGCAGTTGCATTCGCTTCAACTTTACTATTGATATTAGTGATATTGTTTTTAATATCTTTAATATCTACTTGAACATTACCAATATTTTGACCAACTTTACCTTTCAAATCAGCAATATCTTTAGTGTTGATATTAACTTGATTTTGAGTGTTAGCTACATCAGTTTTAATAGTTTTATTGTCTTGTTCAAGCGCCTGGATGCGACCTTCATGATCAACTAAAACTTTACCTTGATTATCAACTTTAGTTTTTAATTCAGTAATTGCAGTCGCATTTTTATTGATATTTGTAGTGTTATTAGTGATGTTAGTAGTATTAGCATCAACTTTTGCGCTTACATTATTTACAGTATTATTAATATTTGTAATATCAGTTTTAACGGCATTGATCTTAGTATCAACATCATTGTTTACTTTATTAATAATAGTTGTGTTGTTAGCTTCAATTTTAGAATTAATTGTTTTGTTAACTTCACTAATAATGTTAGTTTTGCTATCGTTGATTTTAACATCTACATTGTGATTAACTTCGTTGATAATCTTAGTATTATTTTCATTAATCTTATTATCAATTGTAGTGTTAATATTATTGATTGTTGTGCCAACTTTACCTTTCAATTCATCGATGGCTTTTTTGTTATCGTTGATAGCTTTTTTGTTATCACCGATAAATTTACGGTTTTCCATGATGAAAGTATTATTAGCATCAATATTTTGTGTGTTAGTTTCAACTTTAGCAGTTAAATCAGCAATAGATTTACTATTATTGTTAACATTAACAGTTAGATTATCAATTGCTTTTTTATTGTTGTTAACTTTAATATCAACATTGTTGATATTTTGATTGAGTTCATTTTTAACATTAGAAATGTTAGTGTTCAACTCATTTTTCGTATTATTAATATTTGTTTTAATATCATTAATCTTAACATCTACATCCTTATTAACATTATTAATAATAGTAGTGTTGTTATTTTCAATCTTCTCATCAACTTTGTTCAAAATTGTAGTGTTATTATTTTGAACTGCAGTATTAATATTTTGATTTACTTGATTAATAATATTAGTATTATTAGCTTCAATATGTTTTTTTACACTAGCATCAATGTTAGTATTTACATTATTAACAACATTATTTGTGATATTAGTAATTTTATTATCAATTTTTACATCAATATCGTTATTAATTTTAGTAAATTTAGCATCAATATTATTGTTAATATTTGTGATGTCTTGTTGAATGTTAGTGATTTGAGTGCCGACTTTACCTTTTAATCCTTCAATATCTTTGCTATTTTTATCAACTTTAGCATTGATATTTGTAATATTAGCATTGATTTTATTAATGTCAGTTTTTACACTCTCAACCTTATTATTAACAGTATTAATATTAGTAGTATTGATATCTACCTTTTTATTTACAACGTTAATGTTATGTGTATTTTTCTTAACATTTTCAACATCAGTAGTTACAACTGTATAGTAGTTATTAATTACTGTATTACCAGTGGAACCGCCTTTTTTAGGGATTTGTTGTTGCTGCTGTTGTTGTGGCACTTGTTGTTGCCATTGTTGCTGTTGTTGTGGCACTTGAGGACGTTGACGTCGTTGTTGCTGTTGTTGCTGTTGCTGCTGTGGCTCTTGTTGTTGCCATTGTTGCTGCTGTTGTTGTTGCTGTTGGTCTAATTGTTGTGGATCAACTTGATGTTGATCTTGCATATGACCCCAAGCATTTTGATCAGGTGTTAACCATCTTTGGCTACCAATAAGATCAGCTCTAGCCCAATCCTCAGGGCTGGATGCATTAGCAACACCTCCAGAAAAGCTAGCCGCCAAAATAACTGCAGCTACAATTGTAGTTGCAGATTTTTGATGTGACTTAGCCAACTCAGACGTTACGACATAAGCGTGCTTAGTTGCACTCCAAACAACTTTGAATACCTTATTCATATTAAGTTCCCTCCCAACATTTGTGGCTCTCACCCCACAATGAAGAAATAAATTAAATATTGCACTCTTTTTCACTAAATATTCACAATATTTAACATAATACTACCATATATTATTTTAAACTTCCATAAAAAAATTAATAAGTTAAACTTATGTTTCATTTTTTACTCATTTAAAAATATCTCTCAATCAGCTTAAATACTAAGTTATTAATAATATTGAATTATGTAAAATGAAATTTTATATTTTAAATTAATTTTATATTTATACGATACTTTTTATTTGCTTCTATAGAAAATATGAAAAAAACCTCATCAATGTATTTAACATACATTGATGAGGTTTTTTTTACTCTATTATATAGATTTATTCCGATTATTAGAATTTAGATTCAATAGCACCTTGAAGATCGCCTTTTGGCAAGAAGCCAATTTTACGGTCTACTACTTCGCCATCTTTTAGGATAACAAATGTAGGCAATACTTCAACTTGTAAATTACGAGCTAATTCTGGTTCTTCGTCAGCATTTACTTTTACAAAGTTAGCTTTACCTTCAAGCTCACCTGCAATTTCTTCGATGATTGGCATCATACGTACGCAATAACCGCACCATGGAGCCCAGAAATCAATAACAGTAACGCCACCTTGATTTACTAAATCTTGATATTCAGCAGTTTTTAATTCTTTTAATTCGCTCATTATACCCTCCTACGGCAATTGAACTAATACACAATCTTGAATGACATGCAAGTTTAAAGCATGTGCTTTTTCAACAACAGATGGTTTATCCGCTCCCGGTTGTAACCACACAGTTGGAATGCCAAGTTCTTTACATTCATCAAGTGCAGCCAATCCCGCTGATTCTGGTACAACAAAATCCACAACAGCTGGTACAACAGGAAGTGCAGAAAGACTAGAGTAACATGTGTCTCCTTCTATTTCTGCAATATTAGGATTAACTGGATATACTTCATATCCGTGATCTTTAAGACATTTATAAATCTTATAGCCGAACTTTTCGGTCTTATCAGTGGCTCCAATAACGGCCCACACCTTTTGATCTAAAGCTTGTTGAATTGTCATTTCGACCACCTCTTATATACTATTATAAATAAATATCGAATTTTGTCAATGTAATGTATCGAAATTTATAGTTATCAAATTATACTCTTTTAGCAAACATTTTAGAACTAAAATCAATGTATCTATTATCATTCAATAACAATTATTTTTTGCCTCAAACTGGGAACCGATAAGTCTAAATCTATTAGATCAGAAAGGCTTATTTGTGGATGACTATACTTAGCACCATCTATAAGACCCCCTGCAACAGCTAATTCCCCTAAAATTCTAGAGGCTGACCATTGTTGTTCTCGTAATTCACGGATTGTAATACTCTTTTGACGCTTAGAAAGTCTATGGCCATCTGTATCCACTAAAAGTGGGGCATGACCATACTTAGGAACTTCTATATGTTTATAGGGATAGCATTGTTGTAATATGTTATATAAATATAATTGCTGCCCTGTTGTATCGAGTAAATCATCGCCTCGAATCACTTCACTTATTCCCATAGCTATATCATCTAATACGACTGCTAAATTATATGCGTACATGCCATCACCACGACGTAATACATAATCATCTAGTTCACATTCCAAATGAATATGCTGCTTGCCTTGCCATCGATCATCAAAATTTAAATCACAAGTATTCACCGCTAAACGTAAGGATGGATCTTTGCTATTACATAACGCTTGTATTTCAAAATCACGTAAATGTCGACATTTTCCATCATAACGATGCACCACTTCGCCTACATGAGGTGCAGAAGCTATAGATTGTAGTCTCGCTCTATTACAAAAGCAAGGGTAAATTAGTTTTTCTAATGCGAGATATTCTAATATGTCTGCATAATATGTTTGTCTTTCACTTTGCCAATAGGATACTTCTGGTCCACCTACACGTGGACCTTCATCCCATTCAAAGCCAAGCCATTCTAAATCATCTAGTAAAGCTTCCCCTAGCTCTCGTTTTGACCGTTGTAGGTCTATATCCTCCATACGTACAACATACGTTCCTTTTTGTTGGCGTGTGGAGATATATGATAAAAGTGCTATCCACACGTTACCGAGATGAATATATCCTGTTGGACTAGGCGCAAATCTACCTTTCATTAGAACTCTCCTATAGTAGAAAACAAGTGGCATATCCATTATGAATATGCCACTTATAGATCCGAAGATATGTCAAAGTAGAATCTAAAGCAATAAAGCAATAACATCTATAGTTATAAACTTATTTATCCTAAAGACACAATGTTATCAAACACATTACCAGCATCTCTAATTTTTTGTTCGTTACCCATTGTGCAAATGTGATTATCATTCAATACAGGTTCTACCACATCTGCTAGTGCAACAATATCTTCTGGCTTACATGCGATTACTTGTTTACGGAACTCTACTTTGTCCTCTAATTTAGCACCGCTGAAGTACATCCCCATTGCACGTGGTCCACGCAATGCAGGTGTCATTGGCAAGTCTAAAGAACTCATAGTACCGATAATATACTTACGCATTTCACGATCAGTCAATGTGAAGTCACGAAGGTATTGAGGCAACTCTTTATATACATTCAAAGTTTCTAACAAGTTAGGATCGCGATAACTGCAGAAAATCATATTGCCATCGTCATAGAAATTAGCAAATGCTCCGTAAGCACCACCTTGTACACGAATACGAATCCAAAGGTATTCATAACGTAAAATCGTTTCTAGAACACTCATTGGACCAACATGTTTGAAACCATGATCGATAAAATTACCACCTTGTGCTACGTATTGAACCTTACCAGCAGTAACGATACCATCATTGCCAGATAGACGAGTGATTTGTAATACATCATTGCTTAACTCAGTAGTATCCCAAGTTTCCACCAATGGTTTCATTAGGTTTTCAAAGGCTTCTAATTCGCCTTCTTCCCCAACAAACATAATATCTACATTGTTAGCGCGGAAAATTTTACGAGCCACTTCAGCTAATTTCTCTGGTAAAAGTGGCAATGCTGCAGGATTAGATGCTAGTTCACTGATTTTTTGATAATATCCTAAATTACCATTATCTCTAAACTTGCCAACTGCAGAAACTTGAGCCATAACGCGTTGACTTACGATGGAATTACCACGGCGGAATGCTTCATTATCCCAAATAGCTTTGCTTTCTTGAACAAGTTCAGTCAAACGTTGATCATCGCTATAATCTGCTTTTTGAACTACTTCATTAATCAAGCGGCATAAATCAGGTAGTTTAGAATGTAATGCTTTCGCACGCACAATCATAAGAGGCGTAAATTCGTCACGCTTACCATCTTTACTAATGGCCGTAATGTCAGAACTCAATCCACCTAAATTCATATTAATATCTTTAGCCAGAGCTTCATAACCGCGTTCAGATGTATCAATACGACCGAGGATATCACTTAAAATATCAGCGTAGAATAGTTCCTCCTCAGTGAGGCAGTTCAATTTAAAGTACAATCCTACATAATTGATACCTTTTGTGAAAGTAGGTACAAAATGTACTGTAGTATTACCAATTTTACTTTCACGGCGTTCTACGGCTTCAATATTAGGGTTTAAATCAGATAATTCGAGCAAAGGAATAGACGCCAGCGCTTCGTCACTATCTGGAGTTTCTTGACGAATTTTAAGGCGTTTTGTTTGCTCTACAATTGCGTCAATCTCTTCAGAAGTCATATTAGCTTTTACAGTAGCTAAATGTTCTTTAACCTCTTCATCTTTACGTTCTTGAAGACCACGTTCAGGATAAATAGATACAAGAACTTTATGGTTATTATTCAAGATGGAATGACGAATTAAATCTTCAAAGTATGTACCAGCTAAGCCCTTTCGAATATTAGCTAATGCTTCTTCATAGTGTAATAGTTCCAATGGATCATTATCGTATAGCCAATTATCCATCATACGAATAATATAGGCTAAACCGATAGGACGACCACCAAAATCGCTTTCACGAAGAGCAAATTCAATGCTATTTAAAGAAGCTTCTAATAACTCTTTATCTAAGCCCTTATCACATAACTCTTGTAATGTAGACTCTACAATACGTTGCAAGTCAGCTTGTTTATCTAGATTAGAACCTGTAGCTTGTACTGTCCACATAGGTTGACGAATGCTATCTAAGTAATAGCCACTTACGTCAGAACCGATACCAGCTTTCACCAACGCCTGTTTAAGAGGTGCTGCAGGAGATGTTAACAAAGCATGTGTTAACACTTCAAATGCCAAGCTATGTTCAGGTGTTACATCAGGCAATACATACGCAAAGGAATGCAATGTACGATTATCTGTTGGCTCCTCAGAACCTACGCTATACGGATAGCTCACTACTTTACCTTCTCTAAATGGAGCTTGTAACGCTACCTCCGTATGAACATCGATAGCATCAAAATGACTTAAGTACTCATCATTCAAGAATACTAATTGCTCTTCAATATTCATATCACCATACAAGAAGATATAACTATTAGATGGATGATAGTGAACACGGTAGAACTCTTGGAATTCTTCATATGTTAAATCTGTAATATAATCAGGATCCCCACCAGAGTCAACGCCATATGTTGTATCTGGGAAAAGCTCACGCATCATTTGGCGTTCTAATACAGAGTCAGGAGATGAGTAAACACCCTTCATCTCATTGAACACAACACCTTTGTAGGTAAGTTCATCGTCTGCATTTTCGAGCTCATAATGCCAACCCTCTTGCATTACGATTTCTGCATCTTCACGAACACGTGGGTAGAATACAGCATCAAGATATACGTCCATCAAATTATGGAAGTCTTTATCGTTCTTACTTGCTACAGGATACATTGTTTTATCCGGATATGTCATAGCATTTAGGAACGTATTTAAAGACCCTTTTACAAGTTCAACAAATGGCTCTTTTAATGGGAATTTGCGAGAACCACATAGAACAGAGTGCTCCATAATATGTGCTACACCTGTGCTATTATGAGGTGTTGTTCTAAAAGCAATATTGAATACTTTATTAGAATCTGGTGAATCAATATAAATTAAACGAGCACCAGATTTTTCGTGCTTCATTTCATAAGCGGTACCATTGATTTCATCAATGCGCTCAATACGGTCAAGGCGAAAGCCAGAATAAACCTTATTTATTTCCATGCTGTCCCTTCTTTCTATATAAATATAATTAATTTCATGCTAACAATTAATTATAACATATCGACGACCCCATATATAGATGTTAAGAATAATTATCGAAACGCAAAACCCCACAGGCATTACCGCCTATGGGGTTCATTTTATTTATTATGTTGCATTTGCCACTTTTGATTGCGGCGCAAGGTTAATAAGCCTTCTAACACAGCTTGGAATTGTACAAAACTCAATGTATATGGTGGATACATATCCGGTACTACCTTATAAGAAATAGTAACTTCGGCCTTATCATAATCATAAAATATGCCATGTAAATTACTCACAGTAGTATAACCGGTTTGAGCTTGCTCCAATGTTGGAATAGGCTGATTTTTAAGATTTCCTAGTAGATCACTAATGAAACCTTCCTTACGACCTTGGTCATTAAGCATTTCATCCATAAAACTACGTAGACTATCCATGAATTGATTAACCTCTTTGGTCTAACAATAAGCCGTTGTGAATTACACGAACCGCATCTTTAACGCGGTCTTCAGCAACAAGGCAAGAAATACTAATTTCAGAAGTAGAAATGATTTCAATGTTGATGCCTTCTTGGCTCAAGATATCAAACATTTGAGCAGCTACGCCAGGTTGACCTAACATACCTGCACCGATGATAGAAACCTTAGCCATTCTTTCGTCAATATTTACAGCTTCAATGCCAACAGTTTTTTGTAATTCTTCTAATACTTCACGAGCGAGTACAACATCATCCATCGCTACCGTAAAGATAAGGTCAGTTTTTGGTTCGCCTACGGCACGGATAGATTGAACAATCATATCAACGTCCACATTTTTTGCAGCCAATGCTTTAAATACAGTTGCTGCCACACCTGGTTTATTTTCAACGCCTACAAGGGCTACTTTTGCTGTATTAGTATCGTCAGCTACGCCAGTAATTACGTGTTTATTTGCTTCCACAGTATAATCCTCCCGAATAATAGTACCTGTATTGTCACTAAATGTTGAACGTACGTGAATAGGTACACCATAACGGAAACCCATTTCTACGGCGCGAGGTTGCATTACACCTGCACCAAGACGTGCCATCTCAAGCATTTCGCCATATGTTACTTCTTCTAATTTGAAAGCCTCTTTTGCAACGCGAGGGTCTGTAGAGTAAACGCCTTCAACGTCTGTGAAGATTTCACACACATCAGCTTTCATAGCACCTGCCAACGCAACAGCAGTTGTATCGGAGCCACCACGACCTAAAGTAACCATGTCACCATATTCAGTAATACCTTGGAAACCTGCCACAACTACGATATTGCCTTCATCTAAAGCTTCAAACACGCGATTTGGATCAACGCCCAAAATACGGCCTTTATTAAATGTATCACTACTTGTAATACCTGCTTGGTCACCTGTTAAGGACATCGCTTTATGACCACGTTCGTTGAAAGCCATCGCCATCAATGCAATCGTTACTTGCTCACCTGTAGATAACAAGCGGTCCATTTCACGACCATAAGGCTTAGATGTTACCTCTTTAGCCAATGCTACTAAGTCATCTGTTGTATCGCCCATAGCAGATACAACAATAACGATTTTATCGTCTTCTTTCTTCTCACGAAGGACGCGATCAACAATATTAAATATTTTTTCTGGTGTAGCTACGGAACTGCCACCAAACTTTTTAACGATTAAGGCCACAATAATCCCTCATTTAACTTATTCTACTAAAAATCAATATGCATATACTTTACCATAAACAAATAGCACTGTAAAGGGATATAAGGCAATCTATCCACTATATAAAAACAAAACTCTTTTGAGTGCGGACAAGTTTTTTCTCTAAAATAATTAGTTAATTATAAAAAATTACATACAAAAAGACCAGCCCTAAGGCTGGTCTTTATTAGTTGATTAAGTTAATTAAGCAACTGTAATTTCTTTTTCGGATTCCCACAAACCGTGGATGTTGCAGTAGGATACAGCAATCAATTTACCAGATTTGTTCAAGGAAACTGCCAAAGAACCTTCAGAGATTGCATGTACAGGGCCTTCGTTTGCAGTTGCACCGTCACCATGTACGTTGAAGGAAATTTCACCAACTTCGAATGGCAATTGAGTACCTTCAGCTACGAAGTACAATTTGATCCATTCAATGTGATGTTCTACAGTGTTAGGATGTGCAATGTCTTTACCAACGGACAATGTTACGTGGAAAGTTTCACCTGCTTTTACAGTGTCAACAGTTTCGATAACAGGAACGTGTTTTTCAGTAGCGAAATCGCCGGATTTAATGTAATCATGTACAGCCATAGTTAACCTCCTGGTTAGTCTTATATACATACTTAATGTCGAGAATATTTAGCACCTTGTGCTTATGACTATATTATACATTTTCGATATACTTTTAGCAAGAACTTTTTCGAAAATTTTAGATTTAATTATATTCGAGCTCTGCGTATTAGAACTCTATCCCCTTAGCAGCTTTAATGCCTTTCTCATAAGCATGCTTTACTACCTTCATTTCTGTTACCGTATCGGCAATATCAATGATTTCAGGTTTGGCATAACGGCCTGTTAAAATAACGTGTAAGCGCTCAGGTTTATGTTTAAGCATATCTACTACAGAATTCACATCAATAAGCTCATAATTAATGGCGTTATTAATTTCATCCATAATGATGAGGTCCCATCGGTCTGAATTTACTTCTTCCACTAATGTATGCCAAGCCTCTTGAGCCGCCTCTTTGTGACGTGCTAATTCAGCCTCACCTACTTCATCTCGTTTATAGTAAATAAATCCCTTACCCATGGAACGAATTTCTACTTGGTCCCCTAATTTAGCAAGACCTGCTAGTTCGCCATAGCCATTACCACTTTTAATAAATTGTAAGATTAAAACCTTAAGACCTTGGCCAACAGCGCGTAATGCAACACCTAAAGCTGCTGTTGTTTTACCTTTACCATTGCCGGTATTAACTAAAATTAAGCCTCGTTCACTCATAATTAGCTCCTTTTAGCTTTATACTTAGCACATATATCAATGAAATGTTGTGCTCCTTCATCAGAACCAGCAAAGTTCAAATGTAAATACGATGCTAATACATTATCTGTGGCAAAGCCACCATCATAGGATTGAGGTTTGCGGCCACCTTCTAAGTGGAATGCCCATGGGAAGTCCTCTACAGTCGGCTCCATAGTAGAGAAATGGAACTCATGACCACGAAGAGATGTATCAGCAGCTCCTAACAAGGTATCTCGCTTAGCTGTAGCCGTAACATACCCTACTTTTTGCAGTTTTTGTTGCATAATGCAATTAGCTGGTACAATACCTACCGTATCATATACGGTACCCTCAAAATCGTGGATGCTTTCACATAAATACATAAGGCCACCACATTCAGCATAAATAGGCATACCTTTTTCGTTGGCTTGACGGATAGACTCCTTCATCGACTCGTTACTAGAGAGTTGGAACAAGAACATTTCAGGGAATCCACCACCAAATACTAGGCCGTCCACATCAGGAACTCCAAAGTCATTAAGCGGGCTAAAGTATACGATTTCAGCACCTTTTTCCTCTAAGGCGGCTAAACTTGCTGGATAGTAGAAAGAGAACGCCTCATCATAGGCTACACCGATTTTAACTCGTTTTTCTACGGATTTAAGATCTACTGCATCGGGTAATTCAATACTTGGTGCACTAGATGCGATTTCTAATAATTGATCGGGCTTAACCATTTTTTCAACAGCTTCACGAATCGTATTTATGGCTTCTGTTGGATCGACTTCAGTAACAGGTGTAAGGCCTAAATGACGCTCAGGAGAGTGCATACGGTCATCGCGATAAATAGCACCAATGACTGGAACACCAATCTTGGACATGCCTTCACGAACCATGCGCTCATGGTTAGCAGAGCCTAAGCGGTTAAGAATAACACCACCAAAGTTTACCTCTGGGTCATAATCACGGAATCCTTTAGCAATGGCTGCTGCGCTTTCACCCATCGCCTTACAATCGATAACAAGCACAACGGGAGCATTCAATTGTTTAGCAATTTGGGCAGTGGAACTAACCCCTTCTCGACCACCATCATACAAGCCCATAACACCTTCGATAATAGCAAGGTCTACACCATGCGCCATGGTAGCGAAGAAAGGATTTAATTTGTGAGGTGGCACGAGCCACGTATCTAAATTATAGCTGTCACGGCCGGATGCAATTTTATGAAAGCCCGGATCAATATAATCCGGGCCCACTTTAAAGGATTGCACCGTACGTCCACCATTTGCATAAGCAGCCAATAAGCCCGCTACGATTGTTGTTTTACCTACACCAGAGTTAGTGCCAGCAATGACAACACGTGGAATATGTACTGTGTTCATAAATATTACCTCGTAATACGACGTGTTTGTTAACGGTCCTTACGTTTTGCAAGGATAGTAGATAAGTAGTTGAGTTTAGTATCTTTTGGCATGTTATCCAAGCCTACGTATACTTGCTCATCAGGCAAACCTACACGGCTAATCATAACCGCATCATCTGCCATGTTATGTTTAAGCAATGTTTCTTGTACTTCATCAAAGTTTTTATATACTTTCATGATAACCGCATCATCAGCTACAGCCAATACAGCATCAATTTTTTCTTTAGGTGCTGTAGCAGGAACGATAGCTAGTACTTCTTCTTTCTCTACAATTGGATAACCAAGGTGAGAACCAATAGCACAGAATGCAGTAACGCCAGGAATTGTTTCGATTTCATGACCTGTATTTTCGATCAAGCGATATACATACATGTATGTGCTGTAGAACATAGGATCGCCCAATGTTAAGAATACAACGCTTTTACCTTGATCTAAGTAGGACAAGATAATGCGTTTTGCTTCTTGCCAGCCTTCCTCTTGTGTAGCATCATCCAATACCATTGGGAATACTACAGGAACGATTTCTGTATGTTCTTGAATGTATGGGGATGCAATATTAAGTGCTACAGAACCATCTTTCTTTTCTGTTTTAGGTGTGATGATAATATCTGCTTCACCTACGATGCGAGCTGCTTTCACAGTCATCAATTCAGAATCACCAGGGCCTACGCCAATGCCATATAATTTACCTTTCATGGGGTTCTCCTATTCTTATAGTTACATTCTATTTATAAATTTCATATCTTTTATTATAACTAATTTATACAAGATATACAAAGATACTATTTAATATTTGGAATTGCAGGACGATGTGGACTACGTTTACCATACAAATCATCGATACAATCCTGCACATGTTGACGGAAGATATCGTGAATCGCTTCATATTCACCAAGGGCACTATAAATTGGTTTAACTTCATAGCCTGCCCCGGCAAGTTCATTAACAACGCTATCCTCTTCATCACCAAATAGATCATTTTGTGCATGATCCCCAAGTACTAACAATAATGGGTGCACATAAATTGTATTTGGACGTTTTCCATCAAGCCATTCCCAAGGCATAGCAACATCTGCCACATATGGTGCATTTTCTAGCACTGCAACACGCACATTCGTAAGTCCATCACGAATTAATTTAAACTGTAAATTACCATATGAGGAGTTACCAGAACCAAGGCCACCATGGCCGACCAATAACAAACCATCCTCTTTGGAGATATTGAGTGGCTTAATAAAATGATCAATCAAGATTTGATAATCATCAGGATGCTCTTCTTGGCCCATGTAGTATACGAGAGGTCTACCTACGCGCAACACTTCCAGTTGTCCTTCCCCTTCATGAGCGAGAATATTATTTTTCAACTTATCAAACTCTTCACCACCTGTAAAATGTAGTGGTTGCACATAAATATGTGTATAGCCTTCTTGAATAAGTTTTTCTAATGCACCTTGCTCAGTAGGAATCTCAATCCCTCGTTCGCGTAACCGCTTAACGATGATACGAGAGGAAAATGCTAATTCCACCGTATAGTCGGGATAGGATTTACGGATATACTCCACTACGGAGTCAATATTATGTTCACGAGCACTGTCAACAGTGGACCCAAAGGCAACAACTAAAATAGCTTGTTTCATGGAAGTCTCCTTATCTATTTAATAATGTATCTTAATCATACCATAGACGACACGTTAGGGGCATACCATGGGACGTATAAAATAGATATTATAAATATCTTTCATAGTAAAAGTAAAAATCCTCCTCATTGGATTTCCAACAAGGAGGACTTTCACGTATGTAAAGGAGTGTGATGAGAGGTATGTCTAATTATGAGAGAGAGTAAATTAAGAAATCATACCTTGCGCTTCCATGCGAGAGTTTGTCATAACTGGTTTGACAGTCTCACGGGGCATGGGGCGCTTACGATCAGACATGCGAATAGCTTGACCTAAATGTTTCAAGAATAAATCTTGTACATAAGGATTTTCACCAAGACCTTCATTCCAAATATCTACATTGTATCCTTCTTCAGCAAGCAATGCATAAATGGAATCAGAGCGGTCACCGCCAAGGTAGTCCATTAAATGTGTAGAACCAATGAGAGCTAATGGTACTACTAATAAATCTTTATGTCCCATACGGTCTAATAATGTAAGCGCTTGTTTAAATGTAGGGAAACCATTTGTCGTAAATACTACCACATTTGGTGCAGCCCCATACATAGCTTTCAATTGTAATGTACTAAACTCTAATTGGTTTTGACCATTTGCCATGAGTACTACAGATTTATTAAGCGCCTTTGTATTAACATGACGCACGATACTTTCTAATGTAGCTTCATAATCATCGGCATAATTCTTTACACCTAATGATGTAAGCAATGGTTTACCAATATTCACTTGTGTGAAACCATATTCATTGCTATGTAAAAACTTTAATGCTTGTTTACGCATTTGTTGGTAACACTGATCTGCTACCAATGTTACAGGTTGAATGTATACCTCATCGATGCCCATGCGAGCAAAATCCTGCATAGCCTCTGTGAAAGAAGAAATCTTATCATCATACTTCTCGTTCCACTTCTCTACTAATGCATCAGATAAGAATACACGGCGTACCTCCATATCGCTATACATGGAACGTACTTTTCTCTCTATACTGCCGATGGATTTCTCCACAGCATCTTGATAAATTGATCCAAAGGATGCAATAATTATGCCTTTCATATGTGACCTCCATATCGCTCATACATGATACAATCTTCATAACTGAAAATTGTTATCAACTACTATGTAATAATAGTACAAGATTCACGAATATAAGTCAATGAGAAATAATATCAAAATTTATCTAGATGACTAGAAAATAAAATTACTTATATATTCACATATTCATATCCTTATAACCAAAAAGAATATATTTATAAAAGCTAATACCATACTATATTCATCACATAAATTGCTTAAAAACCCTTAATTTTCCTATACTTCTAGGGGTATGGGGTTTATTGACACCCCTATGTTCCTTTGTTACGATTGGCTTAAGGTTATATATATGCAATATATCTATAGTAATCTATAAACTATATCTTTTATATAAAATTATCCAGATTACATAGATCATTGCATAGACTTGTAGTTAAGTTATGGATAGGAGTATTAAAAAATGAAAAAACAATTAGCATTAGCATCCGCTATTCTAGGTCTTGCAGTATCCTTTGGTGCACCAGTTGTATCTAATGCTGCATATCAATTAAATGAAGAAGTAAAAGATCCTACTCCAGCATTGAAAGAAGCTGCTGCAATTGGTGTTCGTACACACAATACTGAAGCTTTACAAAACTTGCCAAACAAAGATGCTATGGTTGTTATGAGCTTTGGTACAACTTATAAAGATACTCGTGCGAAAACAATCGATGCAACTGTAGATGCTATTAAAGCAGCTCATCCAAACACAAAAGTAGTTACAGCTTTCACAAGCCATATCATTCGTGATCGTATCCAACAAAAAGAAGGTATTACTTACCCAACTCCTGAAGAAGCTTTGGCTGAACTCAAAAAAGATGGTTACACTCGCGTTGCATTAGCATCCCTTGATGTAATCCCTGGTATGGAATACAACTACGATGCAGCAGTATATAATTTGTACAAAGATAATTTCAAAAAAATGACACTTGGTACATCTCTTATGTACTGGATGGGTCAAGAAAACCAAACTGACCAAGTTATTGAAACATTAAAAGCTGTTCAATCTCAATTCCCTAAATTAGGCAAAGAAGACGCTCTTCTTATCATGGCTCATGGTACTCCAGATCCTTCCAATGCTTATTATTCTGTAATTCAAGACCGTATCCATACTCTTGGTATGAAAAATGTATTTATCTACACAGTAGAAGGTACTCCAAATCTTGAACAAGTTATCCCTCAATTGAAATTACATGGTATTAAACATGTTACATTGATGCCATTCATGATGGTTGCTGGCGACCATGCAAACAACGACATGGCTGGTGCCGAACCAGATTCCCATAAATCCATCCTTGAAAAAGAAGGCTTCAAAGTTGACACTTACATCCATGGCTTAGGTGAAAACCCTAACATCCGTAACTTATTCGTTGAACGTGCTAACGAATCTTGGGACGCATTACAAAAATAATCAATCTACAATTTAACTAGTATCGTTATATAACGTACATAGGAGTACATCATGAAAAAATTACTACTCTGTAGTCTAGCTTTGGTCATGGTTGTACTAGCAATAGCTGGGTGTGGTAAATCCACATCCAGCTCTTCTGCTACTACGAAGGAACTTACCTTTAATGGTGAAACCTACACTGTACCAAAGGATCCGCAACGCATCGCTGTTCTTTCAAACTCTGTATTGTCCATGCTATACGCAGTGGATGGCAAGGCTATCTCCCGTGCTAGCACAACAGATAAATTAGCTCCAGATTTAGAAGCATTACCTGCATTAGGTCAAACGGCTAATATCAACATGGAACAACTATTAGGCTTGAAGCCAGATGTGGTATTGGGTTTGGAAAACCAACATAAAAAATATGAATCCCAATTACAATCTAACAATATTCCAGCAGTGCTTTTCAATTACGATGGCATCAAGGATAATGTACCAATGCTAACATTCCTTGGTGAATTAACCAACCATCAAGATAAGGCTAAATCCGTTATTGCAACCTATGAAAGCAACATTCAAAAGGTAAAAGATGCTATTAAAAACCAACAACCTGCACGTGTTGCTGTATTACGTGCCACAGGAAAGGGTGTAACTGCTGAAACTGATGAAGCAGTTACTGCATCCATGGTAAAAGAGCTAGGCATGACAAACGTTGTTGCCTCCCACCTAGAAGGCACAACTAAGGATAAAACTGTCCCTTACTCTCTTGAAACATTGACTGCAGATAACCCTGATATTATCTTCGTTGTTACAATGGGTAAAGAAGAAGAAATTACAAAGGCCATGAAACAAGCTATGACAGATAATCCTGCATGGGCTAATCTTAAGGCTGTACAAAATAATCGTGTCATTTACTTACCATCTAAACTATTCCTACTTAACCCAGGTCTACAAACACCTGAGGCTATGGCTCGTTTAGTGAAAGAAGCATATGGCATTGATGTTACATTTTAACATATCCTAACATACTAAAGAGGGCATTCCCCATTTCGGGAATGCCCTCTTTCACTATTAGTCTAGCTATCTACTAAACTAAACCTTTTACGCGTACATATTGTTTATCATCAAAGGTATCGATTTGTACATCTACGGAAAATACATCTCTAAATAGTTCATCCGATACGATTTCTTTCGTGTCTCCAGCTGTCACTAAATGACCGTCTTTTATAATAGCCATATAATGAGAATATTGTACGGCTTGCGTCAATTCATGGAGTACCATCAATACGGTTAACCCTTGTTCATCGTTTAATCGTTTTAACAATTCCATGATTTCTAGTTGATGGTTAATATCTAAGTATGTTGTTGGTTCGTCTAACACTAATAATTTTGGTTGCTGTGCTAGCGCCATAGCAATCCAAACGCGTTGCCGTTCACCACCAGATAAGGATGGGATTAATTGTTCTCTCAAATGATTCGTTTTTGTAATGTCTAATGCATAATCAACAATTTCACGATCTTCTTTAGCCGTGTTTTTCCACCACGTTTGGTATGGATACCGTCCACAATATACCAATTCTTCTACAGTCATATCCTTTGGCATATTCGGTACTTGTGGCAAAAATGCCATTTGCCGTGCCAATTCATTTTGTGAATACGACTGTAATGGTTTACCTAAAATAGTCACACATTCACGAGGACTATGAATATATCCAATCATAGACCGTAAGAGTGTACTTTTACCACAACCATTAGGCCCGATTAAAGTCGTTATTTTACCAACAGGGACAGATACATTAATATCATGTAAAATATGACGACCTCCGAGAGTGACGGATAACTGATTTACATCAATAGCCGTATTCATTAGTTATCCCTCCTCAATAGATATAAGAAGAATGGCGCCCCAAAGAATGCCATGATAATGCCAACCGGTACCTCAATTGGACTCCACATAACACGCCCTACCGTATCACTAACAACGAGGACGAGTGCCCCTAATAATGCAGAGCCGGGGAGTAAATACGCATAATCATTACCGATGATAAGTCGTAACATATGCGGTATAACGAGGCCTACGAAACCGATTAAGCCCGCAATACTAACGGCACCTGCTGCTAATAGAGCCGCAACAGCAGTCATAATAAACCGCGTTTGTTCTACCTTAAGGCCTAGCCCCTTTGCTGTTTCATCACCTAAACTTAAAATAGTAAGACGTTTGGCACCTAAACAGGCAAAAATAAGACCGACTAACGCGTATGGGAACAAAACCTCTACTTGTGGCCAACTGCGTGCAGCCAAGCCCCCTACCATCCAAAGTAAGGCTCCTTGCACACGATCTCCATAGAATACAAGTAGTGCAGAAATACCAGAGCCTAAAAAAGCAGCCACCGCAACACCAGCCAAGATGATACGGCTTGGGCGTACACCATTCTTCCAAGCAAGAGCATATACCATCAACGCCGCAACCATAGCACCTATAAAGGCGACGAGAGGCACAATATGATCATAGCCAGGGAAAAGAATAAATATAATAACACCGGCAAGTCCAGCACCGGAGGAAACGCCAACGATTTGAGGATCTGCTAAAGGGTTCTTCATAACCGCCTGTAAAATGGCACCCGATACGGCTAAACAAGCACCAACTAATGCAGCAACAATATTACGAGGCAACCTAATATTCCAAATGATTTGCGATGCTGTATCTGTTAGCTCACTAGCCCACAATGTGTGCCAAATCTCCGATAGTGACACCGGTGTGGAGCCCCAAATCAGTGAGATAATCATGCTAGCTATGACAGCAATAACCAAGATAATAATAACTGATATGCGAAAGAGTTTTCGTTCATTCAGAGAGTCCACAGTAACCTCTCCTTTCACCAATACATGGTGCTATCAGCACCCGTATTATACATATAAACCTCATAATAGATACAGTAAAACCCGAATCGCCCCCAATAAGCAACGATTCGGGTTAACTATTATTTAGATTCTTTGCCTTCTACGAAGAGCATATCGTTGCGTTTTACGTCTGTGTAAAGCAATGCATTACATACGGATGCTGCAATTGGGCTACCACCCTTGTTACCTTTTACAGTGATATAAGGAACTGGGGATACTTCCATCAAATAATCTTTAGATTCCGCAGCGCCAACAAAGCCTACAGGAATACCGATGATAAGAGCTGGTTTAATACCTTCTTCAAGAGCAAGGCGCAATACTTCGTACAATGCAGTTGGCGCATTACCGATAGCAACGATTTGGCCTTCTAATTGTTTGCCAAATGTACGCATAGCCGCGATGGAACGAGTTACACCTAATTCTTTAGCCATTTTAGCTACATTTTCATCTTTAATTAAGCAGTGCACTTCATTACCGCGAATTTTAAGAGCTGGCTTAGAAATACCGGTGCGAACCATTTCTACATCTGTATAAATATCTGCACCATTATCCAATGCTTCAATACCTTTTTGAACAGCATCAGGGCTCATTTTTACGAGTTGTGCGTATTCAACGTCACCAGAAGCATGTACAGTACGGGATACTACGCGCACTTCATCATCTGTTAAACCTAAATCTTTTACATAGTCGTAAATGATTTGCATACTTTTATCTTCAATAGCTTTAGGATTTTTAACGTAATCCATTAGTGTCCTCCCATAATTTGAAAAATTCATCATTCGATGATACTACGTGGCTTTCAATCTTAACACGTGGACGATCGATAACAATAACATGGATGCCAAGATCCATGGCTGCTTGTAATTTTGTATCAGCACCACCTACAAGGCCAGAGTTTTTCATAACTACAACGCTAGCCTTAGTATCGTGGAACATGATGCGGTTCATATCATAAGAAAATGGACCTTGTACAGCAACAATGCGCTTTGGACTTACATTGAGGTCTTCCATCATTTGTAACACCTCTGCGGTTGGCAAAATACGCGTCCATACTTCGCAATCCTGCAAAGCTTCAGATTTCGCAAAAATGTGCATTGTCTTACTACCAGTAGTCAAATACACATGATTGTTATTTTCCTTCGCTAATTTGCCTGCTAAATTGGCTGCTTCTACTTCATCTACTACGATATGTAATTTATCATATTCAGGCAATGGCACCTCTTTACGTTCAAACCGAACAAAAGGTATACCTTCGGCCTTTGCTGCATCTTGAGCCGTAGCTGTAACAATAGCAGCATACGGATGACTTGCATCAATTAAGAGTCGTACATTGTGCTCTTTGATCAAGTTTTGCATCGCCTCTTGGTCAAGACGGCCCGTATGTACAGTAATACCTTTATGGGCAGCAAGCTCTGCACCATATTGACTAACAACCGTTACAAGCACATCTTCACCAGTTCGTTTTTGGATTTCTACCGCTAAGGTGCGACCATCCAAAGTACCGGCAATAACCCAAATCATAATTTGTAGCCTCGAGGTGTAATCATGCGCCCGTTTTCAACATAGGTTTGGCTGTTACCAATGATAACAAGTGTTTGCATATCTACTTCTTCGTTTGTGAAGTTTTCAAGATCAGAGATTACCATATGTTGACCTGGACGACCTGCTTTTTGCACGATGCCAACAGGTGTTTTAGGATCGCGGTATTTAAGAACGATTTCGCGAACTTCATCTAAGTGTGTAACACGTTTTTTACTGCGTGGGTTGTACAAGGAAATAACCATGTCTCCTTGTGCACAAAGATCTGCACGTTTTTTGATAAGATCCCATGGAGTCATCAAGTCGCTCAAGGAAATAACTGCAAAGTCATGCATCAATGGTGCACCTAATACGGATGCTGCAACGTTTACAGCACTAAGACCAGGTACGATATCTACGGAAGGACGTTTTTCTGCTGGTACTTTATTAGCAAGTTCCAACACAAGACCTGCCATGCCGTATACGCCAGAATCACCAGAGGATACTACAACTACTTGATGGCCTTCTACGGCTAAATCAACTGCTTGTTGGCAACGATCTACTTCTTGCATCATTGCAGTACCTACAGTCTCTTTACCTTCGATAAGGTCTTTGATCAAGTCGAGGTATGTCAAATAACCTACCACGCAGTCAGCCGCTAAGATAGCTTCGCGCGCTTGAGGCGTCATAAACTCTTCATCGCCAGGGCCGATGCCGATTACTTTGATATTACCTGTGCAATGGCTACCGTTGTTTTGGGATAAATTGTTTTGTGCTGTATTAATGTTCGGCTCTTGGCCGCTAGTAATGCCGTTGTCTCGCATACGTTTCCTACTCCTATAGTTCCTTTTACAAAATTAGATTCTTTTAATTTTTCTTCTTCAATGAGTGGTGCCATCTCGTCCTGTGTATAGAACACAATAGGCCACCCCATAATTTGCATAGCCTCTAAGAGGCCTACTTCATCTTGTTTAACGATGACCGATGCTGCCGTTACAATACTCTTTGGTGAAAGCTTATGCGCTGCTAGCGACTGTTGTATGGCGTCAAGGATTAATTCCTTCGGCGTATCTCGACGACAGCCAATGCCCATCGTATAGGTACGAGGGCGCAAAATCAATTGATGACCATACTCAGTAATGACTTTATCAGTAATTACAACTCGAGATAATCCCTCTTCAGCGCTTTCATTTTTACATGGAATACGCTCAAGTTGATTCAAAGAAACAATATGAACCATACCATGCTCACCAACATGAGCTTTCGCTGCTTGTTCTAAATGCTCTACATTCGGTAAGCTTGCATCGATATAATAATCAACCTGTTCTCCCCCAACGATGGCAGAGTTCACATTGATTAAGGTTTGAAAATCATCGACCAATAGATGCTCGTGGTGCGCCAACACGTCAGGCGCTGGCAATCCGTTTACATCCGTAGCTGTTGTAATAACAGGGTCCGCATCGATGGCCAGCGAAATGGACTGCGTCCATTCGTTGGCGCCCCCAAGGTGACCAGACAGTAAGCTAATCACATGGTGTCCTACTTCGTCCATTACGACTACAGCAGGATCTTTGGATTTATGCTCAATATATGGTGCAATCATGCGCACTACGATACCAAGTGCCATAATGCATAATACTTGGTCGTAATCCTTGAAAATCTGTCCAATATGGTTTTTGAGGGAATCGAAATAAATAGCCTCACCACCAGAGGGACGGTTTTCCTTTTCAAAGCAATCCGCATGAGGTGCCACCAAAGACTTGATGCGTTGACCTAGCTTTGCACCTCGTTCAGATACCGAGAGAATAGCCGTTCTATTCTTCTTAGCTCCAGTCGTAGATGCAACAGTTTCTAGTTCTTTCATCATATTAGTCCTTAGCACTGCGGTACATGTGAGCAAAGCCTTTGTCGTAGAGTTTAGATAATTCGTATTCACTATCTAATACATGGCTTACTACGATCATAGCTTGGCGCAATACGCCCTCTTTCGCTACGATGTCCGCAATGGTTTCCAATGTACCGCGGATAATGCGTTGGTCTGGCCAAGATGCTTTTACCACGATAGCCACTGGAGTCGTTTTGTCATAACCACCCTCGATGAGTTCAGCTACTACTTTATCTAACATTTGAACGCTAAGGAAAATACACATTGTCGCTTCATGAGCTGCTAACATGCGCAATTTTTCCTTTGGAGGCATCGGTGTACGGCCTTCCATACGCGTAATAATTACTGTTTGAGATACATTTGGCAATGTATATTCTTGTTTCAAAGCCGCTGCTGTAGCAAGGAATGAACTTACGCCTGGCACAACTTCATAAGAAATGCCCATGCCAGCGAGTGCATCCATTTGCTCTTGAATAGCACCGTAAATAGCAGGGTCCCCTGTGTGAAGGCGAACTACGCTTTTACCAGCCTCAACAGAAGCTTTCATAACAGCCAACACCTCATCAAGGTTCATAGTAGCACTGTTATGGATTTCACAGCCTGGTTTACAAGCCTCTAAAATAGCAGGGTTTACCAAGGAGCCAGCGTAAATAACAACGTCTGCCTCTTGCACTAAACGATACCCTTTGCGAGTAATTAACTCAGGATCCCCAGGGCCTGCGCCTACGATATGTACGTCAACCATATTACTCTCCTTCTGCGATACGCGTTGCAGATACAATGAAAATTGGACTCAATGGGTCTAACAAATGATATGGGCCAGCCTTACGGTAACGGCTGATGGACATTTGGTAGCCTTCATAGGTGAAAGGACGACCTTTCAACTCTTTAAGGATTGTATAACCAGTTTCCATTGTTACAGCTGTTACAACTAGACGTCCGCCTATTTTTAAAAGACGCTGCGTCTCATCCATGATGCCTGTCATACCGCCAGCGCTACCGCCGATGATAACCGCATCAAGCTCAGGCAATTCTTCCATGCCTTCAGGAGCTTTGGACTTGATAACCGTCATATTATTTACATTGAACTTTTTCATATTTTCATTGATAAGGTCGATGCCTTTATCAAAGCGCTCAATCGCATATACATGCCCTTTAGGAGCTGCTAAGGCTGCTTCAATAGAAATAGAGCCCGTACCAGCACCAACGTCAAGGACGATGCTATCTTCCTCGATGCGTGCCTCGTTCATAACGGCTTTGCGAATCTCGCATTTTGTCATCGGCACGTCGCCGCGGATAAATTCCTCATCAGGAATTCCAAAAAAATGTCTCATCCTAGTACCACCATTACAGAATGACCAAAGCCTTCAAGCTCAGTTAATACCTCTAACGTGGAGTCTACAATTTTTTCATCATCATAGCTCAAGCGCTCAAGGGCTGCTGCTCTCGTTTCTTTTGGCCAACCTGCATCTATTAAAATACGCGCAATATGCGCTGGATTATATTCAGGATCCGTTAAGAACCCCATCTTTTTACCTGCTTCATACACGAGTTTTTCAGGCGCCGGTTGGCGACCGTGAAAGCTCATTAAATCCGCATCATGCCACACTTCATTGAGTCGTGCAAAAGCAAAGGTCATAGAACTAATGCCTGGCACAACCTCAATAGGATTGGCAGGGAATTTCTTCTTTAAATATGGCAACAAGCTATAGTAGCCTGTATCACCACTCACCATAACTACAACGTCATGATTGTTGAGCTCATGCTCAATTTGCTCAGCCAGTAAGCTAAGCTTGCCTGTTACAGGATATGTAATTTGGCCAGGCTCCTGAAAGTCCTCTAAGGACCGTTCACTGCCTACCAATACTGTAGCATGTTTAATTAAATTAAGGCCTTTAGGTACCACATAATCAGGATTACCTGGACCAATGCCTACGATATACAAGGTATGTGCCATTGTTCAAGCTCTCCTATCTCTTTCGCATGCTTATCCATTGCCAAAATCTCACCTTTTAAGGTGGTAATGATGATACCTACCTCTGCTTCGTTAGCAATATATCGCTCACTACGCAAAGATGCACGATCTACAACGCGTTGGTATACACCAGTCAGTCCTTCACGCTCCAAAATAGGGAACGTAGACTCTGTGGTTTGGCAATTAAATAACTCTTCACACACCGCTTGGGATGCCCCTTCTAAAGCAGCATAGGCCACGATACTTTCCATGCGGCCATCACTCATGCGATTGTGTGTGTGGAAACTACCACTAGCTAGTTTTATTAGCTTACCAATATGACCGATGATCAAGATACGCTTGAAGCCAATTTCAACGGCCTTTTCAAGCATAAAGCCAATAAAGTTACTAGTTTCTGCCATTTGGTTCTTATGAATACCGAGTACTTGTTCGGCTAAATCTTGACCAATACGGCCAGGCACGAGAACAGCTGTTTCACAGCCATTGGCTTTCATCACTCTTAGCTGAGGCACTAAGGAATTTTTGAACCCTTCTTCACTCATGGGCTTAACGATACCAGTGGTTCCAATAATAGAAATACCACCTTCGATACCGAGTGTATGATTTAACGTCTTCTTAGCTAGAACCATACCATTTGGCACGCTTACTGTTACCGTTACACCTTGACCATGAACACAATGCTCGTCAAAGACGATTTTCATCATTGCCCGAGGTCCTGGATTGATGGCTGGTTCTCCTGGCGGCATAGCAAGGCCCGGTTTTGTTACCGTTCCAACGCCAAAGCCCGCTCGGAATCGTAGTTCACCACTATCATCAAGGGACACCGTTGTTTCCACATCATTGCCATGCGTTACATCCGGATCATCGCCACCATCCTTCATAACGGTTACCTTAGCCTCTGTATCAGATAGTACCTCTACGGCTTTAATAGGCACCTCAATATACTGACCTTGAGGATTTTCAATGACCACTTGGTCCACGATATTCTTATCTAAGAGGGCCAATAAACCAGCTTTCATACCTGCCGTAGCACATGAACCTGTGGTATAGCCACCCTTCATGTCCTCTACTCTCATAAGGCCTCCTACACCGATAGGGTTAGCGATTCTGTGGAATCAAACTAACCCTATCTTATGGACATATGTAATTAGGAACGGAAGTTAACGAATTGCAATTCTACAGGGATATCCAATTGTTTTAACATTTGGATAACTGCTTGCAAATCATCTTTATCCTTACCAGATACGCGCACTTGATCCTCTTGGATAGATGCTTGTACCTTAAGCTTCATATTTTTAATTGCTTTTACTACTTCTTTAGCATTTTCTTTAGTAATACCTTTTTTAATAGTAATCACTTGGCGAACTGTGGCACCCGCTGCTGGTTCAACCTTACCGTAGTCAAGATTTTTAATTGCTACATTACGTTTAACCATTTTGCCTTTTAAAACATCGATAATGGCATTTAATTTATATTCATCATCACCGATGATTTTGATAGTGTCGCCTTCAAGACTAATTTCCGCTTTAGAGCCACGGAAATCATAACGTGTACCAATCTCTTTTTTTGCTTGGTTTACCGCATTATCTACTTCCTGCATATCCACTTCGGACACAACGTCAAAGGAACAATCTTTGGCCATTTTATACCTCCTACACCTGAACCCATTGGGCATGGGGTTCATAGTATTACTTTCATCATCCTCATATTCCAAGTAAAAGTGTAAATGTACAGCAAATCGGAATATATCTCTATAATTATACCTTAAAACAGGCTTATTTTCTAGGTAAATCGATTTTTTTAATTATAACTATTATTAATCATAGAAGGAATATTCAGACTATAAATCGTAGACTAATACAAGAACTGCATATGTATAAACATAATATATTCAAAAATAGAAAAAGACTGCACTTTTACAAGTGCAGTCTTACCATTACCATTACCATTATCATTATAAAATTGTAATTTCATCATATGTAGGTTGAACTACTAACTCGCCTTTAGAGTTGATAATCCCCCACTTACCTTTGATTTTTACAGGGCTATAACCATGAGAGAAGCTACCAGTACCAGAAATATCTTTCATAACTGGAGTTTCTGTCACTGTACCATCAAGGGATAGAATCTTATAATTACCTTCTTTGTTATATACCCAAGTATATGTATCACCAAGGAAAGTTTTTACGTTCATAGATTTATCGCCTTTATAGATCACACGACCTGTAGCCATATCTACTACATAACGATTGGTGTCATTAGTAACAGACATTTCATGTTCGCCTACAAACTCGATAATATCGTATTTAAACGGTACCTCTTGTTTGCCTGTTTCCATATCAAAAATACCATATTTATTAGTATCTTTGTTTTTCAACGTTAACAATACATTGTTTACATCAATCGTGCCAGCTTCATAATTACCAGGTTGAATTACATATTGACCTTGACGATTCATAAAGCCTAATTTACCTTCATTACGAACCAAGGTACCATGTTCTTCCATAGGATATACATAATCGTTCTTACTGTCGATTACAACAGCACCATTACGATCAATATAACCACGTTTCATACCATCATCTACAAGACCACCAAGGCCATCAAGATATACGCCACCGTGATTATAGAAGTAGCCCATACCTACAAGACCTAGAATACCACCAAGGCCAAAGTGACTTACCTTACGACGGAATTCAGCCAAGCCATTTTTATATGGATATACTTCATTAGATGGAGCATTAAATAATACAGTACCTTTACCATCAATAGCAACAGTTTTACCATTGGCTTTTACAAAGGCACGGTCCTCACTAAATTTAGTTTCTACATCAGATAGTGCTTTAAATTGAGGCTGAATTACTACATTGCCATTAGCATCTTTAAATCCTAATTTACCTTTTTCTGTGAAAGCTACATAAGAATCACTCGGATAGCTTTGACTAACAGTTTTAGGATCAAAATCATTTAACTCTTTAACAGCTGTATTCTTCTCATTAAGGCTGCTATATAAAGCTTCTTGCGCTTCTTTACCAGATTCTAATACAGTACCATCGCCTTTAATATGAGAGATTTTATTTTTACCTTCCTCAACAAAGAACGTACCATCCTTCTTACTTGATGCGTCTAAGGATTTATAGGCTGGCGCAAGTACAACTTGACCATTAGTACCTACAATCCCCCATTTGCCCTTCTCTTTTACAAGACCTAAATAGCCTTGTTGTAGTAAGGAGTCGTCCTTTAATACCTTCATAGCTTTTTTTACACCTGCTGGTGGCTCCTTAACAGCACCAGAGATTGGTACAAACGTATCGAATCGGCCAATACCCACGCCAACGCCAACAGATGTACTGCTAGAGTGGCTAGAAGATTTTGCTGTAGTATTTGTTGTAGATGTAGATACAGTAGTACTATGTTTCTCACTAGTTACACGCGTACTTGTAGATGTCGGTGTATCTTGATTTGTCACAGTTTTACTACTAGTGGATATTGTTGTAGTTGCTGCAAAAGCACTTGTAGACATAGTCGCCAACACACAAGCGACTAATAAGGATTTCTTATTCAATTTCATAAACCTCTCCTTTTACAAAGCAAACCATATAATCGTCCATATATGGTTTTAAGACATTAAACTGCCAAAGCATTCAAATAAATAAAACACCAATACATAAAAAATATATAAAAAACATTAATAAAAATTATACTATATGATCTCTATAAAGACAACGAATTATGAAAAATTCTTCATCCATTATTTATTTGATATAATACTATGTATGAAAACAGCAACAATTATCGACTTGATTGTAGATTCCAACGTACATACCCAATCTATGAATCATATTATAAAACAACAACATATTTCCCAACGTATGCGGCGGCGACTGCGAAATGACGGCATTATAACAGTCAATGGATATACAGCAACGTGGAATACCCTCGTACATGGAGGTGACCATCTCGTTATGAAATTAACCCCTGAACAAGAGTTTAGTTTAAGCCCTATGGACCTCGATATCGTATACGAAGATGAATATATTTTAGTCATCAATAAAGAGGCAGGTATTCTGATGCATCCCACCTCAACGGTACGAGATCATACCTTAGCAAACGGCGTTCTACATTACTACCAAGAGACAAATCAGCATTATGATTTCCATCCTGTCCATCGATTAGATAAAGACACCTCTGGAATTGTTATCATCGCCAAAACCTCTATAGTCCAACATGCTTTCGATAAAAAGCGTACTCATTTCCATAAAAACTACGACGCTATAGTAGAAGGTCAATTACCTACTAATCACATAAGCGTACAGTGGACTATAGGACGTAAACCAGGTAGTATTATCGAGCGTTGCTGCACGAATGAAGGTAAACCTGCTCATACAGATATAACTGTCATTGAGAGTAATACCATTGTAAAGAATAAGATGGAGCAATGCTTTACCCATGTGCAATGTTTATTACATACGGGGCGCACTCATCAAATTCGGGTCCATCTATCTCAACTAGGATACCCCCTTGCTGGCGATGATCTGTACGGTGGCCACTTAGAATATATTCAGCGTCAAGCACTCCATGCGTCACGGGTTAGCTTTTACCATCCCATGACGGATGAATGGCTAGAATTACAGGCATCTATACCATCGGATATGGAGTCATTACTCACCAATTGAGCTAATGTATTTCTGGTAAATTAATACTGATACATAAAAATTAGCCCACATGGGCCATAAAATTAGACGAAATTTATGCATAAGTTATACAAAAAATATTGGCCCTTTATAGTGTTTCTTGATATACTTAACTTGAATTGATATATGATTGCAATACACTAGTATTTCATCTAGCTCATATGCGCTAGAAAGACTAGCAGTCACAGTATTAATAACATGATATGACAGGCCCTATGGCCAAGGAGGACAACATGCCATTAGTTACTACTACAGAAATGTTCAAAAAAGCCTATGAAGGCGGCTATGCTGTTGGCGCTTTCAATGTAAACAACATGGAAATCGTACAAGGTATCGTAGATGCAGCCAAAGAGGAACAATCCCCTCTTATCTTACAAGTATCTGCAGGCGCTCGTAAATATGCTAAACATATTTACCTTGTGAAACTCGTAGAAGCAGCTCTTGAAGACAGCAATTTACCTATCGCTCTTCACCTTGATCACGGCGATTCCTTTGAAATCTGTAAAGACTGTGTAGATGGTGGTTTCACATCTGTTATGATCGACGCATCTCATCATGACTTTGATGAAAACGTAAAAATTACTAAACAAGTTGTTGAATATGCTCACGCTCATGGCGTTGTAGTCGAAGCAGAATTGGGCCGTTTGGCTGGCGTAGAAGATGATGTAAATGTATCTGATGCAGATGCTCGTTTCACTGACCCAGAACAAGCAGCTGAATTCGTACATCTTACAGGCGTAGACTCCTTAGCAATTGCTATTGGTACTAGCCACGGCGCTTACAAATTCAAAGGCGACCCTTACCTCGACTTCGATCGTTTGAAAAAAGTTGGCGAATTGTTGCCTGACTTCCCTATCGTATTGCATGGCGCATCCTCCGTATTGCCTGAATTCGTAGCAAAATGTAACGAATTTGGTGGCAACATTCCTGGTGCACAAGGCGTACCTGAAGAAATGCTTCGCAAAGCAGCTCAAATGGCAGTTTGCAAAATCAACATCGATACAGACCTTCGTCTTGCTATGACTGCATCCGTACGTGAATACTTGGCTCAAAACCCATCTGAATTTGACCCTCGTAAATACTTAGGACCAGCTCGTGATGCTATTAAAGGCATGGTAGCTCACAAAATTAAAAATGTATTGGGTTCTTCCAACAAACTATAATCAATGGCTAGTGGATTTTTAAAAGGAACCTTAATTTTAACCATTGCCGGTTTCGTAGTGAAAGCCATCGGTAGTATTAACTGGATTCTTCTATCCCGCATCTTGGGTGGTGAAGGCATCGGTATCTACCAGATGGCCTTTCCTATCTATTTGTTACTATTACAAATTTCGAGCGCAGGTGTGCCGATTGCCATCTCTATTTTGACGGCAGAACGATTAGCCTTACACGACTTTGGTGGTGCTAAGAGAGTATTCAATATATCTTTTACAATGTTAACCATTACAGGCTTTATCGCCAGTCTTGCCATGTACTTTGGTGCAGATTGGCTAATCTCTAGTGGACTCATTGCTGAAAGCCGTGCCTACTACTCTATCATCGCGCTCGCTCCGGCAGTATTCTTTGTAACGTGGATTTCCTGCTTCCGCGGGTATATCCAAGGCTATGAAATGATGACGCCAACGGCGGTCAGCCAAATCGTAGAACAACTGTTACGTGTTATCGTCATGCTCGGTGCTGCAGCTATCTTGTTGCCTTATGGTCTACCGGCTGCTGCAGGTGGTGCTAGCTTAGGTGCTGGTGTCGGTGCCTTTGGTGCCTTTCTAGTGCTCTTGTACTATTACTATAAATTGCCTAAGGCAAGTAGTACTGGTGAAAGCTACGATGGGCCCCGTGAATCAGCTAAAGAAATTTTGTCACGACTCTTAACATTGTCCATTCCAATTTCCTTAGCAAGTATCATGTTGCCATTAACAGCTAACCTCGATTTGCTCATCGTACCACGTCGACTCTTAGATGCTGGTTTCCCGATGAATGAAGTAACAGAACTGTTCGGTTATCTTACAGGTATGGCAGTTCCGCTCATCAACTTGGCTACCATCATTACAGCAGCCCTTGCAACAAGCATTGTACCAGCTATCTCTCATGCCTTTGCAAAACGCGATCATCAAGGTATTTATGAACGTACCTCGGGCTCCATGAGATTAACATTTATGGCTACTGTACCATTTACGGTACTATTATATGTACTTGCTGCCCCAACAGTTACCTTGATTTATAATGCACCTAAGGCAGAATTAGCTACGCAAATCACTGCGTTCTCTATCTTCTTCCTCGGTGTACACCAAGTAACAACAGGTATCTTACAAGGTCTTAACAAACCGCGTATTCCTGTAATTAATATGGGTATTGCGTTAGTAATCAAAGTCATCCTGAACTGGACACTAACGGCCATCCCATGGCTTGGTATCGGCGGTGCCGCTTGGGCAACCGTTGCTGATATTGGCTTTGCAGCGTTACTCAACTTGATTTACATCAAAAAATACACAGGCTACTTCCTCGATATTTCCCTTCTATGGAAAAATGTGGTCAGTGCCGGTGTCATGGGTATACTCATCTTTATGAGTTACCACTACTTAACAGATATCTTACCAATGTGGGTTAACTTCATACTCACAGGTATCGAAGGCTTATTGCTCTACGTTATTATCATGGTTCTTTTAAAAGGACTTAATAAAAATGATGGCGCAAGCATGCCACTCATAGGTAGATTCTTTAGATAATAACTTAAAGAGGTTTAACACATATGTGTTAAACCTCTTTTTTATGCCACTCACTTTACGCTATCTTTTTATAGTATTACTTCTTATCATTATGTGCTTTTTTATCTTTCACAATATCCCTAATAGTAGGATTTGTTTGTATCACATCTAACATTACAGGTGAAATGCCGATTCCCACAAAAGCTTTATCATTCCAAGCTTTACTATGTTTAGCAGCTACATATTGAATAACATCTCGCAATTTATAGTTACTTACGTGAACATCATCAGGTTTGTGTAAATAATACGTATAAACATACTGATTATCATACAAAACCATACCAAATAGTGTTGCATTTTCCTTGTTAGCTTCAAAGTATAAAGCTGGAATACCATTGTTCCAAACTGTAGCATATTGTAATCGCTTATGACCTTTTAAACCATATTTTTTAACAACAGTTCTTAAGTAACTATATAAAATATTTTGTTTTTCAACACTAGCACCTTCTATAAATGGTTGCTTACCAAATACAGCTTTAATACGTCCAGACATATAAACATCATATTCAGCTGGGCCTATAACCTCATGTTTCTTGAATTTACTATTTTTTAATACCCTAAATGTATAAGGTCCCAAATGAACAGGATCAGTATATGCTAACACATCACTAGCCGGCTTAATAGAAGGTAAAACAAAATTAGCCAAAGGTCCCATTGTATCTGAGATAGAACGTTGAGTATCATCTTTAATATAATTTTTTATAATATCTTTATTAAGAGATTGACCAATATGATAAGAAAGATTAGGTGTTTTAGGTAATGTAAAATTGATTGTCCCCACAACCAAATGATCATCAAAGCCTATTACATCCCACGTTGCTTTTTCAAGTCCAGGATAAGTAAATACATCACCATCTACAAATCGAACTGAGTCTTTTCGCTTTTCTAATCTCTCATTCAAAGTATTCTGTAAAAGAGATTTATTTAAATCAGTATACTCTATATTTGTATCTTCCCATTTAGAACCTTTAGGCTGTTGTCTTGTTTCATATCTAAAATCAGATACGGCGCTAATAGTTCCTCCAACACTCTTAATAGTAGACTTATCCATATGTTTAGGATCAATAGACCAACCTACTATACTTTCTTTTGAGCCTGTAAATTTAATATCAGCCCCATTTTCTGTAATAATATATACACTCCTAGAATGATGTATTGCTCTAGTCAATTCTTGTACTACATAAATATCATCACCTAATTTTTCATTATCATAATTTGGCTCATGTTGTGCCCATTTTTTAACCTCAGACTCTTGGAAGTCATCAACCTTCTTAGCAACTTCTCCTTGAATACGATATTCTTGATACGCTTCTTTCCCAATATCTGGGCGAGCCCCAGGAATATTAACATCAATGGCCTGAGATACGCCTATAGTCCCTATAAACCCAATACAACTCAACAATAACAAACGTCTTAGCATCATATCTCTCTCCTTAAACACATACATTTGTTTATAATTTTAACACTTAGTTTATATTTTATCAATTTCACTTGTGTAGAAAAAATATAGGAAAAAAAGGTCTGACTATATTAGTCAGACCTTTTAGTTTATGCTGTTATGCCTATCATAGTTAGGATTTCCATAATAATTGGTATAGCT
The DNA here is from genome assembly GCF_041333735.1 of Veillonella sp. Classification (NCBI taxonomy): domain Bacteria; kingdom Bacillati; phylum Bacillota; class Negativicutes; order Veillonellales; family Veillonellaceae; genus Veillonella; species Veillonella sp. Next base: position 2,028,212 of record NZ_JBGKFB010000001.1, read on the forward strand.
ACCACAAATAGTATTGTACTAATCATGACAAGTCCTGTAGCAAATGACAAGTCAGATTTCGATTCATTGGCTACGATTGGTAATACTGCAATAACGGGACCCGCCGATTGTACAACAAAGGTAATGATTGCTATTGGTTCTAGGACGATACCTGCGCCATATTGCAAGCCCAGAATGACACAGAACATGATAATCGGTGATATTACAAAACGACCGATAATACCACCAATGGAATCTTTATTGAGACTCATACTTTTAAGCCCTGCATCATGAAGTACAATACCAATATAAATCAAAGATAATGGTGTTACCATATCGCCTAAATAATTCAAGGTAGTATGCAAAATTGAAGGTAAAGGAATTTCAAAGAATAAGAATATCAATGCTACAAAGAAGCCTAGTAATGGTGGAGGTAATAACTTCTTCAAATCAAATTTAAACTGTTTCCGCTTTGTTTCTGTAGCTACTTTGCTATTATTTATACTATCAACTTTGTTATTATTGAAACCTAATTCGGCATTGGGCAGCGGATCTAGTTCTATAAGGAATACCCCTACCATCCATACGGAAATCGTGTTACCGATATAATATAACAAGAAATATGGCAGCGCATCTTGGCCAAAGAGTGCAATTTGCACTGGCAATCCAATGAACAAGCAGTTATCATTAACGACCATATTGATAAAAATGCCACGCCTACCTCGAGGTACTTTTAGTACTTTCATCATGATGAAAGCAACGATATATGCAATTACATAGGTTAATGTAACGGCTAGCATCCCATATCGAAGGTCCCATAAATCCGATGTATGTAGATGATGCAATACCGATACAAATACACCGGCTGGTAACGCAACAGACATGATAAATCTAGATAGATTACCACTAAATATGGGATGAAACATCCCTCGCCCTTTTAATATATATCCTAGCGAGATCAGCAATACAATAGGTATGATGCTCTGTAAGGATGTAAGAAAAACCATAGTAAACCTCCCGTACAGTTTATTCGTAATCTATCATACCATGTTTTTAACAAAACATATACGAATATAATTATCCCTATAAAACCGAATATAATTATCCCTATAAAACTAATATGAATTTTATAAAATGTAACAATGTTAACATATTTTAGAATGTATAAGTTTTATAATTAATTGCAATAGTAGTATTATTTATTCACAATTATTTGATATACTTAAACTATACTAATTGTACAAATTTTTACACATACGAGGTGATATTATGACAAAACCATTCATCGGTGTATCTGGCAATATCTTACGAGATAACGGCGGTGCCTACGTAGATTTATTACGTTCTTATGTAAACCATGATTATCCACGCTCTATCGAAGAGGCTGGTGGCATTCCAGTTATCATTCCATTTACAAAAAATCTCGACGTAGCCCGTGAAACGGTTGCAAAACTTGACGCCTTATTATTATCTGGTGGCCATGACGTATCTCCACTGAATTACGGTGAGGAACCATTGCAAGGTCTAGGCGATGTATTCCCTGAACGAGATCAATTCGATTTTGCATTATTGAAAGCAGCGGAAGAAAAACAAATTCCTATCTTTTGTATTTGCCGAGGCATTCAAATTTTAAATGTATATCGTGGTGGTTCTCTATACCAAGATTTAAAGTATGACGAAAACTGTACGATAAAACATTCACAAAATCAAACCCCTGCATTAGGTACACATACAGTAGATATCGAGTTTGAATCTAAGCTTGCTAGTGCTATTGGTCGCTCCACATGGATTACAAATTCTCACCATCATCAAACAGTAAAACATGTTGGTAAAGGTTTACAAGTAGTAGCAAGAGCTAAGGATGGTACTGTAGAAGGTTTAGAAGACTCCTCCTATCCTTGGTTAGTAGCTTGTCAATTCCATCCAGAAATGATGTCTGAAACAGATGAGAATGCAAAACGCTTATTTGCTGCCTTTGTAACAGCAGCTCGAGAAAATATAACTAAATAGTAGGAAGGTTTTAGTATGAAAGAAACAGGAAAATTTGGCTTTTGGAGTATTGTACTCCTAGGCATCAATGGTATTGTAGGGACAGGTATTTTCCTACTACCAAACAAAGCATATTCTATCATTGGTTCCGCTAGTTTAGGCGTCCTATTATTTGATGCCGTTATTGCAGGCTGTATCGCCCTTTGCTTTGCTGAAGCGGCAAGCTTATTTACACGTAATGGCGGACCTTACCTATATGCAAAACATGCATTAGGTGACTTTTGGGCCTTTGAAGTAGGCGTTCTAAAATGGATTGTAACCGTTATTGCTTGGGCGGCCATGGCCGTTGGCTTTGCTACAGCATTAGGTGCCGCAGTACCGGCGTTAAGTGGTGATTTTGCAAAAGATGTTATTTCATTTATCTTGATTGTAGGTCTTACCATTGTAAATATCTTTGGTGTTAACGTATCAAAATTCGTTAACAACTTAATCACTATTTCTAAGTTAGTTCCTCTTGCCCTATTCATTGCAATTGGCATTTTCTTTATAAATGGAGCTAACTTTACGCCAGTCTTCCCACAAGATACTTATGTGGATGGATCATTTGCTCAAGCAGCAGTTCTTCTATTCTTTGCCTATACAGGATTTGAAGTTATTGCCATTGCTGCAGAGGATATGAAAAACCCTAAGAAGAATTTACCACGAGCTATTATCATGTGTATGCTTCTCGTGTCCGTTCTATATATGGCAATCCTCGCCGTATCTATCGGTGTACTCGGCTCTGACTTGGCTAATACAAAAGCACCAGTTCAAGATGCTTTTAACGTAATTGTAGGTCCTATCGGTATGTACGTTGTATTAGTAGGAACACTGATTTCTATGGGTGGTATCAACTTTGCGGAGGCTTACTATGCACCTCGAGTGGCTACCTCTATGGCTGAAGACGGTATGTTACCAAGTGCTCTAGCTAAACGTAATCGTTACAATGCACCATATGTTGCAGCTATTGTTACTGCTATTGCCAGTGTATTACTTGCATGGTCTGGATCCTTTACTACACTAGCAGCCATCAGTGCAGTATCTCGTTTTACACAATACCTACCAACATGTTTGGCTGTTATTATCTTCCGTCGTAAATGGGCAGACAAAGCTCGGTCTTACACAATTCCTGGTGGCTATTTAATCCCAGTTATTGCTATCGGCACATCCCTATGGATGCTCGCTCAAGCTCAAACCAACCAATTACTATGGGGTCTAGGCGGTTGTATCGTGATCTTGCCATTCTACTACTCCTATTGGAAAAAGAAAAAAGCTGGTCTCATTAAAGACCATGATGAAATGTAAATACTACCAGTTAAAAATAATTTCAGGCATCTCATATATACCCTTTTTGAGATACTACCAGTTAAAAATAATTATTTCTAATTAAATTTAAAACTACCAGTTGTCATGTTGTTTTGTAAACCGATTTTCAATAACAGGAGATCGATCTACTACAACGTGAAATTAACTGGTAGTTTTTTGCATTTCTAGACTAAATATAATACTTTTAACTGGTAGTATCTCATTAATCATATATAGTTAGACTAAACATAATTCTTTTAACTGGTAGTATCTCATTAACCATATGTAGTTAGACTAAACATAATTCTTTTAACTGGTAGTATCTCATTAATCATAT